>CAVPGE010000001.1:0-140017 GCA_963703885.1 uncultured Nitrososphaerales archaeon
GGTAATGTTTGTCATTGTGATAGTTATGCTTATGATTGTGGTGATGATTATGATCTCCATGTGAGTGATGATCATGGTCATGGTCTCCTTTACCGCATCCGCTATTGTCCCATTTATTACAATCACCTTTTCCATCTTTACCATCATAACATCCACTATTGTCCCATTTATTACAATTATCACTTCCACATTTCTTTGAATCCCACTTATTATATTTACAATAATCTCCCTCTTTGAATGGTTCAGATCCTCCCTTACAATATTTTCCTAAGCAATTTTGATCCTTTCCATCTTTTGAACCAGGACCGTAGCATTGTGACGAATCGCAATACTCATCGGGATCATCTTCAGAGCCTGATCCTTGTGGTTGATGTGTCGGATTTCTAGGAGTTTTAATAATATTCCCACTTGAATCTTCTGTTGGTTTAGGTAAATGAGATTCAGGAAAAATTTTTTTCTCAGCATTAGGTTGTGGAACTACTTTAGGTAATTGATCATCACTTAACTTATCATTAATGTAATCTTCTTTTGCTGCTTGTTCTTTCTCATAATTATCTAATGATTCTTTTGTAGGTTTATCTCCTTTACCTATTACAAGACCTGAATTTTTTAATTTTTCCTCATTTTCTTTTTGTTTTTCTTCTCTTATTTTATTATGCTCTTCTACAGTATTTTTATGGTTGCTATTATCTTGTTTATGTGATTCTTCTTTTTGTTCTTCTTTTTGGGAGTCACCACTATTGTCATTTCCTTCATTGTTTCCTTTATCTCCTCCGCTGTCGTCTCCGCCTCCACTATCATCACTTCCACCTCCTTCATCTTCAGCATGTGCTAACTGTATTCCAAAGTATCCCAACATACTGTTGAAAGCATCCACGTTTGTTTTGTGCTGGAACTTTAGAGCGGATAGTGCTAGTTTTTCGGTGCTGGTACCTATTGAGGAAACTAAAATAATTCCAAGTATTGCGATTATTATGGTGGTTAAAATACTCTTATTCATTTCTACTTTTACCTTCAGGGGTATTATCAGTTATCAAACAGATACGTTTTAGGTATTCTGTTACTAGCATAATTCTGTTACTAGCATAAAAAGTACTTATTATTTTATTCAACATGATACTTAATACCTTTTCTTGTATTTTTTTACTATCCATTTTCTCACCGACTACCGATTAATAAAAATTTTATGGGGGCGGACATGGATTAGGACTTAATGCCATACCATTTCTAAGTTCTATTTGATTTAAATGTTCTGTTGCTGTTACGCAGTCTTGGTAAGCTGCTTTTAAATCCTCTTGTGCATACTCAACTCTTTTAGCTGCATGTTGCATATTTTTAACATTATAGTACATTGCTATCGATGCTACTATAAGGAACACAAAAAATATTACTACTTTACCTGAGGACATTTTTATTCTATTCCTATAGCTTCTTTAAAACCTTTCACGTTCTTGAGTCCTATATCGCAAAATTGTTCATGTCGCATTTTATTATCAATAAATTTAATTTTGTATGCCTAATATAAGTATTACTAAGTCCAGATTAGCATGACTCAGATACACCATGAGCTTATCAGTCAAACCAAGGTTTATTAAGGATAATTAATATTTAATCAATATATAATGCCAATTAAGAAAGGAAATAAACTTGTTGAACTTCGAGGGGACGTAATCAAGGGTCTGGCGAGGGTCTATGAATCAGGTCTTCGAGCCGCACCAAGTTTTACCACATTTGTTAATGAGTTGCTTCTTGATGTTTTGAAGAAAGAGCGATTCCTATCTGAATACAAGCCATTTAGTCACTTGACTTATGCAGGGGGTCGTGCTGGAAGCCTTTTCATAAAGGACAATAAGCAGAACCTAATTGCAGAAATCATTTATAAAGATGGTTTATTATACTGCAATTCTCCTGATTCGGACTCCAATTGCGACCACGTAAGATTTGCTACATCATTAATTGAGCTAGCGAAGTACCTGCATGAAAAATAGATTAGAGTAAATTAGGTATGGACTGTTTAGAAATGACATATCAGATAAAACCAACTGTTCCTGTGTTTGTGGCTAGAGCTGTTGCTGAGCTCTAATCTGACCCCTAGTTCTTGTATCTCTTCTTCTAAATAATGAACCTTCACAAGTATTTTAAGTATTGTTGCTGGTATTGATATTTGTTGTTGCTCTTGTTGTTGATATTAACGACGAAGTTTTTTACGATTTTTATCCTACTTCGATGGGTTTCGGGAATTATGTAGGATAATCTATAATAGTCATGCTTATGAGTAATGTCATCACTTCTAAAGCATTTGGGACATGCCCAGGATACGTATAGAAATAGAACAATTATCAAAAATTCTCAGAGTTAATAGTTGATATTAAAGGGGGAGACTTAATTAAAGGATATTTAAATTGGGGTATTAGGTATATGTTGCAACATTTCATGCCCAAGGTTCTGATTCTGAGTTCATTATATTTTCCTGACGAATATCTGAATCTAATTTTATAATTTCATCTTTTTTATAATTAATAGTAGGCTTTAAATTCTGTTGTATTTTTGCTTTTATTGCCGCGATTATCGGACTCGCTTCACCCAATTCACACAGTAGTTTGGTATTCTCTCTTATGTCTTCCTTTAAGTCCAAAACTAACTTCTCGTTTCTATTTGGTTTAGAGCCTTCGATATATAATCTGCTTAGGCTATCGTCTTGAATTTTGATTAAATCATCGAATAGTTTTCTAAAGTGCTGGACAAAGCCGATACGTGCAAATTCGTCTAACCATAATTGTGATGAATCTTCCGATTCTAATTTTGATTTTATAAGATAATAGTTTCTACTGGATATTGGTTTACCATATTCTTTTTCAATATACTTTAATGCTTCTGTTTCTGTTAATCTGAATGTTATGCAGTCTGATATTAATTTGCTAAGTAGTTTTTGTCTTTGTTGTAATTTATTCATTTAGAACTGCAATCTCTCCTCTTATATTTTCACTATTACTGCTTTCTTATTTATTCATTCGGTCACTGCCAACATAATTTATACCTATAATTATTTCGATATATTTTCTATTTCCCTGTTTAGTATCATATACAATTCAATAGAATCTTTATTTTCCTAATTTGAAAAAGTTTTAGAATACCAAATAATTCGGGGTTTTAAATGTAAATATATTTGTGTATATTAATCGTTTTGTGCTAAAAAAATGCCTTTCTTTGAAACTTCCAGATTCAGTCATTAAGGTATCATACATTAATCGCTCATAGTCGAAAAGAGGAAATTCTCTATCGTTCTTCCGAGGCAAGCCTACCAGATGGTTGAAACAGCAGTTACCTTTACTTAATTTGAACAGCTCGATATGTTCTGATTTATTCCATAGCCAGAATTCCTTCCCTTGTAAGATAGAAAGACTAGACTGTAATGACTGATTGTTCTGATTCTTGTGAGCTAACTGTCTTATCTTTTGATATCGTTGGTAAGGTAGCATGATTATTTACTATATCACTTGCTACGTCATAGAAATTACTTAACGTTATCGACAACTTATGCAACTCGGCTAATGATGTTTGTTGAACTTGTGGATTGTGTTCATTGTTCTTAATTATCTCATGATGCTTCTTTTGTAAAGATAGCAGTTCGTCGATTCGCTCCTTATACTCATGAATGTAGGCGTATTGGTCTTGTCTTAATTTATTATACCATTCATACGAATCTTTCTTAATGCTCTGTCGTAATACGTATAACGCTTTTCTGGTTATCATTTTATTAGTCTGATGAAAAATAATTTCAATGATTTCCTTATCTGATATTCGCTTTAATGATAGCGTAGCAACTAATGACTTGACTATAGAACGCTCTTCATTTGTGAACTTACCCACGCTTACAACTACTCATAATTGGAAGATAAAGTTATTCTAATTTTAGTAATATTCCTAAAGTTCCAAGTTCACATGAACCATGCAACTAGTGATATTGTTTCATTAATTCTAGACCATCAACCGATAAATAAAAGGCTGAAAAATCTTCTAACACTCCTTTATTCTATTTCATCATCTACATTACATGGAAACGGGAGAAACTTTTGAATGTCCATTATGTTCAAGAATATTCTCCAATGTAGAAGAATTACGATATCATTATAAGATTACTCATGAAATTAACGAATCAAAACCACTTTAACTAGGGAAAAATAAAGTAGGCGGCTCAGTTAGTACTAGTTAAAGCCTCTACAGAGTGTGGTGCGAAGGCCGTTAGGCTAACACTAACTGCGCCAGTCAAAAGTGCTCCTAGCATTAGAAAGAATTTCTTCATCGATATTGATTTCAATGGTTTATCATTTAATGCTTTTTAGCGATTGTTAATACTAATTTCTAGTAAAATAAAAAATAGATTATTACTTTAGTAGTATTCTCTTATATTATTGCACTATCAAAAACATCATATCCCATTTATAATTTAAATCAAATCAAAATTTAATGATAAAAGCGATTTTAATTATGACTGTAATTGTATCAAGCGCCGTCATAGCGCTTCCACTTATGGGAAATTTTAATGCTTATGCTGTAAAGGAGAAACCACATCTCTTTTCTCCATATCTAAGTATATATTTAGGTGCAAAGTGGTGGCAATGGGTACTCCCGATACCTGAACCTATAAATCCACTTATAGACGCTAATCCGTGTAATGTAAATCAAGATGGATATTTCTTTTACCTAGCAGGTACAACTGGCGGTTCTGCTGAGAGGACTTGTACGATACCAAAGGGTAAAGCCATCTTCTTCCCTGTCTATAATTACTTCCAAACATTGGATCCAGTGCCTCCATTTGATACCATCGCAAAGGTGAAACGGGCAGTAACAGATAATGTTAATCAAGCAACTAATTTGAAAGCGTCAGTAGATGGTGTAAAGATCAAAGTAGATAGTAAGTTACGGGCACAATCGAGATTGTTTGAATTCACACTTGGAGAGGACAATATATATAATCATCCACCGGGTACCGCTCCAGCGGGTACATACCAAGCAATAACTGACGGATACTGGGTGCCGTTAAAGCCATTAAGGGTTGGAAACCACGAGATTTCCTTTTCCGCCGATGGCCCAGGTGGTTTTAGTACGGCTGTCACATACCACATAACAGTCAAGTAGCCTGATCATCTTTTCTTCTGTTTGTAATTCTAATAGTTACGTAATGTGGAATTCTTTTTCTTGACTTGAAAATGAATTTGATTTTATTTCTGCTGTCAAGTCACACACGATCAACCAATTTTATGATATATGTTTAAAGTCCTCATCTCATTGTTTGGGACTACTGTTATGAATATAATACCTATCCTTTCAATTTCTATAGGGCATATCTGATAGTTTACTGGACCTAACAACAAGAACATTAACGAACCTTTTTTAACAACTCTAGCACCTTCTTTCAATAATTTCTGTTTTGATGGCAATCTAGTATCATATATCTTTAGAGCATTAGCTTCATTGTATGGAGGATCACAATACCATCTATCAAAAGTTTCATCCTGGAATATGGAAGACATATCCTGACCGTCTGCTACATACTTCGGGTTAACATCAGGTCTAATATCCACAGTCGTTAAATTGCTATCTCGAATAGAATTCGAACATACTTCAATTGCATTATCTGCGGCACCAAAAATATTTTGAATCATCTCTTTGTAATTATACGGATATTGTCCATTGGGTCGACCTCGTACTCTTACATGGCCACTCATAAAGTTGTTAATAAGGTAGAGAATTCCAGTTGCAGGATGACACTTGAATATATTATAATCTTCATCCTGAAATAGTGGTTTGGCTCTAATAAGCGAGCCAACGTTGATAGTTTTAGACACTGCGCTTCAAGCCTTTGCAGTTTGGATAATGGAAATTTTTGTAATATGGATCAAGTAATTTATTGCAAGTTGGACACGATTCAAGTTCAGATTCCTCTTCTTTTTCTAATTCCCTTTTCTTCTCTTCAGGCAAACACCTATGATGGAATTTTTTATAAAATCTGTCTGTGACTTCCTTGCAATATGGACACGTCCACTTGCTCGCTTCTAATCGTCGTCGTATCTCTTCTTCTACCTGTTGAATTTCGAGCGTGTTTTTGGCTTTTCAGGTCTCAAGGCTTTGCAGAGATGTATCATAAGATGCCACTTGTCGCCTCTAGTCTTGCAATTCTTGCAGCTCCAACTATCACCCTTTGGATTAGGCTTGTAGATATTATTTACAATTCTGGGAAGAGGAATTTTTCTTATGCTGCAGATTATAATATCTCGTACTGTTATCTGTGGATTGGTGTACTCTTCATAAGGTATTTTGTTCTTGTCTTTGTAGTCGATAATAATGGTCATTGTTGGGTGTCAGACTCCTCATTATCATCGTAATTCGTAGGGTCTTCGTCGTCTGATTCAAAGACTGTTTCTTCATCTTCACTTTCCTTTTCATTTTCATTTTCCCTATAGTTTGGAAAAGTGTCGTTGCGGTCGTAGCGGTCGTTGCGATTTCCGTTTTTGTGCTCAGAACTTCGTGCTTGATTTCCATTTTGCAACGACTGCAACGACTGCAACGACGTATTCCTAATCCTAATATTCCGCTCTCTGGTTTGGGAGTTAAATGACCATTCGATTTCAATCCCTGCCGCAGCTAGACTCTTTTTTAGTTCCTTAAGCCGCAGAGTTAATTGACTGGCAATCTTTGGGAAGTACTTGTTACTTGTATCTACTCCCATATTTTCGGCTTGAGTTTTAAGTTCATTCAGCCATTTGGTTGCTGGTAATTTGAGTTCCAAAACGGGTGTAGGTTTGATTTCTGCAAGATTCGCCATGTATTTGATAGGTACTGTTGCGACTGGGTTGGAATTGAGAACCTCGTCTAATTGGAGCCCTTGATTTTCATTGTATGCCTCGACTAACTCGTTATTTTTATAGCCTATGCATCTAGCTATTATTTCGGAATATTCTGTCCAATCAGCCATCCTTGACAACTGTATAGATGGCGAACCGTGTTCCTTCTTCCATGCCATAACTTTGACAAGTACATCTAAGATGTAGCCAAGTAATGGAGCCTTTATTTCTTCAAACTCCTTCCAAATATCTTCAATGTTTCTCCACCGTGCTTTTGCAAGACGTTGTAGTTGTATTATTAAGCCTCTATCAAGAAGGTCCGCTTTCGTTGCCGCAATGGTTATACCATTTAACATGATACATCGCTTCATGGTGTAAATGAAATCGTCGTCTGTCGTGAATAGTTCCCGTTTTGAGAAACCGCTTCCTGTGACCACTCGACACAGTAAGTCTGAAATCCAGTCCCTCATTATTGAAATATTGTCATAAGCCATGACGTAGTTATGGGCAAGCTGCTGAACGAATTCGTTTGTGTCTTTTACGAATGAGGATGTTTTCATTGGATTGGGGTCAACTAGCATTTTTATCAACTCCTGAAGTGTAGTTTTGGCGGATCCCTCTTCTCCATGAAGGTTCAAAATTACTTTAGGAATTCCTGGGATGAATAGCGAAATTATGTAGCACTTTAGCAGTAATCGGTTTTTCTTTCCCTGAACATTGAACAGGTTGATAAATTTGTCAAGGATATCAGGAGGATAATCCCTAATTGGGTCCACTTGTGGAGTTGTGTGGTATCTGTGGAATATTATAGCATTTTTTATTTTGTACCAGCCTTCAGGAGTTATTTGGATAAACTCCCATTGTTTGTTAGTCAGGTCGTAGTACCAAGAGTCGTCAACGTTGGCTACACGTAAATCTAAATTGATAGTCGGACATTCAGGATTAAACTCCGCTTCTGCACTTAAGATTCCAATTATGTCGTTAAGGGTTGAACTATCAATTATACTGCCATTTTCTTTATAGGTTGTTCGACGTACCCAGTTTTTGAATCTGGTAGCATTGAGTTTTAAAACTTCAATATGGTCGTCAACGCTTATGCCAACATGTGGAATTCCGTACTCATCTAAAAATAATTTGTTTAGGCGTGGTTTTACTACAGGAATTACAAGTTGTGCTTTTGTGGTTTTTTCTTTCTCCCGACTATTACCGCTTTCGTCGTTGTCGTCGTTGTCGTCGTTGTCGTCGTCACTGCCCTTGGATTTAGCCTTACTTTTGGATTTAGTTCCAATATCTCCCCATGCTTCAGCAATGAATAGTTTTATTGATTTCTTTAATGGATCATTGAATGTACCATCGACTAAACTGTCAAAATATTCTAGTGTTCTGGAAATACTGTTTTTGAATAAATTGACATGAACAGAATGACCGTTGCAATCTTCTACATACAAATATTTCTTGGAGAAGGAAATCATTTCGATTCCTTCAGCCCTTAATTCATCAGTAAGCAGTAACGGTTGGGAAGAGTCTTTATCCTTTGCAAATTCCTTCTCCTGTTCGTCTAATATCTTCTTTTTATTTTCATCTTCAAAATTGGACATTATTTATTCAACCAACCTCACATTGAGTACACTCGAAATGGAATTATGGTACAGTTTTGAATTGATATCTTCAAAGATTCTTCCTACTGCCTGTTTTAAAACAAATTCCCTAGTTTCTTTATCCAGTAATGCAAGTTCTTTTACTAACTTTGGAGATAAATCTGACAGGCTAATTAAGAACTCTGGAACAGGGCTAAGTATTCCAATTTTAAGATAATGAAATGCCTGATTTACATAATGACGATTCGATATTAAACAAAATTTTTCGTTGAACTTATCATTGGGTGTATCAAGAAGATCGGTTTGAGTTTTAGACTTTGATAATTCTACGGTTGCTAAATGCTGCTTTAGATTATCTACGAGATAGGAATCAGACCATTCGTCTTCAAGAGAGCTACCGTTACGTTTATCTTCTGGCTTTTCTATTACTTGCATTAACGATTATACGCCTCTTGGTGGTTCGAGTTGGTGGATAGTTGTCCTGCTCTGTAGTTCCGTGTGTCTGGGTTTGGTGCCCCAGACTTTTGTTTTTGAGCAATTAATGAACTTAGTAATTCGCTATAGTTTTCTAAAACTTCTATAATTTCATCAGAAGAGTATTTTCCAGTCGTTGACAATCTTTACTTATTTGTTGGTTGGCACTCCACGCCCACGCCTTGAACGATAGTTTTTCCTTCCAATAACTGAGATATAACAGCATCAAGTGTGTCAGTCCATTTTGCTAATTCAGTTAACTTCAGATAGGTTGTGTCTGAAATTCTCACAAGTTTAGACATAAACTCAATTTACTGGATAACACTTATAACTGTATAATACCTTTTACAGTTAGTACTAAAGTGTCAAAGCAATTTAACCGATTAAAGAATGGAAATCATCCTAATAAAGACAATCAACGAGACAATAGTTTTTAATTACCTACTTGAACATAGACAAGGCGTTTCTCCTCATGAGTTAGAAACTAATCTTAAAATGATAAGACAAACAGTTCATAACACTCTAGATAGACTAGTTGAATCAAATCAAGTTATTAAATCAAAGAAGCATTTGTATTATGTCAAAGATCTTGACATTGTATTTAGAAAAGTATACTCTAACTTCCTGAATGACACAATAAAAATACTATTGAATTCTCATTTAGTTACATCAAAGCCGGAAGATGAAAATCCATTAGAAAATTATGGTGTTATACCTCCAGATTCGATAAATATTGAACTTGCTAAATCAAATATAGGATATAGCCCTTCAAAACTAATTTGCAAATCATTTGCAAAAGAAAACGAGATTGATGAATTACAGAAGTGTGTCTTTGAATTTGCAAATAGAATAGGAGCTTTCATACTTTATACTTTTATTGAGTCAACCAGACCAAATGATTTAGAAGATAATACAATCATAAAAAATAATCCAATCAAAGAATCAGAACGAAGAAATAAACTTGCAAGAAAATTTATTCATGATTCAATTAACATTGATATGATCTATGAAAGGTTTCTCAACATGGTTTCAGATTTGAATTTTAGCGTGAAATCATACGATACTAAAAACAGAATGTCAATGTCAAAATGGTATTCTGGTCAAGGTGATGAATCAAGAGTTATGAGTATTAGCGATTTTGATATAATTCAATATAAAATACTGTTTGATACTTTTGATAAAACATACCCAAAAATCTATCAAGGAATTGAAAAATATCTAGAAAAGAAGAGTTTCTTTTTTGGGTATGAACTAGGTATGTTTGAATCAATGCTTAAGAAACCTATTCCATGTGAGCATGATTGGAAAAATGTTCGTATCTACAGAAAGAATGATGCAACTTATCATCAATGTAGTAAATGTCATATAATTGCTAATGATATTATTGTCAAGCAATTACGCGAACGTAAACTTAAACAATAATTAAGTTTTAAATCATTATCTGTCTAATAATGGATAATAACGGATTTCGGATTTATTCATAGTTCATCATTCGGGGTCAGTTACCCGCCTCTAAAATGAATGATTGAAAAGTAAAGCAAAAATATTTTATTCAATCCTTTCCAGGAATATATCTCTAATATTCCTAGTTATATTCACTCTAAACTTAGCGGTAACAGATTGTCCTGTTTCTGCTAATACATCTATAGTAAATTCATATGTTCCTAACCTAAATCCGTCAATTTCTCTAGGCGGGTTCTGGACCACATTTTAGCGAAGGGATATTGAGTTATTAATTAATGCTGTTGTCCTGACCCGAATTTGCTTGAAATTAGATTTATATCGAGACATTACCGGAAACTACTATGACAGAAAAGCAGAAGATAGGAAATTTTACACATGGCTTGAGAGGAAAAGACCGTATAGAACAATTAGCGGAATTTATAGCAAATCCCAACATAAAGGCTATTAGCATAGCAGCAACTACTTCAGACTTGATTCTTCTTTACGAGGAATTATAAGCACATCCACTTAAAACTTTAAATTTACCAAATTAGTATAATATTCGAAAAGACGTCAAGCAGGAAGAGGTATATTAAAACACACTTTAATTAATTCCCTCATGAAGGATTTAATTTCTGATTTCAGAATGAGTCATGAAGGAAAAGCAGGATAGGATTGAAAAACTGGTTTCAAGAATTGACGGCTTGGAAAAGCAATTAGGGTTTATTTGATTTAAACCATGACCATGAGCCAAGGCTAAACTTTGCCAGACAGAATTTATCAAAACATTTAACTCGTTCATAATGAGTTATGAACGCCCGTAGATTATGGACTAATTTGCTAATTTGTACTATTCTTTAGGTGCATTTTTACGTAGAAATTTCGGAAAAAAAATTTCATGACTTTATTAAGCAATGCGTATTAACAATATTTATAACCAGTTTTTCGTGAAAGCACGTTTACTAACAACAATACCTATAGTACTTTTTGTGGCTGGAATAGTTACTCTGAACTTAAACTCATCTGTCTGGGCAAAGGATGACGATAAAATTAACTCTAATGATAGTTTCAGAATGTTTGACATAATCGATGGAAAAGAAAATACCCAAACCAGTGATAATGGCAATACCCAAACCAGTGATAATGGAAATACCCAAACTAATGATAATGGAAATACCCAAACTAATGATAATGGAAATACCCAAACTAATGATAATGGAAATATCCAATCCGATAATGGAAATTTCCAAATCAACAATAATGGATTGAGTAATTGTGACTCTATATGTCAAAAGACTATAGATGATGCCATGGACATGATGGACAATCTCTTTTAACCAAACTATTCCATAATATTATTCAGTATTATTTTATCTAAAACTTAAATTATTTTGTATATATTACAATTTGTCCTGTTGGATAAGTATTCTTACTTGAACTCCTAGGTTTGGGCATTCATTACTACCTAGGGAGCCAACAGGACATTTTAATTTTGGTAAGATAAATTATTTCCTATCCTATCAGCTTATAGTAGCTGAGCTGTTATGTTATATGACTTGGCTTGTTTTCTTCAACTAATCGATAGTTCTTAATTAGACCTCTAGGTCCGCCAGGGCGATTGGTTAAATCGCAGAATTCTCTCCATTCTGGGAGTATAAATTGTTCATAACTATATGTATTATCTCTGTGTGGCAATGTACTGGTATCTTGATGTTCAAACTTTCCATAATAGACAACTTGAGTAGGATCTGTTATGTTTTCAGTTACCTGTGAATGTACTAAATCATCATCCTCAAATTACCATTAGTTAGTATTCGCACAATAAGTAATTGTAGGATAAGTTTCTTAATATAGTACTAGTTAGTGTGCTAGTTCTATAAAGACATAGAGATAGTCTTAATTATTAGTGACATGGAACTGTAGTATTTTCAAGGCTAATAATACAATTGCAACGGATAATAATATAAGAATACTACTGGTAGAAGATGAGAAGGACAGCGGATTTGTATTTGAGTTAATTCTAACTAGAGAAGGCTATAAAATTGATAATTATACCGATCCTATTAAGGCTTTGTCAGCATTCAAGCCGGAGTATTACAACTTGATAATTACTGATTATTTTATGCCGGATCTCAATGGTTTAGGGTTTATTCAAAATATACGAAAAATTGATGAATCTGTTAAGGCTATATTGTTAACTGCATGGGAGCCACAATCAATTGGGGATGAAGTTCGAAAATGGTTCAACAAGATCTTAAGTAAGCCATTAACTGAAGATAAATTAATCAAAGAAGTTAGACTTGCTCTGGCATAATATGCGCATTAAGTCTTAGAACTCATTCACGTATAAAATAGCCCAGGGGACCTTTCTACACTTGTAAGAAATTATTCTACAATTATGTTGTATTTGATATCTTGAGCGAAATTAGGTTCAGTACATTCCGGGCCAGTACAAATCAAACTTGATTTATAATGAACCGTATAGTTTCCTCTCTGTAGTGGTTCAGTAATAATGTAAAATCCATCAGCTGAAACTTTACTTGGGCCGCCCACTACGATTCCAAAAATCCCGTTATCTGCATAGTCGACTTCAAAAATATCTGTAGCAGTTCTGTATTTCTGGAGTTCATCAAAGTTATATTCTTTGTCGCCTATCTTGAGATAAAGACTATTAACACTATCTTGATCATTCTTTGCAGCTTCAGCCAATTGTGCGTCTGATGCTCCAGGCGATTCCTTGTCAGAAATCTCGACCTGCATAACTGGAATAAAGAGACCTTTTCCTGCTGGCACTTTACATACTCTTTCAGATACACCTCCACTATTACCTGTCAAGTAGAATACCGATGAATTAGAATTTGATTGGCCTGTAGCACATTTCTCTCCTGTTTGATCATTAGCCGGATTCTCATTCGCAGGTATTCCTAGTGCCCATTTCCAGTAATTTTCAATATGTTTGGCATATGATAGACCGTAAGGCTCACCCCCAGGCGGAAAGATACTTAACGAACTTGATGCAGTCGCTGTTGAACTCAAAACTGATATTATCGCGACAGGTAGTACGCTCATCATAGCTAAGCAAAGGGTTTGGTTCCTCATGTCTCGATAATAAGTAGCCCATCATATACAAAAGCCTTATGTTTAGCGTAGAGACTCTGGGATTAAGAATTGAGTGTCGTGAATCAGAGTTTTTTTACCAATAGGAAATTTCTTATCGTAATGATTGTCTTAAGCATAACTTTGATAATAGATATCTCTTTTGTTAAAATCAATGATCTTATTAACAAATATTTTATACCAATGGTAGGTAAGGTATTACTATTTTCTGTTAATAGTTCTATTTGTCTAGTTTTACAATTTTTCGTGATAAAATTTGCAAAGAATTCACTTGGACGTCGTCAATTTGGTATTACTACAAAGGTCAGAGTTTTCTACATGATTTCTTTAATATCGTTATTTGTGCTGGCAATTTTGGTTGGCTTACTGATGTTTCAACAATTCTATTATAAACACTATGAAACCAAGATAAATATATTAATAATCACTATAAGTTACGGAACGTCTGCTGTTCTGATAATATGGTTGGCGTTTTTATTTTTGTACTGGTTTAAATCAAGTCATGATTTGATTGTCCTTTTATATTTTGTTTCCATGTGTCTAATATCGTTTAATTTAATAGTAACATTATTATACGTTGGTGCCAAGCTCACCGACAACCAATATTTTGTTGCGGAATATGTTGGTAGTTCCGGAGATATATCTGGAGGTAGACATCCACTTTTGAATAGCCTTTTCAGAATCTCGTCCTTGGTTTCATTTTTTAGTATTTGGATTACGACAGCAATCCTGATGTACTCCTATAGAGAAAAATTGATTCGCTCAGTCATGTATTGGACCATATTGGTTCTACCTCTGATATATTTCCTAATAACTTATTTCTATCAGTTTACCTTAAGCCCCATACTATCTTCCTATTTTCAAAACGATCCAATAACGGTTTCCATCCTTGTATCAATAATTCTGGCGTTGAATAAGCCTATTGGAGGATTAATATTTGCAATTGCTTTTTGGAATATGTCGAGAAAAATAGGCTATGAAAAAAGAATGAGGTTATCGATGGCCATCGCTGGTTGGGGTATATTTTTTATTTTCAGCGCTAACCAAGCAGCTACCCAAATAGTTGTGCCTTATCCTCCATTTGGAATTGCTACAGTAACGGTTTTGAATGTTGCGTCATTTCTGTTACTGCTAGGAATCTTTAATTCTGCGACACTTGTTTCAGCAAACAATAGCTTGCGTATATTTATACATCAACATGCAATGGAATCAAAGCTATTAGGAGTAATTGGGGATGCCGAAGTTGCTAAATTAATAGAAAAAACTGTAAAGGATATTTCAAAACACAAGGATAGGTTGGAAGGAGATATCCAACGACCATTGGAATTTGATGAAGTTGAATTGAAAAAATATGTCGACTTTGTAGTAAATGAAGTAAAAAAGAAAGATACAGTTTAACTGTCTTCAGTTGGACTAAAACTAAATTATGCAATTGAGATTTTATGGTAAATCTAGCTTCCAATCCTACTTTTACTGCAGAGACGAATAGGTATGAGTTTATCTAGTTAGGTAGTTCCTTGTTGTTGTTATTACTGTTTATTGATCCTTGATTGTCATTATTGTTAGGAAAAAGAGGTAAACTTACACGAAACGTTGGACCTTCATTCACGATCTTAAAGATATTTGTTTCCGCAATACACAATGTCTTCGCCGCCTCTATTCTATCATCAGGTCTTCCTTTTGGGTCGTTCATTATTTGTTTACAAAGATTAACGCAATTAAGTAAAGCGTCCATTAATTGTGTAGCCCTGTATTTTGCACTATCCATGTGAACCTTATCCCATATCTTAGAATCTTAGATATTTCCTTGCCCTATCAAAGAGTGTATTATTTCTTGAACTCTCATAAATCTTAGTCCATCTTTTATTATCTAGATCATCTGATAATAGGCTGCTTTGTTTATCCTTTGACTTTGACTTTTTGCCATTGGATATTGATGTTAAGCTTCTAAGTTGGTTTCTTTCAGAATCAGATACAGGTAAATTATATTTCCGGCAAATAGAATGGATGTGATCTCCCAGTTCTTCTATGATGCATAATTCAGTTGTACCAATAGGAAGATATGGATTTCTCGATTCATGTTTTCCACCTTGACAAAAAGCCACATCACCTGCCGCCTTAATTTCAACCAATGGAAGTTCATTCCTTCTGATTTTATCAAGTATCTTCCCATCTTTGTCTAAAGTTCGCTTAGCCATTGGTTTGCTAGATATCCAATAAACATGGCAGTGGGTTGGATCATCAGAATGCTTTTCCATGGCTAATCTTGTATTTTTCTTCGAAGCAACCTCAGAAAATCAATAATTAGCCGAAGTGTTTGAATCTGATATGTTGGACCTACTTGGAATAAAGCGACTGAATCCACGTTCAGAATATAATCACTATGGTTTCATATTTGAAAATCTAATATCTGGCATTCTTCAAATGAATTCTAGGAAGGACGACTTTAGAGTTAGACTAATTGATATACTTCAAGAATTAATCTTTTTGTAAGTTTCAAGTCTAAAGATACTTGATACGCAAAAATCTACTTCGATGGTAACTAATGATATACAGCGTGCAAAAGCATGGACGGAATTATTAGGATCTAGAATTAATGACATTTATGATTCGAAAATAATAGATGAAGGAGTTCCAGGTCGCAATTATGTATACCCATACTCTGAATACAAATATCCCTATGGCGGAAATAAAAAACAGAGAGAAGAAGAATTTCGAAAACTAGTCATCAAGAATAAACCAAAAAGGACGATAGTATCTGACACTAAACGGCTAGTTCAGGACCGAATAAATGCTTATAAAAATAAATCAGAAATTAAGAAATAAAATAAATTATTGATATGTTGATAGGAAACTCTTCAATAATCCTACTTCATCTTCAACTTTTGAACTAATTGAACCGGTCCTTTGGTTTTGATGCTGATTAACTACTAACTTGACCAATTCGTTAAGTTGAATATTATTTGCTGTTATAGATCCTACTCTTTGTTTTTGACTAGTAGTAGTAGAAGTCTTAACAGTATTGTCATCCAACTTAAAGCGTTTTGACATCATTTCAAGCAAATTATAGTCTTCTTGTGAACTCATTTTGATTAATCCTTTTTATATAAGCGATAGCAATATTTAAAATCTGTTATTTTACTGCTACTTCATTGGAAGGGAATGAAGTAATTTAAATTAAACAATCCTTTAATTAAGTTCCCTCATTAAGGATTTAATTTCTGAAATCAGAATTCAACTTTCTATTTAATGAAAAATTGTATTAAGAATTAAGCTCAAGTAAATTATTTCGCAAATAGTAACAAATTACGTAATTTCTGCAAAGAGCAAGGATGGTAAAACTTAAAGAAACTAGTACGATAGAGGATGGAATGTCATCAGCAAACCCTTAGATTGGCTCGTATCCCAATGTATAATGTCTTTTGTCACCCTCGATTTTTCTTAGCAGGTCCCTAATTATCTCTGAAGAGTAACTCTTAGATTCCGCAATATCGGTGATAAGGGTAGGATTCAACGATTGAGGTCCAGTTAGATTATTGAAAATATTAATCGGTCTGACTCTTTTGTGCATGAAATTTAGTCCAACAGAAGATTCTATCATTTCTCTAAAAATTCTCTGCCTTTCTCTTTCTAGATTAATGCTGGAGGAATTACTGTCGATCAATCCATTAACAAATGTAAATCTGACCATATAAAAAGCTTCTTTGATTTTCATTTCGATTTCCAACTCTAGTAAGATCTTTCAATAAAAAGTGCCGCAGATTTGAATTAAGAACATAATATATTACAATTTTCGGACTTTTTTTGGTAAGGATCTATGACAAACATACTGTTTACTCAGATTGAGGTACTTGGTATCCGCAAGCGTGTAATTTCTTGTTTGGTACATACTAAATTCACCATTTGAAAAGAGTATGATAAAAAGAACCGTTCAGTACTTAAAGAAAGGATAGAAGGTTTTGATGACTATTATCATTATTTAGGAGAAAACAGTTGTAATCTTTGACATGTGTACAATTGTGTGATGCTACCTATCGATATATAAATCCACAATTTCTGTGAAACCTAGATAATCTAGGTTGTGGAAAAGCGGGTGGTCTCCAAAGTTGACAGGACCTCAATATCATTCGATAATAATAAATTGAGTCTGGGTCTGATAATTAATGGCAATGGCTGGGTAATTGCAGAATGACGCATAAAATTAATACACGGTAATAAAACATTTAATACGATATTATATTAAAAAAGCATTAAATGATAAAGGAGTACATCGTTTCGCGAATCGAAGCAATGCAGGATGGAAGTCCATATGTTTACGTTACTCTAACCGATTTAGTAGGAGGAGAAAGGCAACAACAGCGACCAACAAATCAGTTTGGTACTAATGCATTCGCATTTACTTCCCCTGAAGATTTAATGAAAAATTTGCCAAAAGCCATGGCAGGTATTATGGGTGGAGGAATGGGTTCACTTGATTCCCCAACTCTAAAACTTAGCATGAGGGAGTACGAAGATATGGCATTAAAGGTGGGGGATAAAGTCGTCGTAGACATAAAAAAGCAAGAAAATACTGGGGTTTGAGATGTTTTACAGTCTAGTATATTTTCCCCACAACAGGAACGTCAACAACTTCGGGAAATCATTAGTTAATATACGCCTGATATCTTAGTCTTTTTGTTTTATGATTATTTTACCTTAATATATTTTAGTTTAGAAATAATCATAATTTCATTAATTTCGATTTTAAGCGCTAGTGGAATTGTGGCAAAAATAATTGGTTAAGTTTGTCATCTACAATTTTAATATCTACCGGTTTCATATGTAATCTAGAATAACTATTGATTTGACTAAAATGAAAATATATCACAATCAATTGTAAGTAATTCGCAATGGATAGGTCATTATTGAGCTCCAAGATATTTCAATTTATCATCGAGGACATTTTTTGGAACTGTTCGACATATGTACTAGTTAAAATCCATTACTGGCACGATTTAAGATAATAGATATTTTCAATTATCAGTAGACCTTTCAACTTCTACCCTACATCTGGTAACAACTCCCGCAATGACACCCAATGCTGCAAGCCATGGGGCTAACGTTATCATTGCTACTGCGCCTGCCGCTCCCCAAGTAACGGGTATAGATAAAAGCAATTTTCCTTTTTCATCCTTGACTACTACCCTCTTAACACTGGCATCGCGTACTAAGTCCTTTACCTTTCCAACCAGTCCAGCAGCTGAAATATGATATACTTCCTTCTTGAGCCCAATTTGTACGCCACAATTGGAGCAGAACTTGGATTCAGAAGTTATCTCACTCTTGCATTCTTTACATTTCATAGAATTCTAATTGATAGCACACTGATCTCTTTAAACCTTTTATGAGAAACTTTACTCACGAACGAGCTATTGAAACCCAATTTTGTGACATATTGAATCACAACATCGCGTTCTCTGACCAATGCTCTGACAGTGCCATCTAAATAAACCGTAGTTTAAATTCCGGAGCAAATGTTATGGATATTTTGTACTGAAATTATCAGCTCAAATTTACATACGTTGGTACACGACATGCTTAAAAATTGCCAAAAAAAGTGACGGCTCGAAGTTTAAACTCTATCAATAATTACTATTTTTTTAAAAATAAGATATTATATTATCTGCTGTGTAGTAACTAACGAATTCCAAGATTGGAAGAGATTTCTATTGAATTCTTCAAACATCGCTTGAGATCTTGTATAATTCTTTAAATTTTTCACCCAGCCTATCGATCTAATTCATAACTAATTTATACCCTATGTTAATTATTTTGGTATAATTATTCACAAGTTCATTGGAATTACTTGGAACCTGATCTGTGTTTATATTTGGTAGAGTATTACACTTTTTATCGTAAAATGCAAGAAGACAAAAATATTGTTTAGCGTGAAATTTATTTCAGGTTATCATTCAGTAATATTATTACATTTGCGTATAGTTCCAATCGAGAATTGTATTAAAAATTAGTGACATTGTACATTATTAAAAAATCAAAATAAGCATATTCTTACAGAACAACTATTCAGAGAATCATAAATCGTCGGAAAATATAACAATCTTAACTGCAAATTATAGAGAAATGCAAATTATATTTGAATGCGCTTTAGGATATTAGTAAAGTTGTATATTGATTTTGGACAATAATATGCGTAAGACCTAAAACCGATTTATTATTGAATTTCAAAAGTTTCGAGTTTAATTTTCCTTTTAGCATTTCGCTTGCTATATTTTTTTATTTTTTGAATCGTCAATCGTAGATGACACGTTAGCGAGTTCTTTCAGAAATTGGGCCTCGTAGGTAAGAAGGGTCACGCTCCCAAGATTTAAAGTATTTAAGACCAACTTTTGGTTTTCCATCTACGAAGCTGAATACGACGGAATCTATATCCAAGTAATTCTGTGACTTCTTAATCACGCTTACAAAAAGAATCAAAATTACGAAATCGGTCTAGTTCTTTATCCTTATTGCTACTTTATGTATAGACCTGGAAAAATTAAATTATTGTGATTCTGGGTATGTGCCAGATTAGTTGGGCCTATAAAAAGATTCTCCATTTCACGTTCATTCATAAACGATAATAGCATTCTAGTCAACTAAATGGAAATATTCGTTTTGGTGAGAGATTGTAAGTAATCAGGTAGAATGATACAAATTCCGAGGATATGGGTAAATTTACACTAATTATTCAAATCCAGACATTTATTGGGTTAAGTAAAATGAATTTAACCCTCTTTTATCGTGGTTAGAATAGAGTTATCAGTTTCTGTATTTCTTGTTATGTAGATTATTATTGCTAAATTTTTGAATTATAACTTTTTGAGAATACTATTTTGATTTAGTGTTAGCTACAATTAGCCCTACATTTAAGAATTAGGCCTTGAGCGTCTTGAACAATAATTTCGGCGGAATTCAATAGGTAAGATTCAAATCTCTAATACACTACCAGCATGACGATATCTCTAATACCGCGTAAAAATAGTGCAGTGACATAGCCCAAGAAATAAATCAATGATTAACGTCGTCTCCTAATTTAGTATAGTAAAGAGACTTGCCAACTTAGGCGTTATTTTGACAGGACCGAATTGCAAGATATTTTGTTCAGGACAAGCTCCAAAGTCAGCTCTACTGTGAATTCGTCGGGAGATAAAAATATTCTATGTTCTATTTTTAAGGTGCTGATGTGGGCTGATATGATTTCGACCGAATATCAGTGACGATATCTGCGTATCAATCTAAACAATATAAACCTCAAATAATAAGTGATGTTAATGAAGAGGATTTTAGTTGTTGACGATGAACCAGACGTTACATTAAGCTTTAAGACGATTCTGGAAGGTAACGGGTTTGCAGTGGATACCTATAACAATCCCGTTGACGCATTAAGAGAGTTCAAATCAGAATGGTATGCTCTGGCCATACTTGATATTAGAATGCCGAAGTTGGATGGTTTTCAATTGAATGATGAACTGAAAAAAATCGACAATAAATTAAGAGTGATATTCATAACGGCATACGAGATAAACTATGAGATAGTGAGGGAAATTTACCCAGAATTGAAATTAGATGCATTCATCAGGAAACCAGTGGATTCCCATCTGCTCATACGTATTGTAACTGAAGAAATTGACAGGAAGTAATCTTCATAATCTTATTGTGAACTTACTCAAATTAGCGATATTGAACCAAGCTTATGGATAAAGAACAGATGAATAGATAGATATTCGTTAATTAGTGTGGCCAAAAATGTGGAAATAGATTTGTTGACTTAAATTTAGAATTTTTGGCCCTGTATTGTTCGCGTAAGTTAAAGCAGTATTGATACTACATCTTGGCAGTTTCAACTTCTATGATCCATTCACAATTAACGTTTGCTTTCTCATGATGTTTCTTGACCGACTCCTGATCTGGAGCGTCAAGTATGCAAAAGCACACATTGGCTTCTTTGTTGAAAAGGAGATCCACATGTGAAACACCAAATTCATCCCGCGGCGATTTGCATAATTCTTGAAGATGTTTTTTTGTAAATGGTACTTTATGAGTATCCAAAAATATCGGCAATTCTATTTATCCTCGTCATTGAATGACCACTTACGAATATAAGTCTCACTCTTTAACTCACGGCTCTTAAACAACTCGAAATAGGTGGATCTAATTTTTCTAAAATTTTCAAATTCTCTCTCTATTTTTTGTGTATAGCCGATAACATTTTGCACCAATTTATTAATCTCAACAGGATCTTCATAATTTGCTTCCTTTTGACTAATTTCAAAATCAAGAAATGAATTGACGCATTTTTCCCCACAAAATACAACCGGAACAGACCTAATATCATTCACATTCACATATAGATTCTTGCTGCAAAATTTATTTCTGCATTTAATAAGTTGAATGTCCATATGAGCCAACTCCCTCTATTACTTTTCCACAAGCTGCCCACACTTAAGAACTTAATTCAAATAGATTGTTAATCAACATTTATTATTTTTTGTTTGCTCAATTTCGTGCGATGTACTAATGATCATAATTTTTTTTAGTCATCAATAATGAAGTTCCAAACAGGATCTAGCCGCATTTAGAACGAATAGTTTGGTACCTAGTTACCAAATTCTGAATATGCTCGTGACTAGTCAACTTGAATCAGATGAGACATACCCATTTCCTTTCCTGGACTTATAGACCTACCTGATGCCGGTGCAACAACAATGATTGGGGTTATACTCGATTTGATGCAGAGCGTTATGGCAATAAAATATTTGTACAATCTGAATTAACAAATATTCAATTTTTGCCAGTATTTCATTCTGCGTTACAATAGATTGTTTTATCTTATCCGCCTATAGTATCGGTTTTAATGTAAGGATATCGCAACCACTTGACCTCGTCTCTCTTCCAATATAAGATAAAATCTACAAGAACTAGTATCATTATACTTAAGCCATTGCTTAATTCCTAATATGATAAATCATCGTCATATTGGGACAGCTCTGCCCCAGTCTCATCCTGAGAATTTAAAGCGTTCTCCAACTCTTTGCCTTCTTTGATTTCTGATCCGTTTTCAGAATCGAATACATTATTTATTATTTTATCAAGTGCCTCACGACACTTTGAATCCTTTTCGCAATTCTCATCGTTAGTATTGATAGAAGTTGAATTGACGTTACCTTCGGTGCTAGTTATACTGTATTTTGAATAGGAGTTTGTATTTGAAGATTTGATCGTATTACCAACAGCAGCTTCCATACCTTGAATTGGACATACCAATAATATTGACGTTGCAAACAACGATCCAGCGCCAATTATTATCCATTGTTTGTTCACACGATTTGATTTCGTTCTTTTCTAATATATATTGCCGAACATTATATTATAATTTAGTAATTCTACATTATGCAGTTATTCTAATAAATATTTGACAAAAACACAAAGGATATTAAGACACTCAATCAAATTTTAATATTCTTTGCATGTCTTAAAATACAAATAAATTAGTCTTTGTTCCTGATTTTGCCTTTCAAATGACTATTATTTTCTATTATGACGGTACTGTATCAAATATATTTAACAACTTAAATGCAAAAAGGTGTTTAATGAAAAATTAATTCACAAAATTACACATAACAAACATATGTTACATAAGTGTTATTCTTCGAAATTACATGTTTATCTTTATCAGTGAATTTTCTGGATCCCAGTTTTCATTGTTTTAAATGATTGGGATTGTACTTAGTGTTGTGGTTACTCGCCGGTGCTTTGCAGGAGTTTTTGATGAAAAATCATTTGATTTACTTGATACTCAAATTTATTATCTGATATAGATTTATTAATATAGTTAACAAGAAACCAAATATTAAATGACTAAATCTTATGACATAGCATTGTTGCAAGAAAATGAGGCTAGTATATTCATCGAATATGCAAATAAAGAGTCTACTCCCAGGGAAAAGGATCTTCTAATTGAAGACTACGAATTTTATAAGGCACATTGCATAGATTGATGATTGATCCAAGCAAACTACGTTTCTTGCATTTTTCTGAGATTGACGACTTCTCAATTCTTGATTTCAAACAGCTTGACGGTTCAGACCCACTGGGTGTAGACAAATTTATCCATGAAGAAATTCGCACATATCTTGAAAATCATCTGGGTTCAATATATTCAGTAAGGTACGAAGATAAGTTAGTAGCTTTTTTTACATTGTCAATGTCCTGTATTGGATATTGCAAGTTGATCAAGAATGCTGATTCGTACCTTGATACAAAACTATATCCAGCTCTATTGATCGGAAAAATTGGTATTGATAAAGGATATCGCGGAAGGAAGATAGGCCAATACATTTGTAGTTTTTGTAGCGGAATAGGACAAGAACTGCACAGACACACAGGATGTGCGTTTTTGATTTTGAGGACAACCGCAAGTCTTGCGAGGCGCTATTATGGACCAAGATTCAACTTTAAGTGGAAAACGCAGGAAAAAGGCAACGTTTGGATGTATCGTAGATTGTTTTAATAGCCTTACTTGGAACAGTCAGATGTAATATGGTGCTAAATAGCTAAATAACAAATTACTTTGCTCTAGATGGATTAGCAAGGATTTTTTCTCCGGCGCCTTTCATGGCGGTGATACGTACGTATAGTATAGTCAACAGTAATTGACACCCTGAATTAACTAATAAAGTATCCTAATTATGTCAACAGATGCAAACCAGATCAGGGGTATCTTACTCTGAAATATCTGCTATATTCACTCTACTCTTTTTAACTTCATTAATATCATCGTTCCCCATCTCTTATTCTTCCACTAAGATTGTTGGTTCTCAATCATCTAATTGTATATCATATGATCCGTCAGAAAATGTAATAATCATAAAATGTAAATCTTCAAGAATTACAGATATATATAATCAGCTCAATAACCCAAAAGTTCTTCAAAAGGAAGACGGAGATGAAGGAAACTGGGTATTGAATGCAGCCCTGAAAATTGAAAAGGGATCAACGCTTTATATCAATTCTTCAGATACGTCTTGGTTAAAAATCATAGCACCACGTGAGAGCTCATCAAGAGGAAACCCAGATGATGAAGATAGAAACAATGATGACGATGAAATTTCTAAAGCAAATGGCATCGAAGTACGAGGCAGTTTAAGAATTGATTCAATCAAGCTTACTTCATGGGATGCATCCACTAATACCTATGCAATAAGTGATGGAGGTAGGATACTTATGGACGATAAATATAAGGTAAAGATAGGTTCCCCACGACCATATATTAGCGTTGAAGATGGTGCTACAGGTACAACCGATATCACTAACTCTGAAATTGCTTATCTTGGATATGAAGGAGGAGTGGGTGGAGGCCCTGTTATAGGTCTGACGTACTTTGGAGGAGATGGCAGCATGATACAAAATAACAATATTCACCATCTTTATTTTGCCTTTTATTCAAATGGCGTAGGCAACATAACAATACAAAATAACAATATTCACCACAGTACTCATTATGGACTTGATCCTCATACAGGTACCCATGATATGATTATTAGAAACAACACTGTAACAGATAACGGCTCGATTGGAATTATATGTTCTTTAGATTGTTATAACATTTTAATTGAAAACAATAGAGTAAGCAACAATACCAAGATGGGAATAATGTTTAGTAGGAACATGTATGATTCAATAGCACGAAATAATGAGGTTAGTAAAGAGGAACAAGGCATTGTGATATCTGAATCACACGACAATCAAATTTATAACAACACAGTCTCCGATAGCGAAAATGGGATCGATTTAGATGCAGAGTCATCTAACAATAAAATACACCATAATACAATGATAAACATTCCAGAATCATCCCAGGCATTCTCTATCGAAAGTGGAGCGGCTATGAAGAACACAGTTTATTCGAATAGATATATTGATACAAGTGGAAATACGATTCAAATTGATGACTCCATCGGAAAAGACCTTACTGATAAAGACTAAATATGTCATTTTGCTTATATTGAAATAGCTTGCCCATAATTTATTATCGAGAATTCTAAAGAAATTTCCCTTTATAAATAATTAAAATCCATATGTTTGCATTTTTTTCTAAACACTTTGGCGGGGTAGCGGGCGATTAGGTGGGCTTAATGAGTTTCTTTATACCGGGCCTAGGGACTTATTTGCTGTGGCTGTAGACAGTCTGGTCCCGAAAGCCGAAGTTTTTTTTGTATCTATTACCAGAATAGAACGATACAGCCAGCTAAGCACAATTCATTTATTGATACCTTATGATTAAGATGATGGATTGATTATTAATTATGCCATATACTTGAAAATAAATGAATTAGTTAATCACACTCTTGTTTTCTGGTATGTATTTATAAAAAATGTCTCTAAATAATATTCGATGAAGCCATCTTTATCTTCACATGGGATGCAAATTTTCCTGAACTGAGAGTGTTGAGTAAAGTATCTACAGTTTTGGAAAGCATATGCTTGAGCAAGTCAAAATAGGATTATAAAGACAATTATTGTAATTTTGTAATATATCTTTTTTTGAATGTCTCCGTATGCAAATTAAGGCTTAAATCTATTGGGATTCTACCCTTAAGGAATAATGTGGCAATGGCATAAACTTGTAGCTGAAATCAGTTACAATTATCTATGTGAAAAATCGGACGTTAGAGATCTAAATGAAATAGATCTGAAATCTAACAGACTAGATCGTAAATGACAAGTACATGATCTGTAAAGCACTTTTTTGTCAAATTACATGCAGCTCCTTGACACCACCTAAAGTATTTCTACATTTTCAAAGACATTAGAGTGTAATTCAAACAAAAATGTAATAAAATATGATAATACGAATTCATAAAGATCCCTATGGTATAATCTATATACGTAATTTGGCTCATACATATGCAGTGTCTGGTTCACAGCCATATAGAGATCGAATCTATATTGTCAAAGATATTATTATGAAACTTGTTGAATATGGTGAACTTAATCAAACGGCTCTAGTAAGCTTTTGTGGGCTTAATTTGAAAAAACATAGATCAATATTTGACAAAATGGAATCTAACGGGTTGATTAATAAGGTTGAAACATCGTTAGGAAAGAGAATGATAACAATTTACAAGCCAACACAAGTGGGGATTGCATTTTGTAGAACTATATTAGAACCGTATGAAAAATTGTTTCCCAGATCTGCGTCTCCATATTTGATTGGAGGTGATAGCGTAATTTCCTCGAATTCCGGTTAATTTTATGAATCGAATCACTGCACGTCTTCTGAATCGTCCTGGAGACCCAAGTCTAGTGCAATTTTTCTGTCTATCTCTTCTTTGTTAGAAACGTAGTTACTATATCTCTCATTCCATGATGTAACCATTCTGTACTGTCTTATACCAATTATTATCCATATGGAAGAAATAACTATTACTGATACAAGTAAAATCACGAGGATTAGGCCAAATTCACTTTCACGATCTATCACTGCAAAGAAAGACGGATGACTTACAAGAAAAAGAGATAGTCCAATTGCCAATGGAGCTAATATTAGAGCAGAGACTGATACGCCTTTCAGTACAGCCCTTATTTTTGACATCTGATCAATAAAACTATCGATCAAATTCAAAATATCTGCTCTGGCCGTAGTCATTTTTTTTAATTCGTCATCGTATGACAATCTATAATCCTCTTGTATTTGTCATCTCTGTGTTAAGTATATTTGGGTGACAGGGAAGCATTTTTGATAAATTCACTCTCCATCATCGAACCTATCCAACGAAGCATTAGCTCGGCACTTATGAACTTCTAAACAATGCCATACTTTACCTTGATCCCTGCATCCAAAATTTAGTGACATTGGCAAAATATCTGCAATATGTGGTAATAAATTTGAAACATATCTCATCAGGTATAGAAGTCGCCAATGGGATTTATTGTATATATTTTTGAAATTATCATCTAAATTTCTACCATAAACTTGTAAGTTCATATTCACTCTCTTTTTTAATCCCTGGATCTTAATTAACCTGCATTAACTTAGTTAAAGCAGAAATTACTTTGATATATCCCATTGATTTTCGGTCCATCGTAGACCTAGCCCGTCTGATCTAAACTTAAACTAGAGTGTTCAGTTCAATCTTCTTTTTCATCATGGGATCCGAACTAGGTTGACATGTCTGGAGGTTATATTTATCTTGAACTTACTAGGGTTACTCTAAATTTAGGAAAATCAGAAATATCCTCATTAATGCATTAATAATCTGCACCCAGATCCGGTGCCCCATTTTCTTAATTAACGATTCATGATTCAGGATTGATATTACAAAATAGATTTATATTGTAACTGAAGTCGATCTTTTGAATATTATTTTCGTGTACTAGACTGGAATGTTGTTCAAACTTTTAGTACGTCACTTAATATACAAAAGTAGATTCAAGAGTAATCACCAATTCACAAAACAATTACCTAATAATATGAGTAAGTTGCTTAAAGATGAAAATTTCTAACCGCTAATAAACCCTCATTTTGATCGAGTCTACTATAATATATTAGAAAAATGATGTGAAAATCCTGAAGCGAAACTATGCTGCATATTGACATCACGCTGTCACTATTAAATTAAAGTCAGTACTCTCGACGAAATCTCCAATATTTTGTCCTTCAACACCGTCAATGTGTACCATGATATCTACCGGTCCTGGCTTGTTAAAACTCACTGTTTGTACACCTGTACCATCTAGGGCCCTTTGATCTTTATTTTCCTGTATTACTGTACCGTTTGCATCAGTAACTTTGAAATCGTATATGACGCCACTGACTATCGTCTGTGAGCTATCCATAAATAAAAGTCCAAATTGAGTACGATTTCCAATTCCTATAACTTCAGGTTGCCAAAGTAACTCTACATAATAGGTTCCACGACCAGTCTGCAAGGTGAGCGGAGGTTTAGGAATTTCAAAATGAGATTTGGGGATCGGCGGTTGACCTTCGCCTATTGACTGGAGCTCAAATGAATATAAAATGGGAGGATTACCAGTTGTAACATCCGCGAAGGTCATTGCCTTGATCGGAAACGGCATATCTTTACTTATCCAAATTCTATTATCTGCACCCTTATGCCATGAGATAACTGTAGTATCAAACGTGCCAGCAGGCACCGTTATCTTTTCCTGCCCCCCTGGTGCAATAGCTGATCCTCCTATTGCGGCGATCTTGCCCCAGTAGGGTGCATTCAATGACTGACCTGGTTTAGGAACGAATGCCGCAAGCCATTGCAGTGAACTTTCATATGCACTCCTGTAGGGCGACATAGTGTGAGGTATTTGAGAACTCCCTAGTGCAGTTAAGTCAAGATCACTTAAATGAAAAGTTCCGTTAATTATTGCACCCTGGTCATTAACAAATACTGGCGCTATCCAAAAATGTCCAATAGGGTCATAAGCCTTAAAGTAAATAGTCATAGTAAACGGTTGACCCTGGTTTGTGTCATGATTCTGTATCTTGTAAGTAAAATACATATTTTGCTTTATTCCCTGTCCCACGTACCAATTATTGCCCTCGGCAAATCCTGGACTAGCAGAACTAGTAAGATAAAAACAAAAAATACTAGTTACCATCATTATAATCAGAACTAGTGGATGTATCTGTCTAGGTAACACTGTGAGGTATATAGCATAGGCGATTAATAAGAATACAGTAACAATGTTAATTGTATCTGTTAAGCTCTACATGTATAAGTATAGTTTAATGCTTTATGGGGCCCGAATCTCTCTTACACTCAAATTTTTAAAGTTCCATACTAGGTTGTCTGATCTAAAGGTAACTTCTGGTCCACTTTCATTTATTATGTAATTTTTGGGCTTGTTGCAACTTGCGCTATTAAAAATGATATCTGGGGAATTGGCAAACCAATTTCCATTATCGATGACTTCTGTAACCTTACTCCAATGATTGTTATGTTCATCATCTATATATGATTCCATTTTTACCCAATCATCATGATTTATATTATATATAACCGCCTTCCAACCGATCCACTTCCCTATTATTGAACTTGTAACTTTTTGCTTTCCACTTTCATCAGTGTATCCCCCAGTGTGCCATATTTCTTTCTTCCAAGACGCTATTCCGTCTACATCAATTCCTGATTTTAGTGATGTTCCTTCGCAAGGAGAATCATTACTATGCTTGCCACCTCTGGCGTACCAAACAAGGGAATCACCTGATCCCATATCTTTTAATACTTTAGCATAACCTGTTATTTCCACATTTTTCCATTCTTCCATACCGTTTGGTGTTCCAACCGACATTCTGATTTGATTTTGTGACCTACTATTTGTGTCCGCGCCAATTTGCCAAGATCCGTCTGGCTGTATTTTTATGGGCGAACCCGTATCAAATATTCCATCGGCGTTGGGATCATTCATGTTAACATACCATTCTCTTCCACCAACCTTTGTAGGATATATTTTTGTTACTCCAAATTGATCTATATATGATTTGCCAAAATTGGGTGGAGGTTTATTTGTTTTGTTTATATAATTAGATATTTGGTAGGATGCCAAAAAAAGTAATGTGAGTATTCCCGACAAAATTATCATTTTTTTCTTACGGTTCAAGTCCATCCTCAATTGAGAGTCTATACTTATCAAATAAGTAATTTACGATTCAGAACGAGATCATTTTTTCCAATTTTGTGTCCATTGATACTTAATATAACAATCTAGAATTGACCTTCTATCACTATCCCTTGTTTTGACTTCTGGTTTCGTGACTAGATATTTGAGTAATAACTCACAAATAGGCGATTTGGAACTAGATAGTAAGATGATAACTAGGACGACTTCTGGACATTACTATATACCCGTACTTTATAGGTAATACCAATCAATATCATTAAGTTAGAATATCCATTATTTCAACAAGCCAATTATTTTTTCATAGTAATCCTACCCCTAAATCTGCTACCATACCGCTAAAAACTATTAATGATAATAATTTAAGTAGTCATATATTGCATATATTTTCGGATGACGTGAGCTAGAATGCGTGCAAACCACTTATGATTTTTAGAATTCTATCATTCTATGCGGATAAATAGATCCGTTACCGACATATGTAGTTATCATACAATAAACATTAAGCATTCATCCGTAGTTTCGATTTGACCTAAATAAAAGTAACCAAGAATATATGTATAAAGTTACCATAACAAATATAACAATAATTTAGATTGAATGTCCTTCCAACCTTCTGTAGGTTCTATTATACTATTTGACTCTTTAAACAGATAAATTGTGACGTTTCACATCTGTATCGATGCTACCGATTCCATTAGTAATCTTGCCCCTATTTCAGCTGTATTTAAATTTAAATCATAATCAGGACATAATTCAACAATATCTTGTCCTATAATTTTTCGATTAGAGCAGACCTTTTTTACCAAAAAAACCAGTTCCAAAGGTGAGAGACCGCAGGAAGTAGGAACCGAAACACCGGGCGCAATTCCTGGATCGATGCAATCTAGATCTATGGAAATATAAACACTATCTTCTTCTGTACACGTAGTTAATATTCGATCTACAATTGAGCTGATGCCGTTTTCGACAATTTCAAGAGGGGTGATGCATTCAAGTTGAGAATTAAGAATATTTTCTAGTTCCTCGGGTTCTGCAGCTCTAGTTCCTATGAGCAAGCTCTTCTTAAAATCTATACTATCCTTCGCATCAGACAGAACTGAACCATAATAATCTTGTGTGGATGTAACAAAATCCGGGTGGGCATCAAAATATAACAAACTTATTTTCTTGCCCAAAGAGTCGTTCAAAGCCTTTAAAGCAAGCGTAGTCAAGGAGTGGTCGCCACCCAAAGAGATAGGAATTTTCTTTAATGTGCAAATATCATAAATAAGTTTGTAATAATTTTTCTTAACAACGTTACCAACATCAAATATTCGTTTTGAATATATGCTTCCAGCCATTGGCGTTATGGGAATTTTTTTATGACCTCTTTCAAAATATTGCGAGTCATTATATTTTGTTCGAAGTACATCAGGTCCCTTACTCGTACCGGATCTCTTAGCATGCGACTTCGATTCGTCAGGAACACCTACGATAATAAAGTCTGCACTAGAAATAGAATTTGAGTTTGATAGTAACAACTTTGGCATAGCCCAAAGAGCTGTAACTTGGTGCTATTTGAATGTATTCGGATTTATTGAAAGTCATATAATTAATCTGAGATTAATAGATAATTTTCTATATTTTATTTCTTGAATAAATTTAACATAATTATGAAAATAATGATTTAAGATTTACCTCAACAAATATTGAACCCGTTATTTTGTAAAAAATTACATTAGATAACTCTTTAATTTGAATTCCTGGATGCTGTTACACTCAAAATAAATATGCATTACCAATAAGGCTATAAGATTTTTGTCAGCAATTAACTTGTCTAATGATAATTTGGTTCTCGTAAGCATAGTTAGGGAATTTTCCACATTGCTTTCAAATAATATCGTACCTGAATTTAGGAATTTTGCAACATTTCTGCGGCTTTTTTGGAGCTGCTGAATACGTCTTGCATGGGATTGGTCTGTATGGGCAAATAACTACTAAATTCGCCAATATCCATTACTATGCCATAGTAACCCCGTACATTTTCAAGTGTAGATTCATAATGTGAAAAGTTGTTAGAGGCAGTGGCATCAGAGATTAGAATAATATCATATCCAAGATTGAATGCATCTCTTATTGAGGTCTCCACGCATACTGAAGTATCGATACCTGAAAATATCAATGTATCAATTTTGAAGCTATCTAACCAAACTCCAATTTCAGTATCATGAAACGCTGAATCTCTACGTTTTATGACTACATGATCGTCTTTCGTCGGCTTTATCCTGTCTACAATTCCAGCATCCCATGTTCCTCTTACACATATTGGCCTCTTTTTAATTCTTTCTTCGCGGGCCCTTGGTAGGATTTTGTGACTTTTTGTTAATAAGTCTATGCCAGAAGATTCTCTTACTGCCTGAGTATAGAAAATTGGTATTTTTGAATTCCTGCATAACTTAACTAATCTTTCGATCCGTGGTATTACATCGTTGTAATGTGAAGTATTCATACCCATAAGGTCATACGATCCTCCCTTACTTACAAATCCATTTTGTACGTCAATTACCAAGAGTGCCGGATTGATTTCATATTGTCTTAGTTTCAAGTTATTTGTAGCCTCCCTAGTCTTGCTTAATGAAATTATTTATACTTACTGAATGGACTGAATTTAAGGATAGTTGATAGCAATAGAGGGAAGATCGTAGCGGATATGTATAATTATGTTCGAAATTACTGACTATTACTTCAAGTAATCCGTAAGTTACGCAGACATAGAAAAGCACAATATTATTGAATTGCTTATCCTTTTTGACCTTTACCTAATAAGTTGGACATTTTCGAAAACCACGGGATTCATCTATTAATCTGTTAAGTGGTGCCGAAACTTGCAATATGCATCTTTATGTCGTATCGTAATATTGATGATTATTATTTTTATTTGCGACTTGTGACAAAATTATTGATTTGCAACGCTATCAAGATACATCTGAACATGTGGCTCAAGTACCCAAAGATTATTGTTTCCATATTTATATCCATATCTTTGAGAGCTACCTATCCTTTCTCTTCGACTGATTATCTTCAGATAATGGTCTGGCACTGATGATTCATTGTAGCCATTTTCATTTGCTATGGATTTTATGACATCATGAATTCCGGAACCGTGTTGGGCTGCTTCCTTTACCCTATATGCTATTTCATAGGGAATACCAAGTTTTACGGCCGCCTTTCTATGGACATGCTTGCCAAAACCATCATTAACATCTCTTACGTTCAATTTTATGTCCATTGCCAGGGCTACCCTTATAACATCAGTATCCAAATATGGTTCGCGCATTTCAATGCTGTGTGCCATAGTTATCTTATCTTCCCTTTCGAGTGTCTCTTTGTAAAGTAATAATAAATCTTCCCTCATATGTGTCTGAAGTTGTGAATATCCAAGCTTTCCGACTATCTTAGGATACCATGAATAGCCTCCAAAAAGTTCATCAGCCCCTTGTCCAGAGAAGACGACCTTTATCCCGTCATCATGAGCAAGTTCTGCGGATACATAAACAGGAATCGCGACTTCTACTTGGCCGACGTTATTACCTTCAATAGTGTGAATGATCTTAGGTAACATATACTCAATTTCAGATTGACTAAGTTCCTTTACTTTAATTTCTAAACCTAATGTCTTGGCCACCTCTTTTGCGAATACAATATCTCTAGAACCAAGGCTACCTCCGGTGTAACAAATTACTTCTTTTACCATGGTTTTTGCCAAAAGGGCTATTAAAACACTATCTATACCGCCAGAAAATATAATGCCTACCTTTTTCAAATCCTGAGTACGTTTTTTCATAGAATCTATCAGTGCGTTTTCATATTCCTTGACTGCGGTATCTAGGCTCCTGTAAAGGACCTGTGTTCTTTTAGGTAGAGGAAGCATATCGACGACCTTAAATTCATTAATTAGACCATCTCTTGATATTTTTACAGCATGACCCGGCTTCACTGGTTTTACTCCATCTCTCATACCTATTCTCCATAAAGCCTTCTTCTCAGAAGCAAACGCGATTTTTGTGCCATTTTCAGCATAATACAGCTGGCGTACTCCCAGCCGGTCTCTTACCAAGAATATATCTTGGGAATTTTTGTCTTTTATGGAAAAAGCATACACACCATCAATTTTTTCTAATGTCCTTTTCAAAGCGTCTTGCATGTTGTTACTTTCTGAGAGATTTTGTTCCAGAAGGTGAACTATTACTTCACTATCTGTTTCAGAATTGAAGATATGATTGATGCTTAAATTCGATTTTATCTGTTTGTAATTATAGATTTCACCATTATGTTCCAACATTAGACGTCCATCGCAACTTTCAAATGGCTGATTTCCACAAGTGCCACCTACAATTGCGAGTCGTAGATGCCCAAGAGCTATACTTCCACGCATATTTTGATATTGGACGTCACTTAATTTAGCAGCCTGAACGATCTCATTCCCCGCCAAAATTCCTGCTCCGTCAGGACCTCTGTTGGAAATCGAGTCCAACATGTTTCGAAGATCGGTTACAATATTACTTCCATCCTTGCTAAGAATGCCGGCAATGCCACACATTTAGAATACTTCACTCTATGTTAGATTTTATATTATTTTAATCTTTAGAACATTGGGCCTGATTTCTAACGCCGGGACATATAAGTTTGATCCTCAAGCGTCTATTTCCAAATTCTAAAAAGTGATTTAGACTAGATCTGCAATCGATATATAATTAAAGGTAAGAATTCATATAATGTGTTACCGCTCTATGATTGAGTAAAATTTTGGATCTCTCCCAGCTCACTATTCTTATATCGCATTCATTTTTGCAGGATCTTTTGAAATCGACAATAGCACTATTTGTAGTTATTGATCCAGTGGGAAATGTGCCATTATTTATAGCTCTTACTGAAAAGATGGCAAAAACCGAGCGCAATTCTGTATTGAAAATTGCAGTAATAACTGCTGCAATACTACTTTTCACGTTTGCTGTAGCAGGGACTCAAATTTTCTTTGTTTTTGGAATAACCATTTCGAGTTTCATGATTGCAGGAGGGATTCTACTGTTCATTGTTGCCATAGAATTGCTTACGCATGGAGTTTGGAGGTTTGGGACAGGAATAGGTACTGCCGGGGAGTCAGGAATAGTGCCTTTAGCCTTCCCATTGCTTGCAGGGCCTGGGGCGATCACGTCTGTTATAATTTCATTTCAAACGACAGGATTGATAGTGACAATTATATCTATCGGGATTGTTATTGGACTAACATATTTGGTACTAAAGTTAGTAAATCCTATCTACAAGATTTTGGGAAAACGGGGATCAATGATAGTAACGAGGGTGTTCGCCATACTAATAGCAGCTATAGCAATTCAATATATTGTTCAGGGAATCAGAAATTCATTTTTGTAGAATTAATATGTTGCAATCACCTCAAAAAAGATTTCAATTTTTTTCAAATTAACGGTCGATTTTTTCCATAACCGGGCGAATTGAAACATGTCAATGTTATACCTATTCCTTAGGAAAATCTAATTCAAATTGCTATAATTAAAAGAAATTCGAGTAATAGAAATTATGTAAAAGAATTCTTCCTTATTAGTATGCTGAGATGATTTGTCAGTAATTTAAAATCGATGTTAAAAACCAAATTTCGAAACATACGATCCTCATTAGATCGTTCGAAATTATATAACTTTTGACCTATTTGAAATATCTAGACAAGCTAAGGAAGGAATTTTTTGACTATTTTAATAAAATCTTTTCTTTCGACTGGTTTGCGAATAAAGTGGTCTATTCTTACGTCTGCCATTATACTTGTAATTTCTTCTACTATGTCCAGGGCGGAGACGAATAGTATTGTGACGTTAGGGTCAATCGACTTAAATTTATAATAGATATTAAGCCCGTTCATATTTGGCATTCTTATATCAGTTATTATAAGATCATAATTTGGGGCCTGGACATTTGAAAAGTGTTCTAGAGCAATATCTGGGTCTGAATACGTTTCGACATTGAAGCCTTCATGCTCCAAGTATCCTCTAAATGTCATTAGAATGTCGGAGTCGTCATCTATCAACATTATATTTTTTGATGAAGAAAATCGCTGACCGTATTTTTCTATTTTTGCAACTACTGATCTCAATATCGTAGTCTTGTCTTTATTGGCTCTTGAAAAGGAGTAAACCGGATAACTATATCTAGTATTTCCCATTGCAAAACTTTTCATTGATTCAAAATGATACTCTTTTCTAAGTTCCGGAAACGACCGAGTTATTCTATAGAGATCATTGCCGATCACTATGCTATTTGGCAATGCAGCCTTGTTTATTTTTGAACATAAGTTGATTGTAGAACCAAATAGATCATTTGTGTTTGATATAGACTTCGCCAATTCCACTTTGCCGTAATCAATGCTAATTCTGTACGAAATTGGAGGCAGTTTTTCTTCATTTAGGTGTGTATTAATATTGCATCTGGACGCCAATTGCATCAAGCAACATTCCAGAGCTTCTCGGAACGCCCATGGGTCATCAGCATTTGAGGTTTTAGGATAATAAGCTATTAGTCCATCTCCCAATGTCTTAAGTATTTTGCCGGAATAATCTTTGACTACGCCCGCAATGGTGTTAATAAAGAGAGAATAAAAAATTTTGAATTGGTCATGGTTACGTATCGCTGCCGCTATGGAAGTAGAATCAACAATATCTACGACTGAAATGCAATAATTTTCAGATGAATCGCTAAAAGAAATTTCCCGGCCATATTCTCCACGTAAATACGGATAATCTGTAGTGTGATTTCCTTTGAGACTTCTGTCTTGAAATCGCGAAGAAAATGAACTACCTTTCGACCGGTAATTGGGGTCGTAATCACTCGATGGGTCAAATTCACTCATGGTTGCTTCATATTAATTAACTGACAGCTTTAATTAGTAGTCTAATACGTTTCAGACTTGATTTATCTACAAATTAGCTTAGCATTGAAGTCTGATTTTTGCAGTATGTATTAATGTTTGAAATAATTGATAATTAGTATCATGAGTAAAAGATATTGACATTTGAAATACCGTTGTTACCAGTTATTGTATTTCAATAAAAATAAGATTCATCTAATAGGAAATTTTTGAAGCAAAAGAACAAGTAAAGAGATGTTAAGCTATTAGGAAAAGGAAATATCGTTCAGATTAGCTTTGGATTAATTAAATCTAGTAGTAACAATAAGTTAATTTTATGAAATTTAGCAATCCCTACTCTGTTCATTTTAAATCAAAAAATAACAAAAAAATAGTGTATTGGTACCATTGAGCAAACCTACAAAATTATATTCTACAAATTCTCTCAGTTATACCTTCTACATTTATCTGTTTAATGGAACTGGCGGAGCTTGATATTATCTCGGTTAATTTTTTCTAATGACAAAATATATAGAAAAATAGCGATTATTGCCGCGGCAGCAATAACTTCAATAGTAATCTTGCATCTCTTAGCGACACGTCAAATATTACCTGTTGATAGCTTTGGAGAAAATATCATTTTTATTCTGACCGTTTTTGTAGCTTACGGTATTGGGTCACTAATTTTGTTCAGTTGGTCTAATAAGATATCTCGAGAAATAAGAAAGAAGTCGTTAAGCATTAACATCGTGCATTATGGAACATGGATGACGCAGTTTATACTGCTGGTAATCATGACGTTGATAATTTTCTTTAACGGACCTGTATTATTGAATTCTTCGGTATATCTGATCAGTTCGATATCATCCACTTTTGTCTTGGGCCTGATAAGTTGGAAATTGTTAAGATGGTACAGACCAAACGAGAAAAATTTGATTATACTTGTTTATGGTTTAGCCGCATTTACACTTGGAACATCGGTAGCTGTTGATGCATATTCAAAACTAATACTCGTACAAGTTATTGAGGAACCTACTCCAGTTGATGCAAAGCTACAGTCAAGCTTTCTATATAGACTTGAAGAAAATGGAAAGATATTGTTTCAGGACATTGGAAAGGATATAACCCGAATCTATTTGCTACCCACAGTAAATATAAGCCTATATCATTATTTGAATTTGATCCCGATCACAATATCGTTCGTATTTAGATGGATAGCAACAATTATGATACTTAAATATCATTACCAAAAACTAGGACATTTGTCCCTAATATTATGGATAATATTATACCTGCCATTGGTACTATATTTAGTTGGAAAAATTCCAGATTTTCTGGAATTACCATCTGATTACCAATATAGATTCTATTTCAGAATATTGTTTCGAATAGGAACTATTGGTGGAAGTGTATTGTTTGGTCTTGCATTTTACATAATAGGACGACACATTAACTCGGAAAAGATAAAAGACTATTTAGCCAGTAGCGCTATAGGACTGACTATAGTGAGATTATCGTTATCCACTTCGGCGCTACAACAAACATACGGAATAGCTGGACATTCATTAATACTTGTGTCATCATATTTATTCAGTCTAGGATTATATGCTTCAGCTGTTTCATTACTACATGATCTCTCCTTGAGGAGGATAATCAAACGATCTACAATGGAACTATTGAACAACATTGGCAAGGCTGAAATAGAGGACAAAATCAGGACTAAAGTCATAGACGTATCAAAGAACCATACAAACAGCATGTTAAATAAAACCGGCATTGTCACATCGTTTGAAACGAAGGACATTAACGAATACATGAATTCCTTCACAAAACAAATAGACATGTTATATGATGTTGATGAAATTATCGAGAAAGAAAAGGAAATCCTGAAAAGTTCTTTTGAATATTGTGCCTGTTCTAGAATTGGTGCATTGAAATTGGGATATTATAATTATTTTGATATATTTGAAAGAATAAATGAAAAGCACTTACACAGATCTCATAAGGGTATTAAAATAGTTACCTCCATAGATAACACTAATCTACAAATCGTAAAAAAGTTCATGGAATCTGGCGTGAATGTAAGACATGTTAAGAATATGCCACCAATAGATTTTGCCTTGTCTGATAAAGAAATGATCGCAACCTTGGAAAAAGTTCGGGGTGAGAAGACAATCAAAAATCTATTGGTTACAAACGAACCAGCTTATTTGGAACATTTCAATTCATTTTTCAACGAGCTATGGAATAATGGCGTAGATGCAAAAATAAGAATCGGCGCCATCGAAGAAGGAATCGACTCGGAAGGAATAGAGATCATCCAGGATCCATTTGAAGTTCAGAAAATCGGAATCGAACTTGTAAATTCAGCAAATAAGGAAATTCTGATCATCTTTTCGACCCCGAATGCATTCCATCGCCAGGAGCAAATTGGAATGATGCAATATTTAAAGAAAGCAATTGGCAGACAAGTTAGAATTAGAATACTTACACCATTTGATGAATCAATTACGGAAATGGTAGAAACGTTAGATAGGAATATTATGTTTGGTGATAATATATCTTCAGGTCCCAAGCAATTTGAGATAAGGTCTATTGAAAGGCAGCTTCAAACTAGAGTAACGATTCTAATAGTTGACGGCAGATTCTCATTGGTAGTTGAGCTGAAAGATGATTCGCAAAAATCATCTTACGAGGCAATGGGGGTTGCTACATACGCTAATAGTAAACCTACTGTGATATCGTATGTATCAATTTTTGAAAGTATGTGGTTACTCACAGAACTAAATCAAAAACTAATCCTTCAAGTAACAAAAATAGCGATCAAAAAATAGTATCGGAAAAGACTATATATACTGAATTTCAAGGTAATACGATGAAATATAACGCTATAGTGTGGGCAATCTTGATTGGACTTGGATCGCTAAGTATTGTAGGGGCAAGCTATGCTCAAAATAATACTGTGACAAACGCAACCAGTAACAATATGACAGAAACTGCCTCTGAATTTGATGATAACAATACTCAGATCATTGTAAATGATACGAATATAGGGAATCCTAACAATACAGTACTTGACTCAACTGGTGTGAACGAAAAAGAATCTAATTAGCCAACTTGTGCATCGGAAGACTGTCCATAATACAATTCCTTTTTTTTAGTTTACATTATTTTATTTGAAATACGCTATTAGATTGTGCAAAAAAATATAGCATAATGGCATAAAAGGTTCAATAATTTTTTGCGAGAATGACAATCTGTTACAATAAATAATTTGACGATAAAGCATCAGACCTCATTAGTTTCTAAACCACACAAACTACATTTAAAGGAATCAAGTTTAGCCAGATTCAACTTTGGCATATTAACCATATTAATTTGACTAGAAAAAGTTTATCCAGTTTCTCAGCTTCCTGCGAGAGTGCTGAAGTGAGAGTCAATTCACAGGTTCAAAAACATTGTATTGGGTATTGAAATCGCCTGTCAGGTTTCATGCTAATTCATTCTTACATAGTGCCGCTCATCACGTCTAAGTTAAATAAATATTACATAAAATTCACGATACGGGATATTTTTAGGCTTTCCGATTTATACTTTACAAAAGAAGTGGTAAATAATTTTTCTCATGGAGTGAGCTTTAATCATAGAGCAGTTATAGTACACTGAATTGGAAAATGATCGCTATATCCAGTATTGGGATCCCGTCCCCTTGGTATACTCTTGTTGTCTGGTTTATACTCCCCCGTATCTTGATTATAGTAATATCTCAGGAATACAAATTCCATAGGTATCCCCTCCATTAACGGATGGATTCTACTTTTATCAATATTGTAGATACTAGGTGTATTAGCCTCAAATTTATCTGGAGATATGTTATCGACCAGCCTGATACCATGATATGCTATTTTGATACTATCCAATTTAAATCTCAGCTTCTGCTTACCATAAAACAATCCACGTGAAATCACAAACTGATCAAATATGCTCCACCTGTTATTCCTCCAATAATAAACGGTGCCTCTGGGAATCTGTGTATGCAGAGTAGTTGAATTTGAAGCATTCTGTTCAATTAGACTTAGTTCTGTTATTAATCTCCACATGCAATTGAATAGAGTTGCATTCTCTTCAAAATAATATTTTCTGCATGAGATATCACTAATATTTCTTTCTTCTCTAGCACGGAGCTCAAAAATTTCTTTCCATTCCCTGCAATTCAAGATATCTGGTCCCGCACCTAGATACTTTACAACACTTTCATCATATGGCTCGTCATTGAAATCTCCCATTAACAGTACATTTTTGTTCCATTCTTGATCGAGACTGTCTAGCTTATGAATGGTCTCATCATTTAGTTCATCGGGTAATTTGAACAGTTCATCCTTCGGTATTTTTAGTATGCCATCAATAATTTTGCCACAACTTTCCGCAACTGCATTCCTCGCATGCGCGGTATCATTTGGTTGACATCCCTCGAACTTACCTCTTCTGGAAGGCCAATGACTGACCAAAATGTATATTTCAGCTCCATTAGTTTTTACCCTTAGCTTGGTTAAGAAAATATCTCTAGTAGGATACCTAAAATCGATAGAAAATCCCTTGGTCTCTAATAGGTCAAACTTATCTTTTGAATAAATTAGGCATGTGTCAATACCCCTCAAGTCGGGGCCGTCCCAGTAATCTGCTATTATGTACTTGTCAGAACCTAGTCTGTCAATTAATTCTTGGAGAACATATTTATTTTCTACTTCTGATAATCCGAGTAAATCGGGTTCTTTATTCTCGTTACCTTCAATTCCAAAGTCCATGGATTTAATGACACTTGCCAAATTATCCAATTTTTTGTTTTTGACTTCTTCCGTCCAGCCCTTTTGTGGGATGAATTGAAAATCCATAGCAATATATTTCTGCTCAGTGTCAAAAAGATTCCCCACATTCCAAAATGCGACTTTCACCACGCTGTTGCTTTCCATTATTATATGCTATTGTGTATCAATATTAAATTTTTTCAAACTCAATTACCGTGAAACCTCTTTCTGGATATGTCTTTGTTACCGGATAACGTAAATGACAACAGCAGCAATCTTTTCTTATTATTATTTTATATTTAGGTACCATCAGAAGGTCCATTCACAAAATAAACTCATTTGTATATAAGATGCAATTCAATAGCCTTTTTTTATGTTTCCTAACGCATCTTGATGGGTAAGAGAATCGCTAATTGTTTGCTATTTTAGATAATTACTAATGCTCATGTGAATTGAATCGTTTGGCCGGATGAAAAATTTTGGCAAAATGATTTTTAGATTGAGTCTCTGTATTGTCTTATGCAAAATATCACTGGAATTCTTGCTCAATCGTCTGGAATACCGCCAGAGAGATCTACTAGAGCAATGAAAAGTCTTACCATGCTTATAACATTTAAAATATTTTCAAAAAGAAAGTTAAGAAAGCTTAGGACTTATAGTAATGAACCCGCGATGGAGATCGTATATTAATAATCTACAATTCCGTAACTTTGAATATTCGGGAGCAAAGAAATTGAGCGGGGAGTCAGATTAAGTCTTGGATTATTAGATTTTTTTGAAGATCTGAATTTATATGATATAAATAAACTAAAATTATTCTACATCTAACACTTTAATATGTCTGATTTAGACGAGTTAAGACAGAATTTTCGCAAAATACAGGAATCCTTTTCCAGAGTCCTTCCTAAGGTTGATCCGCAATTACTTGTTGACCTTCTGATTAGAGAACAACAGGATCCGAAGAATGCACCGATTTATACCCTTGAAGTATTTATGAAAAAGGGATCTAATCCTGAAGATATAAGAGATAGAATATTGCAGCGCACTGGCACGGTTCCAAGCATTCACGATGAGGGTACACATGTTGTCGCAAATCACAGAGTTTCTTTGGATTTACTAAAATTTATTTCTGAAAATGATAATGTAATGGAAATTACTGGAGATTATTCGGGAGGGTCTGCATCAATAGGTGCCAGGCACGAACATAGACACTGAAACTTGGTATATATCTTACATTTACGTAGCTCCTAAACAGCAATGAAATAAAGACTTTATTTGTTAAACAATTAAGAACTCTATCTGAATATAGTTTATTATGACAAATTGTATGATTCCAATAGGGATACTATTTGAGCAAAATTGTATTGACAAAAAGTCATAAAATTTGGTTATTAAACTGAAATCAACGTTCATCAAAAAATGTCTGTCTTTTTGTTGTCATACTTTTTCATGTGTAGGAATATCATATCGATGGGGATGTTAGAACTGCTTGCGGTTCGGATAAACAATAGTCTCTTCAATTGATTCCTCGTTATATTAGTTGAAAACAAATTGTTGCCGACCTTATGGAATGGAAGACCAATATATTTTTACAACATGATTCATCAGGCCTAAAAAAATATAGTTGCCACAAACGAATTCTCATTAAATTACTATCTCCCAAAGTGGTAAATCAAATTTTACTACAGCCAGATTGTTTCAAACATTCGCATTGACGTAGTCAGCTCTAAACATTTGGTATCTAAATTTAGCTAATATGGTTTTTTCTATGAACTTAAGAATCAAATAAATTTGATGAGATTGTGCTAATACGAGAGCTTTTCTTAAGACTTGTAGATATTAACACCTTTTAATTTTACAAGTTCATCAAGCATATTAATGCTACCTGAATCCTTGAGTATAACGAGGGAGCTATCAGTCCGTCAGATATTTTAGCTCCGGGAGTGGCATTAAATCCACCACCAAGTAAATTGCCATTAGCAATAACAGCCATTGTTATATTGGTAGAAATTTGCTTGTCATTATCAAATTTGACCTCATATAAATTACTTTCATATGTTGGTATTGTTGATATATTCCTGCTACGATAGAAGCTTCCTGTGATGCCAACTTGTGAATTGGGATTCAAAATGATAATCACATCTTGTAAGTTTCAATTGTCATTATTAGACATTGTTTCATAAGTGTCGAATTTAAGCATCTTCAACCGCCCAAATGAAATACTAGAAAATACCTGCTATTAGATTTTGATAAAAACGGACAAACATCGTTAATTTGAAAAATTCCTCATTTGAAAAATGCAATATAGGACGTCAAAAGTTGCAGATACTTCCTTAAACCATTATTAAAATTCTTTTGCTCACGCCAAAATGCATTCATAACTCCTATAACTGAAATTAGATTCTTACAAATTTTTGTCAAGATAATATGTATTAATAGTATGTGAGACTATCTATACTAATGAGTAAAACAAGGTCTGCAACAAAGGACACAAATCAGGAAAATGTGGACATAGGTATATCTAGTAATAATTTGAAGAGTATTACAAATCTGCTAAATGAAGATTTGGCTGATGAGTACCTTCTGCTTACAAAAACGAAAAAATATCATTGGAATGTCATTGATCCTAGGTTTAATGACATTCACAAATTCTTGGACGAACAGTATAGCCTCTTGGCGGAATCAGTAGATGAAGTAGCAGAAAGAATACGCTACACTTGGGGGTAAATCTAGGGCTACCTTGAAAGAATTCTTAGCCTCCACTCAAATAAGTGAAGATCCAGATTCATATCCTGACGCTGACACTATGCTAAAAAATCTTCTTACAGATCAAGAATCAATTATCAAAAACATAAGAAAGCACATTGAGGAATGTCAAGATTTGAAAGACGAAGGTACGGCAAATTTCCTCACCGACAAAATGGAACAGCACGAAAAGATGGCATGGATGCTGCGGTCTTTTTTATCATAAAATATTCATCCATTTTTCCTTTGTTTTATTAATATTTTTAAGTCTGAGAATTTGAAAAATGATTCCATGTGTTCCCTAATGATCATGGAATAACAGATCGATTACTCTTAAATTTATCATGTATTCATTCTTTGTCAACACACAAAGATATCACTTGCATGAATTGAAAAATAACCTTTCCCCTGTAATAATACTACCATTACCTACTTTGTAATATAAAGCACATATTCCGCCATTTTTTATATAAACTGTCTCCGCAAATACAGCCTACCGTTGGAGTCACTATTTATTCGACCAATTGCAGTTAAACCTAAATGAATCCTATTTATTGTTAATAGCCAAACTCAGCATAGATTTACGAAAAATGATGCATCAAACTTAATTTCACAATTAGGTACTGACTTTTTAATGAATATGAAAGCAGAAAAAAATGTTGGATTATTGTCCAAACGGTGTTTGTAACTCTGTCCCACCAAATGCGGCTGCTGCGTTAGGATCGCTATCTTCAAAGGGCTCTTCGGTAACCACAAATTGTGTGTATGTATAAGGATTTACTAAAGTCTCTCTGTAATCAAGAGTTCCATTTTTCGCAAATTCTCCTAAGCTCAGTTTATAATCTGAACCACCTTGGTCTACTAACCATCCTTCGTACACCTTACCCTCATTAGGCGGAGCAGTGATATTTGCCGAAATGTGAACTGAATGACCACTTGGTTCAATTGTTATTGTTCCTATTTTTTCTCCACCAAACGCTTTGCCACCGCCAGCCGCTGTTACGTCAATCGTTTGTTGGGCCTCTGCCTTTATCACGAACAGAGATGGTGTAATTCCTAGTGCGATAATCGCAGAGAGGATAATCAAAGAAAACGTCTTTTTATTCATCAATAATAGGTGTACTTCATTGTTTATAAGGCAGAAAACCTCACTAAAGTCAAACTCGAAACAATCTTATCTGTTAAATTCTATATTGTACTTAGTAAAATTATGAAGACCAGTAGATTCTTCTTTATGGTAAGTATTTTCTTATTTGGAAGCGGATGTGATAGGGAGTGAGCGATGATAAATTAAATAAGTATCCTTATGGTCTCGACGGAATACCCACCAATGCACGGAGGGGTAGGTCGTTATACTTACAATCTTATCAAAGAGTTACGCAAAGCGGGATTGGATGTTAAAGTTGTGTGTAACGAAAAGGGTGATGGTGATTATTTTGGTCTCGCACCTTCGAATGACAAAAATTATGAAGTGGTATTAAATATCAGTATAATAATTCTCACCAGATATTGTTCATGTCCAATACGAACATGGATTGTATGGACTTTTCTTGGATCCATTGGACCCACGTAAGACAAGAACTAACGTAGATTTATTTTACGACAAATGTTTCGTGCCAATAGTAACTACTTTTCACACTTCATTCACTTTTAGACAATGGATGAACTTGGTGATTCCAACTATAAACAATTACAGATTCGGACGAATAGGCATGGTTGGACATAAAATAAAAAAGTATTATACCCATCTCATTAATTATAACTCCTTTAATGATTTGAATAAGACAAAGTTGAGAAAATCAAATCAAGGAATCGTCTTTTCTAGATACATGCGAGATAAGATCGGTGGTGGAAAAGTCATTTACCATGGGGCAGAGCCCATTATACCTTTCTCGTCTTCCAAAAAGGAAGCAAGAGCGAGATTTGCTTTACCAGATAATGGCAGAATTGCTCTAGCGGTCGGGTTTAGAACGGCTACCAAAGGGTGGGATATTTTTAAAAAAATGGAAATACCATCTCCTTGGAAGATAGTGATGAATTCTTCTAAAAATCATTATAACCTGGAGAATTTTAATCCAAGATTTGATGGGAAAAAACAAATAATTAGTCTGGAAATGGATTTTCTTAATGATACGGAACTTTCACTCTTATTTCATGCTGCTGATGCTGTGATATTGCCCTACAAAGTGAGCTCTGGTTCTGGGGTAATGTTTGATGCGCTGGCACACAATTTGCCATTTGTTGCCTCAGATTTAGAGTTTTTCAGAGAATTTTCTATAATGGGACTCGGAGTTTCGGTAAATAGAAACGCCAAGTCATTTTCAAAAGCCCTAGTAGATCTAGACTCTAACTATGGATTTTACTTAAAAAACGTTAATTCGTTTAGAAGTAAAATAAGCTGGGATTCAATCGCTCGAAACCATATTGAAATCTATGATGGCATAATAAAAAATATGATTTCACAAATCAGAAACGAATCGCAAACATCATAAATCTAGGTGGACCGTTCATTCAATTTTTTCGTAGCCACCAGTTCTATAGCAGGTGAGTATCTCATCCTTTTACTAGTGAAATTTAGTATTTTTTGATTTGACCTTGATTGTTGAATCTCTCAAAAACAAGATAATTTGATATCTATTTATGCAATGAAGCTCTAGATTTGATCATGGTAGTAGAAGGAACAAAGTTAATTGTCATATTAGTAGCTATCTTCATGATAGCAACAAGTATGAATGGCATTTCGCTGGTACAAGATGTAAAGTCACAGAACGTTTCAGACAATACCCAAAATACAAGTTCACAGAACATGACAGATATAGGTACTGCTCAACAGCTCGAAAATCTAACTGGAAATAACACGCAATTTAACAATAGCGCCTTGGCTAATCTAACTTCCACAGTTCCAGAAAAATTAGCCAATCTAACTTCAAATCTAACTTCCACAGTTCCAGAAAAACTAGGCCAATCTAACAGCCGCAATTCCAGAAAAACTAGCCAATCTAACAGCCGCAATTCCAGAAAAATTATCAAATATTTCAGGAAATGTCACGCGTAATCAAACCTGAGTTTTTGAATCCAATTACCTTTATTTCTATGGGATCCTTCATTTTATATATTTTTAGTTTATTTTACATTACTCCATAGTTGTCACAATTATATTTTTTTGAATAATGAATAATTAGTTTGAATTACATTTAGCTACCAGTCTATTAAGTTGTACCAGAGCACTGCTTAATGACGAACCAACATTAAATATGATTTCGATTCGTATAAACTTCTCTATTTATGAATGCATTCTAAGGACTAGCAATACTGAATAATTTGTCATCTGGGATTTCATTAGCAACTTTGATAACTTTTGTCAAAATATTACCATCTAATGATTTGTTCTATGTCCACCTTTATTCTACAGCTAACATGATTTGAACTGAACTGAATATTTGATCTAAAAAATACATTTTAACTTGTTAGATTTTCGACTCGGTATCAGGAAATAATATTCTACTCTTTTTTACATGAATCACCTTAGAAGTTCGTCTTTAAATGGTTAGCCTTATAGAGTGGCGTTACATCATGGAATTATTTCCATTTTCATATATCTTGAGTGTGATTTTTTAATTGTCATGAAATTTATCAGGGCTGTGTTAAATAATTTTTATGAGGATCTCGACAAAAAATATTCTGTTAAGAACAAAAGGTGAAAATGATGTTATTGATATATCTGAAAAGACAATCGAGGCCGTAAATGAATCTAGTATTGAGAATGGTCTGATTACAATTTTTGTAGGCGGATCTACTGCAGCAATAACAACTATTGAATTTGAACCTGGACTTAGGAATGACTTTCCAAATATGTTAGCACGAATTGCTCCCAAGGATATCGAATATCATCATGACAAAACTTGGCACGATGGAAATGGTCATTCTCATGTTCGAGCGTCTTTAATTGGACCTAGTTTGACTATTCCTATAATTGGGGGTAGGCTAATGACAGGACGATGGCAACAAATAATATTACTAGAGATGGATATCCAAAGTAGAGACCGCAATATCATATTTCAGATTCTAGGGGAATAAGATATCACTTATCTTGTCCTTTGTCTTAGGCAAATTTAAGTACAAAAACGAGAATATGAAGCTCTCAATAGATACAAAAAATCGGCTCTTGCTGGTGTTATGAATACTCACAGAAAGGGATGCGTTGGAAAACCGATACAAATATCCTGGAGGATTTATATGGCCAAAATTTTATTGCCACTAAATTAACTGTAGTCTAAGATGGTATTTATGATGTTACGGATGATGGCATTGACGCTTGGAATGGCTCTATTGAGGTGTTTAACATGTACAGGGATACAAATCCCAAAATTATATATATGATATTAAAAACAGAGCCTAGTTCTATTACTCTCTTGTATATCTGTTTTATCACTGTATAATTTACCCTTCCTGTTTGTGGATGCTAGTACTGATTCTATTATTATAATGTAATAAAATAGCAAAAAGAGTATTGATACTGCAAACCCTGTAGCTATTGTAATTAGTGTGTTAAATAAATCGTTATGGGAATATTCTCTATGTTGTGTAATAATAGCAATGACAAAGAACGCTACTATTCGAGAAAGTATCATATTTTTATCGAACATAAAAAACCCTATATTTTGCAGGATTCTGTGTATTAACACCAATAACTTTCCATTAGTAAATGGATCACTTGTAACATAGGTAAAGGTCTTTCACAATCATTCTTCTGACAAAATAACCATAGGAGAGAATTTAATCTAGAAAAATCTTTCGAACCTTACAAAATTATATAGATCTTAAAAGATATATTTCAAAATGAACTGATACCTAAAATATATATCAATATTAATCATAATCGATTTCATAAAACCTATGTGTAATCCGGTAAAAGTCGAGGGCGTTTATGTATTTGTTACGCAAACCTCATACTTACTTTCTTGGTATCTCATGGCATATTAGTATCACAGATACAATTGGTTTGTTGATTTTTTATTTCCTAAGAAATTTAGTCCAATTTGACTATATGATGGATCTTTTGAATGCGATTAATTTTTGAATGCGATGAATGTTATACAAATACGTAATTAGATGGGTGATTATCTTAATGGGTTCTCTTGCTTTAGTAAAGTAACCATAGTTAGTCAGTTAAGAATATACACTTGCATAACTTGTATAAAGAAAAATTTACTGGAATGCTTAATATTGCGTACGCCGTCTTCAATATATTGAACAAAAGGAAAATAATTACGAATTCGGCTATGGTAGGATTCATAATATTAGTATTTCAAATTTCAATTTTTTTGACAAGCGATGTTCGGGGGGATAGGATCGTGTGTGCCGTAGGAACCAGCGGGATTTGCGATGGGACCAATAAGGCGGATTACATATTAGGTACTGCTAACGCAGACGATATTCGAGGATATGATGGAGATGATAACTTAAGCGGGTTCAAGGGAAATGACTTTATTTCGGGATATTCGGGAGCTGATATTATATCAGGTGGTCCTGGCGATGATACAATTGAGCATAATACTTTAATGACCGACCAGTCTCCACTAGATCCGGACGGCGCTAGGGATCAAATTACTTGCGGTGAGGGGGACGATACAGCTTTCATAAATTTTAGCACTGACGGAGACACCGCAGACAGAGATTGTGAGACAGTTCATGTCGGATAGCTATGAACCGTCAATCTGCTTATCGAAAAAGGGTGATAAAATTGGCATATAAACAAGGTTCCTAAAAAACTAAATCTACAATCCAGTCGAAAAGCTTTGAACCTTTTTAGTCAGATTGATTATCTATCACATTAATGATGTTAGTTATTCTCTATTTAGTGAGACATGGATAACAATCCCCGTATATTCGTATTATTTAATACATGATTTAAAATGATATTTGCTTGCCTTTCTTTCCAGCCATTCGCTTGGTCTGAACAAATTGAATCTTCACTGCACTCATTGATTCCAGGACTCAATGGAAAACTAGGATTCACTACAGAAATTGTCTTCACTTCACTTGTATCAGAAAAACTATTTAGTGTACGTGATTCAACTGCTTTACTAAAGGATTCATTTTGAAATTGTATCATGCTAATTATTAAGATTAGTACTAAAATAGACAAAGAAACTATTTTATTGAACGGATTTGCATTGAACATAATATAATGAGTATGTGAATATGTTATACGAATTTAGAAAGAAATTTGAGTAACAATCTAGCTTATTATTATTCCGTTTTAGAACGACCAATTCTCATGTGAATTGAGATTAATATGTGTACAATTTCAATACCAGACATACATTATTCTGATAAAGTCCCACATATGAAAAAAGTATGATAAAGACAAATTAAAAATTTCATTGTTTATTCTATTCAATACTTAAATTTGTTTTTGTCTGATTCATTAATCAGTTAGATACATAAGGAAAAAGTCTCCTTAAAGGACAGAACCAGTCTAGAACAATTATAAATAGACCTAGCTAATATTAGGCATCAAACTGATCTTCCGCAATATTGAAGAGCTCTCGAACAAAATCGAGAAAGGGGATCTATCTCCAGTAAAATTAATCGAGCACTACATTGAACAAATTCAAAAACATAATCAATCACTAAATGCATTTATTAGTATATCATTTGACCAAGCTATCGAGGAGGCAGAGTTGTCAGAAAAAAGGATAAAAGAAGGCTTATATAAAGGTCCCTTAGATGGGATTCCATTTTCAGTGAAGGATAATATATACGTAAATGGCTTAAAATGTACTGCAGGTTCCAAGATCTTAGAACAGTTTTATCCAATGCGTGACGCATCATGTGTTGCTGTACTAAGAAAAGCGGGTGCTATTGTTTTGGGCACAACCAATATGAACGAATTTGCATCTGGCATCACTGGTGTTAATCCCATATATGGATCTTCAAGAAACCCCTGGAATAAAGAACATATTTCAGGGGGGTCAAGTGGCGGATCGTGTGTTTCAGTATCAGCCGGAATGGTCGCATTTTCCATTGGTACTGACACAGGTGGCTCCATAAGAGTTCCTGCATCCTTCTGTGGCGTAGCAGGCCTGAAGCCGACGTATGGTAAAATAAGCAGTGAAGGTGTGATTGCTCTCGCACCATCTCTAGATCATATTGGAATTATTACTAGAAACGTATTTGATGCTTACACAATTTTTAATATCATTACGAACCTTAATCGTGATGACAGGGTAAAAATATATAATTATCGGGGATCGACGATTAGGAAAACTATGAGTAATAGGAAAAAAATAGTTATAGGCTGCCCAGATAATTATTTTTTTAATGATCTTAATCCAAGGATATTAAAATGCTTTGAGCGATTTATAGAGACTATTACGTCATTAGGATACAGGGTCAAAAATATTAGTCTAAATGCAACTGAAAAAATAGAAAGAGCTTGGACTACTATTCGACTTGCTGAAGCTTCGGAGCAGCACGCCAAGTTTCAAAGGAAATCTTCGGAATACTCTGAAGAAGTAGCTACTATGCTAAAAATGGGTAAAAAAATACCCGCTGTTAGATATATTCAATCGTGCAAATTTCGAAGTGAGATGATTAAAATATGTAACAAAATTTTTAGTACAATCCAAATAATGATAACTCCAACTACTCCTATAACTGCACCGTCATTTGCTGCAATAGAGGACCCAAAAAAGTCATTAGAAATCAGACAACTGCTTCTTCGAAATGTGATTCCTTTTAATCTGATTGGATTCCCAGCATTGAATATCCCATTAGGATTAGATAACAACAATGTACCGGTTGGGGTGCAACTAGTTGGAAAGCCAAATTGCGAAGATCAAATTTTATCTTTTGCGAATGATATTCAAAACAAAAAAAATTCTCTTAGGTTTATTCCTCGGATATGACTCAATAATCTCTTATTTCTAATAATTAATAATACGAGCTTAATGCTGCTAATAGAGGCCTAACTATATTTCTGTTAAATTAAATTGATACCTACAATCTGAATTTTGCTGTCCTCATTTGATGCATAAAAAATTAGTAACAAAAATTCACACTTTTTCAAATTTGTAGACATTAAGTTCAAATTATTTTTAGCCACTACAAAGTCATAACAATCTCCAGAATTAAATTCCATTTGCACAATCTAAAATCTAATTTGATAGTTGTACCAATGATTTTATATGTAGGATCAAAATTGCATTAAGTCATGAAAAGTACCATGATAGGAACTATTGCATTTGGCTTATTGGTAACATCATTGGTTACAATACAAACAGCCTTAGCTCATGAAAATAGATTATACAATATAGGGGGAAAAGATTACTGGATAGCAGTGGGCTCCATAAATGAACCGGTGTACGTGGACGATAAGTCTGGAGCTGAGGCGTTTATCTCCTTAGCTGACCCAAATGATCTACTTAATTCTGATGCAAATGGTACTACGAAGGTTGAAGGTCTAGAAAAAACTATAAAATTTGAAGTTTCTGCTGGAGATAAAAAGAAACAGTTAGAAATTGATCCCGCTTGGGAGGATCCCGGGCATTACGTTACTACTTTCTATCCTACAGTTGAAACAACTTATTCATATCGCTTGTTTGGTTCTATAAATAATGTAACTGTATCATTAGACTATGTTTGTACCCCAGGACCATATAACGAAGGTCAACAGAATAATTCCACTAAACAAGTGAGCGATGGAGTGGAACTCAAGGCGCAACAAGGCAGTTTTGGTTGTGCAAGTTCAAGAACTGAGGCAGCATTTCCTGAACCATATATTTCTAACAATGAACTAGCCAATACGATGGGTATACTTAAAGATAACAAGTCTGCCACAAGCTAATTCAAATCAACTCTTTTTCCCACATTTTATTGTGATAATGGAATTTGACGAGACTTTTTTAAATTTGCTTTCAAAAAATAACTCCGTATATTACATTTCAATTATTTGGATTTTTGTTAGTATGATTTTTATCTGTATAATACCTGACTATATTCTTGGTGAACATCTTGTGTTCGCACATGCAATGCCTACTGAATATACGATATTGCCAGATTCAATAACAAAATTAGACAAATTTCCATCCAATATCTCAATAATGTTTTCTGAAAGACCAGACCCAAAAATTAGCCATATTCATCTCCTTGATTTAAAGAATCAGAGAATTGACAATAATGATTTTCGGATTTCCGAACAGGATGGAAGGCTAGGGACAATTACTTTAGATAAATCGAAGATGAGTGACGACTCATATTACTCTATCTCATGGTTTGCGATGTCGCTTGATGACGGCCATACTTCCAAGGGTACGTTTACTGTGGGAGTAGGGGATGTAGCAAATAAAATGTTTGAGAGTAATACCAATTGGGATCAAGCAGTAGAAGGAGGAATCGTTACATCAACTATTGATGGAATAATTCGAGCGCCTTTAATGGTATCCCAAATTTTCGTAGCAGGTGCTATTATTTCGCAAATTTATCTTTTGAGAAAATTTAGATACGGATCTCATATGGAGTACATTTGTACCACTAACCACAATTTTGTTCACAGGTTTGTTGTGCTCACGGTTGTAAGTTGCGTAATAATTATTTTTTTTGCAACTTTAATTTTATTCAGGCAGGCAAGTACAATTGAAGCTGAAAACAACATGTTACTAACTATGGATCTTATGCACCAGTCACCTGTTGGTGCAATATGGTTTATTAGAATATTTACCGCAATTAGTATCATAATTATAATCCTGGTTTTTTATAAAAGGAAGAAAACAAACTTTTTATCTGGTAGTACTCCGACAACACTATTTTACCTGGTATTAGTTTTATGTGCAGTTAACCTAGCATCAAATAGTATTGTCAGTCACAGTGCTGCGGTGACTTCATTACCCTCTTTGGCAATCACAAGTGATTACATTCATTTATTGGCAGTTTCTTGTTGGATTGGTGGATTGTTCTTTCTTTCCTCTATCCTCATCCCTTCCATCTATAAGGCAAATCTTCGAGATCAAAGTGAAATGAGCAGCCCGGTAGCAGTTTACCGTGCATTGTCTATCATTGTGGGTCGTTTCTCTTCTATGGCTATCGTTTGCTTAGGTTTAATAGGTGTAACTGGATTATATCTTGCATGGCTTCATATTTATTCATTCAATGATTTAATGTCATCGAATTACGGGTACTTATTGTTTACCAAATTAGGGTTTGCTTCTGCCTTAATCATAATTGGGGGATATCATCAATTTGTGGTTCAAAAGCGAATGATCGCGGAAGTAAAAATTAAAATACCCAATTTACCAAGGAGGAATGACAAAAAAACCACCTTATATAAATTCAATACAACAATTAAAATTGAATCATGTATTGCTATTGTAGTCCTTATCATTGCATCTCTCCTTACAATTACGTCACCTCCGCAAGAAAGACAAAATTACTCTGGTGTCAAAAAATCAAATCTGGATATTGTTGAATCTACTCCATTCACCTACAATATGGTCATTTCCAAGGTGAATCTTGGTTTTCGCATATTTCCGTTTCAGGTGGGATACAACATCTTTAATATTTCCCTTACAGATTCCGGGAGTAACAAGCCCATAAGTTATGTGTCAAATGTGTTTGCACAACTTGATAAGGCCGATTCAGATTTGGGTCCTATAATTATCAGATTCACATCCAAGAATACTTCGTATTCTGCAAATGGGGGATACCTTACTCAACCAGGAGAATGGGACGTGAAAATCACCGTACAAAGAATAAATGCATACGACCTAAATTACCGTTTTTCTTTGTTATTGAATAATACTATATCTACTTATGCAATGCCCAACGACACACGAAAGGAGATTGAGAGTTTTAATGAATCACTTGATAGTAATTCGAGTATGAAGTCCTCAAGTTCGCTTACTTTATTGTTTCAAATATTGATTTTATCTGTCGTGGGAACCTCGATTTTTTTATTCATCAAAAGTAGAAAAAATCTAAATGATATCTTGTTGCAATTTAAACCATAAAAAACAAGTTACTTGCAACAAAGCATTCCCATAATGAACAGCCCTTGCAAATAGATGATATAGAGATATTCAATGCACAAAAATTGAAATTGATCCGATTGGTGTACCAATGGATTTAAATTTGGACTACTGCAATCATATTTTATTGCAATTGCATGCTGGATATGATCGACTATCTGATAGTAAGATTGGTCTTTTTGGATTGATTTGCGCTGTTGTTACAGTTGCATGCATGCCAGTGATCCTCCCGCATATTACTCATCCCTCCATGATCTATCATATAATTTTGCACGTTGCGAGTCTTGCAGTTGCTCTATTTCTTTGCTACATTGCCGTCGTGGCATACCTGCGACTTGGAAAAGTAAGATTGCTTTTTATGAGTCTGGGTTTCATTACACTGGCTTTAGTAGAGGCCCTTATGTTACTTGCTGCAACGGGGAATTTAGAAAATACAATAATTCCACAAGTCAATGTGGAGCTTCCGCATGTAATACTCCTGGTCATGCTAACACTTTTCGGGGCTGGGGTTTTGAAAGTAAATTGAGGAGATTTGAGTGTTAAAAAACTGCCATCTTGAATCTCGTGCAGCTATCTATCCAATATATAGCGGCTTGCATGAGCTTGAAAGAACGTTAGTCGAGCATGTAGCTAACTATCCAGGCATAAGATACCGGGAGCTTCTTAGAATGACGAATTCTTCTAACGGCGTTTTATCATATCATCTTGCAGAACTAGAAAAATTAAATTTTATAAGAGCTGACAGAAGGAAGAGCATGACAAGATATTATTTGATCAATGTGCCCTCAGAGGTTTCGAAGGTCATAGCTTTTACAAAAACTTCTACCGCTAAGCAAATATTATCATTTATGGTAAATAATGGCCCAGTTACATTTGACGAAATTTGTAAAATTACACAAAGATGTCAATCAACTATATTCTGGCACCTTAAGAGAATGCTTGGAGATAGAGTTATAGTTAAAACACATCCAAAGGTAGATTCCAACATTATCAACAAGTCCACTTATTATGATGTTTATGATCGAGCATTAGTGTCAGAGGTGTTGAATGGACACGAGGAAACTTTTACTGACAGAGTTGTCAATAACTATTCGCAAATCATCGATGAATTATTTTGATGTTCATTATTTATATTTAGTGCTAGTAGGAAGCAAATCATTAGAAGTTATTATTTATTGTCAGTGAATTGCTATAAAGTTAAATTGGTTTTTTACTATTTGCCGATAAAGGTTTCCAACACTCTGTATAAGTTATTGATCTCCTTCAGTTGAACACCTGACTGCGATCTAAATCCAGTTAAGAATTCGTGAACCCATAGATTTCGGTGGCTTTAAGATAAAATAAAAATGTAGGCTAATAGTTAGTATCTTTATATTAGTACATTTCACGAACGTACCATAAATATTATAGAATACCAAAATAATCTGTAATTAGGATACTAGCATATCCCAATATATCTCCAACTAGTACGAGACATCTGTGGTGAATAGTGAATAAAGCAAGAAATGTCGTAGAAGCAGAAACCAACTTAACCCGTAAAATGCTTGAGCAAAATTTGGGTTGTTCCCATGAGGAAATAATGCAGAAGTTGAATATTAGCAGGCCAACCTATCACAGACATATAAACAGAATATACAAAGAAGATGCAAAGATATGGGATAAGGTTCATATCGATTCAGCAAAATATAGAGCAGCCAAACTTATACAATCGCTTTAAGAATGTTTCTATATCAATAGGCAAATAGCGATAAGCGAAAAGGAGAAAACACGAGACAGGATGGAAGCATTGCGGACCATGTGTGCAGTAGCCAATATATTCAAGTTAGTAAATGAAGGACCAACATTTAGAGTATCATTACCTTCTAATTCTCATACAGTTAACGTATCGCTGCCAAAAAGATAGATGCATGAAGAAGACAAACAACACATTATATCCCTTAGTAAAAAGACAGTTCATGAAATAATTACCAAGTCAACCTGTAAATAAGAATGATATTAGATTCACAATTAAACATAGATATTCTTTTATCTCATTGACTCCTATAATCACCTCAATAATATCACGTCATCTAGTGGTCAAATTCGATATTCTATAATTTTAGATGATCAACAGGGCAACTACCAAACTTAATTCTTTCAATAATAATCTTAATGCAGCATTCAGATCAACTCGTGGGATTCAATCATTAGAACAACAATTCGCTGCTGCAAGAACACAACTACAACAATTAGAAAAAAGTACAACGACTTTTAACTCTGCTGTTTACTCATTTTAATTTTGGAATTAGACCTTTTATAAATTGCCTATATTTTTCATTATCTAAAGGTAATTTACTATTAGCAAATAATTTTTTACGATTAACTTTTACAGATTGTTTAGTTATTGGATTATAACCATCTTTTTCAATATCAATCCAATAAATACCAAATCCTCTCTTTTGCCATGCTGGAAGATCATTGAAATTCATATCATGTTTAAACATAAATTCATTTTTCCATGACATAGTTTTATTGTCTAATTCTCTTTGTGCATATTTTGGTGACTTTCCTTCTTGTCTCAATATATAATAACACCAAGCATTCATACAATTTCTAACAGAGTCCGATACTCTCCATGAGAAATAATCCATGACATAATCTATTGTGGGTAATTGTATTATTCTGCAGTCAAAAGATGCATGGTGCTTTAATAGTGTTGAAAATTTGGCACTTGCCTCACCTGCTAGAATAGATATGAATTTCCTGATTTTACCATCAAATGTTAAATTAATGTTATGAGGGTCTAGTAATAATGATATTTCATCTGATTGAGTAAATCCATAAATTGTCTTAAACCCACAATCCATAACATGGATAGCAGTTTCAATCATACAATTAGCCATATTTTGATCATATGGTTTTAGTTTTAATTCCTGTCTTGTTAGGCGTGAAAAGTTTCTTCCATCTATTCTTGCTATTACAAACATATTTGGAGATAATCTTAAATCATTAGTAGTTTCATAAACCCTTAATTTCTTTTCTAATAAATCTATTTTCATTTCTTTCTCTCAATTTTCCATTCTGGGTTATTATTTTCATCACATGTTTTTTTGAATTCTCTTATAGTCACTCTATCACGCTCTTTTAATATTCTCCCATAAAAAATTGGGTTCTACTGGTTCAAGTTCATGTCTATCCCGATACTTCTCTATCTCTGAAAAATCTCTTAAAATTGTCCTACAAGGGGAGTATCCAAAAAATATCTTTGATATCTATCGTTTGGAAGACCATAATGGAAATGAGATAATAATATCTGGATTAGGATATAGATATCTCTCAAATCCAGAATTGTGTTTTAAGATAGGATGGGACGAATTGGAAACTACTAGACCTGGTACACCACTAAGGAATAGTTTTTGTAGCATCTAAATTACCCAATTCTCAAATTGAGTCATTGTATTCTGTATATGCTTTGAATCGAGCCTTTTTGAGGCATTCTCTGAGATAAACATTGATTCTATCTCTTCATTACACATAGGACAGTTATCAAAATATTCAATAGTATCATTTTCACGGTCTGGTAAATATGACAAACACCAACAGCAACGATTGCAAACTAAAAGATGCCTTTTGTTAACATACTCATTCTTATCATGATTAACTATTGATTCTGTGAAACTCATATTAACCTACAACACAACATAGTATAACAGCCTTATCATAATAAAAAATTATTTTTATGGCATAATCTTGCAGTCGTGTTTTACAATAGATACATTATTTTGTACATTAATTATGGTTAATATCGTGGATTTCCACGCTTTTATTATTCGACTACTCGCCCACACTATTTATTGCACGCATTTCCGGAGTGCCATTTAGTCTTGATAAATATAGTTTGATATTAGCATTGAGTTTATTCCATGCAGATTGCATACAGGACAGTTCTTATTGCGCCTATCATTGTTATTAATACAATCCAGATACGCCAAGTACGATGAACACCAATAGCAACGCTGACATATCAAAAAATATCTTTCGTCATCAAAATTATGATTTTGGACTTTTTTAATTAATTCTGTGTCGAGAATTACAATATATGACCATCTTCATTTACGATGAAATTGTCGTATAACATAATCACTCTGAAAGTTATGAGATTTAAGTATATCTAATATTTAACACAGGAATATATACTCTACATCATGTTCCATATCAATATTATTTCATCGAGCAATCTGGCCAATTACATCAGATAGAAAGCAAATATTCCACCAAATTCAATTTTATTTAATTTATTAATGAATTACACCATATTATAGATGATAACAAATGTCGACAACAAAAAAGCTTAGAAGTATAGAGCCATTTACAGCGAATCCCGCAAAGAATGCAAGATTCTGTATTCATTGTGGACAGGTTGCAACAAAAATAGCGTATTATAATATTGAAGGAGCGGTAATATTAGAGAAATATTGTGATGTGTGTGCTAAAGCAATAGGGGATTCATCGAAATTGAGCGTTTCCGCCTAGACTATTGCTAGAATCATAATCAACAATCCTTAATATATCCACGATAAAATTCCCACATAGGGAGAAGATGTCGCTTCAACTCCTACATGGGCATCGAACCGTATCTCGTATTGTACGTTCGAAGCAATGAATAAACGTTGCAGTCAGTAGGACTTACCTTACCAGCAGTAGTCCTACTATAAGTTTATCCTATTTACGCTTTCTTGTAATGAAATTATCAAATACCCATTATTGCCCCTCAATGTCGAGTGATCAGAAATCAAAATCGACACGGATCAAAGTAACATCTTAAAATATTGGTAATTCAATTATAAATAAATAAATCATATTATAAACCGTTATAACATATGTAGATATTTATTAATCGCCATTGTCAGTCCAAGATATTAACATCGCCATTGGTCTGAAAGATGCTTTATTAAATGCTGGTATAACATTGGAGAAAATTATAGATTGTAGTTCAGAAGAAATAGCAATTACTCTCGGAATTGATCAGTATGTTGCTACGTTAATTAAGCGAGAAGCGGAAAAGACGAGAAATGAAATTTTGAACAGCACTTTACTTTTGGCTTAACGCTAGATCGTTGTAACAATCTTTAATTTTTTTAGTTTATTTCATAACAATTATAAATTTTAAGTTAAAACCCCATGCAGACGCAGGCCACGATTTGCCGAGATAGGTGGACCTACATGGGGTTAACGCCGTTGATTTCGTTCTAGAACAGGACGTAGGTATGAGGACCTAAGTCCTGCAACATCTTATGATCTTTATATTATTTACGGCTTGCAAACTAATTTGTGAAACATAGGAGGAAAGATTGTCTCGTTTTCAATATCCACCTACATGAACATCAATTCATTCACACCGTTACTCCTAGATCCCAGAACGAATGATAATTATTCCATTCGTGTAAGTCTATTTACGCTTTTTTGTAATTTATTTAAAAAAATGTATAGAAAGAACCTGCTCTAGCCAAACTATTTGTAAAGGTAGTACTAGAGTCTGATACAGCAACGTTGCTAATAATAGAATGCAACATTTTCTTATTCTTATTTCCTAGTGTTATTTTTTCAGGTTTATAAGGTATTAAGGGATTGTTGTGAGAATGAATTATTTCGTCTATCTTGTCACATTGACCACATATTCATGAAACATGCTCTGTGCAAATATTACATATAGTGGTTGGAATCAGAGAACAGCCGCATGCTCTGCAGGAATTTTTATTGAACATACAGTCTGAGTGATCAACTCATTGGCATATTAGAGTTACGAAACAAAGATCTTGAATCAAAATATAGAGGACGAGTCTAAAGGCGAAGGTTAAAAACAATGAATTATTGAAATTGAGGAAACACTTCTGCGAATTTTGCAATGAATGATGTGATGACATTACGGGTGAACGAATCTACTAATAAATTCTCATTGGGATCAGAATCCATAATGGATAAATAAATAAAATTGACATCGATTATTAATGCAAAAACAAGATAATAAGCAAATGTTACCACTCATTACTACTTTAGCAATGGTAATAGTAGCAGGCTCAATGATCATGGACATAATCACCATCACAAATACTATAGTAAATATCATTTCAATAAATGGCGGTGAGGTAATAAGTGGTATTGGTATTGGTAAATTTATTTGACTGATAAATTCAGTTCAGAATAACTCTCCACCTCTTATTACAATCCTCTACCGACGGTTATGTGAAAGCGTGGGGTTTGGCACTAATTAAAACAGGCAAGAACATTATAGCGTACCATTAGCAGGACCATAAGCAGATGCAATGATGGATATATTGAAGAATTGAAGAGAGGACCAGCCTTTACCTTCAAAGATAAATCAATGCCTGAGGTTTCTATATTAGAAGTATACTCTAATCTAGACCCTAACGAAACTGAGTACTGGGCTTAATAATTAAAATCGTAACAATACAATTTTTTTTATCATAATAATTTTGTCCAGTTATATTCTTAATCAAACCTGGAAGGTTGGCTGCATTGAGTCGAATTAAGTCCTAGAAATTTAATTGATTTAATAAAATTATTTCGTATTTCTGTTGGTTCCGGACTGTCAAAAATATCGGTAGTTGCCATGTTAGATATCAGGTACCCACCATTTGAAGTTTTTACTAACCAAATCTGTTGTGCCCATTTTATTGAAACTGTATCCATGATTTGCTAAAAATAAATCAAGAATTAATTGCCGTCAGTTTGGCGGTTATTTCAAGCATCCGATTACAATAAAGGTTTACAAGATTGTATAACAAAATAAAAAATATGTATTATTGCTGCTATGAAAATTGTTACTATTATAGTATGATATCACAACAAAAATTGATTAATCATTATATTGAATATCACTTCTAAACTTATTGTTTGATTGTTGTATTATTATCTGATCCCTTTAAGCAATGATTGAAATTCTGCAACTTCCCCAATCTTTGTTGGAGTTACAGTTGAAGCAATCTTATTATTATTTTGCTTATACTGGTCCATTAACTGATTTAAAACATGAACACATAAAGTTTCCTTCTGTTCTTTTGTTCTACTGTCCTGGGGCTTTGCCATAAGAGAGGCTATCCGGTTATTGTTATTGTCATAATTAGACGAATCTTTCAATCGTAATAGAGTGTCTACAATACTTTGTTTGCAAATCATTTTTTATTAACTACTTTATTATAATAATGCAGGATGATAGAGTACTTAAGTTATACGTTATAACTGTAGTACTACGACGGTAATCGAAAACAATCTTTTACGATACTTGAGTTCATTATTCTTATGGTTAATTATATCATAGTAGTTAACAATTTATGGTATCCGATAAATACTAGATAAATTAGTATAAAACTACTAATATGAAGTATAGAAGCAGGACCGATATAACTGGATTAATTTTGGAAGCAGCTAACGGTGGGGCGACTAAGACAAAAATAATGTACAAAGCATACTTATCATTTGCGCAGCTGAGAGAGTATCTCTCAATGTTGCTAGAAAAAGGACTATTAGAATACGAGGAGGGGCATACGATATATAAGACGACCGAGAAGGGGATGAGATTGTTGCAAATGTACAATCAAATTAACGAGGAACTTGTTGTATTCGAGAAAGGTAGATAAAAATTTTCTGCGTACAATGACTAATACATTGAACTAAGAGAAACTGAAACACGTAAGGGCGTCCAACTTCGGGCAAGACCAACAATGTTGAAGCACAACTAGCCTAATGGGATAATTAACATCCCACTCTTTTTATCCATAATTAAAAGATTCTTATTAAATTAGTATCCAATCTTCAGGTTAGTATCTCGATCTCAATTTAATTCGGGCTATGCTAGAACTTTGATTTATGATTGTCGTTCAATGAAAGGTGTGATTCAATGCTAGTGGCTGTTCTACACAATAGCTATCATAACTTATTTCTCAACTTCTAGCAGAATATTTCATTACACATCTTCAACAATATTCACCGAAATAACTTAATCGGATCCTTGGCCTGCTAAGAAGAAAATTGTTGAATCGCATTAGCGAGTAGCAGCTTTAGTTCGCCTATAACCCGAAAATACAATAGTAAGAAATTCGTCAGTAATGTTATTTGTAGAAAGAACATTACCTGCAAATAATTTTATCCATTTTTTATGAAACAATTCCGTATACCATAATGATTGGTAATGAAGCTGCAAATTTGCGTTGTAATGATTACTATAAAACAATTTGAATAAATTAATTGGGCAAGCACCTAATTTGGTACCAGCGCATCTTGAGTTATTTGGTAATTTATCTACTCCTGGAAAAATGAATCTCTATCTTGCAGATCTGGCATCAACTATGGAGGGAAAACGCGGGATAATTACAGAGATTACTATACTGATTTCTACTAATGAAAATATTGAATTTGTATCAACAGCTACTGTAGTCATAAGAATCAGAGATTATGCCTGTTACGGATGAACATGAAGGTGGGAAACATGACGAAAGTGCTGAAGGTTAAGTAACTGGTACGGGAAATAAGACAAATTTTAAATTCATTTTCTTATTTTTCTATTCTCTAAATTGTCATCAGTTGTTAAATGATACCTTATTTTGGGTTCTGCTTGGTTCAAGAGCCGATTATTAATGATGTATGACGATTTTCCTGAAGCTTAAATTCAATTCAGGCTTTAGGGTTTTTCTTATATTGAATAATATAAAAGAAATAGTAAGTTTGAAATGATGAATCTACTTGCACACGACACTTTTATCTCCTGCTACATTGCTAATTACACTACAATTATTTTTGATATATGCCTTAATAGCATTTCTTTTTAAATTTAATTCGTGTTCATTGGTTCCTATAAGACTATAGAAAAAAGTAACTCCTGAAACTGTAATTACTACTAATATAATGATTATTGTCACTAATTTGCGTCTATTCACAATTAGTAGCGTTAAGTGGTCAATGCCATATTAACTTATAACAACAAGGTTATTGATGGGTTATGATTGCTGCCAGCCGGTTATAAATTACATATTTCAAGGGTAAAAACGAAACTTACAGTAACAAAAGTATAATTTACTTTCAAATATTGAATTACTTTTTTAACTCTGTTTTTAAAGGCGAAGGCCCAAGTATAGAGCAATGGTCTTAATAAAGTAATACCTTATAATTATAAGATCAAACAATGGCACAAAGACCTTCGAAAATTGGTATGACGACAAGTGCACTCTCTCCCTCTGATATCAGAACTCTACCTGTTAAATGTTTTGTTAAGTGGATATTGATATGGAAAATACTCTTGCTTACGATGACCTGCGGGTTCTAAAAAAAGTTCTAAATATGACCGTTAAGAATTTAAAAAAAGATACTGTTAAATCAGAAAACGATGTTTATAATCGAAATATTAGGAAGAAAATTAGATTTGTGAAGTGGATATTGGCCCTCATAATTTCAGGAGATTTTACATATCAAGAAATTATGGACATGATTGATCTGAAAACTGAATCAAGAAAGAAGGATCTTGATAATGCATTGGGTAAAAGCCGTAAGGAATCAATTAATGACTCAATTAATATTCTGGCATGGATCAGGAATATGATTACAACAACGCGTGTAATGAGCTTTACGGATATTTCCTGAATATGAGACCGATATTAAATTATTGGTGCCAGAGAATATCGATGACTGGATGTAGACTGGTTGAAATAATACTTATTGCAGTAATTGTTACGTTAACTGTCCCTACGTTATTAGTGATATCTGGTGATATACAAACCACGGCTGAGCCTGCTATTGCTGAAAACGGATTTTCCGTGTTGTTTATATTACGAAATGAGCATTTACTTTTCACTTCCATTATTGTGTTCCAGTAATTAAATGTGCTAACATAATCTAGTCTGCTATGACAGCTATAATTCAAATATCTGATTACAACAAGGGCTTACAAAATTGTTTGATAAAGCACCTCAGAATTCTTGAATACAATATTCATTCTTCACGGGATGCTGTATTTAACCAAAGTATCAATCAAAAAATAAGGTATGTAAAGTGGATTATTAAAATACTGAAATCAAATAAAAATATCTGTTATGATTTGCTTATAATAATGATCGAAACTGAAATTATAATACTCAAACGGAGACCGACGACGTCATAATAGAACCACAGAGCGACAAATTATTTGATTCTCTCCAGCATTTGGAGTGGCTTAGAAAAATAGTCACAACAACCCATAGAAAGGGATTCAATGATATCTTATTTTATTAAAAGGATTTTAATAACCAGATACTTATCTATTTCTAAATTACTACTTCTAAATTACCCAATTCTCAGATGGTGTCATTATATTTTCCCGATGATTAGTATCTAGCGTCTTTGAGGCACTCTCAGAAATGACCATTGATTTTAACTCTTCATTAGATAAGGGACAATTATCGAAATATTCTATGTCGTCATTTTCTAAATCTAGCAGGTACGATGAACATCAGTAGCAATTGTTGCAAACTAGTAGATGCCTCTTATTGATATAGTCAATTTTGTCATGATTTGGTACTGGTCCAATAAAAGTACTCATAAACACGAAATATTATGATTCTAAAATTGATTCTAAAATTAAAATTTTTTGAAAATAAAAAAATTGAGTTAATGTCTAGGGTTGTTGACAATATCCAGATGTGTAATGGGCTAAAGACAGAATTTTCATAGCGAATCCTTGCAAATTATGTTAGACCAGTTTTGGAAAGCCTGAAATATTGACCAATAACCGAATATAAACGTGGAATCATAGATTAATACTGCAACGAATGTATCAAGTGTTGAATACGAATGTCATCATATGAAATAAAAGGATAAACATGTAGTAAATTCAGCCAATGTAGGTGAGATACCATTCCTTGACACCCACACGGCCCTCTTTCAAGTGAGCAATGAAAACAATACCATTTTCAGTGGACTTCATTTCCCTAACGAGTCTTACTTTAATATAGGACATTAAGGTATTTACGCCTTTTAGAATATTAACTGTCTAAATCCTTCTCTTTTTTGAAAGAAATTGATTACAGATATTGAATATTTAGTCGTACATCCTTGACACAATATCAACCAATCTTTGAGTACTGAGTATTGCTAAAGTCCTTTGATACAATTCATTGGCATCAGTTCCCTGAGCACAGATTCCATATTGAATACCACTCTTTGAAGTAACTTCTACAAAGTAATATTCAATCCCGTAGTTAAGATAGCCTAAGCCACCAGAATGTTGAGTTATTGATCCATCTTCAATGTCAATTAAGAAATCTAGTTGTACACAAGGATAGCATGGTGAGTGGGATAGCCTCATCTTGATATGCGCACTGTTTTCATCCCAATCAGTATAGATTTTTTATCAAATTTTCCTTTGTCGTGTCGACAAATTAATCCGTTCCCAAACACCAGGGTGGGTACAAATCCCAGTGCTAACCATCCAACCATTTCAATTATTTCCATACAGTAATAACAAATAATTAAAATGATAAATGCTAATCAAGTTGAGTGTTGATTACTCACTTCATTATATGATGTTTCAAAAACTGATTCCCGACAAAGGCGTGAGCATTTACAAATAATTTTATGACTGGATCTATAAGACGTGCACTAAACTATTGAAAATTTCTATGAATTGCCTAGTCTTTTAATATCTTCAATCAAGGTTAATCAGTTCTTTCAAATCGCAATTGTTACGGTTAAAGTGTATTCTCTAGCAGATTGCAAAGCGATTTATTATAGCAGATTTTATAGCCTTGGTAAGAATAAAATATGGAAGGAAAACGTCCGAGGGGTGTAACGATTATAGCCATCCTCATGATTATCAGCGGGGTAGCATCTATTTTAATTGGACTTGCAATTTTGGCAGGCTCCAATAGTTTGTCGTTAGTAGCACAGGTTCAGATGTAGGAGCACTTGCCGGTGTACTTATGGGAGTAGGTGGTCTTACCATTGCTCTTGGTATCGCCAGTCTTGTAATTGCATGGGGTCTAATTAACGCAAAACGATGGGCATGGATACTAACTGTAATAATATCAATTAAATATCCTAAATTAGGATACTTTAGTTTATTATCATAGTTTGTATTTGGTGTGATTCTAACACGCATGCAAAAATATTGTAAGTATAATATAGCAATAATACTACGAGAAAAATGGTTCCCCAACAAAATCAAAATCAAATAATAGCATTGCAGAATTCCAGAATATGCTTAGAGAGACAGGACTTACGGATATAACGCAAAAACAAAAACAATGAGACAGACTAAGGATTTCGTAGCTTCAACTCTGACCAGTCATCAAGGACAAATAGCCCAATTCCAGAATATGTTAAAGGAATTAATGACCTAATTTCATTTATTTTCTTAACAGTATTAGTTACTAAATTATTAGTAAATCGTAACAATACCTATTTTGTCATTAAAAGATAAATCTTAGAAAATAAATGGTCCAGATAATTAACTAATAGCAGATGTGGGAGAATTCTGAAGACAACCACATCCGCCGATGACGACAATTTCTACTGAGCTTGTACAATACTCTGAAATTATATAACATTATTCTATTCAATTTAGAAATTCGAGCTTTGTTGTAGTCTTCTATTGCATCCCGACAAAATTATTATAATAGTTAACCAAAACAAAGAAAATTTTGTAATATTTATATTTCAAACTAGAACTAAAAGCAGTCTTCAAAACAAAGTAATGAATAATCAAAAATTATCTAATGCCACCGTTAATTTCAAGGTCTTAAGTGCTATCAAGTAGTGTTAGGAAAATGGAACGTGTCAAGTCTGAACTTAGGTATAAGAATACTGGAATTAGTCTTGTAGTGTGCAAGTCATGCAAGTGGTGTGTGTCAAATTTGTCAGCTTTTGAAATTCTTAACTGTTTGAATTGCGACACGCAAAAAGTTCTGCATATACCAATATCCAAGAATGAACGGTATACGATAAATTTTGATAATGACAGTATTAATTTGAAATTTACCTAGTCTTCTTTCCTACTTTAGACCTACTTGGAAGAATTAAGTATAACCACTAAAGTGGTAATTATAGTAATTCCTACTAAAAATAGACCAATTAAGACGTCAGTATCTAAAACTATATCATAGAACAGCACAACATTATATTTGAATTTATTATGATACTCTCTTTTCATTTGCTCTTAATATCCCTAAATTTAATTGACAGTCAAAACAAATTTTCAGACTATTATCCACTTCTTTAGGCTTGACTTCTGAAGCGCAGTTTATACAAACAAGTGACTCATCCATCCTTTAAACTACCATCTTCGACCTTTATACGGAGATAAACAACATTAATTGACCTATTTTGAATTAATTAAAAAATTTTGACGAGCGATGTGAAAGTAAAGCGTTTACCAGTTAGTAGAAAATAATTAACGAAAAGCAGATGTAGAGGAATACCGAAAAAGATACCACATCTGCCAATGTTTGACGAAGATGTTGTACTATTGAGTTACACTATATTCAACATTGACTTATTAAATTTTGACTATATAGAATTAGTGTCTATGTTAACTAAATACCAAGTTTGATATGGGAACTGAAGTATTATTTGATAATTATGTGTGCTGCTTCAGTTAAACTGACCACGGAATTGGTTTCTCTTTTCTTTTATCGACCCTAGACCATATCAAACTTCCTAGTCCAATTCTATTCAATGTGCTTTTGATATTCATTCCAAATCTTCTGATAAATTCTATAAATTGGTAGACGTCAGTGCTGTTACCAGCATCTAAAATAAAAACAGTAGAATAATTGCCAAATCCACCATATCTTTTTGGAAGCAAGAAAGTAATACATGTTTTAGTAAGTAGAGTATTTGTCAGTACCTGAAGAGCTTCCTATAATGTTTAAACTATCTCCAGGAAATAAATCTAAATTTATACGTCCTATCTTCAAATTGATTTTGTCAAGGTAATCATACGCTGTTCTAAGGCTGGGAAGAACTTGATATTTTACACCTAATGTAGGAATGAGCGACAAGAGATTAATTCAAAGCTATCTTATCTTGTGCTTAAAAGAAATGAAGATACTAAAAGAGAGGGAGAGAATACCCTATTCATTAATAGGAGAATCTATAATGACAATAGGCATTTGTCTAAATAATTAGCGTAGTTAGCATGATTATCTTTTGTCATAGGGATATTACCTAAATTGCGTTCTGAATTTAATGTATATGAAAAATAATTTTAGTAAAGGAACAATGATTATATTAACTGGTTCATGTCTTGTACTATTGTTTGCTTATACCCCCCCATAATATTTTTGGAACATAACCAGTGTCCAGCGACTACAAAATGTTATGGTACACCACAAAACGACATTATATTATCAAATAATATTCCAGGTGTTATAATACATGCAGGTGCCGGAAATGACTATATCACAGCCTCAGAAGACGAACTATCAGGCTTGAGAGAAGAAGTGAATGAAGTAGTACTCTATGGAGATGATGGAGATGATACCATGAAAGGAGGATCTAGTAACGATTATTTGAATGGTGGGAGAGGCAATGATAAATATTTTGTAGGTGAGGGCGATGATACTTTAATAGAAATGTACGCAGTTAAGAGTGGAGATGCTTATTTGTTTTCTGGAAATGATTACATAGCGGGAGGCGATGGAAATAATTGGATAGATGGAGGTTTTGGAGCAGATAGAATCTTTGGTGGCGGTGATAATACTGGAGCGGGAAATCCTTCTACTGGGGATAATAACTTTATATCTGCTGGCCCAATCTATCACCCAGATTTTTCAGTCGATATTATAGATTGTGGACCAGAGCCTTATGACAGAGTTTATGCATTATATCACGGTGACGGAGATATTCAGTCAAATTGTGATGTTGTAATGCAACCATATCTTGGTGATTAGTTTTCAGCCTGTTAAATAAATTGCCGATTTCGATGTAGACCCCAAATTAAATCATATATAGTTCAATCAATATTTTCTAAGGTATGCCTACGTGGTCTACGTTCAATGGTCCTGTAACATTAATTATTGCAGTCGAAGATGCATCATGGACTGGAAGTGTTGTCAGAATAAATTTGGTTAATTCTCATATTCCATACTTACATATAGTCACGGCTATCCATGGACCCTTTTTTCAAACTGCCTTTGCACTTCAGAAAACCGTGACAATATTCGCAACCCCTATGACACAGTCTGAAACTCCACTAGTAGTTTGGAATAATGTTACCAACTTGCATCTTTATAGGTTCCTTCGTGCACAGATTTCGTAACTTGAAAATATTTTCGAAGTCTTTCAAACATTATTTCACGTAAGTAATTAGTTCCTGTTTAGTATTTATGTTCAAATACAACTTATGTTGATATATAATATAGAACCACTAGGGTATATGGAAATACTAAGTTGCATCATACAATCAATTTTTTGCTGCAGAAAAATTATGTCCTTTTAGATTAAGACTCAAGGGAGATTGGTCACTTGGCATCTAATCGAAGTTTTCTAATTTAGACGGATGTGCACTTTGTCCGAGCTCTATCAATTTCAAAAGCAGACTAAATTGTAACCAATGGTTTTACGGACCTTTATAGTCTACCTTTGTGGGTAAAGTACATAATCTACAAAAATAAGAACAAATTTTTTATTGTTATCTTCATTGTTTCCAATTAATTACCAACTCATTAAGTTGCATAGCCGATTGAGCAATATCCAAACCATGTGCTTTCTTCAGATGTTCACGAAACTTAACAGCCCATGGTTCACTGGACGTAGCTAATAACTTAATTGAATGTTCAGGGTCATCTGTCTCATAATTGACAAGTATGAAATCTCCCTGTGGCAAATGTTGGACCCAAGCCTGTTCACGTGATATTCCTGCTGCTTTGAAAACCGCATCATGTTCTTGATTGTTAATAATATTTTCTTGATTCCATTTTCTCATTAGTTCTATTCCTCCGGAAGATGTAGGAACTATAAAACAATAATTGGCCATCTTCTTTTGAATACTCTCGTCTGTATTTAAACTTAAAATTCAAGAAAAAGTGAACTTTGGTAACTTTTTCAAAAAACTTGATTCCTTGTTGTCATTTCCACTCCCATACTTTGTAGAGGAAATTTTGATTCTCATCTATTTGAGTTTCGTATACTCCTACAAGGTTGTTAAGGATAATTTAAGAATACTTCCAGCCTTTTAGGATACTGTCTTTTTGTCGCTGGAGCATGTAGGGCGTATTCAAATTTGAGATAAGCCCAAGGGTTTGTGAATCAAATTTGACTTAATTTTGAGCCCCGAGATGCGTGACGATATTGTTGCTTTTAAGTGGATTTCTAATTATAAAAAAAGCAAATCTTAAGGATTTATGGATATACAAAAAGTGTATACTTAGACTTGCGACTCTCACCGTTATTATTATTGTGGTGGTGATTGTTGCATCAAGAGAAGAACCCAAGTATTATGAAATGCATTTACTGGCTGGTACGCTACCAACATCTTTGTGTTGTCTACTGTATCAATAGATGAACCAACTTGTCCACCTATAGCAGCGTTAAAACCCGTTAGATTAGAAAAAGACTCAGGAATTGTACTCTTATTTATATCAGAATCAGCAATCTTTTGTCCTTTACTATCCACATAGACAACACGCATACTATCTTCTAAAGATGTAAGATTAAGTGATTGAAGTTCTTTATTCAAAACTTTAAAATCAATACTACCAGCCCATACTCCGGCAATACTAGAGTTATCCTTTAAGGAATATACTGGAACGGCAATCTTTGCTGTTTTAGCACCAGAGGCGGCTGCAGTAGCATGCACGTCTCCTAAATAGGTATCATTTGTTTTAATCGCCCCTTGAAAATAGTCTCTAAATGCATAATTGTTCAGGGTAAGACTCTGTTGTATAGAATAAGGTTCGAGAAAATACATATTTCCATTTCGCATAACAAAGAAAATTTCATATAAATCATTATTGCTAGATAGTATGTTCTTAACTACTTGTCTTTTTTCTATGTCTGCGTATTGAGGTATTCCATGTAATGTGTTTAATGTTTGATTAAGCAAGTGTGCATAGGGAACATCTCTTACCTGTGGTAATTTACTTGTTATTTCAAGAATGGCACCTGCTTTTTGAATGCGATTTTCAAGATTCTTTGCCAGGATATTTGTAATTAATAAAATATTATTTTGTGTGCTGTTTGAATAGGTTGCGTCATAATTTGTATTGATATTGGCCTGAGCACTAACAGGTTCGAAAAATATATCCTGTATGTTTACAGCGCCAATTCCCAATGAGAGAACAATAAAAATTGCAAATATCTTGACTTTAGCGGCAATGTTTCCGCCATGGTCTGGTTTATATTCATTAATTTTCAATAATTTGGCTTGTTTTATACAAATATATAAGAATATCTATTTCGACAACTGTCTAACCGTAATTATGGCATTTCTAGCCAAGACAAGACAGCGTCTTAAAAATAATTATGGGGGTGTAGGGCTATCTTTGAAGGTTGAAGGAAATAAAGTTCAGCAAATGATAAACGAGATTATACGTTCCTCCAACATTTCGACTCTAATAGAACAAAGAGAAGTTACAGATAAGACATTCCTTTCTGACGTGTTTAAAGAGACAAAAAACAAAAAGGCGAGGACGGCACTCGTAAAGAATAAAGTAAGACAGATTATTGAGGAAAAAGCGCACCTTAATCCAGTATACTATGAGAAGATGAAAGAAAGGCTGGAGGCTATTATTCGAGAAGAACGTGAAGAGCGAAGGGAAGACGCTGATTATTTTAACAGATACGAGGAAATTCTTAATGATTTGTATGGACAGGAGGAAGAGAGAAAGAAACTTGGATTTACTAATGCTTTTGAGTTCGCGGTTTATGAAACATTATTGGAAATAACCAAAGATGAAAATATATCAAAAGACACTACAAAAAAAGTATCTGATGGGATAAAAGAGGAGATAACAAAGATAAAGGACTGGCAAAAGAAACTAACTTCGCAAAAGAAACTAGAATCAACAATATATGATATCTTAAATGGTACGGATAACAAAAAGATAGAAAATAAAATCGATTACATAATTGAACAGGTAATTGAATTAGCAAAAAGAAATCTAAAGTAAAATGGAAAATAAAAAAAATAACGCTTTAATTTCGACTTCAAGTACCTAGTTAGTAAAATTATACTCCAAAAATTCAGAATCCCACTCCAAACATGAATACGTTCATGGCACAAAAAGAATAGAATACTTTGTATTTAGAACTAGAAGAAGGAAAACTAGTGAAATTGTTGTTGATTCTGATGAAATTGTTGTCAGAGTACCGTATTCTAAACCAATTACAGAAATAGAAGGATTGATAAATGAAAAAATTAGTTGGATTCTAAGAAAACAAAAAGACTTGTTAGAGAACGAGAAAAATATTGAGATATCAAAACCAGGGTATGCAGAAGAATCAACCGTACCATATTTAGGAAAAAACCACAAAATTGATATCAAAATTTTGGATTCTCAAAAAGAAAAGTCAGCAGAGGGACAAAAAAATTCGGTAGTATACAAAAATGGACGATTCTTGTTCACTATTCTCTCTAATACTAAAAATAATCAAAATTATAATGACGAGATAAAGACATTGCATGATGATTGGCTTTACAATAAAGCAGAAATTATTTTCAAAGAAAAAATTGATATTTTGGGTAAAATAGTGGGTGTAAAACCAAACAAAATTGTTATAAAAAATCTAAAGAACAGATGGGGGAGTATAACCAAGAATAATAACATTAATTTAAATGTAAATTTGATGAAAGCACCAGCAGATGTTATTGATTACATAATATTGCACGAATTGTGTCACTTCAAGATTAAAGGACATTCCTTTCGTTTCTGGAATTTGCTAAAAGGATATTTTCCAGAGTATCCAAAATATATTGAATGGCTAAGTATCAATGGTAAAAATTTGCTGGCCTAATAAATGTACGAAGCTGGATGATAACAAAATCGTCTTGAAAAAGACACTGAAATGTCTAAATTCAAATTATTCTGGTTCATACTCCACATTAAAGAATCCCAATTTGCCAAGTAACGGAATCGATTTTCTAAATCTTTTTGCTTCTTTTAGTAAAAATCCATACTTGTAGTTAGTACTCTTCGGGTCTGCAAAATGTTTATTCTTATCTCTAATAAACGAATTTTTACTATCATAAGACTTGACGTCATAAAGTACTGCTTTTCCTATTATTGCACCTGTAATTAGTGACTTAGGGTCAATTTTGTTTCTTTCGCATGCTTCTTTATCAACCGTTTTGGAGGCCTGTATTAAAAATTCTCCTCTAAATTTAGTATTCCATGTCCTTAATTCTATTGTCTTTTTACCCGAAACTATAAGTTCAGCATAAGGTTGTTTCAGAGAAAGGCATTTTTTTATCATAAAGATTATTTTACAAATAATATTTGTATCCTATAAATATTTGATTTGGAGCATTTTGCTATATCTGCAATTAACAATCTTTCAAGCTCACATGTTATTGATATGTTACCACAATGTTATATGTCAATATTTGGGTAATGGGACTGCTTGCCGATGTTAGTATTAATTCAAAAGGTGCCTTGTCTTCAGGAGTTAAGTCAGGAGGATTAGTATATCCAAAGTTGTCCCAACTGCCTGATAATGATTGTCATAAAATGTTCCTACTATCTGCACCAACTTAACTATCCTACAATATGATTGAAACAACATTGTTGATTTGTTGCTATCGCTTGTTTAAGATGTTCTGATTTATCCCAAATCCAGAAGGTTTCTCATTTGTACATTTTATTTGTTTGAACAGAGAAATTAAACATTTTCCTTTTGATTAAGATTAAGATTAAATGAAAGTTGAGGATGCTGATGAATTAAAGGTATCAACCAGGTTTCTAATTATTGTCAGGACATTTTGTTTTTCAGACACGCACATTGAAGAATATCTTACGGCAGCAGGTATTGGATTTGATTCATATACTGATGTTCATGTTGATGATGATAACGAAGAACCTGACCTGATATTATTATTATTTCCAAGAAGACCTCTTCTCTCTAATACTTTTAATCGGGTCATATTCATTTTCTCATTTTTCTGTGTCGCAAAATGTTTCAGAAATTTTTCGAACTGAGGGTTCATTTCTATCTGGGTACAATCACCGAGAAAAGCCAGCAAGAAAATGGTAGTTTAGGCTTCCCATGTGTGCTAATGCTTTCATCAAAATTTCTTTCAGCAATTTATGTTCTTTCATATCCTCCATAAATACTTCAAACCTATCTATCTTGCAAATATTGAAAATCTTTGGAAATATCGTTAAGAATGCAACGCCCGTAACATGCGCTCGTACAGCATCTAAATTAATATATGATTCGTTCGGTACGGATTGCGTTTCATCTTCATTCAGATAAAACTGGTATCTCTTTGCACCCAGTTCGTTAATCTCAACTGCTTTGCCCATTTCTTCAACTAACTTCTTGAATTCTTCGATTTTACCTTCTTTGATTGTAACGTGAAGTGTAGTATCTACCCCTTGAGCCATGCTGATTCATATACACATATGATATTAAGCCATTTGCATGAAGAACAATAAGGCTATACCTTGGAAGCACCTTCAAATCCAAATAACTTCAGAATTATTCTATCAAGTAAATCATATAATTCGAGTGTTCCCTTATCGAGTTCTTCACTATTGGATTCATCATAATCAACACCATGCCAGAGATTATTACGAATTTTGTACAATCTATTAATTAGGACTTCGTCAAACGGTAAATTAAGTTGATTAACTAGCAAATATTTTTGTACATCCTTTATCGAAGGTTTTTTATATGCAACTTTATGGGCAATTTTGCTTATCTGGTCCTCTGTTAATGACAGATTAATTTCTTTCAAAACTTCTTTTAGTTTAGTCTTAGTCCCTTCTATTGCTTTTATCTCTATTACTTTTTTCTTCTTTTTGGCATTCTGAGCCACCATACTGCAGAGAATTTCTAAGGCTATGTACCCTATGCTAAATTTTTCTTGTTTGATATTATTTGATTGTCCCGAAATATAATACTAGATAACCATATGAATCCTAAAATCACGTACTAAATCTTCATACAACTTGTACGAGGTATTTAAGAATTTAATTAAATTTCTATCTTCAAGATTTCTCGCATCAATTACATATCTTGAATTTACAAAATTGTACGTCTTGTGATTGTAAAAAATTGATTTTATTGTTTTGCCATTTTTAAGAATGTCTGTATAAATTGGAATAATCCAATTGGAATTTGCGAAACTTATCAATTTACACAACTTTGAAAGTGTGCTATGAGCCTGTAGAATTTTTCCATAATTTGTTTCGATTATTGATTCAGATGTTGTATCTGTGTTTCTATTAAAAGTACACTGAGTAATTGTCTTGTAATAATTACTTTTTCTTCTAAATGTTATATCAAATCCTTCTTCTTTCGCAACGAATTCAACAATTGAAGGAGTAAAGTTGTCGGAAGCATCTGTAGGTGGGCCAAATTGAAAATTTGACAATTCAGATATTGAAGTGACAGGTTCCTTGTCACTGATATCTTCATAGGTAATAATTAGGGAGGACACCAGTAAAAATTGAAGCCTTACTGTAAATACACTGTTTGAGTATATTTCTAATTGGGTTTCTGCGCTCCCAACAGATAGCAATTTTAATAGTTTGGTTCGGTCTAATTTGTATTTACTAGGGTTTGGAATCCCTCCCATATCCCCCGCAATAATACTTCCACTATTTACACCAATTCTTTCGACTTCCACTTTACCGCCATGTACATCTACGCCCTTGAATGAAACATAAATTACGGCTTGCGGTGCTATACAATCTAACAGGGTTTGTATATTACCGTTCGTCAAATATGAAATCGATTCAAACAAAGATTTACCATCATTTCTAAAGTAGAATTCAAAATTACAATCAATGGCAACTGAGGAATTAAAAATTAACTTTCCACTCCCTACATATTTTCTGGATTCCACACATACACACTCCTCTGAAATATTCAATACAAATGTTGTTGGAAGTTGATATGTATTAATTTTAATTCATATTTACGCCTTCTTTATTCAATTTTGTTCATTTCTTGCTTCTACTATTTGTGACTTGAATTCTACTATGAATGTAAGAGTTCCAAAAATAAGGAAGAAAATCAAAGTTATGGATGGAATAGTGTTACTATATGTCACTCCATATGGTTTTTGACCGCGAGAACTAAATAAAGATTCTGCAAATGTAATATTTTTTCAGATTATTAACTTGTCGCCCTTTTTGGACATTTAAAGCACTTTCTTCTGCCTTTCAGTCGTGTTTCCCTGCTTCTATTGAGAAATAGAGAAAGATTCCACAGATTTTGGATATAAGACGATGTGAATCTTTTCATGAATTTTGATTTAGTGATATGCTTAACAGCCACTATCCTAATGTTCAGTATTTTTAATTTAATTCCTAACGCTTCAGCACAAGATTATGCTATTGTCTTAGACCCAATTTATCTGCTATGATGCTCACCGAAAGTAGGGAATTTTAAGTTTAGAGTTTTTTATTTTGTTCAAATTAGTACCAAGACAACTTCTGTAATTACTTAGTGTAATCAGGCGCTCGAACTGCTGTCACATCGAATTGAAAACAATCTTAAGAAAGGTTTAACAGCAAATTTCCCTGGAAGAGAGAGAAAGAATCCTGTTAAGAAGAACGCAAATTCATCATCCCGCTCCCTCTGAAAGTCATAGGACTATTAAATATTTAAGAAAACATAATTAAAATATTAAAAACGATGGCAAATGAATATTTTTGTAGGAAGGAGATAAAATCATTGTCTCATAAGTATCGTAATTCTCTTTGTTATTGTTATATTTGTGTAGAAGACATTTAACTGAGAAAATCAGAAATGGATGTTTGTTTTGACTTATTCTTCTTTCCCTTGTCCTTATTTTCAGTGTTACTAGATTTGTCAAAATAGGAATATTTAGGAATTATGATATCATTTCTATGCTCAATAGAAATTTGTGGCATGTCCATTATTTCTCGAAAATTGTTTACCGTGCCAGGACCAAATCCCGCATAATGATTATTGGCTGATATAATCGCTCTAAGGACACCTTTATCATATTTCTCCACATTTTTAATTTCTTGAGCCCATTTTCGCATTTCCTCTCTTCTATCCCTTTGAATATTGCCAAAATCTTTTTCATCTATGCTTCTATCACCTATCAGTCTAAGGTAAACAAAATCTGATGTTACTATTGGTGGGGTGACAAGTCTATCCTGTTGACTCCAGACCATACATATGTTATTATTTTTAAAGAAATTGTATGCAAGTTCGTTAAACCAACTATGATGTCTGACTTCTACAGCATATCTAAAAACATCATCAAAGTAAAAGTCATATTGTTTTAATGCTTCCAGCGCTTCCGTGATTTTAAGATATGGTGGAAGCTGAATCAATAATGCAAGTAATTTATCTTTTAGTGGCTCTATTGCTTCGTAAAATAGCGATAATTCATTCTCTACATTTCTAAATTTCTTGTCATGAGTTATTACTTTGGGAAACTTGGCTGTAAACCGGAAATTATTTGGAGTCCTGTTAGCCCAATTCTGTACCATATATTTTGCTGGAGTTCTATAAAATGTAGAATCAATTTCTACGTAGTCAAATATATTGGAGCAATATGCAAGCCAGTTTCTGTTTTCCAGATTAGGGGGATAGAGTGGACCCTACCATGAAGTATAACTCCATCCTGAGCATCCGGTAATTATCTCCAACCATTAATATTTTAGCAAGCCAAAGAATAAACATTCTTAATTATATCAATAGATATAATAAATCACGTATCGTTCAATAATTTGCAAAAAGTGGTATTTAGTCAATTATACAGATTCGTTTTCAACATCTATGGGAAGTAACCAGGATGAGGGATTACCAAAATTTTATCCATTGTTGGAATTATTGACCTAATATGTAATTCTGTGTTAAGCAAAATCATTTCAACTTCTTTAAGCGGCCTCGTCCCATCAGTTTCTATATGGATTTCAGCCTGAGATACCATACCTGTCTTACGCAATTTAACTGAACGAACTCTAACAATACCTTCGAATTTTTCTTCAATCGATTTCTTTACAAAGGCTATACTTGAAGGATTTTGCCATGCGTCAACAAGTATCAGCGATGATTCTTTCACCGAAATATAAGCCACAGAAAAGATATATCCTGCAATTAGCATTCCTCCAATTGCATCAGCCTGTAAGAATCCGAATTGACTTGCTATGAGTACGCTTAAGAAACCTATAACTGATGCAGAGACATCTTTTATTGAATTCTTTGCATCTCTTTTTAAAGATAATAGATTATGTTTGTTGGCTATATTTCGCATCTGTAATGCCCTATATAGTGAAATGGCTCCCGCTGCAGCCACAACTATCATTGTTAACAATGGTTGCTTAATTTCTCTCGGATAGAGCAGTCCTTCATAGGAGTGGTAAGTAATGAAACAACCTATGAGAATCATTCCTATTGCTGCAATCAAAGCCGCAAAACTTTCTACTTTGTGGTATCCGAATTGAAATATTTTGTCAGCAGGTCTGCCAGCAAATCCTAGCCCAACATACACAATGAAAGAAATCATAGCGTCCGATAACGAATCGACTCCATCTGCAAATGCCACCAGACTCCCGCTAAAGTAAGCCATAATCAACTCGGCAGCACCTATACTTATCAGAGTGATAACAGATATTTTGGCTATTTTCCTACCAGCCAAAATTCCTTCGTTAACTCTATTTGTCAGGCTACTACTATGTCTGTCATGGAAGTCTTTATGCCCCGAATTAGAACCTGAGGCATCATAACGTTTCTTGACCAAATTGATTATATACTATACAAGGTATGAATCATTTTTTATAAGCATTCGGTGCATAAATATCATTTTGAGAATCTGTTTCTCATTTTGGTTATAATCCCTAGATGTCTAAAAGCGCCATTTGGATTCTGTTGACGCATCATTCAAGCCTCGCATGGGAGATGACTCGCATATTTTGACGGTAATGTAAACGAGTTATTACAATGAAGACAATAGAATCTTGATTCATTTGACGGAGCATCAGAGCGTCGTGATGCCTATTGCGACTGTCATGATAGCGAAACTTTACGTCTTCTCGTGTAATGACAGAGAATAATTCATCAGTAAAATTGGATAACTTAATTAGCGTTCTGAGCAAAGATATTTTATAGTTCTCTGAGATGTTAACTTCGTGTTTCATGTATAAAATGTAGTTTGCAATGGTAATAGAATTGTCTTGTATTTTGAGTTTGTATAGTTTAATTTGGAGCTCTTTTGCGAGTCCATCAGTTACCTCAAGTATTTCTCGTGGAACTAAAACTAAAGCATCATCAGCAGTCAAGGTCAGTAGTATTCTCCCAACAGAAGATAATAAAGTAATATTCGATATGCATTTATCTATAATTAAGTAATTAATTGATGATGTCCAATCAAGATTTTGAGGCGTTATGTGAAAAGATATTTTCAATAAGCCCCAGTATTCGATTTGCTGGTGTCGTCACAAGTATGGGCTCGTTAGTATCTGGAGGAATGAGAAAGGGTTTAAATTCTTTGGAAGCTAAAGATACTTCTTCAAAACTTTACATCGAATTTGCCTTAATTAGTGGCATAAGCGAGGACTATAACAGTACTTTTGGAAAAGCGCTTTACAGTTTCACAGAAAGGGAAAAGATTAAGCTTGCTTCATTTCCATTGAGTGATAATTACATATTACAGATTTCAATAAATAAGGAAGAACGTAACCATAAGAAGATAATTGAAGATATACTCAATATAATTTGAGAGCAGTATCAGTATCAGAAATAATAATAACGTTAGCAAACTGGAGTATTATTGGTGAGTTCCCTATAACTTATCGCCTTAAACTGACATAGGTGGACACTTTAGTTACCTCATTCTAAGAAGCTGTCAAGTAATATATTCAAATCCACTTTTTTCTAACCTCCCATTTTAGGACACCAACCACGATAAAGAGAAATGATAGTTGTTGACAATTGGAATGTTTCATTTCTTCTATTTTTGATGTTGCAAGTGACGAATTAAAGTTTGAATCGGCAGTGACAATTAATAGTTTAATTAGCCCAAGAATTATGATGGATGATGGATGACGAATTATGATTAACAAAATATAATATTTTTCAACATTCTACGCTTATATACTTAATTTTTGCAAATGGCGTACAATTAACATGCTGCCGATTACAGAAATAGTGGATGAGCAAGTAATCTAGAACCATTACTCTAACACATAAAAAGAATGATAGGAGATATTGGACTAGTAACATTGAATGACATAGATACCTTTTAGTTTCCTACGACTCCAAGGATTGCCTTCTTACCTGAAACTATTAGTTCAGCATAAGGTTGTTTCAAAGAAAGGCATTTTTTTATCATATTAATTTTATTTTTCGATAGCATATGAATCCTATAAACATTGAGTTGGATTAATTCGACTGCATATAGCGACGGATAAATAGCTCCGGATAACAGTAATTAGTACTACATAATTATAAGGCTTGACACACAACATCATGGAAGAAATAATCAAACAACAGAAAAAAATGTTGGAAACAATGTCTCAACAAACTTCAGTTCTAAAACATCTTTCCAGATAGTATGCTTACATCATTTTTGGATAATAGTAATTTAGCTAATGTGCCGTTAAAAATGCAATTAGAAGAGCTTAAGTTTTTTCCCTGAGACTGACTTAGACTCATTATCATCTCATACTGACATCAAGGAATCAAAAACTAAAATGCTTCTAAAAAAAGAGTTCCCATCCAAGGAATACAACAATGGAGACAATATCAAGATATTTGTAAGGATATTTTATCATATTGTTTGGTACCGCTACTACTTTAGCCAATAGAACAGCAACTCTAGCTATGTTTGTGAAGGGGAATTTTGAATTTATCGTCAAGTAAAATAAGATAGACATGACTCTAAAAACCACATGTTTTATAGGTGATGACATTTGTTTAACAATAATGGTTCATGTAGTAAAAATTATAGAAATAGTAGGAACTTCTGAAAAGGATTGGACCGATGCTGCGCAGGTTGCATTAGATGAAGCAAAAAAAACCCTTCACGCAATAACAGGTCTAGAGGTTGTAGATATGACTGCCAAGGTTGACCCCAATACAAGTAAAATTACCAGTTACAGAACTACAGTCAAAATAGCATTTGAAATAGAGCATTAATAGGAAAAAAATTAATTCTTTTTTTTATTTTTATTTTATTATTCGATATCGATTAGAGCAGCATAATAAAATAAAAGTATAAATGAAATTCTTGTCTTTCTAGCAATTCATATCTTCTCTAAATCATCTAGAAAGTACGTAATAAACTGAATAAAATTAATGTGGAATATTCCAGAAAATTCGCCATAAGTAGTCAATTTTGAAAGTAGTTGTTTGGTTGTCATAATTGTCATTGTGGTCATGATTGTTGTAGTCACTTGAGGCATAAACTAAGCTATTTCCACTTATCATAAAAATGCCTGTGAATATTACTAAAGCTATTAGTATTGTTTTATTTCTGAGTTGCATTAGTTGTTAAATATGATTCTTACTATCCTAATATAAGTATTACTCAGTTCATATTGGTATTACCAAGTAAAACTAAGCATTTATAAACGATAATTAACATTTAAACAATATATAATGCCAATTAAGAAAGGAAATAAACTTGTTGAACTTCGAGAGGACGTAGTCAAGGGTTTGGCGAGGGTCTATGAATCAGGTCTCCGAGATGCACCAAGTTTTACCACATTTGTTAACGAGTTGCTTCTTGATGTTATGAAGAAAGAGCGATTCCTATCTCAATACAAGCCATTTAGTCACTTGACTTATGCGGGGGGTCGTGCTGGAAGCCTTTTCATAAAGGATAATAAGCAGAACCTAATTGCAGAAATCATATACAAAGATAGTTTATTGTACTGCAATTCTCCTGATTCTGACTCCAATTGCGACCACGTGAGATTTGCTACATCATTAATTGAACTAGCGAAGTACCTACATGAAAAATAGATTACAGTAAATTCGGTATGGAGTGTTTAGAAATGACGTATCAGACATAAACCACGTTTAATATCGATGAATTTACATGTGAAATCAGTATCAAATTGAAACTTATTTTTATCACTTAGCAGTTTTGGTATTGTTTTTCTGTAATTGACTGTGACAATTTCTCTAACATAGTAAATATGTGCTTCTGCAGTGATAGTATTCATCTATTAGCTCCTTGAATTGGTGGATATATTCATACTGACCTTCCCTCATCATCTTGAACCATTGATAAGAATCTCGCTTAATCTACAGTTTAATCTTGTAAAGGGAAGTCCCTGATATTCTGTCATTTGTAATCTTCTCAATCTCCTGGATAATTTCACTCTGTCATTCCCTTTAATGTCAACGTGGCAATTAATGACTTAACTAAATGACGCTCTCCATTTGTAAACTTACTCACGCTTATAACTACTCATAATTGGAAGATAAAGATATTCTAATTTTTTCAGTAACTGAATACCCGAATTAGCAATAACCCGTTAAGTTTAATTACTTAGAAACTGACGTGTAGGTATTATGAGAGGTAGATGGGCTGCAGCGGCAGTAGGTGCCAGTGTAGCAAAAAATAAAATGGAGGCGACAGCGGCTAAACAGCAAGCTGCGGCGGCACAACAACAAGCGATGGCGGCACAACAGGCTCAACAGCAAACAGCAGCCCAACAACAGCCGGCCGGTCAAGAAGATATAACTCAAAAACTTCAAAAATTAAACAATCTCAAACAGCAGGGATTGATATCAGAGGAAGAATATCAAAAAGTGAAGGCGGACCTAATAGCAAAATTATAGGTAATAACGAACAACTTCTCAACTCTTTATTCTTCAAATTTATTTAAAGTTACGCAGACAGGATAATTTCCCTTTGTCAAAATATTCATGACTCACTCATAATGTTATCATCTCAAAAATGTTTTTGATAATTTCCTTATCCGGTATTCGCTTTAATGATAATGAGCTGGTTTATGATACTTTTAGGGAACATCTATTCAATACTTACAATTTTATATAGTGTACCTACACAGACATTAAATAAATAATTTCTAAGCTTTAAACGTACTAAAACAAAATGTTGCTGATGATTAGAAGACTTTTCATAATCGGAACAGTGGCAGTTGCGCTTTTTAGCATGATAGGAGTAAAATCTGCCAGCGCAGAGGAATGGACTTTACCTTTTTTTAAGCCATTCAAGCATAGCGAGTGGAATTGCTGTGACGATAGCGAATTTAAGTTTGACGATGACTCAAAACATGAAGCCAATCCAGATAACAACCAAAAGATAGAGATACATCAAAAATGTGAGCATGTACAGAACTGTGTAATAGATTTGAATAAATTAAACGAGCAGAAGGCAAGTTCAGACCAAGATTACACAGATAAGAGCCAGGATGAATTCACTGACAAATCAAAGAATGACTACACAAGCAAAGATAACGAATACAAAGGCGAATATGATAACGAACATGACCACGGCGATGGTGTTTACCGTGAGAATGACAGTGGAAGTTATGACGAAGCACATCCATATCAAACCGGATACGGTGGACATAACCACGATGCATTCGGAAATGGTTTAAGTCAGGCAGAATTAGACAACATACACAAGAATGGATTGAAGGTAGAGATTACTTTAGTTGCACAGAAGAATCCAAAACTCTACAATGATGTTGCAATAACTGCGACTGATGGAAGCAATAGTTATGATGGAGTGACTGCAGAATTTCCATTCGGAGAAGCTCTGAGAGTTGGTAATCTTGATGAAGTCACATACACATATTACTACGCACCTGGAGTAATTTCCGTAGGAGAAAGCTTTAATATATGTGCGAAAAACTTGGACACGGGAGAAAAGAGCTGTGAAACTGGAATTAACCATGAAGAACACGAACCGGAGGAAGTTACAATTGAAGTTCCTGTATAGCTCACGGTATTTTGTTTGCAAGAGATGTACACACAGAAGTTGGTGACATTCAGACAAAGATATTGGGAAAACTAGTTCCATACTAATCTTGTACACAACAAAATACTTTCATTTTTTGAGCACGCCACATTTTGGTCATTAGCTCTGTAGTAACAATAGTATCACATGTAGCAGCTCACTTTAATGGGAAAAGCTTATTGTACCACCGTTACTATTACTATATTTAGAATGTTGAGCAAGCTCGAAATAGAGAATGAAATAATAAGATTACTCAATGAAGGAAAAACCTATAGGGAGATTTCAAAAATACTACATGTTTCGCCTACACAAATAAGTGTCGCTAAGAAGAAATTTGAAGGAAGTACTAGTGAACTTGGTATTCAGACCAAGGCATACAAAATGTTTCTTGAAGGAAAGAGACCTATTGACGTCTCTATAGCTCTTCGATTAGGGAATAAAGAAACAATAAACTTTTGGAAAGAATATCTCGAGCTTACAGGACAATACAGGCTGCTAAAAATAGGAGAAGAACTGAAAGAGAACCTTCAACGATTTTTGAATATTTATAATAGGATTAAGAAGAAGGGCCTTTCGTTAGAAGAAATTGAGGAAGGAATCGAGATGTCAAAAGATATTAAAGCAAAAGCTGAATATGAGGCGGTATTAAATAATGAATTAACAAGGAAACAAAAAAAAAGTACCGAGTTGGAAGAACAAATTAAAGTACAGAAGGATACCATAGCTAATCTAAATATAGAAATCAGTACTCTATCAATAGCAAAATTGTTTTTAAGTCAGATAGTTAAAAACTTGATAAGAGAAAAAAGACGAGTTGAATTAGTCTTGTCATCCTATGATGCAAGATATAATTATCAAAGAAATAAAAATTTGATTCCCCTACGATACAAATCAATTCAATATTAATTTAATGGGGCAACAATATTTTACTCATCTATAGGATTTATTATCCTAAATAGTCAATATCTATTTACGAAACATAAACTATGTGATGCCCGTAGCGATTAACTTTGATAAATATTGATTATTATTTTCTAGTCGTAGGATAGACAGTTTTCTAGCCAAAAATAGTGTTTTAGTGATTTTAATATTGCTGATATTCACTCGTCTCAATACTCACATGATTTCCGAAATATTTTTGTAAATAACTCTCCTTTTTCTTTCGATGCTCTGCAGGGAAGAATCTATTGTCAGTGTCATCCGATAGCAAAACTGGACCTTCTCCACTTTTTGATGACACAGTTTCAATATCATATTCCAATTGCAGATAACTTTTTTGTTCTTCTATACGATAAAATTACCCGCGGCAATTTTTACAAAATTGTATATTGTCCTTGGCGTTAATAGATAATTCGATTTTGCAGACTGGACAAGTTGCTTTTACAACATTCATTTTAATACTCGTGAAGCTAGTAAATGACTACCCAACTACTCTCACCTAACTAAGATTAAGATTTATCCAATAGATCAGTAAATGCCTTCATTGCGACCTGAGTCACGTTCATATCGTTATCAAGGGCGTACTGTTTTAACTGCTTCAGTAATGGCTTGGGTAATCTCATTGTTGTCTTGACCATAATATCTAAATCTTCTCTATATATCTTCTCTTCTCTATATATCTTCTCACTCTCTTTCTCCTTATCCCTAACATTATCAGGTTTAGGTTTGACCATCTTTTGCACATTATCTAATTCCCATTACCTCTATATATATTACTTGCCATATATATACTCTACCATATATACACGAATACAGCAAGATATATATATGTAAAGGTGGGGGTTGGATGTATGGAACCAAATAATGAGTCAAACAGACATGTCAGTTCGGCGGATAAATTGAGCAAAAATACTCCATCCCCACCAACACACAAGCCAGTATCAACCACTGAATCACAATCAATGGCATATGTCACTATTAGAAACATAGAATCAGAAACATCAATTCAAGAACATAATTGGAGCATTTTCATACTTAAAGAACTTCAAGATAATGCATTTGACTGGCTCAATGATAATTATCCTGCTAAATCTGTTGAAGATAGGGAATTTTGCAAGATATCGGTACGAATATGGATGACCAACACCAAAGGCGAAGCAAGAGAATATACTGCAGCCACAGATACAGATACAGATACAGCGACATATAATGATACAGATAGATTTCTGCACATAGCAGTACGAAATTCAAATGTAAATAATATTCCAGTTTTTAAAGACTTGGATAAAATATTTGATTTCTACGCGTGGCATAGTACTAAACGAAATCAACACAGAATGACAACAGGAAGCCTCGGAGATGCATTGAAGCGATGCCTTGGAATGGCTTATGCATCATGGACCAGTGATTACAATCCCTATGAATCATTTGAAGACAAGCAATGGAATGAACCACTGATAATAAGGACCAATGGATTGTAGTTTAATGTATTCATAAAAGTTGATACTTTAAATCATCTGCCTATTTGGGCTGAAATAATACAGCAAGACAAACCTACCAGAGACATAGGTAATGATACCGAGGTCGGAGTAACGTTACCAATAATTAATTCACCACTACATGATAGATTTTGGATTAATGGTTTGTTGAGATATTACTTAAAATACAAACTGGGTAAGTCAAAAACTAGTTTCCGTATCAGTTTAAGTCAGGAGGAGGAGGAGCAGACTAGCGCATGACCCAAGATAGTGTTTACTATTTCAAAGGAGTTGGAGAATTCAAAAACTTCCTTAGGAATATTGACGACAAGACATTAAACCTATCAGAGACATTAAGCACATTTCGAGAGACTAAATGTTTGACTGATGAATTCAAACGCAAGACAGTACAGGAATTGATAGACAAACCTAGTTTAATTCTTGAGCTAAACAAGGCATTACGTAATGGAATGGCTCCTGAATCAAGGTTCAAGTTACCTTTCAAGATAGTAGAGCGTCAAGAGGAATTAATCGAAAATTTGGCAGAGAACTACAATATTGATATAGAGAAAGCAAAAGCAAAGGTTGTTACCGGTCATTATGAGAACGATAAAACCGGACAGGAATTTAACTATGCGCTTGAAGTTGTAATAGCGCCGAGTACTGCTTTAGGGCATGAATACGCAGGCAATATATCTATTATTGGCAACATCAACTCAACGCCAAGTATTGAGGGCGGTCAGGATTACTTTACAGGTGATAATGCATACAATTGGGTCGATAAGAAGGGCAAGTCGATTAACTCATCAAGTCTTCGGGAAATATTACACGAATGTGGATACACTACTAGTAATTATGTAAAGCCTTCGAAGAAGAAAGTACCTTCAGTAATGTATATCAACCTGAATACGCCATGTCCTGACTGGCTCGGCTCTGCCGGCAAGACGCATATTAATTTAAAACCTTATGCCGATGATATCGCTAATACAGTTTCTTATCTAGCGTATAAAATGCCGTCATATCATGGGGAAGGTATCAGCCAAGCACATACTGATGACTATAGACCAAAGACAGCAATAAGTTACCTTGAAGATTTTCTATATGATAGATTCAACGCAATATATGGAACCACTGAAAAAGGAATACAAGGAGACCCAACAATAATACATAATGACCCATTAACTCAGTCTGGTGTTTTTTACAGAATTAGACCTATAATGATAAGCAATGGCTTTATTCCGCGCGAAAATTGGGGTAAAACTAGAAAATATCTTACTGATGCAATTGACGATTTATGTGCAAAACTGTTCGATAATGTTGAAAGAGAAGATTTAGGAATATTTGCAAAAGCCAGAGCAATGGTATTGATATGGATGTCGTTGAATGGTTTCAGGAACATGGATATCCTGACCTTACACTGGAAGAAGTTGAAGAAGAATATAATTCTGGTATATGGACCGATGACGAATATCTAAGAACACGTCGTATAGAACTGGATTCGATTGAACAAAGAGTCGGTCCCAAATCTTTTTGGGAATATATCAAATACAAAATTGAAAAAAAGCAGGAAGAAGATGGATTTGATTACACCAATATTATAACTGAACCTGAAGAAGAGGAATTACGTCCGAGTGAAATTACTGATTTGGTAATGAAATTGGATGAATATATTGGAGAAGCGGTTGAAGAGGATTGGAAGGGTATACACAAAGAACTTAGCACAACCAAGAAACTGATTTTAATTGATGAACACAAGAAAAAGAATCTTGAGACATTGACAGATACGATTAAGGAAGATAATCTGATGCAGAAGCAAATAATTCCCAGAGTTAACAAACTGCTTGACGAACTTAAGGAATTGCTGGATTAAATTAAATCGAGTCAATTTATACCAAAAACCGACATGTCGAATCAGCCAAAAAAGTGGCTCAAAATGCTCAACCCCCCCATTTTAGAATAGAACAAAGTTCTGGCCGGGCTGGCCGGCTTTTAGCCTATTTTCACCTTGATAGAAACTTTTTGAAAATACGAAATTATGAAAACTATACACCAAGTCAAAAAATGCCTTTAACCCGGCCAGGCCGACCAGACAAAAATTGAGCACGAATTTAGTCATTTTAGCATAAATATAACCCCAAAAAACTGTTTTGGCCGGGTTGCTCTTTTTTCCATTTTTGAATGATACCAATTAAGGAGAGTAAAGAAAGAGTGAAAAAAACAGAGCCCGGACACATAAAACTACTAGAAGATTCATACAGGTTCATGCTAGGCGATTGTAGTCTGTACAGTTTTGCGTCTATATTTTGGGACAAGTGCAATGCCACCCCAGACCCTAACTCTCTTGCCTTCTATTTCTACACGAATTTCGCTAATTTGAGATTCAGATTGATTCTTTAAAATCCCGCAAAACTTCTCATACCTCTCCGTTGGAAGACTATACCCTTTGCAGAATTGAACATAAGCATTGTATAAATTTTCTTTAGTGACGTAATTGTTTTCAGTGGATTCTTCTGATATGGCTTCAATAAGAAATGACTTTATCGGGTGTACTGTCCTTTTGTACTTTAGTCTTTTATCTTCGATAGTTTTGTCATTTACGTAAAGTTCACCTGAATCTAACACTCGTCTAAGTGCATTCATTAGAACGTTAAAGATTCCAGATATTTCTTCTTGTGTTGTAAGTTTAGAAATCAAATGTTTATCTTCGTTCTTGCCTTCAAATCGGTTAGGGAATGATATGATAATTAAACGTCTGTTGTATGCGTCAGAAACATCTTGTGAGTCGGGTATTCTATTAGCATTGAAGAATAATTTGGCGTATAGAATTGTATCATATGCCTTCTGATTCTTTCGCTCGATTCTAATCCTCTGCCTGGACCCACCGGTTAATCTCTTCAATACTGCAGCCTCCTTAATTGTCTGTCCCGCTACTTCGCTATCTATATTCAAATCCTTATTTTCCAGGTCTGACAGTGCAAAATTATTTGTTAACATTTCCGTTAGTGGTACATTACTAACGTTGTCCGGTCCATGTAGGGCAGTTAATAGGCTTGTAAATACAGTCTTACCATTGGCTCCAAAGCCATGAAGCATAAAGATTGTTTCAATTAAATAATCTCTGTGAAATGTGTAAGCCATTGCCTCTATACCAGTTCTAATATCTCTAGGATACAATACCTGTCTTAGGAAATCGACAAATCGTTTTGGCTTTGCGTCTTTATCATATGTAATTGACTTTTGATTAATAGATAGGTGTTCTGGTGTATGCGGTTTTAGTACATTCTCTTTAACATAATAAAGTCCATTCTTGATATTTATTATGTTTATATCTGCGTCCAGTTTTTCATGTTTGACGTATGTTAGCCTGGAAATATGGCCCTTGATTTCTGCTAAATGGTTATTACGTAATTTAAAGTGAAACTTCTTTTCAACTTCCTCGGCTATTAGTTTGTCGCCACCTGGAACGTATACGCCATCTTCGTAATACAGAATATCATCAGTTTCTCTTATGGTAATGAAATGATATTTTGCCATTAGGTGCGTGGTTGCCTGCTCGACAAGTGGAGTTACTTTGTCGTTATTCTTATCGTTAAAACCACCGAAATTATGGCCTACTGCATCTTCCCAATTCATATTTAATTTTCCAACCTCACGATTAGATGCGATATCACGGAGTCGTGCGTATAGTCATGATTTATATTTTCAAAGAACTTGACAGCAATTTGTTTTAGCAACAAATTTACTTCTTTTGCATTATTCAAGTCTACGAATTCTTTAAGTTCCTTCCTTACTCTTGGCGTTAAATCCGATATGTTGATTATGAATGGAGGTGGTGGTCTATAAACCGGAATTCTGTAGATTAATTCTTTTGCTAAGGCGTAATACTTCCTATCTAAGTAGAAAATCTCTGCATTTGGAACCTTGCTTAGACACTTGAAAAATTCATCCTTGAATTTTGCAGTTGTCCATTGCTCAGTTTCATAATCTCCTTGCTGTGCCAATATTTACCAACTTAAGGCACAATTCCTGCGTGAGTGTCTTTTCCAAACCTAGTAGGAGCGATTTTTAAAAAAATGCCTCCATCTACTAGTAACTGTTCTAACAATGTATTATTGTCAATTTTAAGGCTTTGAGCTATTGCATTGTCGATTACGACCAACTTTAACTGTGAGATTTCTATGACCGTTTTGATAATCCTATGTTCTTTAGAAACTTTTAATTCTGAGCTCTCTGTATTATCTGTCAGTTTTCGACATCACCTTGATGTTGTTCAACTACCAACGCTGCCTCCACAGGAGTCCGATCTTGGTTAGGTAGCGTGGGTTTTACTTCGTTTTTTCTGATACTAATTGAGGTTCTGCAGTAAGTACATATTGTAAAAAATGGATTCTTTCCGCGATACATTCTTTGGTGACCGCACCTCTGATATTTTATAATGATTCCATTGGATTTGGTCTGCATGCTTGTATGCATGTTGTTAAATTATAAATGCAAATCGGAGATGTGCCGTATGGATTTAATTTAGCTACGGCACTGCTAATAGTTGAAGCATGGAAAAATTCCATAATAGATACGGAGTAAGTTCAAAGCTCCAAGAAGAAATTCTAAAGTACATTTGCAGGAATGCTAATGGCACTTATGATGTTTTAGCCAAATATTATGATAGGAACGAAAGAACCATAGGTCAGTCGGTGCGTACACTTGAAGACAATTATTATTTAGAGAAACAACTAATAAAAGAGGGGAACAAACGAAGAAAATTCCTTATTGTCCCGACATTCAAGGGAGTTCAGTATGGACTAGCCTTTCTTGACTTAGATTTTTCAGAATATGTGAAGGCGTACAATAACCAAGATGAAACGCACCCCTATTTTGATTATTTGCAAAAGGTAAGGGACTCTAGTAAAATGTGCGAGTTTCTCAAATATAACGCACGGGCGTATTTTGAATACAATTTATTTAATCAGGGAATTCCAATTGTTACAAAATTTGCGGACGCCTTTAGTAAAGGCATAAAAATTGGGCAAGCTGACACCGGTCAGACTACTTCTAATTCTTCTGGCGCCTACTTCGCCGATTGCGATATCGAAATAATTCAAGATATCTTACCACCACGCCAACTTTATGATTTTAAGAACTATTTGTATGAAGGGATGCAGAGAAGCAGCAACGAAATGGCTGAAAAAATCAAGAAACTGGATTCGTAAAGAAGTCTGCCAACTTTTGTGGATTTTTGAGTAATTGTTGCATATCCGCTACGGCATCTTTGAGTACACTTATGTCCTCGTCATATTTAATTCTCATTTCCTGAATTTGTTTATCCTTTTCATTTAGTTTAGCTTCAATATTTTTACCAGTTGTTTCTAAAGTCTGATAGTCTAAAAATGTTAGATATTTCATTATGTTACTTTTGTATATCTCTCTTCTTTTGGCTTCTTTCATGGTCCAGTATGGACTTTTTGAATGTCCAAGGAAATATTCTGAATAATCCTGTCCAGCTTGTTCAGAGATAACAGTTTTAACGAATCTTCTTAAACTGTGAATGGTAATTTTCCTGCGTTTTATAAGAGTACTAACGTTATCGTCAGCAGTATTAGTGTCATCCACTTTTCTTTCATCCATTTTTGCAATTGTTAACAATCTTTTAAATTCCTGCCAGACTTTGCAATACGTTCCTCTCATTCCTGATTTTCTTGGTTTTGAGGTATAGATTGTAAAAACTAAATCTTCTTTCTTGAATTCTCTTTTCTTGATAGGATTATTATATTTCCAATCAAGCCATTGTTTCAAGTAATTGGTAGCTTCGTCTGAAATGTAAACATCTCTTCCAACCTTTGTCTTTGAATATTCCTTTCTTATGTGAAGTTTAGTAGGTGATATTGAGAAATCAAGGTCCATGTATCTAGTAGCCAGTGCTTCTGTAACTCTCATACCACCACTGGCTAGAACTAGTATCAGGGTTTTCAGCCTTCTATTATTGCAACTAAGCAATATTTTCCTGATATCAGCTACATCAATTGGTTCTTCATCTTCCCTGTAAAACCTGGGCATATTGACCTTTCTTTTGAACTTTGAAGGAATTACATCAATATCATGATATGCCAGATACGAACGGATAGCAATGAAACAGATTTAGGAGATATTCCTTTTCTGTCATCAAGAATATTTGAAACGAAGGAATCCAATAAATCATATACATTAATCTCATTGGTTGATAATGGATTAAGAATAGACTCACAATCTAGATTTTGATTTTGCTTTTCATTATTATTATATCGCTTAATTATGAAATTATTAAAATGAGTTAAACCTATACTATATGCAATCATTGAATGATTACTATTACGTCCAATACCATCCAGGAATTTCTTAACCCTTGGTAATTGTAAAACAGCTGACTTTCTGGACTGAGAATATTCTGCTCTTAACAAAGTAACAATAGTTATAATTATTAATTAATTTATCCTTTTTGGATGCATTAATATCAATTATATCGATAATTACAAGCATTGCAGGAATAGTATCCGGAGCCCTTTTTCACATAATCAACTTGATCTTATACGGCATAATTTTGTACTATTTGTACAGACCTGAGGTTAAGTCATACTTTAGTAGAGTAAAGGTGTGGAAATAACCAATCAAGAAAGTTTTTGAATACGTGATTGATTTAAGTCTAACAATAACACTACTAGACCTTCGCAAGAAACTGGCATAAAAAAAGTTACTGGATAATTAGGTTTATAAATGAAATGCGGACGTTTTAGTTAATTAGTCTTGGAGATTGGAAGCACAAAATTTAGGGGACTAAACATATATTTTCCTATTTATCATCATAAATAGCCCAATTCTGTTTTTAATGTAATATTAAATTACTTTATCTAACGATCGTTTTCAGGCCGTTCCTCCTGGACTATGATATTTCTAGGAATTATATTCACACATTAACTTTGAAACAAATTTATTGGAATAGGAACAATTGCTACTCACATCGTTTTTTGACATTATGACAGAAACATGAATTAAAAAAATTCACTCTGACTTCCAACTTTCCCTCGAAGGCAAAATTGAATTAGAAACGTTACCCTCTTAGATTGGTATTCAGAATTAGATCATCACTAGATCATCGACGTCTGAAATCATAACAACAGCTTTATTTCCAGACAGAGCGCCCTTCAGCCTGCTCACAACTTCTTCTACGTGCTCATAATTAATTACGGTAGCAACTACTTTTCTCGAATTGTAAGAAACCTCAGATGTAGTACTGCCTCTACCAGAAGCAACCCTTTCCATCCCCTTTGTTACTCCCTTTACGTCATAAATAGTTGCTTCTAGATTCAGTTCATTGATTAATGAAATGACCTCGCGAACATTTTCTGGCTTCAAAAGAACTGCTAGCCTTTTCATACTTTTGGATTTCTTGCCTGGCTTTTCTGCATAAGCAACTTCAAAAGGTAAACTTGTTTTCTCAGCACTCACATAATAAATAAATTAAGAGGAAGTATAAAAACATGATTGTATATTTAGTATATGTCAAATATTGGGACAGGTATTTAGGAAAAGAAAATAATATGAAATACCTAGCAAATGTTAATCAAAATCAACTTAAGCATTTTATCTCTCTGCTATACACGGACTAATATGTTAGAGTTTTTAGCTGGCATCATCGATTCCAATTTTCTGGACATGGATAACTCGTAGGTTCGCTATTTAAGACAATATATTTTTGTTACACTAAACTAGTTACTAATTCTCTTACAACAAAATCAAATATAAAATGTAATCCTATCTTAACCAATCGCCATTACTTTAAATGATTTAATAGCGTGACTTTTTGTTGTCATTTACCAACGATGACTTTAGGACATAATTGCAAAATCGGGATTTACTATGAAAATTGGATTAATGTCAAGTTAATTTAGAATAGTCACCTTGTCTGATGACAATGAGGGAAGAGTGCTACTCAAAGATATGCCTTTAGTAGAGCAAAGGCGCATGGACACATTTTCATTGGATAAACTGTATATCCATTAATTAGCGCTGCTTTTTTGTCACATAGGTCCTGGTGATGTTGGTAATATCAATCCAACAATAGACGTAAGAATCCATATTATAATTGCCATCACCAAAGCGTGAAGCCAACCAATTTTGTAACCTGTTTTTAGCGCAAATAGCCAGGTTATTCCTCCCATAATTGCTGCAACAGTACCATTCCCAAGCAGAAAATATACAACGGCATAAATGATTGATCCTATGATAGCTGTAATAAAAGCAGTTTTTAATCCCTTTTTTGCTCCTATAAATGCGGAGACAAGATAGATTACTACAGTTGAAACGACTAGACCTATAAGGAAAGCGAGGACAGAAGAGGCAGAGTATGCTGTCATTAAATTTAGAGATAATTGATTATGATATAAATAAGTAGCAGCATAGCATATTACCAATCTTTCAAATCTTGCAAATACTATATTGTAGTTCTAATCAATAAATTTGATTATAGGACATATACCTTAATTTTTGTGAGTAACACGATCTAGGTGACAATCCTTAAACCTTTAAGAGTTAACTTGATACTGATTCTAAATCATTTTTTCCAAATTAAACTCGTTTGACATAATGAATTTGAAACTAATTTTATAATTAAAACACTTGTAAGGTAGTTATTCGTCGCGATCCATTCATGCATCATGCGAACCTAATGATAGGACTCAAAATGTAAATTATTTCGGTTTGAATCTTGAGCACGAGGAACAAATCTATGATAGTAAATTGAGTAAATCGCGAATAAGAATTTGCAAATACGTATTGTCGCTAAGGAACATAAACACCTCGAACAACGGGTCATTAATAAAGTCATTAAGGTTTACAGAAGAATTAAACGTCGAAAATGTTACCGTTCAATTCTATTGTCAGAATATTGATTTTCCAATAAATCAATTATTTAAATCAATTTGAAGTGGACTGAGATACACCTCACTCGTAAAACCCATGCTTTATAGGTAAAAAACTATATTAAACTACTTTTTCTTTATATACTCTTGCAATTTCATCAGCATGAACAACAACCCCGATTAATCCAAACCTTCCTATATTCCTTAAAGTCAAAAGAAACTCAGAAAATGTATATCCATTATTTAAAATATTTTGAAGATTGGGGTGATAGAAAAATAGAAGATTTATTATCACTTCATCAAAAAAGTATTGAAGAAATATTAATTCAATATATCGTATTTATGCGTGATAAAGGATTATCTTATTCAACTATTAAATGTAGATTAGCAGCAGTAGTTTCCTTTTTAGAAATCAACGATGTAACTGTTAATCATAAGAAACTAAAAAAATTTATGGGTGAACACAACAAAACAATCAAGGATGAAGCCTATTCAAGAGCGGACTTGATAAAAATGTTCGAACATGCATCATTTAGGACTAGATTATTAATTGCAATTTATTCATCTACTGGAATAAGGAAGGCAGCACTGATAGAAATACGACTAAGGCATTTAAGGCGAATAGACAATGTATATCAATTCACCATATATGAAAAGACAAAAGATGAATACATAACTTTTTGTACACCTGAATGTGCATCTTTGATTGATTCCTATATTGAGCAACGAAAGCAGGTAGGTGAAAAGATTACAGATGAATCCTTTTTGATTAGAAATGATTTTGGATTTAGTGGTGGACAGGCAACAGCAAGAAAGCCAAAACCAGTAACAAGTGCATCTTTAGATACAGTTATGCAAACATTATTAGAAAAAACAAACATGTATAAAGTTAACCACGAAACAGAGAATTATAAATATCAAAGACACAAGAAAGCAACTTTTCACGGATTTCGTAAATACTTCAATACATGTTTAGTAAATGCAGATGTTAATGTTACTATTAAGGAGATATTAATGGGTCATTCTGTAGGATTGGATGATTCATACTTTAGACCAACAGAGAAGCAATTATTAACAGAATATCTAAAGGCAGTCAATGAATTAACCATAAATGAAGAAAACAGATTGAAGAATAAGATAGAAGTGTTAACAATAGAGAAATCAAAAGTAGATATGGCTTTAGCACAAATTGAAGAAATGAAGAAACAGATAGGGCTTGATTGAAGTAAAATCGTTGTTATCTAAGTATTGGACTGTTCGATAACACGGTAGGCTAGAAACCCTCTTTTAAAGAATTCTGTGTATAATTCATCGGTTTGCCAATCTCGATTAGTCAAGTCCATTTTTGCTAACTTTGAACTAACTCGCATTATCTCCTTGTCATTTTTATTACTGAGTAAATTATGTTTTTCTTCATAATCATTTTTTAATGCAATTAGTGATTCTTCGGTAAGTATACCCTTAGCCTTCTCGATCTCCATCAAGTCATTTATTTTAGTATCTCTGGTACGAATTAGATTATTGTAATGATGAAATTTTAGAAATTGTCCCATAACATCTGATTCATGTAAATGTTGAAAAATTATCGCTCTGGGAGCAAACCTGGATAGTAAATTAGTTATCTCTTTATCATCGTTTTTTTATAAGATGATTTACGTCCTGATGTGTTTTCTCGATCATTTGCTTTTGGCTTCCCAGGCCCCTTTCTCACAATATCTATTTTCTCGATATATTTGACCTTAGATAATATTTTCAAGGCACGACTAACCGTGGGTTGATCAATTTTTTTTACGTCTCTTGAGAATTCCGATTGTAAGTCATGTGGACTAAATATCGATTCGTTGTCTGTGCGACGTTCTAACGATTTGTACTTTTTCAATGCAACGAGTTCTACTTGTGACGGTCTAACTAACTTCTTTATTTTACGATTCCATTGATCTTCTGGGCCATAATATCGGTAAACATCTTTCGTGCATCCTATCAGGACTTTGCAGATAATCAGTATATCTGCAAATGTAATGCTATTCATGTCAGAAATGAGGTCAATGAATTATAAAGTATTTTTCATATTTATATTTTTTGTGTGATTAACATTACGGTGATAATGTTGGACACCGTCATTTTTAGCCATTTTTAGCCATTTCTCGCACGATTGGTTACAATAGACAACAACGATATACCAAAATTGTCCAACTGTCCAACTCTTTTGAAGTATTTGTTTTAATATTTTTATTGATCATATAATTATAATATCTCTAAAAATTATTTTTTACAACAATATAGTTAAAGGTTGGACACCATTCTCTATATTGGGATCAATTCGTGCGTAAAAAGGCTGTTTTTCCCCATTTTTTCAGTGTCCAACTCTATTTTCAAGGTCAAGGATTGGGCAATTAGAACGGAAAAGTCTGGCGTATAAGAGGGTGTGAATTTCTTTCAAGCAAATGAATAATGCGGACTTGAAATCGCCATAAAGTTGAAGTCAAAACCCCATACAGGCCTTGATTTGCCCATTCTAACTGTAAACAAACTGTTATTCTCAGATGAATTATCCCGAGAGTACTCAGTCTTGCAAAATTGGGTAAAAAATAGGGATTTAACCACCGCCGGCATCCTTGCCTCCACCAGTAGATTCGACTTCCACTTGCTCAAATTCTTCATCTTCTTTTGTTTTTCGCTTTTTGGGCGGAACATTACTTTCTTGATTATTTATCTCTTCGTCAACTTTTGACATGTCCTGCAATAACCCATGATCATTATTCCTTTTATACTGGTCAATATAGGAATATTAGGCTGATCTTATAGTTCATTAATCTGTATCTTTATTATAGTCGTTGTTCGCTATATTACGACTTTTTGTTTTTTCTTATAGGGTCTGGAATGTTATAAATCAAGGGTCTAGAACACAATAAATGAATTTTAGCAACGTCGAACAAGTTGAGACATAATACTTGATATCCAAAGAGTTTATAGAAAACATAAAGCGAACTGTCGTTTCTTAGGGGTTTTTAGAAAAGGAAAGCCATATTTTGTTGCGACTGGATTTCTAATAAGAATTCAAAATGTATCGTGCCTAGTCACAGCCAAACATGTCGTGATAAATTTTGAAAATGATACTCTGGATTTGAGAGGTATTTTTCCTAATAATACTATATGCTGAATGATTGACTTATTAGTCTGTATTTATGCAGTGTAGAAATTTCGTTTATTATGATAACTATGTCAAAAGAGAAATATTCTATTAAAATGTTATAAGCGTAGTCGTTATATAATTATCAATGAGTACAATTCAAGATATCAATATGGCTGCGGGTCTAAAAGAAGCGCTGTTAAAGGCTGGTATAACTTTGGAGCAACTTATAGATTGTGGAGCAGAGGAGATTGCGCTCATTCTTGGTATTGAAAAGTATGTTGCTACGTTAATTAAGCAAGAGGCCATAAAGACAGTGACTCGTATTTCCTTTTTTAAAAGTTTGAACAGTAAAAAATATTCTAGATTTAGTAAACTCTTCGGTAATTAACTAGATCAAGTCGCGGCAATTTCTATACTATAATATTTAGTTGGGCCTTGTAAAATTTTTATGGATTGCTAAATTACCAATTGTCAGATTTAGTCATTATTTTTTGGATATATTTGGCGTCTAACCTTTGTGATTTATCTTCTGAGATGAACATTGCTTTTGTCTTTTCATTACACACAGGGCAATTGTCAATATAATCGTCATTTTCATTTTCAAGATCAGGTAAATATGATGAACACCAATAGCAGCAGTCGCAAACTAAAAAATTCCTTTTATCAATATTTTCATTTTTGACATAATTAACTATTGATTCTATGATAATACTCATAGGTATCAAATATCGTAACCATACTATAACAACTTTCTCATAAAAATAAATTATTTTTTTAGTTTACTCTCTTGCGCTTCGTGTTCTCGATTTGATACAGAACAATTTTCTACTTTATGTCTGCAGAATATAACTAACGCACTAAAACGTCTACATTACCTAGACCAATTCAACAAATATACGATTTTACTTTAGTTGAAGTTGACTGCTCATGAATTACGGATTGATGCTTCTTGTGTTCTATTTCGGTATTGAATCTGATTTCACAATTGGGACATGTAATAGGTTCACTATCTGAATCATATGTTTGGTTCCACATAGATATACTTAGCAACCATGTGTAATAAAGTACTGGAATGTATGATTTCCTTAACACGGTTTAATTACTGAAAAATTTTACAAGATTAAATTAAACCCCATGCAGGCCTTAATTTGCCCAAATAGAGGATCCTACATGGGGAATTGCGATGTTTCCCAAAGCACAGGACATAAGTCAACATGAGGATCTGATAAAACCTATGTCCTGCAATATTTTATGATCCTTATTTTATTTAGGGCTTGCAAATTATATTTAAGCATGTAGGGGGTGTAATTGTGTTGCCACACAAGAAATTGTCGCCTCCTACATGAGTGTCGTTGATCCGATTGCACTTGCATAATTTTATTTACAACTCATATTTACAGGCTTTAGAATATTCTAGTATGATTCGAGTCCGGAAAAGTTTTCCTCTTTTTGGGATTCTAACCTCCACGAATTTGGCTCCTTTTTCGTCTGAATCGTCTGAATCGTCTGAATCGCCTGAATCGACTAGCGTAGATCTAGGATCATCTGAAACTTAATTACGTACAATGATCAATATTATTTCTAATAAGAATGAAAAGTGTTGCAAATCCAACTGACAAATCAGTTGCAAAATCCATAGCAGAACTACAACGTGCGTTTAAGAAAATGCAAGTAGAGCAGTCGAAACAAATTCGTTTATTACAAAATGAGTGGAAAAGCCAAATGAAGGCAATAACCATTCAGAATAACAAAACGTTAGAGGCATTGAACAAAATCGCAAAAAACTCACCAAATATCAATGCACTTAATGAAGGAATTAAAGTATTGCAAAAATTGAATACGTCTGGTGAACTTGCTAAAGCAGTATCAAAAATGAATACTGATCTCATGTCTGAAATGAACAAATATTTCAACAATCTAAATTTGTATCCGCAGTTGTCTTCACAAGTTGAAAAAGCGATTAAGGACTATAATCCATCTGAGGCAATGACTAAATCATTGATGGATTTTAATTGGTCCGGACAATTTAATGAACTGTTGGAGAAATTGAAAGAAGAATGGAAATCCAACTTAGACAGCGCTCTACCGCTTCTTAGACAATATAATGAAAAAGCGGTTGTGCAAAAAGATACGTCAGAGGGTAGTGGAGACAAGACGCATCCTGAGAAAGAAAGAGAAGATGAATAAGAATATCCCTAGGAAGGTAACAATTAATATAAGTTAATTTCTATCAGTTTTTAATCTTCTATTGGGTTAAAGATTTTTGCCAGCATCAAACACCGTTGAATATTTCGCATTCTCGTCTGCCCCCTTTATCAGGACCTTGCACATTAAATGATACATAAAACACATTAAATTTATGAAAGGCGCTCAAGCATTTGATGATTTGGAAGGATCAAAAACATTTTTGGAAAATCAAGTAAAAAATCTAAAAAACGAAATACATCCATCACACAATCCTGTATTCAGTAAAAGCATTAAAAAGAAAATTAGATTTGTGGAATGGATATTGAAATTACTCAAATCAAATGAATTTACACATGGCCAACTTGTAGAGATCATAGGTATCAAAATGGACAAATTAAAAAAGGAACTTAATAGGGCTAGAGTAAGGACACATACTGATAGACTTTATGATTCGATTCAATCCTTAGAATGGCTGCGATATGTTTTAAGTTCTACGAATAGAGGCGCATCATTCATCTATGGCATCCATTATTTTCTCCCATTCTTGTTCATTCTTATCCCATCTCGTACTCTTGACTTTAGTCATTTACTTCATCTCCTCCTGAAATTTACCCCTCTTCTTATTCCGTGCTGCTACTTCTCTCAAATTTATCCCGCTCTTTCATTCGCTCTGCAGCCTTAGCCCATTTCCATTCTAATTTTCAACGACGCGTACAACAAGAATACTTCAATAGCAGGTGTGGATCAATAGAAGTCTTGTTCTTTTCTTCTACACCTGCTATTCAAATATTTATCGAGTAAAATTTTAATATCCCAATTTTCATCCTGATTATCCCCAATTTCTAACGGAATCAGGCCAACATAACAGCAGATGTGGGTGCTTATATTCACTCATTCACCTGCATCTTCTATTACTTTAACTATTCTATAGAATTTGAATGCGGATAACTTAATAATTTTGTATATCTACTAGTTCTGTTGGCCGAAGGAAGACTCGAAATTGGGACAATACATGGTACGACCAACAGAACGAAAAGCAACTATGGATAAAGCATTTAACAATTTCTGAAGCACACTAGGGAATAAGATTGATGAAATATTTTTGATAATTTTGTTCTGTTGGTTCCCAGATACAAGCCAGACGTCTGGGATCAAAATAGATATGGAGTCTTGTCCCACCAGAACGAAATAATTAATGAATAGAAGTAAATAATCCTTAGTTAACTATATTGCTTCTCAAACTCGCAGATAGCACTATTTATAGACCTTTGAGGAACAATGATTACTAACATAAACTTACATCTACAGAGTATTTAGGATAACTAAAAATCAAAAGAATTGAAATTAAGACATCATTTTCTTCCAAAGTCTGGATGGGTGAGCAAGTCGATTAAGGGCGAAGAGGATGTACCTGAAATTCTTGAATTGTTTAGAATGCAATATGTACGGATGAGTGCTGCTGAGAGAAAATATAATGTGGAAATAAAACGCAAGGACGAATATAAAAAGAATTGATGCTACAAAAACAATATCAAATCTAAATGATGAACTAAAACATTCTTGGCAAATCTAGAAATTAAACAATTATTAGGAACGGTTATAACTTCGTCCGGCTAACTATGATATGGTACATTCAACGAGTTCCAGATTGTCATACAATATTGATAAGCAGAGGGATGTAATGACCTGGGCTTAAACTCTCAAATTAGAAATAAACATCGCAAATTAATTATTTAATAGGGAGGACTAGCTGCATGCCAAAAAATTAGCAAACGTAGTTCCTCAAATCAGCATTGTGAATTTTGTTAATGATACTTCCTATTTTCATAGGAGAAAGTCTAATCGATTTTCTCCTTAATTTTCTCCTTTTCGTATTCTGTTCCTAGGTCTTTGTCCGGATCTTTAATCTTATTTGCTACAGCTTTTGCACCTGCCTTAATTTTATCGCCCGCATCTTCTATGTCTTCTTCAGTTTCAGATTTACTCTCAACCTTAAATTTTGTTTCTGACTTATAATCATCTGTCATGATATATGATGTGCTACATGCTTTATATCAATAACAATAATAAATTGACTCGACACAAATTGTAATCCAACAAAAATCTTGACGTAGACCAATATTCCCTTTTAGTTAGTAGCAAAAAACCTATAACTGCCATAAAGTTTCAAAAATCAACCTGGGCAACGAAATTTTTAATTTCATATTTCATATAAAGGCGGATGATTAAAGCAGGTGGCACACATAGCTCATAGAACGAGGCAGCGCTATGTCATTATGACTCATCTTTTAAACTGGGAAAAACCAATGGATTACATACATTCGATACTTCGGTCTCTCAAGTAAATGGGATGAAAGCAGTGACTCGCATAGACAGCATATACTTTAAACCGTGAAATAAGAGAAGCAAGGTATTTTATTATGTCAGTTGATACGTGTGTGGGTCGGAGGGAACTCATTAATAATCTTCCACGTTTTTCTTTAGTAAATGACACTATTTTTATTGCTGATACTGCATCTCTCGAATGATATTGACTATATTTTCAATTATCTTCATATGGTCACCTTCTTCCTTTCCTATTGAAATTCTTAATAAGTAATTATCACCCAATGGAAATGAAGCAAATTTAATCTTCTCTCGTTCTGTAAAACTGTAAATTGCTTTCCCAAAAGTGCTGTCATAGTCTTTTCTTATCTCACTAATTAAGGCAAATTCGATATAAAGCTTCGATGAATCATCTTTGGCTTCCATAGAATCTAAACCTTGTCTCATTCCTCCAGCTACTAGCGAACCCATATTTGTGACCACACCAGCAAAACGAATACTCGGATTTATAGAAAATACCTTGTTACACAAATCTTGGAAACTGTGATCAGACATGCATATGTAATTTAGCATCTTTATAAATAAATGCTTCTTTATGGTTTAGGCTTGCTTTTTAGAAGTATTCATTGTCAGTTATTGTTGAAATAAACATACAGAAATAATATTCATCTCATCGAGTTGTTTTTAGATATTTGTCAATTCCATAGCATTAGTTCTTTTCATTTCTAAACATTTTTTGAAGTTGAATTCTTGGACAAACACGCCTGAAAGATAAGAGGAGTATTAAAATAAATTGTTTGCAGCTTAGGAGTTTACTATAACCAAAGACCAGTATATACTTAATTCATGCAACGGGGATAAGAAATTATTGACATCATGAGAGATAAATAATTTCTGCTATGTTGCATGATTGAACAGTATTTTTGGGTTGTCTTATGTTTCAGGTCATACTGTTGAACCAATTATAGAGTGATGCCTTTAGGAACATTTCCTTTATCATGTTGGGAAATTTTCTTGCTGATACATGTTCTCCAAACATTCTCTTCATGGATGAGAAGACAGTTTCAGTCATCCATCTGTGACCGTAGCTCACGCTATGCTTCCATCTTTTCAAGTTTCCTTGTTGTAGTCGAACTGCCATATTCCTAGCTTTGCAGTTAGTTGGTCTAATCTTGGAATTTCCTCTTGTCTTTATACCTACCTTGATATGATTCTTTGATAGATATCGAAAATTTTTATTACTATCATAGGAGCCATCACCAAGCAGACTTTTGACTGTATTATTCCTCAGGGTATTATCAACTAGATTGCTTAGCACCTTTCCATCATGTACTTCCTCACTGGTCACCTCTAGTGATAGGATCTTCTTTTTCCTTATGTCTACCGCAACATGTATCTTCAGATATCCTTTTCTGATATGCCATTTGTGTCTTATCCAGTCACCTCTATTTGATACCTTTATTCCAGTACTGTCAATGGCTATCACTATAGCATCACTTCCTATACTTTCATTTACTTTAATATCCAATTTGTTGACTCTTCTATTTATGGTGCTGTAGTCAGGTACAGATGGTACCTTATTGCCAGCGTGTGACCTAATTAGACCTTCAGTCTGTCTGTATGGCAGGTGAAAGTATACTCGCATGTATCCTAAGAGTTGTAGGAATGAACTTGGATAGGAATAAGGTTCGCCAACTTTACCTTTGTTCATAATCTCTAGCTCTTTATACCAGTTATCAATCACATCAAAGTCGAGGAGTACTTGTCCGCGCCTTACCAGTGATTCATTGTACAAAGACCAATCCTTCATCACTGGAATAAAAATACAGGTCAGCTAAGTAACATACTATCAAATAATTGTGACAAACAGGTTAATCGTGCAACAATGCAGTAATTTCCACAGATATAATTAATTGCTTAAAGGGTTCGACTTAAAATTATTTATTCTTTCTGAAATTTCTAACAGTTTTAACATGATTTGTGTGCTATGGAACAAAATTAGTATTAATCACTTTATTTTGAAGAAATTGCAAACTCAAAGAATAAAATCCATTTTATGATGAAATTAGCAAGGCAAAGTAGTGTCTAATAGCTACCCGATAGAATAATTTAATTGATTTCCTTAGTTCCCTGTGGCTTTTTGAAAAAATCTTATGCACAGTAAAGGTTCTCCTTAGGTAGTAAAAATTATGAGTCTAAAAAAATCGAATTCTTCTATTTCTAGAAATATGACCCACCGTGGTTTTGGGATAGGATATTTTTGATGCTTCAATATCTAGTTCTTATATTCAATATCAGTTTCGTAATTTTATATGATAATAAATCTGATTCAGATAGATCTGGAATCTTAATAAATAGTACAGCCTTTAATTGAAAAATTTAGCTTATGATTTGCTAACAACCAAAGGTTGTTGCTACATCAGAAATTTATCAAAATGAAGTTGTTTAGACAGTACCAAACCTAAGTCATTGCTCAAAAAAGATATTTTGGCGATATGAAACAAATTCCCTAAAGTACATCCAAAGATGTGATTTCAGACGTTAATTCATGTCATTAAGGATATGCTGCAAAGAACAAAAATTATTAGAAGAAAAATTTAGCCTTAACCAAGATGAAATTTATCACTCCAATAGGTTCGATACGCAATTGGTAGTAATACAACAAAATTATAGTAACGCAAACCACTAAATTTCTTTGCAAAAATAAAAAACGTATTGAATCAATCATCATAAATTGATAAATTCAATTTGCCTGCTCTGTGTGTCAAAAATACCAATACTAGCATTATATCCAAAAAACCATCCATTAGCTGTTCCTGGATTTATAACAATTGTCTTTCCCACTTTGGCAAAAACCTTTCTATGTGTGTGGCCATGAATAAATACGTCATATTTTCCAGAATTGGCTAGCAATTTCCTTTTTGAGAAGTCCGTGCCATGATATAAAGCAAAAGTCATTCCGTCATATGTGGTTTCAAAAAACTCCTCTTTCAATTCTCCATCTATTTTTTCAAAGGCTGATCTTAGTCCTAAAATGTCAACATCGTTATTCCCTAAGACACCGACAAGCTTAACGCCGGCGAATGGTTCAATAGCAGAAGGCGTTACAAAATCTCCAGCGTGCAATACGATATCAATATCAACATCGTTGAACTCTATTACTGCCTTCAATATGTTTCCAATGTTATCATGGGTATCAGCTATAAGTCCGATCTTCATTATTAGTTATGAAACGCTCCTTAGCTATAATAATAGTAAACCAGTTTAAGTAGACTTCTTTCATGAGACAAAAAACTTACATCTAATCAGCTCTTCATCATATAACTTGTTCTGGAGGACCTGTAGATTGCTGTTCCCCGTTATCATTATCAGTCGAATTGTCATTGTTAATAGTGGAGGTGGAATTTGAACTAAAAGTTTTACATGGTTGGTTATCTATGCATATTGATGTTATGCATGTTCCATCACCGTTGCATACTGTTGAAGTGATATTTGACCGTACCTGTCCATATGTGGATGTTGAAGCAAAGCTTCCAGTTACAAACATAATAATTACGCCAGCAATAACAGGAATAAGAAGAAAGTAAAAGTAATCTTTCGTAATCATAGCTATATTTTCTAGAAACACAATACCTTTTATTACTTACTGAACAAGGTTAACAAGGCTGAAATAAGATATTTTCTGTACTGCCTTTTCGCTTGGCTGATGCCCATATACAGGTTAGGCAGCGTTACTTTTTCGTCAAATTATTCTCCCAATTGTAGCCATGGAATAGATTAACTTTATCCTATGTAATGTCAAGATTGACTCGAATTAGCATGAGATTTTATTTGCTGTCATCGACAAGCTAAAAAACTGTGTTTGAATTTACAATACTTTATTCAAATATAACTTAATTAGGATTAGTTACGTACTGAATGATATTATGGATGGTTTTCAATCGTTTCATTTCTTCATTTAATTGATAAATAGTTAATTCGTAGTCATATTTTCATATGACAAAACATCACTATCCCGCACTGGCCGTTGATGTTATAATAGAAAGAGAGGATAAGCTTCTACTAATCAAAAGAAAAAATGAGCCATTCAAATATTCATATGCAATTCCCGGTGGCTTCATAAATGAAGGTGAGCTTGTGGAAACCGCGGCAGTTAGGGAGATACTAGAAGAAACTAATGTTAATGTTTTACTAATAGATATTTTAGGTGTTTATTCCGCACCTAATAGAGATCCAAGAGGCCATGTTATTAGCGTTGTATTTGTAGGCAAAATAATAGGCGGCGAGCTAAAAGCAGGAGACGATGCTGGTTCTTACGAGTGGGTAACAATTGACGATATAACTAACAGTAAAGTGGCATTTGACCACATTAGAATACTGCAAGACTATAGATGCTGGAAAGTATCTAAAAGTACATATTGGTCCTCCAAGCAGCCACAAATATAATTCCTCTTGTAAGTATCAACAAAATTTGTAATTAGTAATACCACAAAATTATAAACTAATAATTGTAGTACATCTTGAATATTTATAAAGGGGCTTCATTACTTTTTGATCCATGCAATTCAAATATTAATTTATTTATTTCAATGTTGTTAGCTATATCTGTTTTTGTCTATAAAAAGAACATGATTGATTCAATTATCGAGTAACTAAACTGTTACTATTTATATAAGAGAAACCAATACCATGATCCCTTTAGCTACAAAAGAGTACAATATCACCCAACAACACAGGCTGTTAGTTTAAATCTAATTATGGCACACTTTTTCGAATGTAGTTTCATTCTTCGGACCCAGTCATCAATCCAAGTTTTTCACGACAATCGTGGCATATTCTCAGTGAATCAGGATACCATCTCAACGTCCGTATGTTTTCACCACAACTGACACATGTGAATTCATTAACATCGACACCCATTGCTATGACTATTCAGTATTTTCTTATAAGGGATTCCACTCTCCCGATGTCTCTTCATACTATGAGTACTTAGTTTATCCAATTCTCAGATTCAGTCATGATATTTTGGATGTGTTTAGAATCTAAAACTTTCTCTGAGATAGGCATTGACTTTATCTTTTGATTACACATCGGACAACTATCAAAATGTGCTTTTATTTCATTTACAAAATCAGGTAAATACGAGGTACACCAATAACAACAATCACATATCAAGAAGTATCTTTCGTCGACAGAGTTATTATTTTGATGTTTATTGTTTAGTTCTCCATCTAAAGAATCAAAAAATGGCCAATCTTCTTTTTTGATGAGATTGTTATATAACATAACTATACTGAACGTTAAGCGATTTAAGTATATCTTCAGTTTGACACAGGACTATATACTCTATATTATGTTCCGTATCTATATCATATTACGAAGCAACAAATTTAATTGCATGTTCGTTTATTTGGTAAGAAATCGTCGAAGTAAACACATTTACTTCCTAAGTTAGCCCATTGCTTCGACTAACTATTAACTTAATTACCTTATCTACCTATATACTAGTTGATAAAAATGTTCTGCAAACAAACTCAAGAAATAATTGATAGGTTGCTTAGACTGAAAGATTCACCTGTTGATAATAACAATAAGATAGCCTCTCTCATATCAAAGCCAAATAGAACTAGAAAGGAAAATGAAACTTTATGCGTTAGTCTGATAACTCAATTAATGGACCAACAAAATGAAAATAATAAGATTGCTTCTGTTATATCTAAAGGAGAATTAGCAGAATTCCAGAGTTTACTTAAAGCACTAACTAACTAGGATTCATTACCCTTCTTAATCTTAATACTTCTTCCCTCTAGGCTTTAATCCCAAAGTTTTGTATTAAACTTGTGTAGTATAAATTCAGACGTATCACAAATACATGTGACTGTTTTTTTATAATTTATGGCAAGATCAGTATGGCGTCGTATTACCGATCCTTTTGATGTGGATTCTTTGGCTGATATGCTTAGTGATAATAAACCAATAAAACAGAAACTTCCAGACATAGTACAATTTCTAAAAATATGGAGAGGTAAAGCAACAGGTCTAAGGATTTTACATGCTTCACTTGGCGCTTCTTCTGTTTTCTTTTCGTTATTAACTACAACTGTACTTCAATTCCATTCCGAAGATCAATGGAATGCTTATGCTAAAATATTTGCTTTTATAGCGGCTCTATCTATAGGCTTATTGACTGCCTTTAATCTTGGCACAAAGTCCAATGACATGACTAATGCGTGGCGGAAACTTACGGCGGCAGTTATGAGATTCAATTGTGGTTTAATCAAAGAGGAAGATGTCATCAAAGCATACATTGAAGCGGAGAGTCTTATTGGAGATGTGACCTTCGACCAATCTGCACAGCCTCACCCAGATACCCGTCGTACCGAAATTGATGAAAATAATGCCCCTCAACAACCCTGATTGTACTGGGAGGAGGGGAGTAAACTCGCACCCGCCATGAAAAAATATTCTTTTGGGTACAACCTTCTAAACCACAAGATTAATAATAAATTCAACCTCAATTTGTGAACTCTAACAGAGGTAGGGTTTCCTACGCCACGCGCAAGAATATATCATTTGGAAAAAGCAGCGGAAATCAAATTATAGATAATTTAGGTATTAGATTTCCTACAATTATTTGTTCTGTTGGAATATTTATCTATAGTTAATCGAGTTAGATTTCCAATAAATCCATTTCCTGGGATTAGTGTGATTTTCAGATTGGGCGTAAATTTCTGACTGATTTCAATTTTCTGTTATTTGACTGCTTCTGTATTGTTGAATGAAAAAGTATTATTTGACTGCATTTGATTCAAGAATCTGTCACCTGATTGTTTTGGGGAAAGATTCGTAGGAGGTGTAACAGTAATCGTATATCTCAAAGTGTAATCGCCCTTGTCGCTTATAACATTTGTATGAGAACCCGCACCATAGCCAATTGGCTCATAACTTTGGCCAGGCGGAAAATATAATTTAACTATATTACCTAATCTTTCATTTATATTTTCTAGAAGTCCGAAATCACAGTTGGGAAGACTTTCACCACGTGCAATGTATTGGATAGAATCAAACCAAGTGTTTTGGGGTTGCTGTAGAATTCCGCCTATTTTATCTTGTATATTATCTGGATGTGACCGCCTATCACAGTCATCTATTTCATCACCAGCGGTGAAAATTATGAGTGGTACAGTTCCTGGCAAGTCTACCGTTACTCTAGCATCTGGATCAAAATTTACAGTTTCACCCGTACTAACATCCCCTAATCCGACAGGTGGTAAGGCACCTGTATAGGCGTAAGGTGCACCACCACCGTAACTATTATCAGTTAATCCTACTTTCATGCCTTGTACATATGCAGTCAAATCATATTCGCCATCACCTGAAAGCGCTCCTTCGTGTGCATTATGTACCGTTATGGAATCAAAGATTACTGTTACCTTATAGGTAGGTGGAGGTGTAGTAATTGTATTATCTGTGATTATTCCTTTTGATAATTTTTCTCCTAAAGTTGATGTCGTGTTAGACTCACTTTTAGTTTGATTTGATGTTTGATTATCGGGGATAAGATTGGAGGGAGTCATAGTTATAGATCGGGGGTTTGAAGTACTTGATGTTTCGTTAGTAGTTTCATTCAATTCAGTTTCGGAGACATCCTCAAAATCATTATCGGTATCTGGAGAACCTTCGCTTTTCGAATCTGCACTAACAGATTCTTCTTCTGATTGTGTATCTGGCGACTCTTCACTCTCCATATCAGGTGTCTCAAACTGTGATTGAAATTCTTTTTCTTTAGCGTCTCCATAAGGTAAACCTAAACCTAGGCTCGCTAAGAGAATAAACAGAACCAACAGAATTGTTAGAGATCTAATAGCGCTATTCACCTGCTTATTTTTTTTCCAAACATCATTCTGGCGTCATTTCTTTCTGGAGATTCAACACATGGCTCCATATCTCTATTTATAACAACTAATTATAAAAGAGTACTATAGCGGTTCAAGGTACTTGGGATACCAACAGGACATTCATTATTAAATAATAATTAAATATTTTATTTCATTTGCAATTTTGTTCTGTTGAGGCAGAGATTGGACGATCTTATTCAACGCCAGTTTCTAGTTCTGGGATGTACTAGGAACCAACAGAACTTAATTATCCAAAATATTTCATAAATTTTATTACTTAAGGTCTTTCAGAAATTGTTAAATGTATTATCCATAGTTGCTTTTTGTTCTGTTGGTCGTACCATGTGTTGTCCCAATTTCCATTGTTCCTTCGGCCAACAGAACTAGTAAACTTACAAAATTATAAAGTTATGCGAATTCAAATTCTATAGAACAGTTAGAGTAAGGGCAGATGTAGGATAATTGCCTAACCTACACCTGCTGTGTTGCCCAATCCTATGAGAATTGGGTAATATATGAAAGTGCAATAACCGTATTAACTTATAATTAGTAGCAGATGTAGGAATTGGGTCCAATATCCATCCTACACCTGCTAGAGTTTCAGAATCCCTACCTACTTCCTACTGGATAGGGAATTATTAATCACACAAATTGTATTAATGTGTTACAGTCGAATAGCAGATGTGGGAACATGGAAGATGAGAGCCCACATCTACTACGTGTCACCAACTCCTGATAGAGAAATTGGTTACATAACATTATGATAATGATATTTAACTGAATGTAAGAAAATAGGAAAAAAATAATATCGCTAGTAATAAGGCGGATATTTTTTTGTGCCTTTGAGCACGAAAATGAAAACCAGAGCGGATACAGATTAAGAAGTGTACCAAAATGATTATAAGATTTAGAATTACAATTATCTTGTTGTGTTGAGCCTTGCAATATCCCCTCCGAATCCCAGTTAGATATATTCCTGGGATTCAAAAGAACTCTAGTTAGGTATCATGGAATCTGAAACCTCAAAGATTAGTTAATAGGTCTGTTCCAAGTTGCTTAATCTTGGGCTAAATCTAAATTAACGACTACCCATTTTTGCGTATTTAATAGAGTTATACAATTGGACAATCATGTAATTTTATCTTCTGTTCCTTGAAAAATCTTTTACACTGAGGACACTGAATCCAATTATTCATATCCCAAGGTTCGACTTCTAGGCCGTAAAGTTCTTCCGTTTGTTGTGTTGAAACTGGTGCAGATTCTGCACTAGTATTAGTATTAGTATATTCAGGCTCTGGTTCTAATTGGTTAATCGTTGGCAAATATTTATAATATTCAAAAACTTCCTTTTCATATTTTAATAAAGAATCAGCAATCTTTAACTTGGTAATAATATCAGTTGCTTTATTGTATTCCTTCTTTAAATCTGATAACGTAGATTCTAAACTATCAAGAGTAATTTTTAACTTGGAATTATATTCATGATTGTCCTTTGCTAGCAAGTAAAAGAATTTAGTTGCTTCTGCACTTATCTGTCTTCTATCTCTTCTAATAGTCCTTAATGAAACTTGACTTCCTGTTTCATTGTAAATATGTTTCTGTATCTCTAAGTCGTCTCTTCTTTCAATTTGGATATTAGCCTACGCCTTTGATTTCTTAATATTTTGCTGGTCATTTTTTAAGCGTGAATTTGACGGATTTGTTATTATTATACATGATTATTATTAGCCTCTTGTTCTTTCTGAAATCCTTCCTTTTCAAAAGTATCAATCCTTCCTTTACTATAATCTTTCTATTTTTCTAATTCGAGACAACTCGAGCAGTATCTTTCTACCTTTTGACAACCGTCGCAGTCATATATCATGAAGTGGCATCGTTTGTCGTCTCGATAATGGTCATAGTAGGTATTGATCCGCACATACACATACCGCATATCCTGCCCATTTTTGTGGACCTTGTTGACGACCTGTAAGAGTTGGTCATAATCTTTTGGACTTCAATCTGCTCCTCAGATGATAGTATTATTGGTTCAAGTCTTGGTTTTGGTTCTTTTGTTATTGTCACCATAAAGAATTATAGTTAGATTATATAGATAATGTATAGATATGGAATGTTGTGAAGTTGTAGGTTGTGATAAACAAGGTTTGTTTATGCATGAAATTAATTGGAATAACTGTTACGAATTCCATCAAATTTGCGAATATCACGACAAGGAAGCAAAAGAAGGAAAGGAGTTAAATTTTAGTAACAGTTACTGTAAACCTAATCAAACTCTGGGTAAGAAATAAAATAATACTAACTAATAAATTTCTTATTTACTTATTTGTTTGTTATCTCTTCAATCCTTACTTTTACCTTCTTACCCACTCATTTCTTAGACATTCGGATATGAGCAGAATTGCCACACTTCCACATCAATAGTACAATTATGATTTCCTAGTTTCTATTCTTGTAATTAATTATAATAAAATTGATAATATGATATTCACAAAACCTGAACTAATGTATTAAAAGAACTGGACATACTGCCTGTTCTGAAACACGTCTGGCGACACTTCCAAGGGCCTTAATTTTTGAGATTCCTCTTAAACCAGTCGTTCCCATGACAATAATGTCCACATTATCTCTTACTGCGTTTCTGAGTATAACATCACTGGGATAACCAATTACTGATCTTGTTTCAGCGGAGATTCCCTCCTTTTCACATTTATTTTTCCGCTCATCAAGCATTTTAAGTACGCTAAATTGGATATCTTCATAAAGTTCTTTCCAGTATTCCGTTGTAGTAGTTGTTTCACCTGTTTTGCGAGAACGTATCGGTCTTTCTAGCACTGGTGGTATCTCCATCTCTGGAATAACATGTAAAAGTATGATATGCGGATTTTTTGACATCTTCACAAGTTCTATCGCAGTGTCTAATGCTTTATCAGATGGTTTTGAACCATCATGTGGTACTAGAATCGTACTAAATCCCATCCAAGTTATCTCCTAACATGATACTTGCCAATGTTCTGTATATATATGTCTGAACCGATATTAAACTTCTACAAACTTTGGGCTTGTGAACTTGGAAAAGGTATAGGATTGTAGTACTTGCCTTTAATCATGTTATAGTGAAGGTAATAAAATACTACTTGATAAATTTATTTCTTATTATGAAATTCACTTGCTTCTTTTTCCATCTTTTCTAATCTTGTATAATAATCTGGAAATTCATTCAGGTGTGCAAGTGCAATTTTGGCAGTAATCACCTCATTATCATGAGTAACATTTGTTTGGAGATCCCTAACTCCATGTTCTAACTCAACATCGAGTCCCATTCTAAATTGTTCTACATCGAACTTACTCCAATCAACACCTAATGCTTCCCCGATTGTCTTTGCCTCTTCTATGGTAAAATGTTTGGAACCTGCCAAATCGCTTGTTTAAGATTTTCAGACTATTTTAACTTTCCCTGAAGATTCACTGACTCTCATTTAAGAAATAAAAGTTGAGATTGAAATGACCAGAGACTGGGATGAGAGAGAAAGAGAAAGACAGACTAGTGAGAAGACATGACAGTAGCCATCATCAGGGAATTTTATGATAGATATTCAAAGTCCTAATCTTGTTATAGTATTATTAGTCTGTCTTTCAATCTCCTTCATAACTTCATTATCCGGTATTCGTTTTATTGATAAGGTAGCAACTAATGACTTTATCAAATGTCTTTCATATACTGTGTATTTGGACGTGCTATTATTTACCCACCTTTGACAAATAAAGTTATTTTATTTATCAATATAGACTGGAATATCAAGTCGGCATTAATATAAGAATACCAACGGTTGCAATAAACTTGAAAACGACTAAGTTAAATTACTGATTTTGCGAGAAATTACAAGATAGAGACTTACAGCCTCTTCATATTCTTCCAGAATTTCAGATATCTCAAATTTGTTTTCTCTTGCAAGATCCTCAATCTCTTTTTTTGTAAAAAATCTAATATGGAAACCATTAATTTCAAATACTCCACTGTCAATTTCTTTACCTTTCTGGTAAAATTTATCATTTTCACTTCTGACAGAGAAACAATGGAATCCATTAACTTTCAGAGTTCTGTTAACCTCTTTGAACAAATATTGTAAATCACGATAGTTGAATCCCATATTAAAGAACATATGCGAATACACTGCATCGAAATAATCATTATCAAATGGCAATCCTTCTTTTGCATCCCAATGTTTTAAAGTGATTGACGATAGTCCAGATTCCTTTGCGTTTGAGTTTACAGATTCGATCCCTATCTTTGAAGAATCTAGAGCATAAACTTGAAAACCCTTTGCTGCAAAGAACAGTGTATCTCTTCCCTGTCCGCAACCTAGTTCCAGTATTATCTTAATGTTGCTAGATTGCGTAAATTTGTCATAAAAGATACGAGCAAAATGACTTGGGTCATCTCCAAAAAACGAAGTATTTTCGGAATAAACTTTCTCCCAAATATCAGTCATAAGTTTTATTTTGTGATACACTTAATATCAATTTAGTCAATGAGTTAAGGCCATCTGGTAAGAAAGTTAAGTTTTGAGGTGTTTATACACTAGTATTTTTTATGTATTTAGTTGGGATTATTTACTAGATTGTATTTTTTTGTTCTCCTGTGCTTTGACTAAACCAGTCATCTATTTATTTAACAAGAAACAAGAATCCCCATGTAGCAGGTTCTGAATAATTGGGCATTATTTGTCCTACATGGGGCTGATTTCTGGTTTGTGTTGTTGTGATTTCCTAGCGCAAGACACAGGTATGGGGTTTAGGTTTGAGATCCGATAAACCGAATACCGATGCTCACGCACCTTCGTTATCTTGATTTATTTATTTACGTCTTATGTGTACACTACACTGTAGTGCAAAACAAAAAGCAATTAGAGTTAAGTCAATAGATAATTTAGTTAGTAGGCATTCCTAGTATTTTCTAACCTTTTCTTTCTCTAAACATTCTTTGCAATATCTTTCAATCTTCTGTACGTCCCCACAATTATAGATCATAAAGAATTCAGGAATACCGCCACAAACGCTGCAGAAGCCTAGCAGTCTACCTATTTTATTTTGTTAAGCACGGAGATAATTTATTACTCGCTAAATCTTTCTTTAGTTCTAATAGATCGGGTGGTGTATTAATCAGTTCAATCCTTGGAGGACCTTCACACTTGATTGTAGAGCCTGGAATATTTTGAGTTAAATTTGAATCCAATTCAGATTGAGGTTGAGGTTGAACTGCGGGAAAAGGTATAGGATTATAATAATTTTTAGTACGAGTCTTGCTTGCTTCTGATTCATCCCCAGTAGATTAAGCATAACGCCCTTTTCACTGCATGACACTGTACTCAAATCAGTTAAGTGTGATCCTTTGAGATTGAAGTGATGTCTAATCTACAACATACAAAAATTACTATATTTGTATTGACAGTAACAATGTTGGGCGCTCATAACTTCCGCTATGATCATGCTATATCGCAAACTCATCAGAAATGAAAATGGAGACAGAATTAATTAAAAAGTGCCAAAATCATAATTTTGATGACGAAAGATATTTTTTGATATGTCAGCGTTGCTATTGGTGTTCATCGTACTTGGCGTATCTGGATTGTATTAATAACAATGATAGGCGCAATAAGAACTGTCCTATATGCAAACTGCATGGAATAAACTCAATTCTATTATTGAAAAATATTCATAAAGACCAGATGGTACTTTAAATCTAAGTTCATACAAGATAATTTGCTCCGGAACTGAGTTTCGCTTGTACCTCGAAATTGGTGTAGGCTCTACTTTGTATGACTATGTTGAAATTCAACCTTTTTGACACATGAATCGCAGTATTTTTCAACTATAATGGCTCCCTCTACAGCAAAGTGCGCTACCCTGGTTGCAGCATTTCTACAAGCAATACAGAATACTGGATTTCGTTTGTGATCTGGTACGAAAGGCTCTATACTGCTTAGCGTTCTATCTAGTATTTCATTTCAACTTCTATTTCAAGTTAGTATTAGTACATTATAAACTAGGCAATTAAAAATTAGTGTAGGCTTTACTTTACTTCTGTCTTATCGAAATTGCTTGAATAAAATTTTCACCCCTTGCACACGATCAACCAATTTTATGATATATGTTCAAAGTCATGATTTCATTGTCTGACATTCGCTTTAACGTCAGTGTTGCAACTAAGGATCTGACTATATGACGCTCTTCATTGGTGAATTTACCCACCCCTATAACTACTGATATTTAGAAGATAAAGTTATTCTGAACCTAGACGTATATTTAGTGAATGGTTTTTCTTTACAGAAAATTTTAATATTTTAAAGGTACTGAAAATTTGATGAGAGGAATAAATCATTTAAGATTTCTTTTATATTTGATATATTTACTTCCTATTGTGCTACTTACATCAAGCAGTGCCTATGGGCAAAAGGATTCATATTTGACCTATACACAGCCCGATAGAACATTCACTCTACAGTATCCTGATGATTGGAAGGTATCAAAGCAAGAAGATGGCAAAGTGCTCTTTACTCCTAATCTCGATACTTCTAAGGTTACAGGTGAAAACTTTAGGGTGGTAGCCTTTGGTCCTACGATTTCTGTAACTATTAAACGGCCGATGTATCCGGCCCAAACATCAATTGAAGTGTGTGACTCTTTTGTTAATTTCTTAAAGAATATAGATTATACAGTCCATCATGATGAAGAAAAAATATTACCAAATGTTTCTGACAAGGCGTGCATGGTTCAATATGACACGAAAGGAGAAAAAATTGAAGCAATGCATGGGGAAAGAAATACTGAGCCGGCTGTGACAGTTGTTATACGGCATGCAGATTTGATATATTTTATCAGTTATGACGCTACTGTTGACTATTATTTCAATAAATATATGCCTGCCATGGAACAAGTCATCAATTCTTTTAGTTTCTATAGTTCTGTATGAGAAAAATCCGGTTTTTCATTTTTGTTTATCTTCAACTTTATCCATCAACAGATTTAGCAATTCATCATAGGTGACAGGTCTATTGCCATTGGCCCTATCACTAAAATAGCAATTTCTTAATCTCTTGTTTGATGTAATACAGTGATATTCTTGAAAATGATTTGTTAGTATGTTCCTCTATCTCTGATAATTTTATTATCTGGTAATCTCTTTAATGATAGAGTTGCTACAATGTTCTTAACCATCGGTCTTTCTTCAGATGTAAACTTAGACGTGCTCCTATTTACTCACTATGGAGAAATAAAGTTATGCTCGTTTCCTATATCCATCTAGTAATAAAATGACTTTTTGAGATGTTTAGCCAGTGTTCTGTAGTAATCAAAAAAAAGTAATGGATACAACGTTTATCGCTTTTGTGCAACAACTACTACTGTCATAATTGCAATGAAAACAACTGCAGTAATTCTTAGGAATTTTGTATCCATTACTACATTACAGAAATATAGTCACCCTAATTTAAGTATTACTAAGTGCTTATTAGCCTAACTATGATAAACCCTGAGTTTATAAGTCAAACCAAGAGTTTATTAGGGATAATTAACATTTAAGTAATATATAATGCCAATTAAGAAAGGAAATAAACTTGTTGAACTTCGAGGGGACGTAAGCAAGGGTTTGGCGAGGGTCTATGAATCAGGTCTCCGAGCCGCACCAAGTTTTACCACATTTGTTAACGAGTTGCTTCTTGATGTTATGAAGAAAGAGCGATTCCTATCTCAATACAAGCCATTTAGTCACTTGACTTATGCAGGGGGTCGTGCTGGAAGCCTTTTCATAAAGGATAATCAGAAGAACCTAATTGCAGAAATCATTTATAAAGATAGGTTATTGTACTGCAATTCTCCTGATTCTGACTCCAATTGCGACCACGTGAGATTTGCTACATCATTAATTGAGTTAGCGAAGTACCTGCATGAAAAATAGATTAGAGTAAATTCGGTATGGACTGTTTAGAAATGACGTATCAGATATAAACCACGTTTAATATCGATAAATTTACGTGTGAAATCAGTATCAAGTTGAAACTTATTTTTATCACTTAGTAATTTTTGTTATTGTTCTTCCGTAATTGACTGCAGTATCGTTCAACTTTTTGTTCTATTGTTTTGTTCCGTCTTTCTTGTATATCTGTGCATTTTCTAAAATAATAATATTTAACTTATGTATGATCCATCAGGTTTGCTTAACAATTTATCGCAGGGATCATCTTTACCAATAATTTTTAAAAAGCAACATTGTGCGCGGACGACGCAGTTAATATCTTCATCATCATTTATTGCAATTGCATTATTTAGAAAGCCTGTTGCGGTTACTATTGGTATTGTTATCATAAATACTGCATACAAGTATAGAATTGAAATTAGATTGTTATTCATAATGTATTATATAATGATACTATTAAACTAAGTTTTGACTATCGATTCGAGAAGATTTTAATATAAAAAAGACAAATCAAATTATTTCGCTCATCCAGAAAAATCATAGACTGATTTTTGTGACGAATCGATGCTCCGATAACTGAGAATTCTTATATGATGTTATGACGTAGATACCAGCGGTCACAACTGATGGTAGGTTTTGATGACGGCTTAGGAACGTCTGGGGGAGATCGATGGGGCGCAAAGAAGAGAAGGGATTATGTTAGAATCGCTAAATTTGTTATCATCGGTGGATTCATTGTCGTAGGTGTCATTGTTTTGTATGTATTTCTTACAACTTCTGGAGTGAACATACAAATTAGTGAACAAAACCAAATGGCAGGAATACAGACTATAAACGTAAGAATTTCCAACAACCAGTTTAGTACTCTAAATGATGTTACGGTTCAATTTGGAGACCAAGGAAGAATTCAGAAGGTTGGAAGTATGGGCCCGTACTCGTCTGTGGCGGTTACACCTGACCAAAAGGATTTGAATTTTGAAAAAGTAATTGTAAGAGGGAATGATGGCCATAGCAATTTTGACATAGTCAGATTTAGAAAATAGGACATTTGAATTGTATAGGTAAAGCCAGATTTGCCCTGAACTTTTATGGCTTGGGCGTTCGTCATAGCAAGGGTGTTGCACGTCTTTTTGCAGAATCTACCAAACTTTTTGACTTTTTGGTGATGCAAATTTTATTATTATTCATCAAATTTTGTTTATTCACATCCTTTAGTAGAAAAATAGTTCCTTAGTCTATCAATCAATCAGTTAGTCTATTTCCAGAGATACAGAAGCAGGATATCAACTGTCAATATTGATGAAACTGCAATTATGTAAGTTCTGATTGATATGTAAGGAATCCATAAATTACTCTCCAAAGAGAGTATATTCAACCTTCTTGAGTCTTTTATCAAGTTCTTCCAATGTTATTTTATTCTTATCAGGCTTTTGTATAATTTCATCTATTCCTGGTTTCTCTTCCTTTACTTTTACAATTTGCGAACTTCCGAGGCTATAGAAGCCTTTTACACTATTGCACTAATGCACGATGGAATGAGGATTTAGAGATGGATTGTTTTGCCGATGAAACTAGAATTATAATTGAAAATTTTAATAAAAAATTCTTTACACCAGATGAATTAATCGATGCTGATTTTGACGAAATTAAAAACATCCCTAAAGAATATGTTAACACTATATCCAGATGGTACAAGCAACCAGAGTATGGATCGAAAAGAAAGCAATGATAGGAACAGTTGTCCCTATCTTGGAAGGTAGAGATGTGACTATAGTTCCAACTTCGGGATTTGATAGCACGCCAGCATTGTTTGATAGTTTTAACCGAATGTTGGAGCAATACCATGAAGTAGGTAAGAATGTTCATGTTCTGTACTACGGTGATTCTGATCCATCTGGTGAAGGCATGGATGAGGATTTAATGAATCGATTCAACAGATTGAAAGATAAACATCAATATAGCGATATTAAAATTGATTTTCAGAGGATTGCATTAACAAAAGCCCAGATAGACCAGTATAACCTTCCGACGGATATTAATGCTAAAACTCGTGAGAAGTTAGAGCGGGATCCAAGAGCCGCAAAGTTCCTGGAAAAGCATGGTGAATTGCGTCAGGTTGAACTTGATGCATTACCTGCTATTGTTCCCGACCAGTTTAGACAGTTGATGCTTGACTCAGTGGATAAATACTTTGATGAAGATATTCACCAAAGAATGCTTACAGAGATTGAAGAGCAATATTCACAGGATGAAATTAAGAAGATTGTTAAAGATAAGTTTCTGGATCAAGCAAAGAAGTATTCAGAATCGTAACTTTGTTTATGGTTCCAGAACAACAATTTTGAAGTCATTTAACTCTATTTCTATCGACCACTGCAGGACTTGCTATGTAATTCCCTTGATAGTTTGTCAGAATATAGCAGTTGTCTGCAGTCTTGACAGCTATGAGTTATTCCAGGCGTTGGCTTTAGTTGGGTCATGAACCTAAACCTGAACCTGGACCTTGACAACATGCCGGATGAGTATTTTTGTCGTATGGATCAATCATCTTATCGCAATTAAGGCATTTTTCAGGTTTCTCCTCCCAAACTGAATTCTTATCTGACCTATCTGACCTTTCTGACCCTATTTTTGATTTTGATGTATCTGTCTGGCTTGTGTTTTCGCTATCATTATTTTCAATTATAAGTATATGGGAACCTCATCGTTGGAAATTCTATCTCTATCACTCCATCTAGACTGTATTGGGTTAGCCGTTGCAACTATGGTAGTAGGTGCTGGTATCTTGAAATGTCTGCCATGTTTTTCTAAATCAAATTCTCTTTCCTGTAATATATCCAGTAATCTGGCTTGCTCTTCAGGTGGAAACGCAGTTATTTCATCAATAGCACAGATAGCATTCTTTGCTAGAGGTATCGACCCTAATCTAAGAGTATAGCCTTCGTTTTCAGTGTCAACTATTCCGGTGATTGATTTTGTAGTTGCGTGTGGAGCACTTACATGTCTTGAGTTTGGTTTTATTTTAGTTGCTTCTGCGCCAAGTGTGCTCTTTGCAGTTCCATGATCTCCAACCATGAAGGTATCAATAAACCCATTGTCAGACCGACCGTGACCATCTCCGCCTTTATCTCCGCCTACAATTGACCTTAACAAGCCAAGTTTCACATCGTCATGTCCTATGACATTAGGAGCAAACATTGCTATTAGTCGCTTGAGCAAATTCCTCTGGCAACCTTCAACCTCACAATCCAGTTTTGCAAATATTTCAAAAGCCTCAATATGTTTTGAAGTAATCACTAAATCTTTTCTATTTACATATTCTATCGAGGTTGCATGTACAACTACTATCTTTTTGATTGATTTTCTGCTCTTGTTTTCAATGAGTATATTTCCTCCGATTTGTACCACTTCACCTGGAACTACGTTCTCAATCAAATCATCATATAGTATGACATCAAGTCGTTCGTTCTCATCCAGTTTTTCGACATCTTCCAGTTGGATAAATCTAGCATCTCTATGGATTAACTCGGCACCATTTGATACTTCAAGTACATACATGTCGGACCTGGTGACAATTTTACCTATTACTATAACAGGTCCCATATGGATTCGTTTGGCTTCTAATACTGATCTTACTCTTTCTGAATTTGTTGTTCTAGAACCATAATTATATTTGTTATTTTGTGAATTCTCCTCATCATCATTCTCATATCCATAATTGCCTTCCTCATCTCTGAAATCGTAACCGTAACCATCATTATCATCAGACATCTATGCAAGACCTCCATTGTGATTTAGTATACTATGACAGGTTCCGTTTACTTCGAAATCAGGTAACGGAGGTTTACAATATTTTTGATTCCATGAGTGTACTATTTTTCTAAATGTGTCTGTAGATAGTAGATCCTTATTTTTCCTGAACTATTTTCTTGCCCTATCAAACAGCGTATTATTTCTTGAGTTCTCGAATATGTCGGACCATTGTTCTAGATCCTCATAATCAAAGTCAGTTAGTAGTAGTTTATCTTTTGACTTTAATTTAGCATTAGCAATTGAATTTAATCTTCTTTGTTTGTTTCTTTCAACATCTGATACAGGTAAATCATATTTCCTACAAATAGATTGAATATGTTCTCCTAATTCTTCAATTATGTAGATTTTATTAGTTCCAATTGGAAGATATGGATTACCTGATTCATGAAATTCTCCAGGACAAAAGGCAACATCACCAACTCCTTTAATTTCAACTGATGGGAGTTTATTATGCCTTATCTGGTCAAGTATCTTTTTGTCTTTGTCAAGTGTTCGCTTAGCCATTGGCTTTGAAGAAATCCAGTAAATATGGCAGTGAGTTGAATCCTTGTGTTGGACTACGTAAACGATCTTAGCCAATTGTTCAAGCGTAAACTGTTTACCCTTCCAGTTGCAGAGTTCTCTAATGGCTAATTCGTTATCGAAATCTCCAAAGTTAAGATACAATCCTTTTCTTGCATATTGCAGGATTTCAGTATGGCCTGATAACTTCCCTATCATGCAGCACATATTATTATTGAATTTACCTTCAGATTTCCACTGACTGAATAACTCTTCAGGGATTCGTTTATTGCGAAATTTTTTGTATGGTACTATTGGAGTTTTTCCATACCTGGGTAGTGCATTTACTATATCATACGATCAGCCATTGGTTAGCGGTCAGTAAGTCAGAGTAACATTTATTCGGTAGAATGTTAATAGTTGTCATACAATCACCTTTACAATCATTAGTCCGGTTGTCTGGTTGGTTGCCTGCTCTGTGTTCCTGTGTGTTCGGAGGTTGCTCTCCTCCGGACTATCTGTTATTATCATGTTGCAGTAATCTCCGGAATTTTCAATTTCAACCTCATTTTAATAAGTTCGTTAATGAGATCGTCATACGTCTGATCTTTGCGTGCCAGGTGCTTGAGATCTTTTAATGTCTCTTTGTAAATTATGACAGTTGTTCTATCTTCTCTTTGATGAGATGTCAAAGTATATCGGATATGATTTAAAAATAATTGGTATAGAGAACTAATCTGACTGAACCTTAATTGGTCCCTTCTTGCTTGCAGTTGTTACAGAGTTTGTCTAATGGAGCAAATAGTATGAATCTAGATCCACAATTACGACACTTAAATCAGAATCGTAGAAACCCAATTCCTATTCATTTCCATAAAGAGTGTATTCGATTCTTTTCACTCTGGCATCTAGATCTTCTAATGACAATACCTTATTTGGTTGTCGTGGTTGTTGTTGTGTTTGTGGTAGTTTGTCCTTACACTCGTGAGCAGTACCATCTAAATTGTAAGGTAACCATTTACCCTAGAAAAGCATACACAAACGAAAGGAGTCGAAGATATCGAACAATGCCTTTTTAAATCATTATGATTTAAGTTATGTATGTCTAATCTATTCGTCCTTTTAGGATTAGCAGCAACTTTCGTTGCAACTTTCGTGATTGGTAACGTGCACACTCAATCGAATGTTGTATTGGCTTTGGAAGAACAAAATTCATCATCCAATCAAACCAAGATAGTAATAGCACAAACCCAACAAGAAAAGACTAACCTCGAACGATTTAATCGATTGGACTTTGATGCCTGGAATACTAGAAATTGGACGCTATTCAAAGAAATACATGCGCCTGATGTATTGGTCGTCGACTTCAGTGGTAATGTAACAAGAGGTATCGATCAGCATCTCCAATGGGCAAAGGCAACGATGTCAAACGCACTAGAAATATCCGCTCATCCAATCATGGTTGCGGCAGGCGACTGGACAGCCGTTACTGGCACTTTACCTGGCAATCACACAATGATCACTCTTGCGCACTGGAAGGATGGCAGAATCGCAGAGGAATACTTATGGAGTAACTAGTAGTACCATTCCCAAAAGGTCGTAAACTGTCGAAAGAACACATTGAGAAATTAAGACAGGTCCATTTAGGCAAAAAATATACTTTAGGAAGACACCACACGGAAGAGACTAAGGAGAAGATTCGACAGTCAAGATTGGGGAAAAAAGCATCTGCAGAGACTAGAGAGAAGATGAGATTAGCACTATTGAAACGTTACCGTGATCGTAATAAACTAAAACAAGCAAAGTAAGTAAGTAACACAAAACTTTAATTTAATGTCATGCATATTACTATCAAGTCCAACTTCCAACAGGTTGATTCTATCATCTATCAAAGAATGACGGCATGTGTTTAATGGTCCAGGCCTTTGCCATAATCCCGCCTTGGTCTGGACTATTTTTTATTATTCTTTTTAATTATATTTTTTCCCATTTCATCTGCATCTGATAAATCCATTTTGTCTATCTTTGCTATTGTTTTTTCATCAACCCTTGGTAATAGTATTTTCTCAAGTGTAGATACTAAAATTTCCACTTTATCCATTTTCTGTCCCATTATACCTGTTTGCTCCCTTATCCCTTTCATCTCCATTTCATGTTCATATCTCAATTGAGTTATATCATCCTGTTTTTGTATTACTTCGGAATAAGCATCGTAACTTAGTATCATTCTACACTTTACACAAAACCTGGAATCCATCTTATTTAATTCCGTACAGTTTGGACATTGAATAGGCTTAAGTTTGTTAACTTCTTGCGCTGATGGTTTAAGTCCATATGCTTCTAAAATTGATTCTGTTGATTCATTTCCAAAATAGTGAACATAACGTAGATGCATGTTTGAAGTCGGTGTCCAGCCTGCATGTTGTCGTAATACATGCTCTTTTAGAATTTTAGATTTCTGAGTTAATGCTGAATGTCTGAATATGTAAACATTCCAGGGCTTCTTTAGTAGATCTGCAATTTTTAATTTATCTTCTGGACTTATAGAAGGTGAGGTAGGATGAGAATCAAGAAGTGATTGAAAATATTTTTTGTGATCAACATATGTTTTATTTAATGATGTTTCAGCCACCAGTTTTCTACCCCTCCACTTTCCAAGTCTACAAATCAAATAGGAATCAGGGATATTTTTCAAGGGATGAATATCAAGCCAGTCCTTCACATATGGGATTGAATTAATTAACGGGATATGTCTCTGTCCAGTTTTTCCACAAACTACTACCTCAGCATACTGGCGATCTCCTGCCATCTTAAACACAATATCTTTTATTCGAATGTTCAAAATTTCTGATGGCCTGCAACTTGAATCTTTAGCCATAGCATGATAGCATCTATCTCGGATGTTAGGACAGTATTTCAAAAATAGAACATCATCATCGACGGTCCACATATGTTGAGGAAGATAAATCGATTTCTCCTTTCTCTTTAGATAAGGAATGTTATTAACACATTCAGGCTTTGGTCTATCTTTGTTAGGTATTTCTGGATGATAAAACCATCTGAAGAATTTTATTAAAATTATTAGATACTGGTTATAGGTTCCAATTCACTTATGTAACGGATCCAGTGGTTCAGATTTCCTGAGACTGTCCAGAAATGAAATTATGTCATCTCTATTAATATCTTTAAATTCTTTCTTTACAAATTTGTCAAGATAACATATGACATTGATATTTAATTTAATAGAAGGTAACGATAGATTTTTTTGTATTTTACAGTCATTGATAAAATTTATCGTAGATTTATAATTGGTTTTATTTCCAACCTGAAGTCTTAATAATTTCCTCTTAAATTCAGGGCTTAAACCTTCTATAGACTCAATCTCATCTATTACATCTTCTATTGGTCCGTTTCCGACTCCGACTCCGACTTCCCTTGATCTCATTCTCAATCCCAATCCCGCCTTCCTCATTCAAACTACTGGGACTATAACAATCATATAAACAGGTATTATAGATTCGTTTATTTGGTAAATAATGAAAATATCACTTCAAAACATAAAATTTTTGGTTTTATTGAGTATCGCTACAGCACTTATTATCAGTCTTGCATCAACCACAAATCCTAGCTTGGCTGGACCAGAAAACAAGACATTTAGCCAACCTCAAGGAATTAAGGGAATGGCAACAAATAATTCGAATGTCGTATTAGTTCATGGAGCATGGGCTGACGGGTCTTCATGGGGGAAAGTGATCAATATTCTAACGAATTCAGAACTTAATGTTATGGCGGTTCAACTTCCTCTTCATTCCTTAGCTGATGATGTTGCAACAGTTAAGCGTGCCGTTGAGCACATTGGTGGGCCAGTGATTCTAGTAGGACACTCTTATGGAGGGCTAGTCATCACAAATGCAGGTTTTAATAACTCGAATGTGACAGGACTTGTCTACATTGCAGCATTTGCGCCTGATGAGGGACAGTCAATCTCGGACTTTGTCGATGTAACAAAGTGGCCTAAAGACTTTTTAATTTTGGATAGCGCAGGATTATCTTACATAAATCCGACCCACTTTTCTCAATACTTCGCTCAAGATGTTGATAAGTCAGAAGGTAATGTCATGGTTACTGCTCAGAAGCCATTTAATCAATCGATTTTTGTAGAAAAATCCGGGCCTCCCGCTTGGAAACGATTACCAGTTTGGTACCAGATTTCTGACAACGACCGTATGATTCCTCCTGATGCCCAACGTCAATTTGCAAAACAAATGAACGCTACAACAATCTCGGTCAATGCTAGCCATGTCTCATATGTATCACACCCAGATGAGATTGCCAAATTAATAATAGATGCTGCAAAAGGAAGTACACGATAGAATGATGCCCTTATGATCTTAGAACATTTATCTTTGCAGTCGTAACTGGCAGATCGAGTCGTAGATTACACAATCTGGTATTCGTCATGTCGGCATTGCTGTCGCGTGTCGTGTTTGGTATCTTATTGTTCGTCTTCAGAAGGTACACAAGAAAATTGAGACCTAGTGATGCGGCTGTGACTATCACTTGAATAGGTTAAAAAGAAATATCTGACGATGGTGGTACAGAAACTACCTTTATGAACAATGCACCTAGAGGACTTACGCTAACAAGAGCTCATGTCGAGGAGATATTTCCAAAATTAACGCCAGCGCAGGTTCGTCGTATTACACCGCGGGGACGAACGCGTGCTGTGCAGCGTGGCGAAGTGCTGTACGAGCAGGGAGAAACCGATGTACCGTTCTTCGTGGTTGGATCCGGCGAGTTAGAGGTTGTGCGCCCACTGGGGCCGGGCGCAGTTGAGACCCTCGTGACCGTCTATCGATCTGGTCAGTTCACTGGTGAGGTCGGCACTCTCTCCGGGCGGCGGACTCTTTTCCGTGTTCGTGCTACGAAGCCGGGAAAGATTATAGAAGTGGATCGGCAACAGATACTGGCTTTAGTGCAGAGTGATTCTGAGCTTGGTCAGATTCTGATGCGTGCTTTCATTCTCCGCAGGGTTGAGTTGCTGGCGGCTGGCGTGGGAGATGTTGTACTCATCGGGTCAACGTATTCAGCCGGTACGCTTCGCATCAAAGAATTCCTGATGCGCAACGGACATCCCTATACATTCATAGACCTGGAACACTACCCAGACGTACAGGACCTATTAGATAGTTTTCATATCAGCGCCAGTGAGATACCCGTGGTGATCTGCCGAGGCAAGGTTGTGTTACGAAGTCCCAGTAACCAACAAATCGCAGACTGCCTTGGCTTCAACGAAGCTATTGACCAGAATCCAGGTGCGCGATCTCGTCATTATTGGCGGCGGTCCCTCGGGGTTGGCTGCGGCAGTATATGGCGCTTCAGAAGGGCTTGACGTTCTTGTGCTAGAAACTAGCTCGCCGGGCGGTCAAGCAGGTTCAAGCTCAAGAATCGAAAATTACTTAGGATTTCCCACAGGTATTTCGGGCCAAGAACTAGCAGCTAGCGCCTATCACCAGGCACAGAAATTCGGTGCAGTGATGCGCATTGTTAAGGCCACACGACTCGTCTGTGGCCACAAACCGTACGTCGTTGAAGTCGAGAACGGGGCTCGAATACCGGCACACACTGTCGTTATTGCAACTGGGGCGGAGTATAGAAGGCCGCAATTGAAAAACTTGTCGCGATTTGAAGGAGCGGGCGTCTATTACAACGCGACCTCTGTGGAAGCGCAGTTGTGTGGCGAAGAAGTGATCGTGGTTGGCGGAGGAAATGCAGCAGGTCAGGCTGCCGTGTTTCTGGCAGAAACGGCGAAGCGCGTACACATGCTCGTTAGGTCTGCCGGTTTGGTCCAGAGCATGTCGAGCTACTTGATTCGCCGAATAGAAGAGTCCTACGATAGTATTCCGGCCACAGACGGAGATTGTCGCACTCGAGGGACGAGATCACCTCAAATCCGTCCGGTGGCGAAGCAGTCAAACTGGGCAAATTGAGGAGCACAAGATCAGGCATGTGTTCGTCATGACCGGCGCCACTCCGAACACCAATTGGCTGGATGGCTGCGTCGCGCTAGACGCTAAAGGTTTCATTAAGACGGGTCCCGATCTATCGCTAGAAAATCTGGCTGCTGGCCGCTGGCCCCTTGCCCGTCCGCCGTACTTATTCGAAACTAGTTTGCCTGGGGTTTTCGCGGTGGGTGACGTGCGAGACGGCAGCATCAAGCGTGTTGCCTCTGCAGTGGGTGAAGGTTCAATAGTGATCTCATTTATTCATAAAGTACTCGCGTAATAAGAAACAGATCTAAAGTGGCTGTTCTTCAACCATATCTAATAGTGTAGTCTCCTTTTGTCCTACGACATCCTTGTCAAAGTTGTAGCCCATAACTTCAAGGCTATCTTTAATAGTATTTGTTAGCATTTCCAAATATTTTCTTTGACTTAGCAAAGCCGGATTAGACGTACCTCCATTTTTAGTGTTAGATTAGTAATAATTGATTGGGTCACCCTATTGAGCTTGTAATTCAGAACCTACAAGTCTCTGCAATCTATTCTGTTGATATTCATTGGGATTCTTAACAAGTGTAAACTTTATTGTTAAATCTTCTATTGGAACTTGTAACGATTCCATCATCCTGTATTGATGTCGTACGTTCACAGAAGGACCTTACCATATATAATATCGTTAGCAAATTGGTTCTCGATCTTATTAATCCATGCCGGTTTGTCACTCGATTCCTTCCATTCCTTTTATCTCTGGTTCCTTTTCTTCATCTTCAGATATTCCAATGTAGTGCTATTTCTTGGTAATCAAAAATTTCTTAAATTCTTTGGATCCCTCTACATCTATATCAAGTACAATAAAGCATTCAGCAATAAATTTCATTATTTCATAGTCTCTCTTTATGCAAATGAAAGAAGTTCATCACGATCCCAAATATCACCTTCAGAATATGGAGATAGTCGCATAGTTTTCTTTTTCTTAATATTTACAAAATCAGGAGTTATCCATTCATCAATATTGTTGGTATTCCCCGGGATAAAATTATATGATCATTGAAAGAAATATTTTATTCTCGAAAGATAAACCTTCCAAGTTGTATTCTATTTTTGGTCCGAGTCTAATCTATACTTTTTCTCTTTGAATCCAAGAGTCTTAATATCTGTTCTTTATCTTTTATCTCTCTTAGAGGCTTGTCTGTACTAAATGTTCCGATTAACCATCATGACAGTCGATAGAATGAGTTTTCACTCTTCTTCAAAGAAAGGTCTAAAAGCCACATCAAAACCCGGGGAATTGTTTGCAAACTGCTTAATCGTTACCAACTTATATTTTGTACTACATCTGTTTACAAAAATATGATACACTATTATATTTATTCTGAGATTAAATATCTATTAACTTTTGGACATCCATTCTCTATCTTCAAGGAACATTATCATTTTTATCATCTGATCCATCCTAACCCTTCCACCAACATTGCTCCGACATTTTTCATAAAAATCAATCAATGTAGTATGTTCTTCGTCCGAAAGACTTCCCTTATTTTCCACTTGGTCAAAGAATTTATCCTCCTTTCCTGTGTGGTCATTCACGAATACTGAATATGATTTTAGAAATCTGGCTACCGGTTCTCTTGAATCGATTCCCTTTTTCCAATCAATAATGCTTCGCAATAACATATTGGCAATTCGTCTGCCAAGTTCATGTTCAATTAAGAACTTCCTAATGTCTTCGGAGTAATTATTTTTGTCCTTAGTTTGGGGAAAATAAGCTTTTTCTTCTTTGCCGTGATGGAATCTATCAACAAATTCTTGGATGATTACGCATATAATTTCTATATCTTCAATTGGAATATCTTTATTGGCGTATAGATTATCTGAACATTTTTGTGTTATATTACCAAGTCGTCTTATCATTAAATGGTCTTGTTTTAGATCATCTGTCGCATTCAAATTGTTCCTAGAATTATGCTAAATCCTAGTAATTGAACTTTCTATAATCAGTTGCTCATAAATTGTAAATTTACATTCAATAATAATTCATTAGACAGAGAAAAATATGTTATAGATAATTTAAACAATAAAATCTGTATCAAGTAATTTTGGCAAATGGTAGTTCTAATATTTAGAGATATGAATAAAAATGATAATTGTCTCATATAAGAAAATAAATGTCTTTCAAACGACGCTAGTGATTTTAATTCTCATTTTGAGAGTTCAAAAAACTAATTAATAAAATTCACCTGATACCATGTAAAGAGTAACTTTTTGTTATTCAGATGCTTTATACACTTGGATCAGGTCCTATCTTTACTATCATTTTACCGATATTTTCACCCTTAAATAGTCCTATGAACGCTGCAGGTGCATTTTCCAGGCCATCAACAATCGTTTCCTTCCATTTCATTTTACCTTGTTTGATCCACTTTGACATTATATTTTGAAATTCATCTAGCATTTGATAGTGATCCCTTACAATGAACCCTTGAAGTTTTAATCGTTTGGTTATGGCTAAAAATAGATTCGACGGCACCAGCGGAGGATTGGTAAGATTATATTGCGATATCATTCCGCAAAGTATGATCTTACCAAATATTTTCATGTTTTCAATTGCCCCTTCCAGCTGCTTTCCGCCTACGTTATCAAAATAAGCATCAATTCCATCGGCGCAAAGCTCTCTTAGTTTGGATGTAATGCTGGATTCTTCACATTTTTTATAGTTGAAAGCATCATCAGTAATGTTTTCCTCAAGTAACCAATTTACCTTTTCTTGAGAACCTGTACTGCCAATAACCCGAGAACCCATTATCTTTGCTATTTGGCAGGCAACAGAACCAACTGCACCTGCTGCAGCAGAGACGAATACCGTACTGGCCTCATCACTATTTTTTAGTTCAGCTATCTTTAAGAGTCCAATATAAGCCGTAAGACCTGTAGACCCCATAATTCCTAAATATGATCTAGGTGGGGCCATATTTGGATCGATACGGATAATTGCGCTATCTTCCCCAGTTACCCAGTACACTCTCCAACCAAAATTGCTTAACACATAATCCCCAATGTTGAATTTATTGTTCTTTGTTTCCACAACTTGACCCACACATGCCCCCTCAAGAGGCATGTTCAATCGGAAAGGTGGTATGTAACTTTTCGTTTCTCTCATACGCCCGCGCATATATGGATCCACAGACATCCAAATATTACGAACCAAGAATTGATCTTTTTTAGGGCCCGGGACACTTGTTTGAACATATTCAAAGTTACTCTCCCTAGGGATTCCAAATGAACGTTCCTTTAGGAGAATCTCGTGACTCACCAATTCTTTTGTCATGTATTTACCTATATGTGAAACAATATAAATTATCTAGATGAATTATGTTTATCAGTACTTAAATATAAAATAATATATGTCTGCCCGTTATAAAATTTTTAATGCAAACCAACCGATTAACTTCAAGCCAATAATATTTAGATGCAAATTTCATGATCGAGTTAATAGGCTATGAGGAAACATCAATAAGATAAATGTCTATCTATATTTACTAAGTACCTGACCCTAGATAATATAGATGATTCAAATCTATATTATCATAACTTAATAGTGTCAATGTAATCATTATATCACTTGTCCATTATGCAGTACTTCACAGGTGCGGGATATTGTACCCCAATTCCTGCATCTGCTATTTCTAATTTATCATGCGTCAATTATCATAGTGTATAGTATATGTCAGGTTATTATCTAATCTGTGCCCTCCATTGTGGTTCTGAGCGTAAATATTTATCCCACATTAACCCGAATAATATTCCAAGTATTCCCCAGAAAATACCAATAGTTACTGCTGTCAGTACTCTAAAGGTTTGTATCAAATCCATTGATATGCTAATTTTATCTGGATTTGGAGGTAACGCGATATATGCTGCAGTCATGATTAGAGCATAAAGTAAAGGTATAATGATATTCTTTTTAGTTGTTTTTAATTTCTTCCAAGCAATTGCTAAGACCAAAGCACTGAAGCCAGAAATACAAATGTAGGCAACATATAATCCTTCACGATAGTAAATTGTTTCAGGATCACCAACTGCAGGAGGGTTTGCCGGATATTTGATAGCCACCATAAAGTATAACACAAACCATAATATTCCAGCAAGAAGAATTGCTTTCTTCTTGTAGTTACTTCCTGGAAGATAATTCTGAGAATAGGCAAATACTATACCAAATAATGCGGATAGGGCCAATCCGTAAATTGCTCCGGCGGCTACTGCACCTCCTTTCTGCCACATTCTATAGTCTATTAACTCACTCAAATTCACATTTTCTCCTGATGAAATTTTATTTTGGGTTTCAATTGCTATGGCTTTATCTATGTAAGGTTCAACTACACCCAGATTAATTAACGCAAGAACAGTTCCTGCAATCGCACCCGAAATTAAGGTTATTACCAAGAATATCAGTGATCTCATTTATGTCACCTTTGACTAATGACATGGAAAGCCAGCGGCATGTCTCATGTCATGATAGAATTCATGCATCCACATTCCATCATATGCCTCTTTACCTTGAACCATACTCAATATTTGTCCTTGATCATAACCTACAATGAAAATTGTAAATAAAAATATTCCAACAAGAATTCCAACTGCAATACGTGATATGCGAGGCTTTTCCGTAGTTAGTTGTTTGGGCTGTAGTGACATTCGTAGTTAAATTCTAAACTAGGTATTTAAATGATTGGATGGTTTATCCAGCGACTTTTCTTGCCAATTTGATAATCATTTAAGGCTGGGTTCATTCAAATTGATTCCACAATCATAGAAGTTCTGTTGGTTCCTAATACATCCCTGAACTAGGAACTGGCGTTGAATACCCATTATCTGCCTCCAACAGAACAGAAGTAAATGTAAAATAAAATATTTAATTATTTTATCTCAATGTCATGTTGGTCCCAGGGGTCTTGACTAGCCTGGGATATAAATTACCAGAAATAATTAGCCAACAGGCACTATAATATTCATTAATTCGCTTTTAAACCCTAGGTAACAATAATACCTCAACCATGCTTAAAATTCGTTAATATCAAGAATACTAAGGAGTATCAAAAGCCAATTATTCTAAGTAAATAAATAATAATAGTGGGTAATTATAATTGTAATATCAATATCAATTGTCTAGACTAGACTAACCATAAACAATATTTTAAGACAGTCGCGCACGATTTATTTTAAACGTTTTAAAACCAGTTAAACTAATATTAAATGCTATGACTGCTGAAGACTGTCCTGATAAATACTGGAAATTTAAACCGATACTACTAAGGTCGATAGAATTCAGCAAGAATCATGTGGCATCGTTTACCTCAAGCGAGGAGATAAAGGAAAATTCTTTCTTAGTCGAAGATATTAATGCTACTTCGTTATTTCTACAGGATTTAATTGATAAAATGAGTTACGAACCCAATCCGGAAAATTTGTATCATCTTTCTGAAATTGTTATAGCCCACAAAAATACCCTTCAGAAAATTTTATTGCACTATGTAGATTTTTTAGAAAAGTCAACTAAATCAGTCGTTGAAAATATATCCATTCCGCTTGACCTCGAAGCTACAAACGCCGAACTAAACTTGGCAAAGAATGCAGAGGAAGAACTTTTTCAAAATTCATCAAATTAGTAAAGATAACAATTAAGCTCTTCGCTTAGACAAGGTCTTATAATTATATTTTAAGCGTTATGCCGATTATTATCTGTTCGAAAATACATTTATTATAGAATAGGCATCATCAGATATGATTGGTTTTAGTTTTTTATCAGTGCTGTGAATTATATTCTTTTAGCATCATTGTGGCTACATGAGATTTGCAAAAGGTTTATCACCTATTATTCTAATAATCCTGTAACCATTGTACTTAATTATCGACTGAAAAATTCAGACAGTGATGCTCTAGAAGATGATATGATCCGGATATCACAAAACAGGTCTGGTGTGTGATACTTTATATGGTAAAGCGCGTGTCATGAGATTTATTAGTAGTACGAATGAAATTTTTTACATTAAAGATTGACTGCGTTTTCAAACTAATTAATGCTAATCTGTGATTACAATTGAACATTTCAAAGCATTTTTGAAACATGTTTTAATTTACTATCGTACCGGTCATTAGGAGAATTGTACAATATTTACTACTAACAATAAACAAAGTTGGAATGGACGTTTCATTATTTGATCTTTCTATTAAAGAAATACGTTATTCCATTTCTGATTACAAGATCTCGATCTAACATCAATCGTCTTACGAGCAGACCGTATACGTTAAGACTGTGACGGCTATAAAATTTTCATCAGCAGAGGATTTCTGAGAATTGGGATTATTGGTAATATGGATCGAAAGAAATGAATTTAAGACTTATTAATAGTAAAGTAATCTCTATCATAGTTACTTTCGTTATCCAGAAACTCTGCTTTTAGCTGTGTTCCTTTCTTTAATACATTTATATCTAGAAAACCTGTCTGTCTATATTGAGCTGCAACGAAAGGAGCCTGTCCAGCAAAGCCATATAGATCTCCTCCGGCTGTGCCAACAGTTACATATATGGGTGCTCCTGGATTATTGTAATCATTAACATTTTTATCTTTTATAACTGGGTCTCCGGAACCTTCATAATTAGAAGATAGTGGGAAGGTTCGTTGATAGTTATGATTATGTGCTGTAATAACAAGATCGACACCGTATTTTTCGAACAATGGTGGATATGCGTCAAGGCTACTCGGAGCTGGATGAGCCGTAGGCGAAGTGTAAAAAGGTCGATAACCACATACTATAATCCAATCTATCTTGTCATTGATGGATGCTTGTGCCAGATCAGATTTTATAAATTCATATTGTTGGGTTTCTTCTTCGTAAGGAACAATACTATTAAGACCTGTAGACATTGCTACAAAATGTATGTTCTTATAATCAAAAGAATAAAATGGCTCAGCGAGATCGAAATGACTTAAATACTGGCTAAATCGAGATGAGGAATCGTCTCCGTTACTGTCAGTATCGTGATATCCCAATACAATTTTGAGTTTATTCTGTTCATAAACGGGCTTAAACAAATCAAAAAAGCAATCTGGATCTTTTACCTCCGACAAATCTCCAAGAGCCAAAACTAGATCGGGATTCTTTTTCTTCATAGCATTCGCTGTTTCTCTAGTGGTACTATCACAACCATAGTCACCAGCTACAACAAAACTATACGCATCTTTTGTACTTTTGGGACTTTGTACATTATCTTGAACGTTGTTATCAAGTTCGCCATTCGGACTGGAATCAGATGCTCCTACCACAACAAAAGCCCCGCTAAAAGAGCGAGGTGCAAAACCTGGTACTGTTACCATCACTTGGATTTTTAATTCTCCAACGCTGATATTGTTGTCTATATTAAATGGGAATACAAATTTTCCATTTTCATCAGTTTTCCCTTGAAACTTTTTTTCATTACTGCCGTCAGGATATATCATCTTTCCATCTATGTCCACTTCATTAATTGGTTTTGAATTCGAATCAGTAATAGTTATTATAAAGTTTACATGATCACCTGCGCCCACAGCGGTATCTTCAGATTCCATGGAAACCATCAAGTCGTTGTTATTGAGAGGAAGACTAGATGCCTGATCATGAAAATCAATCAGCTCCTGACCGAATGTTGATTGAATTAACGCATTATATGATAAAGTAATCACTAATACGGAAATAATGCTAAAAAAACGTCTTCCCGAAAAGGTCCTCCGTGACAATAAGGAAATAACTATTAAACTCGATATTGGGTATTTCGAATAAAAATATGAGTAGATTTTTTGTAAACTATCTACAGGAAATATTGCAATATCTGATTTTTCGACTAAAATTTATTACAAAAACCTACTATATAATTAACCTTAATTTCTTTAGAATAAGTCAAAAATAGCAATGTTTTTCTTAGCTGCTATTTATTGAAATTTTGAAACTTGTTTAACACAATATACGCCTATCATTCGTAAACGTTAGATAGTGTAGTATTCTCTGGTTTCTTGTTTAATTTCTAGAAATGTCTAAAGGATCTTCTATGAGTTGAGTCTACAAGTTTAATGACATTCGTTATGATATGGCTGGATCGGATTTTAATTATAGAATTATTAACATGGCAGATATTCTATCGATAATTTAATTTGCTTTATGACTTTGCCTAAAGAAGTAAGTATCATGAAATTAGTAGCATCAAAAATAATTACGGGATTTTAAAACCAGCTACCCATCAAATGAAATGCAGAGCTATGATTGTTTTAAGTCAAAGTCTGTCTAGATAGAATTATTGAGTATGCAGCAAGAAATCCTGATTTAACATCAATAAAAACACATGATTACTTTTATGTCGACAGCATAGGGTTGAATTCTAATGAATTTTTAATCATTATGTCATTTTGTAATTTCTATACAGGGTTCGGCTACACTTTTAGTATAATTTGTAAATAATTCAATTTTTCTGTACCTGACTAAAATTATTTTGCTTACGACTAATATCGATGGACGTATTTTCATGTATGAACTAATAATGGAATTGGTATCAAAATAATTTACTATAATAAAGTTCTAATATTTTATTCAATTTTGGGTGTAAGGTTTAATGCCGATAAAATTTAGGAGTACTTCTAATGAAATTGAGCTACTTGACTACAAAATGAATTATTCTTGTCTATTCTTCAGTCTTAGTTTTAGGCTTATTAGGTTCCACAACATTTGCGAATATTGCTCATGGAAGAGCTACGTTGTCTCCAGAAGGCATAACTTTGTATGATAAAAGTTTCAAAACGGAATTAGTCAAATCAGGACTTGCATCACCTGCTACAATGGCGTTTATTGGGCCTCCCAACTTAAATATTTAAGTAAGGTTATTTAGCTCATTTGAAACTGTGAGGAATTGCCTCCTTCTCTACTCTAATTTTCGGAATTCTTTGTCCTAACATAGATATATTCAATTTTCGTTTGGGCATGTGAGGATTTCAAATTTCATAATAGGAATACGATTTAATTCAGCTATTCAAAGATTAGACATAATATTATTTTTTCGTTTTAACCTGATTTCTATATATGTCAGTACATTTTGTTAGATCAAAGGTTTTCCCTATGGAAGGGTA
>CAVPGE010000002.1:0-65291 GCA_963703885.1 uncultured Nitrososphaerales archaeon
GCTATATACTCGATTGAGCCTGAGTCTAGTTCGGCTTGAGTCGGAGCCTTTTAGATTCGATTGTTGTATTGCTAGTAATTTTGCAAGAGCATCCATTTTTACCTCTGCATCCAACATTTGCAATTTTTTCTTTTTCTTGTCTATTGACATATATACAATATGTATTATACATAACCCAAATATAATTGTATATGGCAATAGATATATCAAATATTGATGATTATTGACATATATCTTAAATTACTCCACATAGATAAGTATACATACAATGACTATACAAGAAAATAGTATTATGGCAAGAACTACACTCGTTGTAGATACTAGCACAAGGGAGAAGCTCAAAAAATTAGGACTTAAGGGAGAGACTTATGAGGATATTATTCTCAAGTTACTCGACCACTGGGAGAAGACTGTGAAGTGAAAGAAAAGAATATCAGAATTTAAGACGTAGCAGAAGAAAAAAATGCGAAACGTGTACAAGCCTTACTGGTTCATGTTCAAAGATGAATATGAAAACAAGTTAAAGTGGGAACAAATTCCGTGGGATTACGAGGGCGAAATATGCCATAATGAACAGATGTGTAGACATTGCCATAACGACTTGATTAGGGAACAAATACGAATAGAATTGTATAGAACTGGTTCTTTCAAAACAATGCCAGATATTCAGAAGGCAATGATGCTTGCAAATGGACAATTACCTAGTAACATGTGTTGGTTCTGTGCGGCTAGAATGCCAGATGGACCGCATTATTACTCAAAGAATATTTACCGCTGTGACGAGTGTGCTGCTGAAGGACTGACACTAAAAGAATAGGAGGAAATTGAAGTAATAATATGATTTAGGAAATACAGAACTCATTAGAGTCTAAAATAAGCATGAAGATAACACTGAGTAGGAATTTCTTGAGTTAACTATATTATTTTTAATCCGAGATTTTGCTTCTTCTATCGCAATTTCAATGTAATGTTTGAGCTCAGTTTCGTCAAGCGATGACTCTATTCCAGTGTCATGTTCAATTTTATGTTATAAAGCACGAGTTTGCCTTATAATCATGGATTCAAACTGTTGTTTCATTTCTGCGTCATCGATATTATCTAAAAGATTGGTCCTTGTACTCAGCGATTTTTTTATTGTTTTATTGAACGTCGTGAGCGAGTATCGTTAGCTACTGATATCGCTAACGAATAGACGCCAAGCAAAATCAAATAGCTTGCTAGACTCATATAACATATTGTTGCTAGTCCAAAGGGAAGATAAGGTGCAATAAGAAGTCCTAGCGGTTGGTGTGAAGTGAATAGTAAAGTCATACCGTACGCCGAAAGTATTAGATATTTTTTTACGGAATCATTATGAATCAATCTTGAAACTTGCCAAAATGCTAATCCAAATAAAAGCGCGCCAAGTGGTTTACTTGCACCAATAATTATATTGTATATTATACCGAAGCTTATCGACACAAAATTAAATAATTTAATTTGTTGAAAATCTTTAAAATGGTGAAGGTAATCCATACGTATAATCCTGAACAAGAAATATGGCATTAGATAACAGAACTAACAAATCGTGGCTATGTGCATAAATTATTAAATTATCGAATAAGTAACGGATTTTTTAATTCGGCTGGAAATAATATTTTTGGTATAAATATAACTAAAATTAATGAGGCTAAGAAAGACTATGTCACGGAGGTATATGAACCATTAACCAACTCCGATGACGAAAATATTTCTGAAATAATTATTGATGCTAAACAAAGCCATAGAACTTTTCAAAGCCTGAACTAACGTTACTGTAGCTAGTAAACCTATACTTCTATATTATAGTTTTATCTTACTGGCTAGAATATTATTCTTGTCAACATATAAAAAGAACTATAATAAGAAGCCAAAAACTGATACACATGGACTCGACTTCTTAGAATTAGCACAAGTTAAATGTCTGAGGGTAGGAGCTTTCCCACGATTTCATGATAACTTTTCTTCTTCACCTGAAATATACTTACGAGAAAGGAAATTTGGATGGGAAGAACTAGTGAATCTTCCAACTCGCAAATTTGACATGGAAATCGATTTTAGTAAAAGCAAAATAAAAGAACGCATTCAATTTAATATTGATGGCATTATTATGGACGAATTAACGAGGGAAATGCTTTTTATGTATGCAATGAGCATGCTTGCAAGATATCAGCCGGTCTACTGGACCGAAATTCATGACAAAAAGGAATACGGCTGGAAAATTGTTGATTACATGAGAACAACGCAGTCATTGTTCCCAAATATAATTTTTAATCAATTGCACGGAGAGAAATACGAATTCTATCCAGAAGCAAGATTAATGCTAGACAAAGAAAATTACGAATCGCCTTTTTAGAATTGTTATATGAAAATCAATTTTCAATTATTCTCCTGATAGTTAACAATACCCTCATTGGTTATACAAAATATAGCGTCATTTGGTGGTAGACAAGGACTATTAGTTATCCTTGCACGTCGTCTGTCGCCACTACCAGATAAAAAGATTCCATGAGTACCTAAATGTCCAACTATATTCCCTCCAGTAGGTTTCACTAATTCGGCAGAAAACGAGTCTGCTGAAGATTGAACATGATTTGTCACTACGACCGCAATATTGTATACGTCAGAAGCCTTACTAAGTATATTTAGTAAACGACCCAAACGATTTTGCCGTTCTACAAGATTTTTTCTCCCGATAAATTCAGACCTGTAAAGACTTACTAAAGAGTCTATGATTAGTAGTTTAATTGATTTGTCTGTTTCTATACGATTAACAGATTCGGAAATTAAATTTTCTAAATGTGCAGTATTAAGTGGCTTTACTAAAAATATGTCGGATAGAATGTTATGCGTATAGTTTTTACTTCTCGTAATTTCCTGAACTCGTTCGGGTCTAAATTTCTGCTTGGTATCTATGTATATCGCCTTAAATTGCGCGTCTTTGGAAAGCATAACACATAATGTAAGACATAATTGTGTTTTTCCAGCGCCAGGAGCACATAAAACTCCGTAACGGCCCTACTTTCTATACCGCCATTAAATAAAATATTTAGTTCTGAAGAACCAGTTGGAATTTTAAATGTTGGCCTATCCTTGGCATAAGATTCGGCTGTAGAGAAGCTCGGATGGGACTATCTGATTACCTTCCAATTTTTGACATTTTTGTGGCACATTGAAAAAGAATCATCGGAACTTATACGCAGTTTTTCTTCTACACTTATAGGTCCATGTATAGCAAGATTAGTTATAGATTTTAGATTATGGTCCTTGGCTTTGTCTCTAATATCTGAAAGTTCAAAACTTTTCTGTTTAGCATTTTCCTGTGAGTGCTGTTTCATAGCAATTTACCTTCAGGATACAAGGTTTCCAAAATTGCGTCATCAACTCTCATCTTTGGGGATTCTTGTTTTTCTAATCGAATTCTAGTAGTTTTGTCAGAAAATTGTTTAGGTACAATCTAATTAAGATTCCCTCAGCCGTTTCCAACTACAATGAAACTTTTCTTCATCATATTCGGATATAGAATCAGTACCTAAATGCCACATTGTAATTAGCCAATCATAACAACTTGGAACAACTATGTTGCCTATCTGAGAATTATCTAGCGTACATTTTTCCATTGTATGAGCTGACGTTCTTCGACTCTTGTCAAAGCATTTGATAAACGAAGCATACCAACGATATCCTTTGCTATGGGCGAATCTGTGCATCCCACACTTACAGATACAGTATTCGATTGATGTATAGATACTCTAAGAGTTAATCTATCTATGCAAAATAATGGAAGTATTATATCCTTATTATGATAATGTGGTACGTATCCTAAATTGAGGTAGATTTGCCAACTCCAAATACGGAAAACCTAAGTCTTTATGTCATGCAATGCTATATCCTTCATAGGCATACTTTGCATCTCCTTCAGAATCGGATGACACATGGGAGTTATCATATGGTATTCTTTCATTTGTTTCGGTTTTTCAAATTGAACGTAACTTAATGTGTAATATGCTATTTTCTTTAGCCTATAAGCAACTTTGATAATTCCTGTTTTTTTTCTCTCTGCAATCTTATTTCGAAATGTGCCATGGGCCATTTCATAAGACTTTCCATCATGTACGAACTCAAGAAAATCACTAAAATTGAAGGGTTTATTTTCATAAAGAACTATTTTTTTAATTCTTTCATCCATAACAAAATCATTAACCTTCATGGTATTACTCATCAGCAAAAATGGTTAGTAGCAAATGGTGTCATTACAAGTGTCATTTTGCTGGAGGATGGGGGAATCCTACGCTTGTTTCTCCAAAATAATGTCCGATAGGTAATGTTAAACCAGACAGATTGAGTTTCACTCACTCATCGAAATAGATAATGACCTATCGGTATCTGAAATTGCTGAGACAAAATTACCGATGTCATCAAACTCTAGATAAGTTAATTCAAAACTATTACTTATTACTTCCAACAATTGTTTAAATTTCGTCTTTGGTACTTGATATCTTATAATATTTGACTTAAAGGAATTTGCTTTCACAGCACCACTTAAATGCTGAATGGCCGCCTCCAATTCTTGATTTTTTAAATTCAATTTGATACATTCAGGACATTCAGTTTCAGTATAGTTCTTTGATTGACGAACTATACCTTCGCTAGTGTTATTATCAAATGTTGTCTTGGTTGATTTGTGCCACAATGGCACAAATCTCTTCGGAAGTTTTGTGTTATCTGTGGGTAAGAATCTGTAAATGTTGTGCTTACTAAATCCTGGAAAGTCATTATGGTCATTTCGAATTTTGCTTATTGCTTCCCTATGCGAATACCCATCTTCTAACGTTAATCTATTATACATGAGAGGAATTATTTAAAAGCGCGTTGAAGGTGTCGATAAAGGCTTCTAAGCTCTACGGACAATTCTTCATATGTACGGATTTGATATTCAGTCTTTTCTGGCGAACTCATTCATGTCACTATTTTTGACGGTTGTTTAGAAACGGTACGTATATCATGGAAAAGTCTATCTTTACCATCAGGTGTATCTTTACTATCTGTCTTATCAATGTGGGTTTCTGCTGGGAGTTTCTCTTTGTCATTCTCATAAATCGGCTCCACAAATTTGCCAATACAATTTTCACAAACGAATAAAGAGACAAAACCAAACCTTCCTACTTCTAATTTCAGCGCTATTTTTCCTTCTCGATTACAATTTATTGCATTACAAGTAATTCGCTGATTTATTAACTTATCATATGTCTCTCCTTTTTTTCCTGCTTCTTTCAATCTTTCCAAAGTATCTTTTTGAACTTCGAGCGTTGTTCTTACCATAGTTTATATGGGATATATGGGAACTACAGGTAATTATATGCACTTGCTAGACAACTATGCAACTTCGAAAGAAATTACTGGGATAATGATTCAAAAGGATGATGAATATTATATACGAAATCCGGACCAAGCAATTTGTAATTATATAGCAGAAAACCCGGGAACGACAAAACACAAGGTGTCTATGTATATGACAGAAAAACATTATCGTTCAAGGGCAACTACTGATGAGAGAATTGAAAAGCTAATTCAAGAAGGAAAAATAGTAAATCGTAAGATAGGAAATAGTTTTCATAAGCTATATCTGAATGAACAAAATATCTATAATCAGCTTGTAACGAACATTAATAACCTGTCAAAAACAGTAAAAGATTGGACAAGTCTAGTTAGGTCCAACTTAGAACTATTTGATTCTATTCGAGGAAATGTTCATCGAGATGTTATAAATTTAATTCAGTGGACGTTGTATACTGGCATCACACGGATATCGGTAGAAATAAGTCGTAACGTGAAAATAGCAGAAGACCGTGACAAATTATATCTGCTTTTGAATAAGGTTTTGCATAATTCTTACGGGGTGACCAGTACAATAAATAAGTGGTCTCTTGACAACTTGCACGAATTGACAAGGGATTATAAAAATAAACATGTTGACAACATGCGAGAATTGAAAAGGGATTATAAAAATAAACATCTTAGTAGTAAGTATAACTATTTCATCAAGGAATCGCTTAATGTTTCACTTTTGATTAAGAAAAACAGTTGGTTTTAATTGCACCAATAAATCATATTTCATTTTTTTTATCTTGCTATTCTATTGTAACCGAACAAAGATATATTATAAATCAGTCAGAATTTCTTTCTTAACGTTAGCCAATTTAGGATTCGCTTGTACTAATAATAGTATCTTGTCTAGTTGATTCTGCATCTGTGCCATATCTGTTTCATGTTTCAAATCTCTCTGTCTCAGGTATTGAACCTCCAAATCCTTCTCTGTTAATTTGGCTTCAATGTTCTTGCCAGTAGTCTCTAGACTCTGATAGTCTAAGAATGTTAGATACTTCATAATCTTGGTTGCATAAATCTCCCGTCTCTTCTCTTCCTTCATAGTCCAATAAGGACTCTTGCCATGTCCCAGGAAGAACTCTGAATAATCCGTTCCTGCCTGTTCTGAGATGACTGTTTTTGCATGTCTTCTTAGACTGTGGATTGTAATCTTCTTTCTATTCTGGATTCCTTCCCCTTCTTTCTTATCTGCCATGTCTACTATCTTTAGTAGCCTGTCAAATTCATGCCATACTTTCACATAGATGCTTTTAGTACTCTTGCTTTTGGTAACTGTAAATACTAAATCATCGTTGTTATATTCTCTATTTCTATCAGGATTCTTGTACTTCCAATCAAGCCATTGTTTTAGATATTTAGTTGCTTCATCTGATATGTAGATATCTCTTGCAATTCTAGTCTTTGTGAACTCCTTTCCTAAGTTTAATCTTGGTAGGTGAAACAGAGAAATCAATATCCATATGTCTAATAGCCAGACATTCTGTTATCCTCATTCCTCCACTTGCTAAAATGAGTAGTAATGTCTTCAGCCTTCTATTATTACAACTTAACAATAATTTCCTGATGTCGGATGAATCAATTGGTTCCTCATCCTCTCTATAAGACTTGGGCATCTTTACTCTTCTCTTGAATTTTGCGGGAATTATGTCTATATCATAATAAGCAAAATATGAACGAATAATTGCAACATACATCTTTACAGAGCCAGGAGAAATTCCTTTCCTTTCTTCTAAGAGATAGGATATGAATGAATCCAGCAAGTCATAGACATTCATCTCATTGTTTGAGAGTGGAGTAAGAATCGATTCACAATCATATATTTTATCATCATATACTTGAGTAACATAATTATGTAAATGATGTAATCCAGTAAAATAATTGCTCTTTGACTTTAAACTATTTCTTCGAACACTGTCAAGGAATAATTTTACCTTGGGCAGGTTCGCGAAATCTGTCCTACCATTGCTGATATTCCTATTACTTAGAACTGATTTAAGCACTGTTTCCCTTAGAAAAATAATAAATTTAACCTTTTTGGATATACTTATTTAGATAAGTATAAACCTAAATTCATTGCAAATTATTTTAGTAATCTAAAGAATATGATGAATCAAAGATCCACCGCACTACGCAGAATGGGAAAATTGCGGTTAGTACTAATACTGACATCATCATATTTTGTGGTACAAATTTTAGGCGGATTACTAACTGGTAGTCTCGCACTTATTGCTGATGCGGGACATATGCTCACAGATATAGCAGGATTGACGCTGTCACTTCTTGCAGTTAGTTTTACTCGTAAACCAGCCACACCGCTGAAGACATACGGATTTTATCGAATGGAAATTCTTGCCACATTAGCTAACAGCGTCGTATTAATTTCAATTTCTGTATACATAATCTTTGAGGCTTATCAACGCATTCTTGTACCAGCTGAAATTAATGCGTTCCCCATGATATTTATTGCGAGCATGGGACTCGTAGTTAATCTGATTTCGTTGAAACTCTTATCGCACTCGCACGGTGGTCTTGATTCAAAAGATGAAAATCTGAATATTAGAAGTGCCTCGCTTGAGGTTTTAAGCGATGCCCTTGGTTCTATAGGTGTGATAGTTGCAGGCATTATAATAGTCTTCAGTGGACTAAATTTGGCCGATCCCATAGCAAGTATCGCCATTGCTATATTCATTCTTCCGAGAACGTGGTCGTTAATGAAAAAATCAATTCATATTCTAATGGAGGGAGTTCCTGTTAACATATCGCATGATGAAGTAAAGAAAGCAATTATGGGAGTTAAAGGAGTAACAGGGATATTTGAGCTACATATATGGTCAATAACTTCAGGGCTTGATGCGTTATCAGCACATGTGGTAATTATTGATCCTGGAAAATCCATATCCATACTTAAAGAGATAAATTCTATCATAGAAAACAAGTTTGGTATACATCACAGTACTATTCAGATAGAAACCTATCATTCTGACAACGATTCTGTATAAAGGTTCATGAATGATTTGTTTCATATCTTACAAATAAGTACTAATATACTGAATAGTAAGGATCCGTCACAAAATCTTAAATTCCAAAATTAAGCTATAAACTGTTGTATCTCATCGCGAAAAATTAACGCTTTTCGTAGTTTTTAAACAATAAAAATAATCTACTCTACTCTACTCTACTCTACTCTACTTTAATCCAATCTAAATAACTTCTCGACGTTCTCATGTAGGAGTAATGCAAGATCTCTCCTTGATAGACCGAGTTTTTGTACTAAATTTACGTAAGATCCTATGTCTGAAATGGGCCAATCAGTACCAAAAAGTACGCGATGTGGGGGTGATATATAATTAAACAAATCCTTTATTTTTGAAACTAGCATTTTTTTATAGGCATGGGTTGGCACACCACAGAACAAGCCAGATATATCAGCATAAACATTCTTAGTCTTGTAAAGTATTTCCTGGGTGTCTAAGATCCAGGGATTACCCAAATGGCATATTATTATTTTTAAACCTGGATTGTCAACAGCTATTTCGTCTATGTTCAGAGGGTGAGCATATTTCAGCTTGGCGCTATCAGAAAATGTGTCTCCGCAATGTACTAATACTGGTACATCAAATTCTTGGGCAATCTCATACACTTTACTCTACTCTACTCTACTCTACTCTAAATAACTTCTCGACGTTCTCATGTAAGAGCAACGCAAGATGAAAGTTTCATGTAAGCAAGATGAAAGTTAGGTGCACCGTCACTAATCAATACTTTTGGCTTCTTACCTGTAATTTCTTTACATTTCTGGAATAATGGTCTAATATCGCTGTTATTCTTCTTGTCTGCAACTTGCTGAGCAATCCAAAATCTTGTTTCATCGTCCATTAAAGCGAATAGATATTTGTTATTGCCTTTTACCTTTAGATAAAGTTCATCGGTTCTCCATACGTTAGAAACATTTGGTTTAATCTTTTCTAGATACTTTTCCATTAAGTATATGTATTTGTTAATCCAATTGTAAACTGCCATGTGGCTAACGCTTATGCCTTGTAATCTAAGGAATCTCTGCACGTTTCTAAATGATTCACCAGTAAAGTAAAGTTGAATTGCCGATGTAATTATTTGTGGGCTAGCATGCATTTTTTCAAATCCTAAGTTAATAGTAAATCGCTTGTAACAATTTAAACAAGAATATCTTTGAATATCACCATACTTATTATGTCTAATACCATGCTTTACAATCTTATCACATTTACATTGTGGACATACTTTAGTTACTATTTCTGAAATAATTACTTGCTTTTCAACTTCTTTTCTTAAGTTAAGGCTTAATGTTACTGCATGAATGTGCTTACAAGTCACTCCCCTATACATGTGGTCGGCACAATTACATATCCAACCAATTTCTGTATTCATTAAATCATATTCGTTGATACTTGACTGTGACTTTACTTTGTAAGTCTTATCAGCAATTCTAACTATCTGGTTAGATTTACTTACAATCTCCTGTGCACGTTCAAGCCTTGTATTTTGCAATTGATTCTATATACCTAATAGTAATATACCAATAGTATTATTAATAGTTTACTTGTGATAATAAAGTAGTGCTTATATACTACTAGGTATATAAATAAACATTGGGAGAGGTTACAATCAAAGGTTATCAATGTGAAAGATGTGGTCACATTTGGGCTCCGAGAGAGGATGAAACACCTAGAGTATGTCCTAAATGTAAATCTCCGTATTGGGATAGACCCCGAAAGATTGAAGGAAAAAAAGTGGATATGGATTTTAAGGAGAAAAGAAAACTCAGATAATGACTAAACATACACTGTCTTGTAGAAACTGTAACCATCCATACGACGTATATCTACCCGAAGAGGCAAATGGTATATCATATAAAAAATGTGATAGGCCAGATAATAGAATTCATGGACTAAAACAAAAAACTCAATGTGAAAATTGTGGGGAACCAAATATTATTTACTATTGCACTGACATCCAGCATTAGGATCTAGTCAAAATTAATTTTTACGTAAGTATTTAAATTAATTTCATATTTATCCAATCTCTTTAACACTTCAATTATTTCTAATAATTCTTTATCATCAATATTTTCCATAGTTTTGACCTGTATTGTCTTTTTATCAATCATACCCTATAGTATATTATTTACGAGAATAGAGAAGTAATAAATCAAATGTCCCGATTGTTTACAGGTAGATTATATCCCGATAAGTTGACAGAGCCCACTTTTACAATTTACGATACTACTCATACCTAATAGATTAGATGAGGGATTCAATACGGCGGATGTGGGTTTTGTCATCACCTCTCACATCTGCAATTAAAAAAATATAGTTCTCGAGACGGATAATCATATTACGAAATAAATATTGTTAGAATAACAGAATATACGCGATCTGAGGCATTATTATTAGCAGGTGTGGGCGCGCCAAGACCAACTCCCGCATCTGCTATTAAATATTCTCAAAATAGATAATCTTACTACCAGATAAATATCATTATTACATTCTCAATACTGACAAGTCATCCAATCTATTCGAATGCCAGAAACCTTGAGGTGGGTGTAGGGAAATTATACTACTCACTCTACACCTACTTATTGTCATAATCTTTCAAAATTAGATTATATGGTATTATTTGTCTTATTGATTTGTCTCATAACGGATATTCCATCTATCAGTTTGGCAGGTGTGGGATTCATCATTTACTGATTCCATATTTGTCGTTATTATCTAGAAATGTAATCGGCCACTAATCTATTAAAATTTCCTAGGTTCTAGATATACCGAGAAATCAGAAACCAATGCTAATAGTGAGTGTGGGTGTGGGTATTTCAATTCACTCGCCCCATCTGCTATCTGTGATCATATTTTTATCATTCATTGACTATAAGTTATTGGGATAAAACCATATTCAACATAGTGGGTGTAGGTTAGTCAATCATCTTGTATCTGCTATAATATTGTGATAATGAACTATATAGCCAGCATTTTAATAGAATCAATTTGTAATAAAATTCCTAGCGAAAGGATGACCAATCGATGTTAAATTACCAGATGTGGATTAAGGTCGGCATCTCTTCCCCGTCTGCGATTTTGTATATTTTAGTCTTGAGGTCTATATTATAAGTATCAATCAGGTTAAGCCTCAGACTTGATTTGATTTGGTAGCCAGACTTTGACTAGTGGGTACGCGAGCGTTCGACTCATCTATACCCCGCATCTACTATTCCATTTAATAAGCATTTTGGGAACCTAGATTCCCAGAATCCCTTAATGCTTGTTTTCTGTTTGATGCTCATCACACATTTTATCGCAATTATCACTAGCGATACATGGACTGAAACACTTCTTATGGTAATTACTCTCAATTTGTTTAATGCCATTTAAAAAGAATAAAATACTACATTCCATTTGTAAGCAAGTATGAGTTATGAGCCTATAACAGCCATGTATGACAATATAAGGAAACTAATGTTAGAATCTGCTGAAAAACAGAAGGATCTTATATTGAAAACTGCAGAACAACAAAGAAATATGATAGTACAGGCATCCCAAGCACAAAGGGATCTCGTTACATCATTAAACAAGAGTGCGAGAGAACAGATTATGGCAAGCCAGCAGAATCTGTTAGATCAATTTCTAAAGACACAGGAGACTCTTACCACCCAGTGGATTAACGCCCAGGAAACTATTACTAATCAATTTTTATCAGCGGCGGATGAAGCTAAAAAAAGACTACAAGATAGTATCTGAAGCCATTTTTAACTCGAACTTTTAAATATTCGTTTTCGTCATTAAGATTCTTTGTTACTTTGACATTTACTGCCATTCATATGTGTGAGCATATAATAATGAAAATCATGAAAATCAGCAAAACAATTTCGAATTCAAAGAATATTGCAAATTACAAAGTCCGAGATTTCAATTTGAACCATGCTGGATTATTTGGAACTAATGGTTAGTATGTGAATAGCAAATGAGTCGCATATATACCAGATTTTGGTGGAAAAATCTAGTTGAACGATGATCCTGATAGAATAATTAAGCTAGTTCAGAATTCTACCAGAAATTTACTTGACTCATTCAAATTAAGGATGGATTTGCTAAAAAAATATGGCGACGAAATCTCTAAAATAATAACGATCGGATATGATCCAAATTCGATCCATCGATACTGCAAACAAACTATTTGGTCAAACAAAGGTAAATTTCATTGCCGTAGATGGAACCGAAAGTAGCGACCAAGAGCTCGATATGAATATATTCTATGCAGGTGCGTTTGCATACAGCGGAGAGTTGGTTTTTACCAAGAATGGGTGTACTTATTCTGAACCACAGGCATACGATGCAAATATGGAGATATCCTCTGCTATTCCAATTCATGAAGAAGATTTAAGTAATGTTTCCGGTAAAATTTCAGAGGGTAGAAACGAAACAGACCAAAATGAAATTCCAAAGTTATTGATGCAACTAGCAGAATACTATATGGCAGTCAAAAATGTTACTTCGAATCCTGAAATTAAGGTGGTTTTGCTCGACAGACAGCTCTCTATTGACATACCACACTTACTTCACAGTATAAACATATTATCTAGTAACAAATCGAATATTTTATATGGAATGATTACAACTCACGGTATTATTTCCGAAGCCGACTTAGAACTTGCTAAGATTTTACATCCAAATGATTCACTAAAAATACCATCTTTTAGAGGACAATTTTTGGTACAAGCAATTATTTACAAAATGATGAAACAGAATATGGATTTGTCACAAGTACTCCAGTCATTAAGCGTTAGGGATTTGACTCGACTACATGGGAAGCTTGATGAATTTGATCAGCAATATCACTTATTAGATAAACAAGGCGACAAAGTATTTTTGAAGAAATTTTCAGAGAAATACTGGCAACGCGTTTTCTGCGGGGCTATTACAGTCGCTAATTATATTTTTGATCCTCAAACAAGTAGACACCCTCTTATTTTAGTTAGAAATGGCGCAAAACATTGGATAAATAGTATTGATTTGCAATATCTTTCTTTGATAATGATATATGCTTTACTTAGGTTGGCTTGGGAGAAAAATATACTCGTAATAGGCGTGGTAAAAGACACCACTGCATCCGAATTGGTAAAGATTGTCGTCCCAATTCTAAATTCTACAGGGATAAAAAATGTATCTACTAATCTTCCCAACTTCAACAGTGATAAAATGCTTTTGCAAACAAGCAGCTTGGTGAATAGCAGTTACATGAAAACGCCTTGGAGGACGATCGAGTTTGACACCTGCTTTAAGACAGTACGCCTGAAAGATGATGGAAATACGCATAACGTCGATGTAGAGGGGTCTTACAAAAATCTGATCTCTCAAGAAAGGATGTTTATCAAGTCCTACTTCCAATTATGGAATAGCACTAATGACGAAAGTGTTAGAAGTCACGTCTTCTCATACGATCGTCCGTCCTACCAAAACTTCGATAATATATGGCAATCTTAAATTGTGTCATAAACTAAATGATTCAAATGATGTAATCGAACCTATTCTAAGTCTAGAGGAGGATAATCTGTCAAATTTCATTATGGATATCCTTCATTGTATGTCACTGGAAATTATACCAGAATGTCTAGGTTACAATTATCCATTATTTTTGGCAGATAAGAAGGCAAAGGCGACATTAAAACGGATCAAATCTGGATATTTATCTGCAGTTACATTGGAAAGGACCAGGAATAACCTAGACCAGCAGATACTATTCGAGGAAAAGTTCAGGGAATTCAGATCAAATTTGGAGGCAAAACGCCGTTGATTATAAAAATAGTAAAATAGTAAAAAGCTTGAAAGTTATATATCTTTAAAAAAGGTAAACAGGAAGATTTAATTGAACAGCTTTCTGTTGTTTCGACTTCAAAACAATCAGACTTGAAGTATCCGTCAGCTAATTTCAAAGTATATACCAACAGCAAATCACTAAAGCGCAACAAATATAAAGACAATTGTTCTGTTGTTTCCCAAACCTTTAACAGTCTGGGAGGGAGTTTTGTTTTGAGGCTAATTCCCCAACAGAACATAATATATACGTGAGTCACGTATTTATACTTATCTAATGTATATTAGTTACAATTTTGGGCAATCTTTTTACAAAGATGTTGTTCAAAGTATATTTAAATTTTATATTTGGTAAGAAATAATTGAAGTTTAAATTACATCAATTTACAATGCAAATTGCATTTTGTAAATCTATTTGGTAGTTAAAAGAATTGAATTATCTTTCACTAAGAATTTCTAAATTAACAAGATAATTGTTATATAAAATGAATGCATTTCATATTTCAGAAAAATGATCAACCGAACCCGCTGTGAATCTTGCAAAAAACCGACAAATTCACTCAGAAATTCGTTTGACAAACTCCTTTGCTTGGAGTGCTATGGTCCACAGGTAGTTACTCCACCACTAAATTCGTAGAGTGTTAAAAGATACTCCAATTTATTTAATACTTAGTAATAGTTTTAATACTAAATGCAAAAATAACGGAAATTAATATCTCAATATACTTGACATTGGATTCTACCTATTTCAGCGAACAGAAGATTTTTGATGATATTAATGGTGATTTCATAGCAAGGCTAAGGGAAATTCATTCAAACACAAGGTCAACAACTGACGGTAAAGCTACTATAACCTTTAAAACGGCTCGGGAAATGAAATCACCACACTACTAAAGTCTATCAATGACTATCTCCAGAGGGCAGAATTAAGAACAAATGCGACATTATCAAGCATATTCAAAAATCTTCAGCTTGCTCTTGAGAGGGATTCAAAAAAAGAAAAAAACCTGATTATAAATTTGATGTAGTAAAGCTAATTAGTGAATTAATGCAAGATTCAGTTGATTCACCGAGATTATTTGTAATAAATTTGCCTGAGGCCGAAGTAGCACGAACCTTTTGCGCAAATGTCATCAATGCTGTATTTAAGGTGAGAAAGAATAATTTTTCATTAATCCCTAAAATTGTCTTCGTCTTCGACGAGGCACAGGAGTTCATACCATACGAAAAAAAGAAGGAGGATGGCACTGAGCACTCAAGTAAAGCTGTTGAAAGATTACTGCGACACGGACGAAAATATAATCTTCATGGATGGATAAGTACACAAAGAATAGCCCATCTTAATACAAACGTACTGCAACAGTTACACAGCTATTTTGTTAGTACTATGCCGCGACCCTATGATAGACAACTAATTTTCGATACTTTTGCAATCGATGATGCCTTTATTGAGAGAACGCTGATGTTTCAAAATGGTGATTGGCTTATGACAAGTTTCAAAGCGACTAATACCCAAAATGTTCCTGTATTTTTCCATGCTTTTAATAATGAAGACGCCATACTGGATTAGTGAAGTTGTTTACCCCTCTATTCTGGAATTAAAGAATTCACTAAACAAGGTGATAGTGCCTCCTGGTGCAGATTCCCCTGAAGATGAATCAAACCAGACAGATTTTAATGGATGGAACGTTACCTTGATTTAATTTATAAAACTAGTGGTCTGAACCCGTCTGAACAATTCAATCTGTACGGGGCTGTTTTTACATTATAGGACAAGTTGTCAAATCAGTTATCGGTGTTCTTGTCAAATTCTTTCTTAGGTAGTTTCTCTTCATCTTCATTCTGCGTGTTCTTTTCCATTTGTGATCCTTGTCAACCCAGATCCTTGGCAAGTCGAAGTAATAATATCATTTTAGCAAGGACTATTATCATTTTTAAGCTGTATACAATTCATACTAATGGTGAATTCAGTCAATATTGATCAGCCTTGTTAATTAATCGAATACGGTTTATTAAATGACTCCAGATTTCATGGGTGGATCTATCGTAATCTTCCAATCTGGCATTATATTCCAGAAAATGAAATTTAGTGTTGAAATATTCGCTTTATTAGTTTTGTATTATGTTATTCAGAATACTTATTATTCAATTCAGTGTATCTAATAGTTATTATTAAGAAACTATTATATAATTAATAATGTAATTAATAAAGTTATATTAGCATGACGAAAATATCAATATCCTTTTTTCGAATTGTCGCTCTCTTCATTATTATATTTATGCCGACAGCTGCCTTACCAAAGGATGTTGTTGGGTCATTTGCTGACAATGATCGTACTTCTGGATCAATTTCTTTAATTATGAAACATCCAAAATTGAAAATTGTAGCTTCATTTTATCCATTGCTGGAATTTACAAAGCAAATAGGAGGAAATAGAGTGGAAGTTTCCAGTCTTGTACCTATTGGGATAGAGCCTCATGATTTTGATCCAACAATCAGACAGATTCAGAATGCAGAAACTGCTGACATACTAATATACAATGGAGCAGGACTAGAAAAATGGATTGAAAAGATAAACGTGAAATCAAAAGTTGATGCCAGCCAGAATTTGAGGTTACTTAATAGTAACGGTGAAGATAAATCTGAAATGTATGATCCCCATGTATGGCTAGATCCTGTTTTGGCAAAAGGGCAAGTTGAATCTATTAGAAATGCACTGATGAATGCAGATCCTCTAAATGCTAAATACTATTCTGAGAATGCAAACAAGTTTATCGAAAAATTAGGTAAGCTAGACGATGATATAAGAGGTGAACTTCTAGATTGTAAGAAACATGATTTTATTTCTTTTCATAATTCTTTTTCATATTTTGCCAAAAGATATGGGCTGAATCAACATAGCATATATGGACTGACTCCTGAAGGTGAAATTTTGCCCCAAAAATTACAGCAGATAATTCAACTTGCCAAAGATAAAGCTCTCAGCACAATATATTCAGAAAGCCTAATTGATCCCCGCTTTGCAAATGTTGTAGCCGAGGAAATACCTAATGGAAAAGTCATGGTACTAAGCCCCATCGAAGGTATCAATCAGGAAGAACAGAATCAAGGAATCGGTTACCTCGACAAGATGTATGAAAATATTAAAAGTCTCCGGATAGGTCTAGAATGCCCACTGAAATAGTATCAGTCGAGAATCTAACATATGAATACCACTCTTTTCCATCATTGGAGAATGTTACCTTTAAAGTTAATAAAGGAGATTTTTTGGGCATTGTGGGACCAAATGGGGCCGGGAAGACTACCTTGTTTCGGTGCATGTTAAATATCTTAAAGGATTACAGAGGTACAATTAGATTATTTGGTCAAGACATTAGAAATAACAAACATGTTCTTAAAAAAGTAGGTTACATTCCACAAAAAAAAGTATTTGAACAGTCATTCCCCGCTACAGTAAACGAAATAGTCTCCTTAGGACAGCTGGGCAGACGTTCAGATAAAAATAAAGTATCATCTGCAATAAAAGATGCAGGCCTATCTGAACAAAGCATCAGTAGAATTGATGAACTATCAGGTGGTCAGCTGCAACGGGTTTTGATAGCTAAAGCACTAGTTAGTGAGGCTACTTTATTGTTACTCGATGAACCTACTACGTCAATTGATACTGAAACCGAGAATAACTTCTATGCTTTATTAACACGTTTGAATAAGGAGAAAAAAATAACTATAATATGGTCTTCTCATGATCTAGATGCTATAAAAAAACTTGCAAATAAGGTGGCGTGCATAAATAGGAAGCTTTTCTTCCATGGTAATGTAGGTGAATTCTTTAGTGATGATAAATTAATGATCTCAGCATATCTGGAGTCGAGTATGCAAGAACATATGCATTCACATTTTGGCGCCCAAAATGGAAATTTGAATTCCAATGATCTTTGATATACTGACGTTTGGATTTATGCAACGAGCTTTGATTACTGGTGTGGCGATAGCCATAATATGTTCAATAATGGGACTCTTTCTCGTTCTCAAACGTCAATCCCTTTTTGGAGATGCAATGTCCCATGTGGCATTTGGAGGCATAGCCGTAGGTCTATTTACTAACGTTTATCCTCTATGGACAGCATTCATAATTTCTGTGTTAGCAGCAATTGGCATGACAAAGCTCCGTGAAACTGCTAAAATACCGCCGGATTCTGCTGTAGCCGTACTTTTGTCTTCTGGTCTTGCGGTAGGTCTAGTACTAATAAGTATTTCTGGAGGGTTCAGGCTTGACTTATTTAGCTTCCTATTTGGTAGTATACTTTTAGTCAGTGAGAGTGATATGGCTTTAATTTTGATAGTTAGTGCCGGAATTCTTTTAATTCTGTCATTAATCTACAAAAAGCTCATATACGTAACTTTCGATGAAGAGCAGGCAGAAGCGGCAGGAATTAGAGTAAGGAGCATAAACTATCTTTTTATAATATTATCTAGCATTACAGTAATCGCATCGATAAGACTCGTAGGAGTATTGTTGATTTCTTCGCTCATAGTTATTCCAAATGTTACAGCGCTTACGCTCAGAAAGGGATTTCGGACTACTATTTATATTTCTTGTATTATTTCTACTGGATCAGTAATACTGGGAATAATTGTATCGTATTTAGCTAATGTTTCTCCAAGTGGTGCAATTGTTCTCACTGACACCACGATTTTCTTTGGTGTTCTGATAGGACGTTACATAAACAGGAAAATTCATAACTCAAAATTGGAAATAACTGCTTCAAATGCAGAAGCATAATATTCAAACAACTATGCAATGCTATAATTGATCTTAATTTATTTCAATTTATTTGCGGCAATTTCTATTTTCCATGAGTGGTCGTCACATGCGATGATTTTTCTTTTGGTTCAAGTTACACTAAGATAATATATTTTTAGGAATTACTCAATTTCCCTCAATGAAACGAAACTAAGCTTTATCATCTTAAAGAACATACTGGACTCGTCTTTATTGTTACTAAGTTAATCATAATTAGATTTATTTTTACTCATTCCATATTACACAATAGCGCTAGTATTTCTTCAAACATATAAATTTCCTAGATCGATCGTCCTGATCTAGAACGAATAAATGACATCCACACTTTCAACAAACATGTTGAATTGCTTACAAATTTAACGCACATGAATAATGTCTAGCTATGAGATATACGTAAATTATTGGAATATTCAAAAATGTAGAACTATACTAAAGACAGATAACCATTTCAATACCGTTGAATAATCAGGTAGGGATTGAAGAGTTAAATATTTCATTAATTCTTCAAATAATATTGACGATTGTGAGCGTTTCCCTTAATAATGAAATAATAAAGGAAATGGATAAGCTTCAAAAAGCCTTAGGATTTTCTGGCAAGTCCGAAATAGTAAGGGCGGGAATACGAAACCTTCTTGCAGAAGAGCGTATGAAGCAGGAGCTTAATGGAACTGTCAATTCACTATTATTGGCAGTGCATGACGAAAATTCTGATGACCAGGTTGCCTTAATACGTCATACCTACGACAAAATAATAAACGTTCATCTTCATAACAAGATTGACAAGGAAAGATGCCTTGAAATATTTTCTCTGAAAGGAGATGCAAAGGACGTAAAAGAAATAGCGAGGAACCTACAGGCCAACAAGAAAATGCACTTCGTCAAACTTATTGTTGTATGAACTAATTGATAGGTTTAATCTATTTAATGCACCTACGCTACACTTAAGGATATTAAAGACGGGTATTAGTTTTGATAATGTCGACATGGAAATCGAACTAAAATAATTTAATAGAATTATCAGATTAAGTCTTTACTTCGTAACGATTAAAGACTAATATCAAGTGTTTTTTGATATTAATATGATGGTAAGAATGAAATAGTTATTTGGAAATTGATAAAAATTCGATGTCAAGGGCTTCAATTTTTATTGTTACAGCTCACCAAATCTCAATTCATATACCCAGAGAAAGAAAAAGCAGGAGCGGTTAGCCTCTCTTAAGGCCTATCAAAAATTTCTAGGCGAAAAAATAATTATTTTTTAACTAGTTTATAAATGAATAGACACTGACGTACCTATACAATTAAAAGAATGAATTTGTGATTCTATGAATAATTTACTATTATTAATCTCCATTAGGAAATAACAAAACTTCCCAGATGATGACCTACCCAAAATATAGATTCTTTTTATTTAAAGAAGTTCGAAAATTTCTTTATTATAGTCTCACAGAATATTTGCATGAAATTAGTTTATGTATCCATACCCTTTCTCATTATTTTCCTAGTTTTCACTCATATGGTACACTCAAATAATCTTATGCAACTTAGGAATTATCCGTTGATATTTTGGATTTTGACTGTAGGTTCATTAATTTACGCCAGAATTCAGATTAATGGACAAAAGTTAAGGATTAAAGGACTAATAGCGCTAACGCTCATAATCTGCGGATTCATTTTCTATTATACTGATGGATGGTTAATAAATCAAGAATTATTGGGATATTGCTTCCTGCTGTCATCAATTGTACTTATGTCGATTCAAAAGTTAGAACGAAATCCGTTCACAGTAAGTGTCAAAAGAAGAGTTTTAAAAGCTCAAAAAAATAGATGTGCTATATGTAGGAGTCAGTTGGACCAATATGGGGTAGATTTTGACCATATAAATGGTAACAGTACAAACAATAAAATCAAAAATTGCCAAGCCCTCTGTACTCCGTGTCACAGAAAAAAACATGCGTCAATTTAGTGGAATTTCAAAAATCAAGTACAATTTTTGGTGTATGGATTAATTCATTAAGTTTAGTTTATAATTATTGTCTATACCATATAAAATGATAGTTATTGCTAATTATTCTGCATTATAATTCTATGAAGTAGTAAAGTGATATATTTCTGTAATAATTAGCAAAAAGTTATATGAAAGTCAATAAATGGATTATTTACATTATTTCTCTTGAAGAAATTCTGCGTAAAATAATCTAGTTCAGAAAAAAATATTGCATAGATTCACAAAAAACGCTAAATGCATAAGAAATATTCATATGCTAATAATGTGTTGATTTTTTGTCAAAATTTAGAATTCTGATCCGGTTCGAAAGACTCAATTATTTAATTAATTCACAGTCTGACAATTTGATATCCCCTTCCAATGGTTGAAAATCGGTAATTCTATCAATTCCAACACCGCATCTAAAGAAATCTCCCCCTTCGCCACCGGTCAAAATATCGTCTCCCGGACCACCATATAGACGATCATTACCCGGACCACCGTCTGCTATGTCTTTATTTAACCCTCCGTAAAGAATATCGTTACCATCCATTCCATTTATCGTATCTGGGCCATCTCCTCCATTAACCTCATCATTTCCTGGTCCGCCGGTAATTGTATCTGCCCCTACAGCACCGTACAGATAATCATTACCGTCAGCACCAATAATCGAGTCATCGCCTTGACCTCCTTGTATCACATCGTTGCCTAATAACCCGTTAATAATGTCATCGCCATCAAAACCATTAATGTCATCATCCTTGGATGTTCCATCCAATTTGTCCGTAGCTGGAGTTCCATTTAAACGGGCTGCCATTGTTACGGTAAAAATTCTATCTATATGCGATATTAGTAATAAAATTAATAGAAGGATCGTAATACTATATGCAAGAGGTCTAATATTCAATATAAGGATAGGAATACTATTGATATATAAATTCGCATATAACACAACTTTATATATTCTAATTAATGCCATATTTTGATCACTAAGATGGGGAAAATCAATAAAACCACTTTTGGAAGGTAAAGTTGCAAAGATCCACAGAGATAATGAAATAATACCAACTGAAATGTTTGGTATCAGTGCGGTATTCATGGGAGAATGGAAGGCACGATACCAAACATTTCAGTTGGAGATGGACAATGGAAGTTGTTTGATTTAAAACAGGATATTCGGGAAACAACAGATTTGTCAAAAGATCATCCAGGAATACTTCAAAACATGGTATCTGCTTATGACAAATGGGCTCAAGATACGGGGATTATAGAACCACAATATTCTGAACAACAAAGGAATTTAATGGCCGAAGCGATAGCAGCGTGGTATAAATCTGCAGTCAAGAACTTTTAATTTGATGCCAGAGACTTTTCTCAAGACCTACAAGATCATCAAATGCTTGAGTACCTTCCATATACAGTAGGTGATAATAATTATTCAGTATTTAATAGCAGGATATGCTGAGGTAGAGGGAGAGAATACATATGTGTTCTAACGTAACTTTCTCTTGACGGTATTACTGCGGGTAGCATATAGTAAAAATATGATTATTTATATGAATAAAGGAGATCACTCTTTTATAGGCTAGACATAATACGGAGTGACAATGTCTATGAAATTGTACTTCCCAAATTTCAAGATGATTTTAACAGTCTCACTTATTGTACTTGCATCACTTATGGTATTTGAATCATTAGCCATTAATACTCTGTATGGACAAACAAATTCCAAAAATATGTCCTCATCTAACCAGACTGATTCTATAGATTCAACACAAGAAATGAAAAGAATTGAAAACTCTAGAGATCCCAAAGATATCGCAACTTTAGCCTATATTTGGGGATATCCTCTTGTGCAATTCGAGAGAGTAAAGAATTTTGAGACAAATCCAAATTCCCCTTCTGCACATGGAAACGGACCCATCAACAAATATGTCGCTTTTACTAAACTTCCAAGTCCCGGTTTTACCTCTGGTGAATATTCTAACCCAGATTTACTATATGCACAGGCATGGTTGAATTTATCAAAAGAGCCCGTTATCCTGAAAATACCCGAAATAAAAGATCGGTATCACGTATTTGAATTCGTAGATGCTTATGATAATGACTTTCACTATCTTGGGACGAGAACAACTGGGGAGAAGGGTGGAATTTATGCCATTACAGGTCCGGACTGGAAAGGTCAAATTCCTGGGACGATGCAAGAAATCAAGAGCCCGACAAATAGTGTGCTATTGTTATCTCGCATATTAGTTAAAGGACCTAGGGATTTGTCGAATGTAACTGCAATAGAAAATCAGATTAGTACCTCTCCCATGTCAGTTTATGAAGGAAAAAGTGTTTCTTCCAATCAACCTATTCAGAATACTTCCGATAATACTGCACCGGTGCCCCCAGTGATTTCGGATATACCTAAAGTAGGTATCAAAATATACGACCAGATTAGCAAAGGTATGATTGGCAACCCTCTAAATCCTCCAAATCCCCAACTCGTATCAAAACTTGAAATAATAGGCATAGGTCCTGGCAAAACTCCATCAACAGAAGCCAATGAAACTATAAGGAATGCTCTAGAAGGTGGAATCGCTCAAGGCCAAAAACTAATAGAAGCTAGAGCAACAAAATTAGGTCCGATTGTTAATGGATGGCAATATAGCAATCCTAGAACTGGTATGTATGGTAACGATTATCTACTGAGTGCAGCAACTGTGTTAGCAATTAATATTGCTCCTAACGTTCCGCAAGAAGCCACATATCCTGTCACAACAGTGGACGGAGACGGAAAACAACTCAATGGCTCAAATAATTATGTTATTCATTTTGATCCAGGCCAGACACCACCTATAAACAAAAATGGATATTGGTCTATTACAATATATAACGAGAAAGACTATTTAGTAGAAAACCCACTCAATCGATACTCTATAAACAGTGTTAGAAATGAATCAAAGTTCAACGAAGATGGATCTCTTGATTTGTACATTCAACACACTACTCCTGGTATTGATAAAGAGTCCAATTGGCTACCATCACCATCTGGTAATTTCACACTTATGATGCGGATATATATTCCGCAGGAAAATGCCATAAATGGAGAATATCAAATCCCACCTGTTCGACTAGTAAGGAACTAGAAGAAGAATCAAATGTCATGTTTTATGAATTAATCAAGTCCTTGTTTTGATGGGGACAAAGTTTTCTCTTTGCAATTCAGACAAACTCATCCGTAGCAATTCATTTTAAAATAAGATAGAAGAGTGTTGCTCATAGATGCTGTGATAAAATAAATTTTAAGTATTTTATTTAGATTTAGATTAATTTCAGACAAACTTATATTGCTAGATGCTATTTTTTTGATACATCCCGTATTTCTCAAGATCATTAATCCATTGTTTATAGTTCCTTTTATTTGTACCTCTTAATGCACTAATTGCACTCTCCAAATGTTTTTTCATTATAAATTGAGGTACTTCTAGATACAACTGAGTCTCTATTGATCATTTAAAAATATCCTGTTTGAAGGAATATACTTTAGGATTTGGATTTGATTCCTTTGCATGCATAGAAAGTATTTGTGTTTTGTATGTGTGTCTAATTGGCTACGTACTGTCTTAATCCCATTTCAACTTTATAAAAGCCCTCTATCTTACATTGGATACTTTAGGTTAGCCAATTCTCTAAAATTCACGCTTAAAGATTTAGGAATTTTTACTTTAAACGCACATAATCGTCATTAATATAAATATTTACCATTCATTAAAACCAATAAAACTAATGTTAAAAAACTCGAAACAGACGTAACAACTCCATAAAGAACTAAAGTTCCTTTTAAGGAACAAAAATTCCATCTTTAAATAATAAGATAATCACTATATTATTAACACTAAAATAATTTGTGCGCCGTTTGTCTTGGCGTATTTTGTAGCAAAGAAATGATTTGACAATACATTTAGGCCTCTCGCTACTTATCTGTAAATTTTTGTAAGTTATTTTTTACATTACGATAGGTTTCTATTGTACTTCATAGCAATATTGCTATTTGTTTGATACGGAAAGTTGAGTATGGTAACTTTTGAAATAGTCATTTTCGTCAGTTTTCTAACCTGGTTAAGTTGCTTTTGGTTTTAAAAATTTATATTTTTTGATCAGAACAATCAAGCTTGCTAAAACTAGAAGTGAAATTGCTATGGGAATAATGAGCGAGGAAATCGATAAAGTAAATGAATCATATACTTTAATTGGGAATAGAAATGTAACTTGATCAGAGGACGATGGATTAGTTTGAATTCCATTTTGCATAATATTTATCTTCAATTCATATGTACCAGGATCCTTGAAAACAACGGGAAGTTGATAATGATTCCCTTGGAGTATTATTGGATCGGTTCTAAGAATCTCTTGATTATCTTTGTTTACCTGAAAAGTTACAGGCGTATCAACAAAGACATTATTACTAACAGTAGTGAATGCAAGATTGACTCTTGTGATATTTCCCGGTATTGGAAAGGCAGGCGCAGTATTCATCTGTATGTCATAATCAGCTATTCTTTGACGGAGTGAATTGCCCAGCATATCTGCATAAACAAAATGAGAATATGTACATAGAATCAAGGTGCCCCCAAGTAAAAAGGATAAAAAAATCTTCAACTCATGGGTTATTCAGACTTGTCACAAGTAAATTTCTTTCTGAAATGCACATTCCCGCTATCGCTTACATACACGTTACCTTGCGAATCTAATGCAATGTCGTGTGGAATTAGAAACTGCGCATCGCCGCACCCTAAAGATCCCCATTTAGCCACGAAATTTCCACCACTATCAAACTTCTGAATTCTCACATTTCTGGTATCCACTACATATACAAATCCATCCTTGTCTACAACTATCCCATGATTTTCTATGAATCGTCCATCACCAGAACCATATGATCCCCATTTTGTAATAAATTTCCCATCGTTGTCAAACTTTTCTATACGTGAGTTATTTCGTCCGTCAGTAACATACACATTGTCATGAGAGTCTACTATAACGTCATGAAGATGAACAAACTGACCATCACCAGAACCAAATGATCCCCATTTTGTAATAAATTTCCCATCGTTGTCAAACTTTTGAACAACTGGGTTTTGCTGGTCGCTTACAAATACATCTCCTTTGGAATCTACCGCAACTCCCCATGGTTTCACAAATTCGCTGTCTCCTTTTCCTTTTGAACCCCACATGGTTATAAATTTGCCATTACTATCAAATTTTTGAATATACTGATTTGCGTAATCCGCTACGAAGACGTTATCATTGCTATCAATTGCTATACTCTCTGGTTGCAGGAATAAGCCGGGACCAGTACCAGGGCCTCCCCATTTTGTAATAAATTTGCCATTACTATCAAATTTTTGAATATTGCAAAGTTCGGCATCACTTACATAAACATTGTCTTGATGGTCTACCGCAATTCCATGAGCATGTAAGAATTGGCCGTCTCCACTCCCTTTGGTTCCCCAAGCGGCGATAGGATTCCCATCCTTATCAAATTTCTTTATATAATGAAACCCTGGAAGAACAATGCCGATTGGAGTAGAGGCACCTTGCTGACCCAAATTATCCTTACAATTTAGGCTATCTTCTTCCTGAGCGAATGCTTTGAAATTGGGGGTTGAACAGACAATTGATATTATCAACATACTCATTGATAAAGAACTGAGCAGAAATTTCCTGCGGTATATGCCTATTTTCATATGGATCAAATCAAATTATAGAATAAATATACTTATGGAAATTAAGCCCAGATTCTGTCAAAAATAAGATTGGATGGATTTCTAATGATCTTCCTCTGAAGGTAGCTTTAAATTGAAAGCCTCATTCAAACCCGCTGATATTTTATCATCAACAATTTTATCTATTGCATCAAAGTGTTCTAGTTTATCAATGCCTGATTTCAATTCGTCAAAGCCGGACGAAATGTTGGCTGCCAAATTGGTTGAATTTGCTGGAATGACGCTTTTTATTTCTCCAAATAATGCGGCTGCTCTTTCAGCTATGGCCTTGGCGCTTTGATACGCAGCTTGGTTAAGTAGAGTAGATGTTTCAGCTGCAGCAGTTTGGTTATCATGAGTAGATTCGCTTGCTGTACTATTTTCTGCTTGTGGGGTACTAGTTTCATTGTGCGATTCATCATTATGTTGCTCTTCGGACACGCCCAATGCTTCACCGTAATGCTCCAATGCTTCACCTACCAAATCGTTTACGACAAGTGCCTTTACTGTATTATTATTCATCTGATCCTTGTCAATCCTTACAGAGACAACTTCTCCTAGAATGTCATTTAGTTGAGACATTTGGCTATCCACGTCGGTTTGGGTGGGTGCGGATTTGCCTTCAAATGTGCCCTGAAAACTTGCTAATGTTTTATTTAGGTCATTTGCGACTCTTTCATTTCTTTCAGATATCTCTTTTGTATCGTTAGCTGTCAAGTGCTCAGTCAATTCGTCAGCGTGGTCCTTGGCCAATGTAAGATTAGATGCAAGATTGCTTTGTGCTTCCTTTGCCTCAATTTTCATCAATTCTACTGTTGTTAAAAAAGAAGCACTTTCATCGCCTGAAAAGGTGTGGGCGTAGCCAGTGCCGAAGTAAGAGTTTGCTGCAGAAGTAACTACAATTGCAAGTAATGCAAATACTGTAACTGATCTTTTCATAAATCCAAAATTGATTAATTGGGCTAATATATCTTGTGGTACACCATTAGAATCTCATGTCATATTTTATTTTTCTTCTTGAGATAAATGGCTATACCTAATGTTACAGCTAAGCCGGGAAGTACGTAGTATACTATGAGCTCATTAGTTGGTATAATTTGATTCGGATCTGCAACTGAGAGATCAAAATCACTAGATAGTGACTTATTTTGTAATGACGGATCAGAATTTAACCTGAACTTTATTGTGACAGAGTAATCACCCACTTTCTCGAAAGTATATGGAATGCTAATGTCACTAAATTCGTAAAATTTTTCGGGAAGCCGATAAACAATGCTCCTGCTATTCCTATCAATGATATCCAAGGACGCAAAAATATTATTGACATTCTGATTATCTTTATCTAAAATACTTAAATTTAACGACGTTGAATTGTCCCTAGCTAACGGAACAGATGGAAATGGTTGGAATATTACTTGATATCCATCGACAGTCTTTGTTGCTCCAAAAAAATGGGCATATGCATCAGGATTATTCCTGTATACTGTAGAGATCATCCAAGAAAGTACGATAGTGTAGAATCCAACTATTATAATGTACTGTTTCGGCAATGACAATGGCAAAACATAAACTGTAAAGTTAATTTATTCATTTACCTTAGATAGAATATGGGTTTATTTACTTGGTTTTGAGAGATTAGTTAGTTAATTGGCTGCAGACATTGAGATAGAGACAGAGTCATTAATACCTTGGGAGATTGAAGAGGCCTCTAAAGGTCTTACTAAAGGCGTAAAAAACAGATTATTGAGGATGAGAAATCAAAATAATTCTCTGACTATAGCAAGATACATTTTATCTATGAAGCATGAAATCAATATTTCTGATGGTTATAGACTGCTGTTGATAAAAGTGTTATCGCAGTTATCGAATTATTCATCTACATCTACAACTAAAACTAACAATGAGGCGAAAGAGAGTTTGACTTTGACTTTAAAGAAATAACACGTGAGGATTTCCTTTCATTCCTTAATAGTTTTAGAAAACCTGAACCAATCGACCCATTACACAAATGGATAGGAACTTACAACCATTATGTCATAATTATATCAAGATTCTTCAAATGGCTATATTATCCTGATCTCTCACCAAAAGAGAGACAATTAAGCGTAACAGAAAAACCTGCAGTCATTGATAATATTCCAAAATTAAAAAGAAAGGAAAAAAGTATCTACAAACCTACTGATTTATGGACTGTTGAAGATGACCAACTATTCTTAAAGTACTGCCCTTCTAAAAGATAAAAATGTTATCATATGATTGCAAGAGATACAGCCTGCAGACCTCATGAGATACTGGGATTAAGGATTAAAGATGTGACATTTAAAATGACTAATGATAGGCAAATTGCTGAAGCATTGGTTAATGGGAAGACTGGTTCTAGAAGCGTGCTTTTGATTAATTCAATTCCATATCTAAAGGATTATTGGGACGATCATCCACAGCGCACAAATCCTAACGCTTATCTTATCTTTGGAATGGGTAAAGGTTACGGCAAGAGACTGAGCAAGGATTTTATGAACATAGTATATTCAAGATACAAGAAGGTATTCTTTCCCAAGTTATTAGAAGACCCTAAAGTATTACCTGAGGATAAAGTCAAGATTAGAGAGTTGTTAAAGAAGCCCTGGAATCCATACATAAGAAGGCATAGCGCATTAACAGAGAAATCTCAGATACTAAAGGAAAGTGTATTAAGACAATATGCAGGATGGACCCCAAACTCAAACATGCCCCAGGTTTACTTACATTATATTGGTAATGAATCAAATGAATCAATATTAGAAGCATATGGCCTCAAGCCTAAGTTTGAAGAAATTGATAAGATGAAACCAAGGCAATGTCCTAACTGTAATGAGTTAAACAAGATAGATGCTAAATTCTGTTCAAAGTGCAGGATGGTCCTATCGTACGATTCATATCTGGAAACTGTAAAGGAAAAAGAAGAACATTATACTGACTTTACTCAAAAAGCCATGAATACTATAACAGTAATGGCTGATAGAATGAAAAGATTCGAAAAATTATTGATTGATTCTGGGATTGTAGATACTCAGCAGGCACGTAAATTGAAGCATGATAGTAGTAGTTATGCTTTGAAGACTCTAAAGGATAATAAAGATACTAATGCTAATGCTAATAATAACCCCAGCGATAATGATTAATAATTAATAGCAGATGTGAGAATGGTTGACTAAACCCACATCTGCCATATACTAACACTCATTGGACTGAATGCTAATCTTAAGAACGCATTAAAAGTATTAAACATTAAAGTCTACACTAATTGATGATTTTAGCAGATGCAGGAATTAGGGTACAATATCCCACATAATTCAATGACAGGATGTGATGTTGTACTCAATCACACCAGAGCCATATTGTCACGTAGAGGAAAGATTGGTAATATGCTTGTCCTCATCACGTTATTAAAAGGAATGGTAGATTTTTCGTAACTCATAATAGCAGATATGGAAAGACAATGCATGACTACTAATCCCCATACCTGCTACTTTGGTTTTCCAACTCAGGATTAAATGAATTGGAGTTAAGTATTGTAATGATCACCTATTTAATTCATAGTTAACATCAATAGCAGATGTGGGAGAATGTCTTGACTATGAATCCCCGCACCTGCCATGGTTGACCAATTCGACTTGGAACATGAATCTGAATTGGCAACAGATCTACTACATTATGTCTATTAAGAGAGTCTAAATTAGAAATAGCAGATGTGGAAGGACAAGATATTGGAGAAATACCACACCTGCTAAGTTGGTAATCTCAAGTGTTAGTGGTGTATTATTAAGTTATGATAGTCAACTATTAGTTAGAACAATTGGTCTTTGTGTTTCCTTTGGCTTTATTCTAAAGTGTCGAAGTGTTAATCTAAAAGCATCTAAAACATTATCATATGAAGTCTGATTTTTGTCTAAATGGCCTTGGTCGTCTGATACTGCAGTTCTTAATGATACAATTAACTTATCAAACTTCTCATTTATTCCTACGAGTGGCCTCTTCTCATACTCCAATAATTCCTTAGTGTGAATTAGCATATTCTTTCCTTCTGTGCTAAAAGGTACAGGTATTACAGTCATATAGTCAGCAAGTTTCAATGAAGGATATTTCTTGCAATGATTTATCTTATCTTTGATATAGTTCCAATCATCCCTTTCGCCTACAGCACGTTTTAATGAAGATATAAACTCAGGATTTGCACCATCGATGTATATCTTGGTTGCTGCCAATTCAGTTTGATTTAAGGACCACTGATTTAATCCCTTTAAAATCTGCAGTATTTTAGAAGTCATATCTTCATATCTTGGTCTTTCATACTCTTCGGCTATCTTAATTTGAATTTGTCCGTTAATGAATTCAACCAGGCAAATACCAAACGCACTTGAACCCCAGCCTGGGTCTATTCCTAATACTTTCTGAGTATCCATATTTATTAATTCAGAATCATAAGTGTTACCTAGTTCTATGGCCCTATTGATATCAGCAGTATGGAAAGTATTACCTATCAAACCAAGGTACATACATGCATATTCTCGATTAAACTCTGGTTCTAGTTTTTAATTTATTCATTTACCTTAATATTCACGACTCGAATTAGCATATTGATTTTTCTTTTAATTTGTAGCTGTAAATATTGAGTATGTAAATATTTCAGATCCCTCACGTTATGAGGTTAATCCACGATCTAAATCGCTTAAGTTTTGGGAATTAGTGATATTGATTAAACGACCGTTTTAAGAGGTGTAACACAAAAAAATTAAGCTATTTTTGATTTATTTAATCTAGATCTATTTAATCTTGATTTTTCAACTTTTAAATTTGTGATATCTGTGTGGAAATCCCTAATCCTCTAGATATAATAAATAGTGCATGTTTACCAATTATAATAACCTTTATTTAGATTAAATAATATAGTTGATTATCCATCCAGAAAAATGTACATGCGTTTATAGAGCCAAAACTAGTTACTTATATTTGACAGGGTTTTCACTAATGGCCTAAAAGCTTTAGAACTCAAGAAATTCTTCTTTTCAATACTTTTGAGAGAGCTATAGCGCCAATTGCAATTCCCCCCAAGCCTACACCTGCTGCCGCAAGAGAAATCATATAGGACTTTGACGCATTTTGATTGACCCTCTGTAGAGATTCTCCAAAGCTGCTAGTCATATTTTTAATTTGGGTCAAGCTATTTTTTGTATCATCAATGTCATTAGATAGCTGGCTTACTGCTGCCTCTATCTTTCCTTCCGCATTAGAATTTGTCTGTGTTTGACTCGATGCATCAGGGAAGGCAACAGTTTGTGTTCCCTCAACATCTTCAATTTTTAATTCTCCTGCTATTTTTTGACCTTTAATATCGCCAGCAAGGAGGACTGAATATGGTCCTGTTCTAGTAGGGAGAATTTTTGCCTCGTAAAGTCCATCAGCAGTTGCAGATGGTTCAAAATCCAATTGCTTGGTTAGAGTTCCATACTTGACGGAAATCGTCGCATTTGAAAGTGCATTCAAAATTGGAATTTGATTTTGTCCGCTTATCTTTGATGCTTGAAGCGTTATACCATTTAATTGTCCAATATATGTTGGCTCTACTAACCATCCCACCTCGACAGTGGTATTTCCAAATGTTTTACTAATGTGAGCCGAAGCATCATGGTTATAATTTAGTTCGAGTGAGACTAAAAAAACAAAGACCAGCAAAGTTAAAATGAATATATTGAACATATGCATATCGAAGAATTCTATTAAACCTCATTAAATCTTATCTGAATCTTCTATGGGTGTACTAGAAAAAAGGCAAAAATAAAATACTCTTGCTATTAATCTATTATTGCTAAGAGCTGATTCGTCCTGGTATTGCATATTAATAAATATATTGTTTGCTTATTCTTATTTTCTTTTACTTTAGTTATTTTTGGAATAACTGAAAGTTTCACAATCCAATACTCGTATGGACATGCATTTGTAATCTCAAGCACTCCTTCTCCCTCACAATCACTAACATCAAGTCCGTCAAAGGTGACTGTATTGTTCAGTGAACCTATTGACTTAAAGTACAGTGAAATTAAGGTTCTTGATGCAGACGGGAAGCAAATAGATAACAAAGATGCTAATTATTTGCCTGGAGACCAGGCTGGGGTTAGCGTAAGCGTTTCAAATCTTAAAGACGGTGTATATACTGTTTCTACCAATGTTCTATCGCAGACCGATGGACATGTGACAAAAAATGCTTTTGTTTTTGCTGTGGGAGAGGCAAAAATACCTACAAATGCGATCAAAACCGAGGATCAATCTACACAAGTGTATGTCCCAGAGGCGATTGCAAGATTTCCGGCGTTACTTGGACAGGTAATGATTGTAGGCGCTTCTTTTGCAACCCTTTGGCTCTGGAAACCTATATCTAATATCTCTTGGCTAAGGGAACGCCTTCTGTCTGCCAAAGCACAAATAGATTTACGACTTGCAACATTTTTTTTAATAGCATCGATAATTCTTCTAATTTCTGATTTTGCAATGATTTTTGTCCAGGCAATGGCAATAAATGGCAGCTTAATTGATGTATTGACCACTAGATTTGGAAACGTACTTATTGTAAGGACAGTACTATCTCTTGTAGTTTTAGGAATCTCAATATTTGAATTCCGTAGAAAAAAGCAAAGTGGTTTTTCTCTTACCAGAGAAGAAAATATTGGAATATTCTCAGTTGGTATTGCCCTTTTGATTACGACCACGATGATTGGGCACGGAGCCGGAGCTAAAGAGTTAAGTGCCGTCATAGTTGATTTTGTTCACAATTTAGTATCATCACTCTGGATTGGTGGGATTATTTATATTGCATTTATTTTAATTCCTATACTACGAAAGGTAGTATCTGATCAGGACGAGAAAATTTGCGCGATGCTTATTTGGATTCCAAGATTTTCTACGATCGTTGTAATAATACTGGGTATTATTTCATTTACTGGGCCATTTTTGTTATACACTTTGGAAGGCAATATGGATCTTCTTCTTCCATCATATTATGGAAAAACCCTGTTGGTGAAACTTTTGCTTGGAGCAGTTATGATTATTATAGGTGGATATAATCAGGCTGTAATTTTCCCTAATACTATGAAGTCAGTAACATTAAGAACAGAAAGGCAAGCTCAATTGCAAATAGGGGATGGTGAATTTGGTGAGTCATATGAGGATACTAACGTGACCCGATCGAAAGCTAAATTGAATAATGAAAGAAACTTTTCTGATAATGGAATCAAATATCTTAATAGGTTCAGCAGAAGTGCAAAAATAGAGGCAATCATTGGAATTATGCTTCTGGCAAGCGTTGCCTTGCTTGTAAATACAGGGTTACCTTCTAGCGAATTTCAAAATAATTCTGCTAATATTACATTACCTGTGAATCAAAACCCAAGCCCTACTGGATTAAATTCTGTGAGCTTCATAGATAATAATACAAAGGTGTATCTTTCCATAAAACCCTTCACAGTGGGAAATAATAATTTTACAGTCTCCTTTTCGGATGCTAATGCCAATCCAATTGATGTGGATAGTGCACTAATAAAATATACTCAAACGGAGAAATCTATAGGACCAATAACCGCTGACTTGGTCAAAGTTTCAAAGGGTACGTTCAAAGTCCAAGCTACTTTTGGTATCCCTGGAATATGGAATCTGGAGGTACAAGGAATTCCTAAGGAGCCAAATCATCCAAGCATAGTTGCATCTTATGACAATCTGTTGGTTAAGCCAAATCTTAATCAATTTGAATATAAAATTAATGAATTTCCTATTCCCGGAGGTGCAAGACCACTTTATCCATTGTATGACGCTCAACGCAATGTAATTTGGTTCGGTGACACAACAATCAATCCAGTTGAAAATGCAGGGATTTTTGAGCTTAATCTTAATTCTAACAAGTATATAGAACATAAAATTAATGGGACACTCATTATTACCCTTTTGGCGATCGATTCAAAGGGCAAATTGTGGTACGTTGATCCATTGACTAAAATAATTGGATCATTTGATCCTGCAAGTAATAGTACTAGTATAATTAAACTTCAGCCTACGGTGATCCCAACATCAATAACAGTAGACTCGAAGGATAACATTTGGATTACATCGCCTACTACTAATCAAATATTGCAATTCAATAATTCGGGACAGCTTACAAAAAATTTGAAGATGAGCAAGGATTCTAGTCCTTTCAATATAATTTCAGATAAAAATTCTGGAATGCTTTGGTTAGCTGATGAAAAAGGTAAAATTGCAAGTATTAATCCCTCTACCGATTCAATTTCCAGTCTTTCGCTCCCCGTGGAATAAATAACACTCTTGCAAGTCCCACCGCGCTAAAAATAGATCCTATATCTGGAAATATTTTTATTTCACAACACGAAGGACATAAAGTTACGTTGTTCAACCCAGTTACAAAATCATTTAAAGACTTTGACCTAGATCCCTCAGGCCTCCCATTTGGAATGGAATTTGACTCATTCGGAAACCTATGGATAGCCCAGCATACGCTTGGAAAGTTAGCCGTGTTGGATCCACAGTCTGGATTAAGTAGGGAAATTAATATCCCCAATAAGAACCCGTTTGTACAATGGTTAACTGCTGATTCAAAGGGCAATATCTGGATGGCGGAACAGGGAAGTAATGTCCTTAGGAATGGTATCTGCAACAGTAAATCCTGCGAAGGCACAGGTAAACCCCGAGACTTTAATGATCCAACACTAATGTCGAAATAAACCAAAGTCAATCAAATTATGCGACTTTTATCGGTATTGGCATCCTGATAGGAATTGTTGCAAGCGTAATTATGTATTCAAAAAGTATAATTGACTTTGGTTCAAGTATGTCTATAGTGCGAAAAAAAGATATTGTCTAATGTTAGCAATTGCTAGATGCTACATACAAATTTATCAATTCATTTGATAATTTATCGCCCATGGCAAATAAATCTGAAAATCCAGTCGAAGTGCGTAAAGACTGTGAATTATTACATGGTACTTTGAAAATAACAGGAATAACAAGCAAGATATATATATGAGCATAGTACTCGTCGATCACATCAAAATAAGTCGCAAGAAAATAATTGCGCTGTATAACTAGTCAAAAGTTAAAGCCGAACATGCCGAGAAATTCAATTTTTTAATGAGAATCTTGCAAAGAATGAATAAATCTACCATAACAAATGCCAGTGAAATAATCATTTTATCATATTTGAATTCTATTCATCATTGTTTTCATGTCTTATAAAAAAGGGTATAAAGTTAGCAAATATCTTAATTGATTTCGCAGAACTAATTTGAATATCTAATACTTGTATCCCAGTCAATGTCAAGTAAGATGATTTGTAGTTTTTGGACTGACATCTTGTCTAAAAAGTAGCTATTGAATGAAACAAATGTCTATATCCGAGTACAAAAACAGTAACGAAAATACATTTTTATGAAAAAAACAATCTGATACCTCGCCTAAAAATTAACAAAAATCTAAATTGTTCTATAAGAATAAAACAATAAAAACAACAACATGGTAGCGTTATTATAAAAAATACAATTTATTAATCTAAGAATAAAACTTTTGCAATATACATACTATTTATGGTAAAATATTCGCTTAATCCTATGTAACGATATTTTTTATAATATCAAATAATTTAATAAATCAAAAATTTAGATGGATTACGCGTAGAGAATCAAAATATATGTGATGATTTAGGAAAAATAATCTAGAGTAATACTTATATAAATTTAATAAGTATTAATTTATGATGAAAAAATCTACAATATTTGTCGGAATCCTTGGTGCAATTTTAGCAATTGCGGCAGTAAGTACTTCAGCTGTTGCATTCGCGCAGTCAATGGGATCAGGAGATACAGGAGGCATGACAGGCGGTGACCCATCAAGTGGTAACACAACAAGTGGTAACACAACAAGTGGTAACACAACAAGTGGTAACATGACAAGTGGTAACACAACTACTACTCCATGATTGATACCGTAAAAACCATATCAATCTAATATACCGCTGACTGTGGGGCTTTTGCCTCAGAAAGCCTTTTTTTATTTTAGTTTAAAATTATTTCCATTATTTAAGAGGAAAATGGTTAATCATCTCTTGTAATGCACTCCATGGAGAAATGGCCGCTTATTAAAGCGGTATGCAATCTATTATAGGGGATAAGTAAGCACTAGTATAAGGTAGCTATGCATTTATTAAAAAGTCAATATTCAGAAGTACGATTGGATGCCGGTACAATTATTATAATATCTAAACCATGGCCACAAAACTTATTCTTATTTTTGTTCAATTAAATCTAATAATGATCATCATTTTTGATGAATATAATTACGGAAATATTCTATACTCAAAGTTAAGTTTACTAGCGAGTTAAGCCGTGAATTGAATGTAATATAGTAGCAACTTCGGCGTGGAATTTCTTGTCAAATTAAGGAGAACCTTGTTTTGGTATTAAAAGTATAATGCACGATTTATATTATGAAACAATTGTTTGAAATCTAATTTAATGAATAGCCTTACCCTATTCAAGTTTAGTCCGCTTCCGCTCAGAATATTGGTCGGTATAGGATTAATATTCCATGGAATACCAAAAATCATAGATACTCAGTCCACTGAGGGCTTCTTTAGCACTGTTGGTTTGCCGCCAGAATTGGCTGTCCCAATTGGGTTATTAGAAGTTATAGGTGGTATTTGCATTCTTACTGGTATTCTTACACGTATATCGGCTGGATTAATAATAATAGAAATGATTGGGGCAACACTGAATGTTAAACTGTCAAAGGGTTTCATCGGTGGTTATGAATTAGATTTGTTAATAATGGCAATTTGCATAAGTTTATTTTTGTCTGGCCCAGGACGCATTTCTATAGAATATGATATTCTGAGAAGGGAAATTTTCCCGAAGGGTAAAAAAATTATTAATGAACTAAAATTTACTCCGAGTGCTTGAACCAAAATTTCAAATTGACTGAATATACAGACTTGTAATTATAATTTATCTAGAAAATTGTTGTTTTTTGCATCATATCGAAACCCATTTCTTTCCCACCATGATATTTTCCAGATAGCTATAAGCATGTCATATTCTTAAGAAATAATTTGCTAGAATTTACACTCAAATTAAATCGTAATTAATCATATTTAAATTAGTTTAACCTGACATTGCAACACAGCAACACCCAAATTTCAATTGTTATTCCATATTTATAGTAACTGCCTAATATATAAAGCCAAAATTAGATCCGAATTATCCATCATAACACAACCTAAATTTCCTTTGGTTTTAATTGATCAGGCAGGGGCTTTTCTGGTGATTGATAAGGAAAGTCCTGAGACATACATTTTTCCATCATTTGTTGTAGCTTGTCAAAATCAAAATTGAACCTAAACTCATTTAGGAGTTTTTCAATACAGTCGAATGCTTGAGGTCCTCCATACAATCTTGATTGATTATCATTACCTTGTATGGGATTTATCTGTATAAATTTAGAATTAATGGGACTCTGTGCAAAGTTGATCTGTGAAAGTGCAGATGACACAAGAAGAGAGAAAAGTGAAAAATAAATGCAGACGGACATAAACAATCTCATTTTACCAGACATACAATTCCTTATCTCCAATTATTTATTTGTCTTTCGTATCAATGAAATAATTAATTTCGACTTACGTAACAACTAATATCTTGATAGGTCTAATTATTTGTTATTTACATTTTAATATTGAAGGTAAGTGTATACCTGTTTCGTCCAATTGATTACCTACTTATGTAAAAAATAACCCATTTTGTAATATATGCTGTTAAAAGTAAAGGATTGGCATAAGCCATTAAAGTTTTTAACCATTAGCAACTTCAATTATCCAAGATTGTAAAAATACTTCAATTTAATTATCTTATTTAGATTATTAATTGGATTAACTCCAAAAAATTCAAGGCTAACATATTTTGGCCTGCATTATGAATAACTATTTTATGGTTTCGGTGCGAATATCCTCATATCAAGAATTAACCGCTGATTTTTTGAAATATTAGTTTAACTAATTAGTGAAATACTATCACGTTTGTTTATTATATTCACGATATTATTCCAAAAATTATGAATTATAAAAATGAGTTCTTACCCCTATTATTTTTGTTAATAGTAATGTCAATAGTAGGTTATACACATACCATAGTTCTCACCAGCGCACAGCCATCTTTGCCTTCAATACCTGGTCTTAGCTCTAATCTTGGCCAAGTATTCAATAATCAACCTTATAATCTCCAGGGAACAATTAATGACTTAAACTCCATAAGCACCAAAATCCCAAATCAATACATTGTAGTGTTAAAGGATGACTCGATTGTTAATGCACAATCTTTTCAGAGTAATATTCAAAATTTGGAGGGAAGTATTCAGAATATTTATCAAAATGTTCTAAATGGATATTCAATTACGATTCCAGATGAGAAAGTGCTTGAAATGATAAAGCAGAATCCTGATGTAGCATACGTCGAGCAAGACTTTGCAATTAAAGCATTTGCTCAAACACTACCGACTGGTATTAATAGAGTGGATGGAGACTTGAGCGTTACTAAATCTGGTGACGGCAAAGGAAGTGTTAATGCAGATTTGGCAATATTAGATACGGGGATAGACTTGAACCATCCGGATTTAAATGTATATAGAGACATTTCCTTTGTTTCATCAGCAAATTCTGGCATGGACGACAACGGTCACGGAACGCATGTAGCAGGGATAGCCGCGGCTAAAGATAATTCAGCAGGCGTTGTAGGCATGGCCCCTGGAGCAAGATTATGGTCAGTGAAAATCCTTGATAAAACTGGTGCGGGCTCAATTTCCACGCTACTAAAAGGAATAGATTATGTAACGCAACATGCTAATGAGATAGATGTTGTCAATCTGAGCTTGGGTTGCCAATGCAATTCAAAAGCCCTCAATACAGCAATTAGTAATTCGGTAAAATCGGGAGTGACTTACGTTGTGGCTGCAGGCAATGATGGAAATGACGCTGGGGGAATATCTCCCGCTAATCATCCTGATGTAATAACTGTTTCAGCACTATCGGATAGTGATGGAAAATGTGGTGGAAATGGTCCTAGCACAAATTACGGCAATGATGATTCATTTGCTAGTTTCAGCAATTATGGACCTGTTGTTGATATAGCAGCCCCTGGTGTAAAGATCTATTCTACGTATAAAGGAAGCTCGTATGCTACTCTGAGTGGAACCAGTATGGCGTCGCCCCATGTAGCCGGGGAAGTAGCACTTTATAAATCTCTAAATAGTAATGCTTCTCCATCAAATGTCCGTAGTGAGCTCTTGTCAATTGGTTCCAAACCGTCAACTAAATGTGACGGTAGCGGTCACGGATATTTTACTGGTAGTCCTGATAGCACTAGCGAGCCATTGTTATACGCACGGAACTTGTCGTAACAGATCCACCAATTCATTTTTTATCAATCTAATAACGAGATGGTTTTAAAATGAGTTTTCTACTATGAGCCACAAAGAATTTTTATTGTATTGAGCCTTTGCTCCTTCGTTTATGGGTCAAGTGTGTAAAAAGAATTCATCAAAATAATAAAGATGGGATACGCACATTTTTTGAGTTATCACACTTGATGTTTGACCATTTTAATCGAACTCTTGCCCAAAAAAAGCTGATTAATAATAATTTAGATTCATAAACTTACATTATGTAGATTATAATTAAATTCGACTCCAGGCCATATTCAGAATAATATATTTAACACCGCCAGAATAACTATAAGCGGAATATGATCAAGATTTCTTGTGGAATATTGTGCATGATGTTAATAATGCAAACTATTTTGGTCAGTCAATTTAATATTGTAAGTGATACTTTCGCGCAGACTCAAAATTCGAATATGAGTCGAATGAGAATTCCGGGCTCTTTATTTGACAACAGTATAGGGATGCCTGTCGTGACAGACCCAAAATTAAAAGTAGAGGTAGTAACAACGGGACTTGAGTTTCCCACAACCATATCTCCAATTGGAGACAACGATTTCCTGATACTTGAAAAGGCTAAAGGGACCATCTCGCGAATAACTGATGGTAAAATATTGCCAAATCCACTTCTAAAAATTAATGTTGCTTCACAGGTTGAGAGAGGTATGCTTGGAATTGCTGTCTCAGGAAATACATCCTCTAAACTCGTATATGTCTATCTTACTGAGCCGACCAATTCGTCAGAACTTAATAAAGGGACAGTCTCAAATAGATTGTATAGATATGAGTTAGTAGATGACAAGTTAGTAAATCCGAAACTGATGTTAGATTTGCCTGGGACTCCGGGTCCGAGGCACAATGGAGGGGCAATTATTGTAGGACCAGATAATAATATTTACGTTCCAATTGGTGACGTAGATGGTCATACAACCGAAGCTCAAAATATTTTGGGTATTCCTCCAGATGGTTCAGGCGGCATACTTAGAATAAGTCCTAATGGTTCATCTGTACAAAATATTCTTGGAGAAGTAGGTCCTGCAAAGAAATATTACGCTTATGGGATAAGAAATAGTTTTGGCTTGGACTTTGATCCTATAAGTGGGAAATTGTGGGACACGGAAAATGGCGCAGGGACAAATGATGAAATAAACCTCGTTGAGCCCGGTTTTAATAGTGGATGGTTAAAAGTTCAGGGGAAAGCTCTCCCACATTTTGATTACTCCCAACTAGTAAATTTTGATGGAAAAGGTAAGTATCGAGATCCAGAATTTTCTTGGATAGATACCGCTGGTCCGACTAAAATTAAGTTTTTGAATTCTGATAAGCTTGGCAAGGAATACGAGAATGATATGTTTGTTTCGGATGTCCATCATGGCAGAATTTACCATTTCAAGTTAAATGAGACAAGAGATGGGTTGGTCCTTTCAGGTAAGCTTGCAGATAAAATTGCGGATTTTGATGACGAAACTAAAGACTTGATATTTGGGTCCAATTTTGGAGGTATTTCTGACATGACAATAGGATATGATGGTTATCTTTACGTAGTTTCATTTGGTCGTGGAACTGTCTATAGAATAGTCCCCATAGCGGGTTAATAAAAATTTACAAAATTTTAGTGGCTTTTATATAGGGTCTCTGATACTTCTTTAATCGTAATGAATATGCCCAGAATTCTCGGTAAAAAGGTTGGAAAAATGAGTTTAGCCGCCTTTTTTTTACTTGGGGCAGGATTCATGGTTGTGCAAAGTTTGTTCGAGTTAAATTCAGCCGGTGTTTTTGCACAGATTCCAACTGAACTTTGTAATTGCACCCTTGATTATCTTACTCCAAATTCTAATAATTTGACTAGTATAACAATACCAAAAGTGAGTATTGTTATAAACGAATCAATTACCAGTGAGACAGAAGGTCAAATAAGCTGGAATGCAGTCAAATCTGCTCAATTGATGAACCTGGTTACTGACAAATTTCTGTTTGGTAATTTTACTTCGGGAACTGCTGCAACAGTTGCATTAAATATCATTAACGCAAAGCCAAATGAGTCACTTGGAGTACAATTCAATGGTGGCACTACGCCAGATACTGCAAAAGCCGAGGTCCTGAAAGCTTCTGTAAATGAGAATGGCACCTTAAAGGAAATACAGACAAGCGAAAAGATAGCAGAGTATCATCTCCAATATGACAAGTTTAAGAAATCAGGATCAACTAAAAGTGGCTTCTCCGTAGATCTGCAAGAACCCGGGTACTATCTCTTGATGATAACTCTAACTTATAATAGTAATCATAATTCAGAAACGCCGGTGCAAAAACCAATGTCAATTACTTACGAAACCATACTTAAAATATTGTGAGCAAAAATTCACTTTCACGTAAGCATATGTAATAACAGAAATTCAAATATTCTGAATGTTTTATTTCGTAACATCTGCTTTTTGTTTAAATTAAAATCCCTTTAGAGAATTAAGATTAGCTTGTACGACAATTCAATCTGACCGTTAGTCATAATAAAAATTAAATCATTCAGATATTAGTTACTTACCTCATTCAATATGCCGATTAAAATAGCAAGGTCCTCTTAACATGATTGTGGTCTACTTTTTCTCTTCCTCTTCTTCCCTCTTCTTCCTCTTCTTCCTCTTCTTCCTCTTCATCCTGTACAACGTCTTCTAATTCGTGTTTTTCATCTTTTATTTCGTCCCTTTCTGAATCCTCACTCATGATGCCTTGTATCATACATGATTTTAATAAGTTTTGATCTGCAGTGATTTCCTAATAATGAAATTATGTGTATATCTCGGCAATTGGTAGTAACAGATCATTGTGTTATTTACTATAAAATATTGATTGACGAACCCATATTGATATTCTATGGCATCACTCACTACTCCACCAGCAGTCCCCAAAATTTTGTTTCCTCCTAGTTAAGAGTATTTGAATAAAAGCGTTCGGTCAGAGGAGTCTTCTTAATAATCAGCTTCAGTAATAGAAAAATACTCAATGTGACAGAAAGTTCACGTATTGGTCTAACATTAATCACCTTTCTACATAAATTTCTATTATAAATCGAGAGAGCGTTTATTATGAATAAACCTTCGAATGAAAAATATGGTAGACTTTCTGCGCTTTTGCTTAGTCTTATCGCTGCGTGCATAATTAGCGGTGCAGGAATAACCAATTATTACAACCTACCTGTTCTCAAAACCGGAACCTCTGACATGGCTCAGTCGGCATATGCCGCCACACCCTCAGTATTTGGTGAGGCCAATTCTTTAGCTGACAATTCAAACAATGATACTAAAGGTACAACTTCTGATAACCTGAATGCCAATGATGATGTCGGTACAAACTCTAATGATGATGAATCTGACGATGATGGCTCTGACGACCAGAAAAGCAATGACAACTCTGACGAGACAAGCAATGACAACTCTGACGAGACAAGCAATGACAACTCTGACGAGACAAGCAATGACAACTCTGACGAGACAAGCAATGACAACTCTGACGAGACAAGCAATGACAACTCTGACGAGACAAGCAATGACAACTCTGACGAGACAAGCAATGACAACTCTGACGAGACAAGCACTGACAACCAGACAAGCTCTGACGACGAGACAAGCAATGATGAAACAAGCCAAAATGGAACCACATCATCTTCAAGCATTGCTCCTCAGATGAATGTAAATTTTCTGAGTGAAACTTACTCTACATCTGACGACCAGAAAAGCAATGACAACTCTGACGAGACAAGCAATGACAACTCTGACGAGACAAGCATCTGACGGAGTTAGTGTCTCAATAGCAGGTATACAGGGTGACAATTCATATGATCCAAATCCTATCGAAATCAAAACCGGAGATTCAGTTACTTGGACTAATGACGATAATGAAGCCCACACAGTGACCTCAGGGAGTGACGAAGGACCTTCAATTGGTGAAGATTTTGATTCAGGTATGATAGGAAGCGATGATTCCTACACCAACACATTCGATAAAGCTGGAAAATACGACTACTTCTGTACCATACATCCGACTATGGTAGGACAAGTTGTTGTCGAATAACAAAAACTAGTGTCTGCACCTTAATTTTTTCCGAATATGGAAAATATTCCATCTCCTTTTTGATTGCCTTCTGTCTTCAGAATGCTAACACACCTGCACCTCAATTTTAGGACCGAATGATTATTACGGTGAATTCTAAATTCGTTACCAGAGTGATTCGTGATTTCGATCAGTTAATTAGTATGTTTAGAAATTATCTATAAATTTAGGTATTATAGGTTAAAACTAGTCGTGCAATATATGCATTTTCATGAATGCATATTTAATATAAATGAATCATAATTGTTAGTAAGCTGATTTAAGACAGCGCTGATCACATTAAGTTTCCGAATGTTTTTAAATTGATATCAAATACTTGATTTTGTGAGAAAACTATTTGCATTGTTTATTGGACTTGTCTCCCTTATGGCATTCGTAATTTCTGCGAATTTTCAGACAACCGTTGCGACATTTAAGGCGGAGAATCTCACGGAATTTGCGAACAACACAGTAACTGAAATGAAAAAAAATGCATTAAATGAATTGACGACTGCTACTAAAATGGATAACCAAACGGTTGCGGAAGTGAGTAAGGATGTATTAAAAATTCAAGAAGCTGTTCAAAACGATTCTCAAGAAATTGCGAACATGAATTCTGACACAGCTAATATAATTGGGGATGTAACTCGTAATGATTCTGCAAATATGTATATTCAGACTCCGCCAAACTAAATTCGGTTTACGTTATCAATAAATATTATAAGATTAATAGTTAGTACAGTTATTTCATTAGGATTTACAAAAGTCTATCAATGGATTGCTAAAAGACATGATCTCGTCATCTATGACTACATTCTATGACTGCTTGATTAATTTTCTAAAATGTTCCTTGTTTTTTTCTATTTCTTCATTCCATGTTTGTTCCGTATAACCATGTACTGTAATCCCGTGCTGCTTTGCATTATTCAATAGTTCTTCTTCCGTCTCTCCGTACATTGTATGGGTACAAACAGGATCTCCAGCATCTTTACAATTCAATGATAAGGTCATGGAATAATATTGATAGTTGTAACTACTTAAATATTTTTTACAAGCTGCAAGCCTTTACAACATTAAGGAGCCTCAAATGTTAAAGGCTCGATCAACTTCAAATACTAGCCGACTCTGAAATTTCGATAAGTAAACCCCTATTTCCAATTTTGCTGTTTTAGCACTTATATATTAATACTCACAATTATTTTCTAACACTTAATATATATACTCGAGATTTCTCAAGCTGTTTTGAAGACTTTTAAGTATTATTCTCATATTTAAGCCCTCAGAAAGGCTAATAAATAATACTACTTACGTAAGTGTAAGAAGATAATTAATTGAGCGTTTATTGGACGTCTCTCAAAAGAAGAAAGCATTCAGAGGTATACGATGAGATAACTTTGCAAGGATTCATGAGATATTTCGGGTTTGAGACCAGGGATGAATGCGTGGCTTATTTAAGAAATAATCATTTCGAATAAATAGAACCCTAGTTAACTTTTTTTTTCATCAAAATGATTCCGATTTATCGCATAATTTAGGACATGTCGGAATTTAGATTTAAAATCGCCTATCCGTTAGATTCGATATTTATAGATGTGAAAGGAAGTTGACCAATTGTTAACATATCAAATCTAAAATTAGAAAACATCATTAATACAGTAATCAGTCTTTTTTGAAAAATGGACGGCCGTTAGAATCAGTATCGGTCCAATTAAGTTATCCTATTACATTAATTAATCCAGTTATCTAAAACCTAAAAAAAATGATTCGGGTATACTAAGGATCTAAATGAAACCTATATCACATAAGTAAGATGTATTATTTGTATTTCGTTACTAAACTAAAACCATTAATCTATCTTACCTCGGACGTCGGGTTATTGATACGCAGATTAGGATTTGATCTATGATTATTCTGTAAGTCCTTTAATTCGGTAAAACTTTGTAACCCTTATATGTTTTATTGCACACTATAAGTTGTTGAAGTTACGCGATTATTTCTGTTTTGAATGTGGAAGGTATCAAGAGTCTTCCAAAATGAGTACAACTATTAGTGGATGGTACGGTGTATGTGTCCTATGCAACAAATATAATAACTATTTCGTTAGAACCAAATTGACTACGTGTTCTTATTTGTAATTACCTCGGGGTTGGGTTGTACATCATTGCTTATAGTTAGTAATAGTATCCAAATCTCGATGGATATAGCACATAAATGTAAGCTTATCGAGCGACACGTACATCGAAACTTATGTTAAATATACGAAAAAAACAAAAAGTAACTTTCAAATATTAAAACGATATTCAAAACTAAAACATAGATTCAAGCATTTGCTAATATGGTCAATGTGGTGTTCATTCATTGATTAAACATACTATAGAGGTTTTCCAATTATCTTTAATTTATAGTCTTTTAAAATTACGACAACGATGCGGTTCTTGGTAAGATTCCAATTGTGCTACTTTTCTAATTTTTCTAAATACTCTGTATATCTTGGAGGTAGGTAAAATACCTTTTCTGGCTTTATCTTAACTATGACCCTTTTTATCAGAGGAGAATGTCCGGGATATTTGTCTACATTGAGGTATTTTCTTGCAAGTTTATCTATATGATTGTCAGCTCCTTCTTTCGTTTGTTCATTGACCGTACCTTGAATCGTTACCATACTGTAAGGATTATTTCGATCTATCAGAGATATGGAAACTCGAGGATCCCTAATCATATTTCTGTGTTTTGTCCTTCCTTCGGCAGTATTTATCAAAATAAGGTTTTCACTATAATCTACCCATATCGGAGTAACATGAGGTCTGCCATCTTGCATAAGTGTTCCCAAAAATGCAAAATTCTTATCGTTTAATAGCCTAGCTACAACTCCGTTCATCAACTCGTTCATGTCATCACTTTTGTTTTGCAATCACTATGTTTGTGAACTCCGAATAATTAAATATATATGGAATAAATCTGAAAAAACTGCTATTTAGATCTGTATATTCCTAAAAAAAATAAAACTAAAACTGCTAGTACTAATGACGACAAAAAATAATTTGAAAAAGCACCATAATGAAATTGACCTGATTCCAGAAATTCCCAGAACAAATAAACCGAAAAAATTGCAAAAGCAGCTATAACATATCTGAGTCTATATTTACGTGATTTCCTATACGCTGTAATTGACAATACAGATAGTAACACGGAGAGCAAGGCGCTTGCCAGATATATATAGCTCTCAATACTTATCATGTTTTATTTTCTTGCCAACAAGAATTACCGAATGATTTAATCTTCATACAATGTAAGCATGTCAGCGAGCCCTTCACTCCAATCTTGCCAGATTGTATTGTAATATTTCTTTATAAGTATCATTATCTGAGTATGGCCAATTGAATTTGTGTCGATACTGTATCTTTTGAATCTTCCATCCCTAACTTCGTGAATAATGTTTAGATTTAAAAGACGACGCAAATGCCAGTGAATCGATGGCGATCTAATTTTTAACTTCTGTGTTATTTGGGTTTGGGTAGGATTTTTTTGATCAATAATAAAAAAAAGAATTTCACGAGTAGTACTCTGGTTTAAGATTCGCATAATGTTCATTTCTTGTTCTTGAAAAACTCCTGCAGGGAAATAAGATTTATAAATTCCATGTTTGAGAGAACCAATTTTATCACGTTTTTCTAGTCTGAATAGATGATATTGCAATGATCCCATGGATATTTTTAAATTCTCTCTTATCTTCCTTAAATGGCATCCAGGGTTTTTGCTAATATATTCAAGAATCAAATCAGAGTTGGACATAAAATACCCACTATCTCACTGTAAACTCTAATATAGATATTATTAGTATCTTTTGTTCATGTTTGTGAGAAGATAATTCTATAACAATGTGTCAATATCCAACTACAATGGTATAGGATATGGTTGATTTTAATCGAAAAAAGTGAATCAGTTCTTCTGTCAACCTCTCACTAACTTCGAGAACATTACAAATTTATCACAAATTCTAAATAATTTCTAGCGTAGTCAAAAGTTTCTTTCAGATTATTAATTAAAATAACAAACGAGCAGATTTTCTTCATTTAAATTTTACTCGTATGAAGTGCGGATATAATATACGATATTTGTAGCATTGAATAAGGAAGTGAATTTTAGGTTCGAATGCATCTTTTCCAATTTATCCTGTCTTGAAAATGTAATCTCGCACTTTTATCTTAAAAAATATTTTAAATTATAGTAACATTGAATGTCGCAATATTAACACTATAATCTAATCATTAGACAAAATTATTATGGATAACTCCAATAGCTTTTAGAATTAAATTTTAGTGTGTAATATATTATACAGATTGTTATAGAATTTTAGTTTCCCTTTGGTAATATCACAACACCTTTAATTTCAATACTTTTATATTGTGCATTAGGCAACCCTAACCTTAACTATAATGATTGAGAATAATTTCAATTCTAAAATATCAAATGGGCATATCTTAAGCAATGCCTATTTCTACATAATCGCAGGTTTGTTGTTATTTTCAATTTTAATTTCAAGCTCTTATGCATATGCATTAGGTAATAAATCTGGAACTGATTATAGCAACGCAACAAAGTATGAGCTTGTCGCTAAATGGGGATCAAAAGGTACAGCTGAAGGACAATTTCAACGTCCTCATGATTTGGATTTTAGCCCAGATGAGAAAATACTTTATTCAGTTGACAGGGATGGTAACAGAATTCAGGCATTTGATAAGAATGGTACATTTCTCTTTACGTGGGGGAAATTAGGTACTGGAAATGGCCAATTCCATGTTCCTTATGGGATAGATGTAGATGTTGATGGTAATGTATGGGTAGCTGACAGAGCAAATGACAGAGTTCAAAAATTTGATAGTAAAGGGAATTTTATTTTGAAATTTGGAAGTAATGACACTAAACCAAGCGCAGAACTAGGGAAATTCGACAATCCCAGACATGTTGCTGTAGACAAGCAACAAAAATATGTATATGTAGTAGATTCTAAAAATAATCGTATACAGAAATTCGATGTCAATGGTACCTTTGTAAAAGCAATTGGTAAGAAAGGTGTTAATAAAGGAGAATTTGATCTTCCCACCACTATCGAAATAGATTCTAAAGGTAATTTTATAGTAAACGAGAGAGGAAATGAACGCATTCAAAAATTTGATGCAAATTGGAATCCAATATTGATGTGGGGTTCAAAAGGTAGCGGTAATACTCAGTTCTGTCATGTGGAACACATTGCACTGGATAAGTATGACAACATCTATGTCACAGATCCGCAGTCTGACCCAGGTTGCAGCAAGCAACCTCGCGTTTTGAAGTTCGACAGCAATGGTACATTTATAACAAAATGGGGTTCTTTCGGAACTGGAGACGGACAATTCAGAGATCCCGAGCATCTTGCAGTAGATGATGATGGAAATGTTTATGTATCTGACAGGAAAAATGAAAGAATCCAAAAATTTTCACCTTCATAATAAGACCTATTGTGATATCTAAATGATGAGATATTGGTGATTTTTTAGTAGCATATAGAATAATGAGTGACAGGAAACTCAATTTTAAGTTATTCTAATTTCAATTATTTTAATAGAATTATTGATAATCGTGTAACTTTCTTTCTTTGTGAAATTTAATTTTCTTCTCGATTTCTGCATTATGTTTATCAAAAATATGATCGGTACCACACTGATCATGCATTATGCCAATTTCACAAAATTCACAAGAAGTTACTATGTCCCTATCCTTTAATGGTTTATTACAGAGTTTGCAACTGTCACTATCCAATTCATAATTTGTAAGAGGTTTTAACCATGCATCACGCCAAAGTATGACAACCATCTATAACATACTTGCAAACATGGGTCTTATTATCTTAATGTGATACACATTTTATTGCGTTACGCAATTGTTCCTACCATTAGGAGCAATACCGAATACTTTGCTATTATTTGATTTATTTTTTGAATGGCTGTTCCCGTTTTGATTTGGGAATACCGTGGATGTGTTTTAGGTAGCTGATGTCACTTTTCATAATTCTCTAAAAAAGAGATAGTATTACATGTTATGAAAATATGCTCTAATGGTTTATACACACGAGAAACACCGTGTTGCCACGTTAACTGGTCAATATTAATTCTCCATGTTCGTATTATGCCAGCGTTAATTAGATGGCAATAATGATTCAGATCTTTAAAGAACAATTCTAATCGGTGAACGCGAAGTTAACTTGATAACCGATCGAAATCATTATTTTACATGACTCACCCTAATTTTCAGATTATAACAAGTGTAAGGTTGTAGCCTAACATTGTATTTTGCCAACAATTATTAATCTGAAACCTCTCTATCCTATGAATGGGTTCATATGGAGCTTATGGTAAGCATACAACTGAATCTTGCCCTTTAAATAATTCCCAAAACAGGAAAATTGTGTTAGAACTTTCTAGAACTCTCGATGAGGTGGCAACGAAAAATGACATAAAAATTGTTGGACAGTATCATTCACCCTTAGAACATACTTTCTTATGGATCTTGGAAGCAAAGGATGGTCAGACGGTTCAAAAATTTATGATAGAATCAGAGTGGGCTAGGTTCAATGACATCAAAATAGTACCTATTGCAACTTTTGCCAATGTAGTAGAAGAATGCAAAAAGATTGAATAACTTTTAAGATATCTATTTATAATTTTGTATTATAGTTGAACACCATGTGCCTAAACAGTGTTTTATATTAATTGTTCAATTGGAAAGGATGATAATCCATGGCGGTAAGCCTTTTCGTCACATGTAATATAGTGATCCAACAAGGTATGCTCGAACTAAAGTTCGTTCATATCGGATCAACCAATTTTTTAGAATGTATAACTAAATGAAATTTGGAAGACTGTTTTTCGTTCGTTGGGTGGTTATGAGGTTTGATAAATGAATATCTTGTAGGAGTCAAGAGTTATCGCGCCAAGACATTGGAACAAAATTAGATAATGTAAATTTCAAAATAGTATCTAAATTTTAATAAAGTCTATAGTAGCACCTTCATGAGGGTTAAGAATGTATGACATATAGGTAAATTTTAATACTTGAATAGCCTAGATTAAAGTAATTTGGGACTTTTAGAACGGTTTTCTTCTATATTTAAGGCCAAGGCACACAGTGTAGCCGACTCGCTCGAAAATCCTGAGGAAATGCTGAATTATTCATTCGAAAAACAAACGGAGTTGATAAATAAATTACGTAGAGATATTGCTCAAGTTGTAACGTCAAAAAAGCGTCTTGAAATGCAGAAAGCAAAATTGGAGGCTAATGTAGCTACTTTGGAGAGACAAGCTCGGAGTTCGATAGATTCGAATAGAGAAGATTTGGCAAGAAAGGCTTTAGAAAGAAAGAATTTATTACAACTCCAGATTCAGGATTTAGACAAACAAATTGCAGAAATAGAACAAGACCAATCAAAGCTAGAAGACGCCGAAAAAAGCTTAGCATCAAAAGTTGAACAATTCAAGACACGTAAAGAAATGATAAAGGCACAGTATTCAGCAGCCGAAGCTCAGGTAAAAATAAAGGAAAATCTCTCAGGTATATCTAAGGAAATGGGTGAGATCGGAAGTGTACTTGATAGGGTGGAAGAAAAGACGGAGAACATGAAGGCGAAATCACAAGCCCTGGATGAAATGATAGATACCGGAGTCCTAACTGATTATACTTCTGCTTTTCCGTCTGGCGATGTAGATATTGACAAAGAGCTGGATAAAGTTTCGTTGAATAAATCTGTTGATGAAGAACTCGCAAGGATGAAATCTGAAGCTGGCAAGTAATAACTTACATAATATGGTCAAGTTGCTTTTAATGGAATCAAAATATTACGAAGGCTAGTATACTAACACTCAATTTCTTTATACACTCAAAAAGGTAAATTCCAAATAGGATACCATTGTGATAAATCCTTTTCAAACTTAATTTCGTCAGATATTTCATTCATGATCTTTTTTTCTTGCTCGTGATCCCTTCTTCTCTTACCTTCAAGTGATTCTGATCCGATAGGAACAAATGGGTAAAATTTATCGAGTTTGTAATTATAAATGAGATATTGTTTATCATTGATATTACTATTTTTGTTCTCACTTCCATAACCACTTGTAAATTCAAATACGTTTGCCAACAGTTGCACCGAGAAGCCTCTCTCATGTACTGTATCTCCTATGGCATTTATAGCTGCCACAATATCTTCTAGTGATTTTCCCACCAAAATGAACCACAAGTAACCGTACTCATCAATAAGAGAACGAAAAGTAATATCAAAATCATTTCTTTTCTTGTCTGATGCCACTGTGAGGAAATCATCAACATATTGTTTCATTTCTTTAAACGATTCGGCATCCATCTGCTTGACGCAAATGCCACACTTGCCAGTGGTTTTAAGACCAAGATTGTTATCAAGTTTTACATAAGCAGTTGATAGAGAAGAGACAGCTTCACTATCTATATAGGAATTTCTTATACGATCAGCCTCTCTTTCAGCCTCGTCTTTACGCGATCCAAATAATGATCTAAACATTGATCCAAATATTCTTCGTAATCTGGTGAAGAAGCTCACATCTTATGTCGAAACTTTGTTCCATGCGGATTTATTTCTTTCGGAGTAGAATCTGCCGATAGCAAGAACTTTACGTGTCCAAACCATCATTTTTCGGCGCAATATTTTATTAAGTAATACAAGTTTCAATTTATAAGTATGATACCAACAATACATACATAATAATCTTAATATGCTGAATTAGTTGATACCACTTATTGCAAGCTAGCACGAGGTCAAAGCTAATAATAGTAGGTGCTGTTATAATAATAATAGGCCTGGTACTAGTTGTTGCAATTTCTCCAAGTGGCCGCTATTATTCCCCTTATTATCCAATTCAACAACAGCCTCCTTTTTACTATAGTCCACAGCCGTCTCCCTTTTATTATGATTCTCAACCCTCTCCCCTCAATTCCCCATTCGATCATTCCCAATCTTTCGATGACCATTCACTAACTCCAGAACAAGACCTGCGATCCTTCGACTCTCCATTCGATCAATCCCCGTCTTTCGATGACCATTCACTAACTCCAGAACAAGACCTGCGATCCTTCGACTCTCCATTCGATCAATCCCCGTCTTTCGATGACCATTCACTAACTCCAGAACAAGACCTGCGATCCTTTGACTCAGAAAGATGAGATTTCAGATCTTAAGGTCCTATTAGATTATATTCCTCAACATTGTGTAGTATCTATTCGTTCCTAATATTATTAATTAACAAAAATCAAAATTCTTTGTACCGCTCAACCGCCAGCGATCTTAAAATTGACAAGCTCGACGAAATTAGCATAGTTTTTAGTATACTGCAAAGGATAAATATTACAAATCGCTTAACATCACCGTTGTTTGGAAAAATAGTGCTTGTAATTGGAGTGATTTTGCTATTTTGGGTATCAAATGTCTTCGCAGAGCCAAGGGGGATGTATGAAAGTACTAATTTCAAAATATCTAATTTAAGTGCTATATATCAAGGAAAATTTTTTGGGGACAACTATGATATAGTGGGAATAATTAAAAATATTGGAAATAAAACAACAGATAGGTTAAACCTTATTGTTACTCTGTATAACAAGACCAATAGCCTGATTGGCGTTGAACAAACAATTCCTATATTAGATGTTGCTGAACCAAATAGCAGTTCACCTTTCAAATTTGACGTTTTAACCAATATGTCGCAATTTGATCACTACTTGATTCAAATCGGTGGACGATGATTTATGATGGCAATTTTCATATACCCACTTTGGGCATTGAAACCTAAGTTGCCTAATTCATCCCGTACTTTAATTCGTGAAACATGAATGAAATCATCTATCCATGAGTCATTTTTTCTTCCAATCTAAAGAGCCCAGGAACTGGCTTAACCAATTAATTAGTTATGGATTGGACCTGGTCAATAATTCGTTCATGATTTATTAAATCTGATATTTACTACAATATTAAATATAACACTAGCACATTTTGAAGCATGCCGAGTACGATTGGAATGCTTTGGCCAGCTATTTTGTTGTGGTTTTTTTTCTTTTTACAATTAGCTCATGCTCAAGAATTAGCCGGTAGCTACAAAGACCCGGATGGAAGATTCATGATATTTTATCCCTCAGGCTGGGAGGTTAATGAGAGAACTGATATGTTCAGTAGTACAGATGTCGCATTCATAGAGCCAAATTCTACTAATCCTATAAAAATCTCTATAACTTATATAATTAATAATTCAATGCTGAATCATACAGACAACGAAAAAATTGTGGCCGAAAAGGATTTAGCGACAATTGAAAATCAGCAAAAGCCGGCCTTTAAACAGTACAATTTAGTGAAACATGGTTCGCCAAAATATAGTATTTACGGGGTTCCAACTGCCAGTCATATCATAGATTATTCAACTTACAGCGGAGAGTCAGGTAGAATTCTCAATGTGCTCGGAATTGTTAATGGCAAGAGTTCATTTTTGTTGTCATATACAAATAGCAAAGAAGCCTTCTATAAGACACTTCCCATTGCGGTACAAATGTTGAATTCTATACTAATTTTAAAGTAATGGTACGGAATTATGACCTAGAATTTTCTAAAGCCCAATTTAAGGAAAAACTTTTGGCAATAAATACTCTATAACAAGTTCTAATGCTCGATTGAGAGGGTTAACATAATCTCTAGACTAAATATGACTAGCATATGTGAATTATTTTTTATAGTTGGGAATGTTAATGCTTTCGATGATCGCGAGTTATCGGATTGGTAATAGTGGTGAATATTTTCTGTGTTGATAATAGTGCAAGATCATAATTTGCGTCCTATGCTTAATGTTCCGATATATTTAGAATTAGTTATTATGTGAATCTGTATTTATGGTTCATCGAACTCACTTTGAGGAGTAGATTATATGAATACCGAAAATTATTTTAGTGGATTAAACAAAGCCTATTGAGTGAACCATCATAACAAGATTTCAAGTCATAATAATTCTCATTGATTTTGCGGTTGCTTTCGTTGTATTGGAAAGCTATTATTTTTCCCATGCCCAAGCCGATATGATATTTTGCAGAACTACCGATAGTTGTGTGGGAACTAATGCGGATGATATAATGCTCGGAAATAATGCATCGAACAAAATGATTGGTCTAAATGGATCAGATACAATGTTTGGTTTGAGGGGAGATGACAATATAAATGGAGATGAGCGTGCCGACGATTTAATTGGAAGTGCAGGGAATGATGCTATTAAGGGCGGAAACGGAAGCGATGAAATAATGGGAGGTAATGGTAGTGATATCATATCTGGAGGTAATGGAGCTGATGAAATAGTAGGGGGTGAAGGTAACAATATTATTTTTGGGGACAATGGCAGTGACACTATCCTGGGAGGTAGTGGAAATGATGTACTAATTGGTGGTAATGGACAGGATGCAATCATGGGACAATTGGGGAACGACAAAATATACCATGGCGCCATGGGTACTACTGCCTCAGACGGGAATAAAGATATAATTACATGTGGTGAGGGGAATGATGAAGTGTGGATAAATACTAGTATTGATGGCGATGAATATAATGGTCAATGTGAATCGATTCATGATGGATGATTTGTAGTAAAGTTATGAATTTAATACGACATGGTGATTGCAATGAAGGCATTATAGTGTCCCGCCTAAGTATTCGATTTTTTGTTACTTCTGTTATAGACATCTATTTTATTGTCAACATGATAGCACAGTATCTTTGCTATTATTCAATGGACTATTGACCACTTAACTAAATCCATATTTGATACGCTAAAATCCATTAAACCATTTACAAACCTTTATCATAGACTGAAATTCTTTAAAATTAATCACCGAAATTCGTGTCTTAAAGGGGAATTCTATTTAAATCAACTACGCAAGAATATTATTGGAATAAATTAAAACCGGAAAATATTTTGAATTACGAGAAACAGCAAGGGATATCTACCGCTAAATGAAGATGACTGTTCCTGCAAATTTGTTCATAACCCATAAATTATATTATTGAATATAATTAACATACGAGAATTGAAGAGTTATGCTTTCGTGTCATTTTTACCTTCCGCCTTCTCTTTCTTGTCTATTCTAATTATGTTTGTATTCGCTTTGGTAGGGCCTAATCTGATACAGGAAATCAGCGGAGCTTACATTAAAGCTAAACCAGTTTCAGGCGGACCTACTCTAAATGATGCCAATCTAAAAGTTGAAGTTGTATTCAAAAACAATGATCAAATTGATATTCCTACTACTAGTATGAGCTTCCTTGGTCCGAATGATATTTTAATTCTTGAAAAAAACCAGGGCACCGTTCTGAGAATCATTGACGGTAATCTTCAAAAATATCCTTTACTGAAGGTGGAGGTTGGAGATGAGGTCGAATGGGGCATGCTTGGAATAGCTTTGGCAAAAAATAATTCCAAAACCTACGCATTCCTATTTTATACTGAATCTAATCACGGGAGCGTTCTCGGAAACCGATTATATAGATATGAGTTGATTGACGACAAATTGGTAAATCCTCTATTGCTTTTAGATTTGCCAGCAGTATCTCCATATAAGGGACAAGAAAATAATCATGATGGAGGTAAAGTTGCCATCGGACCAGATCAAAATGTTTACGTGGCAATTGGAGATGTGGGCGGTAGGACTGGGCAAGCTCAGAATAATGCTCAAGGTTCTGCTATGGATGGTACCAGTGGAATCTTGAGAATTACACAAAATGGTCAACCCGTGGGAAAGGGAATACTTGGTAGTACTGTGCCTCTAAATATATACTATGCATATGGTATAAGAAATAGCTTTGGTTTTGACTTTGATCCCGTCACTGGAAACATATGGGACACGGAAAATGGTTCGGAAGATAAGGACGAGATAAATCTTGTATTACCTGGATTTAATAGTGGCTGGACATCTGTAATGGGTATTGCTCCTAAGAGATTTGATCCTGATGAAGCGCTTGTCAATTTTGGTGGTAAAGGCAAGTACTATGAACCTAAATTTGTATGGAAACAGACGATTGGTCCTACGGCCTTGAAATTCCTAAATTCAGACAAATTAGGTCAAGAATATAAAAATACAATCTTTACAGGTGATGTGAACAATGGATACATATATAATTTCAAATTAGATCAGAACCGAACAGCATTGTCTCTTGATGGTCCACTTGCGGATCGTGTTGCAAATACCCCAGATGAGGAACAAAAAATAGTATTCGGGCAAGGTTTCGGAGTGATTACTGACATTAAAGTAAGTCCTGATGGGTACCTGTACATTCTAGGATACGATGGCACAATTTACAAAATAGTACAAAATTCATAATCTACTTAAAGCTCACTAATTTAATCTGATTAATTATTTTGTTTATAAAACAAATTAATTACACATTAGCTACTATGAATTTTACTCAAACTTATTGGTTTGAGGATTTACTACGATTGAATGGTTTACTAATTTACTGAGTATCATACGCAGAATTTTATAATGGGGCGAGTAGGAGATGGAAAATGTCAAATCATAAATTAACAGTGCATAAATTGTATTAATTTTCTATTTAATGAATAAAAAACTATATTAAACAAGTATTGTTTATATACTCAAATTGCAAAAACAAGAATTATCTAGATTGATGCAGACTTTTTTATATAGTATAAAATCAAAAGAGACTCAAAAATTATATCAAATACTGATTGGGTATTTTGAAAAGTTTCAAAATAAAAAGATTGAAGACCTGCTTAAACTGGATACAAAGGTAATCGAAGAGATACTTATTCGATATATCATACATATGAGGGACAGGAATCTTTCATACGCTTCCATTAACAGCAGACTAGCCCCTATTGCTACATTTCTATCTTTGAATGATGTTATAGTAAATAAGAAAAAGTTAAAGCGATTTATGGGTGAGCATGACAGAACAATCAAGGATGAAGCCTATACCCATGAAGATTTATCAAAGATGTTTCAACATGCAACTTTTAGAACCAGACTATTGATTTCAATCTATAGTTCAACTGGAATAAGAAAAGGTGCTATTATAGACCTGAAACTAAAGCATCTGGAAAAGATTGAAAATTTGCATCTATACAAGTTTACAATCTATGAAAATACTAAAGAAGAATATGTTACATTTTGCACTCCTGAATGTGCCACTTTAATAGACCAGTATATCCAGAAGCGTCAGGGAGCAGGTGAAAGGATAACCCAAGATTCCTATCTTATCAGAAATGAATTTGACTTCGTATATAGCAGGAAAAAGATTGTTAAGAAAACATCCATACCGACATTAAACATAGTCATGAACAAATTGCTCTTTGAATGTGAATTAAGGAAGGTTAACCATCCTACTGAATTTAGTAAATCTTATCAGCGTCATTCAAAGGCTAGTTTCCACGCATTTAGAAAATACTTCAATACCTGTCTTGCTAACTGTGACGTTAATGTTACTATCAAAGAAATGTTAATGGGTCATTCAGTAGGACTTGATGATGCTTATTTTAGACCGAATGAAAAGCAACTGTTAGCCGAATATTCTAAAGCCATCAATGAGTTAACCATTAATGAAGAGAACAGATTAAGAACTGAATTAGATGTATTGAAAGAAAAGCAGGATAAGATTGACATGCTGATTGACAGGATTCATATCTTAGAATCTAAATTAAAATGAATAAATAGGACGATCTAAGAATCAAATATCACTAGTGATATTGAGTCAATTATATTTGAACCTAAATTCAAAAATTAACGAGATTTAATCAGCGATGTTGCTAACGAGTATTGTCTGTGGTTTAGACCTCTCTGTTTCATAACATCTAGGACATAGCAATTGTCCAAACCAGTATTGGAGCGAATTTGTCCTTTTCTCACATAATTCGCAGGGTAGAGTTATCATGATGCCTACTATACAACATACAATATAACCTCTGTATAACAAGGTTAAGGTATAACTTTCGTAGATATAACAAATTATGATAGTTAGTATATCGCTAGTGATAAACTGTATCGTTAGTGATTTTAATATAGTCAGTAATACTTAGGAGGTTTAAACCGCCTGATTGGTGTATTTTCTTTTCTTAATATGGAATCTATAATCGCATTTCTCTGTCTTAGTGTTATTTTGCTCTGTAATCTTTGTATTACGCTATCTCTGACTTGAATGTTTAGAATGAAATCTGCAGCGTCTAAAAAATTCATGGTATTATCACAGAATGTAGCAATTTTGTAATATGTCACATTTGGCTCCGTCATTTCATGAATTATTTTTTTTCTTAATTCAAACATTAGACGAAAATTACTAAAATTATGAAAAATTGCTCTTGCTCTTGCACCTTTAACATATTTGTAGGGGTCATACCAATCAATCTTCTTAACTGCTTTAAAAAAATCTATTTTTAATTCTCTAAATTGATTATCATTATTTAAGACACAAGTAGTAACTTCATTAATATTGTTTGCATTCGTAAAATCAGATTGGATTACTACAAACTCGCCTTTGGTCATTATAGGATATTTCTCTTGCATTTTTTGGTAATTATTATCTCTGACTTTAATTGATGAAATATCAATATCACTAACGTCAATGGCATTGCGTATTTTTATCATCATGAATTTTTCAATTAAACTGACACAGGAAATTATCAAGTATTTTTCAAATGTCTTTTTGAATAGATAATACGATGGGTCTTCAGTATTTTTATTATTAATATACTGCAGAAGTGGTATCATTTGAGTATCATAAAAATTTCTGGCAATAGACCATGCAGGTCTCTTCATATGCTTAACTTTACGTAAATGATTATATCTATCCTGAATTTTCCCCAATTCACTATCCCTTGAATTTAAAGAGACAATTATTTAAGGACCGAATAACATAAATTAATAAAATCAAAGTTTAAGAATCAGATAATCGCTTTTATTCTAGTCAAGACGGGATTTTACAATCAGATAAGGGATGAATGAATCCCTCACCTGAAATAATTCGAGTCCGCACACTACTAGTCAACTAACTTACTCAAAATAAAAAAAGCTGAGTTGAGTAGAGTAGTCTAATATTCTAATTCTCATGTAATAGGATTATCGGTTTTGATTCTTTGTTCTTGTTTTTAATCCTGAAATGTTTCAATGCGAGTCTAAAAGCATCTAATACATCATCATAAGATGTGGATTCTTTATCTAATCTACCCATATCACCACTTACTGCAGTCCAACTAGAGAACTAATAGCAGTTCGGGTTCGGTGGGAACCGTGTGAAATTTCACACTAGTCCAAACGATATTGATTCTTGCTTGTCTGTTAGGGTCTAGGTGTCTTCTGCGTATTTGGTTAAATTTGCGGTCCTAGTCATTTTCAAAAATTTTTTCTTTAATCATCCCAATGGATTTTTTGACCGCATACACGACAAGGAAATGATTTCCCGCTCTTTGGATTAAAACTGATATCAAATAGAAAAAATAAAAAGAAGAGTTACTCAGGTATACGGATGTCTACATATACAGCCTTGTCTTCATCATAGATCTGTGTCTTAATACAATTCACCTTGTCACTGTCTAAGTTCTCTAGACAGACATCGAAATGTTCTCCCTCATCAAGGTCTAGATTACTCACTACTAAGTCATCAGGTTCACCAGCAAAGTTGATCACTGTGTCAAAGTCATTTCCTATTTCCAGTCTTATGTTGTCATGGCTGTTTGAATTGTGGTAGTCTAGTTGTAGTATTACAGTTGCATGATTGTTTGAGTAGTCATTTGTGTAGTAGTAATAGTATTTGTTATCATTGTGGTTATGGTAATGTTTGTCATTGTGATAGTTATGCTTATGATTGTGGTGATGATTATGATCTCCATGTGAGTGATGATCATGGTCATGGTCTCCTTTACCGCATCCGCTATTGTCCCATTTATTACGATCACCTTTTCCATCTTTACCATCATAACATCCACTATTGTCCCATTTATTACAATTATCACTTCCACATTTCTTTGAATCCCACTTATTATATTTACAATAATCTCCCTCTTTGAATGGTTCAGATCCTCCCTTACAATATTTTCCTAAGCAATTTTGATCCTTTCCATCTTTTGAACCAGGACCGTAGCATTGTGACGAATCGCAATACTCATCGGGATCATCTTCAGAGCCTGATCCTTGTGGTTGATGTGTTGGATTTCTAGGAGTTTTAATAATATTCCCACTTGAATCTTCTGTTGGTTTAGGTAAATGAGATTCAGGAAAAATTTTTTTCTCAGCATTAGGTTGTGGAACTACTTTAGGTAATTGATCATCACTTAACTTATCATTAATGTAATCTTCTTTTGCTGCTTGTTCTTTCTCATAATTATCTAATGATTCTTTTGTAGGTTTATCTCCTTTACCTATTACAAGACCTGAATTTTTTAATTTTTCCTCATTTTCTTTTTGTTTTTCTTCTCTTATTTTATTATGCTCTTCTACAGTATTTTTATGGTTGCTATTATCTTGTTTATGTGATTCTTCTTTTTGTTCTTCTTTTTGGGAGTCACCACTATTGTCATTTCCTTCATTGTTTCCTTTATCTCCTCCGCCGTCGTCTCCGCCTCCACTATCATCACTTCCACCTCCTTCATCTTCAGCATGTGCTAACTGTATTCCAAAGTATCCCAACATACTGTTGAAAGCATCCACGTTTGTTTTGTGCTGGAACTTTAGAGCGGATAGTGCTAGTTTTTTCGGTGCTGGTACTATTGAGGAAACTAAAATAATTCCAAGTATTGCGATTATTATGGTGGTTAAAATACTCTTATTCATTTCTACTTTTACCTTCAGGGGTATTATCAGTTATCAAACAGATACGTTTTAGGTATTCTGTTACTAGCATAATTCTGTTACTAGCATAAAAAGTACTATTATTTTATTCAACATGATACTTAATACCTTTCTTGTATTTTTTTACTATCCATTTTCTCACCGACTACCGATTAATAAAAATTTTATGGGGGCGGACATGATTAGGACTTAATGCCATACCATTTCTAAGTTCTATTTGATTTAAATGTTCTGTTGCTGTTACGCATCTTGGTAAGCTTTTGAATCCTCTTGTGCATACTCAACTCTTTTAGCAGCTGGATATTTTTAACATTATAGTACATTGCTATCGAAGTTGCTATAAAAAATATTACTACTTTACCTGAGGACATTTTTATTCTATTCCTAGAGCTCTTTAAAACCTTTCACGTTCTTGAGTCCTATATCGCAAAATTGTTCATGTCGCATTTTATTAGTCAATAAATTTAATTTTGTATGCCTAATATAAGTATTACTAAGTCCAGATTAGCATGACTCAGATACACCATGAGCTTATCAGTCAAACCAAGGTTTATTAAGGATAATTAATATTTAATCAATATATAATGCCAATTAAGAAAGGAAATAAACTTGTTGAACTTCGAGGGGACGTAATCAAGGGTCTGGCGAGGGTCTATGAATCAGGTCTTCGAGCCGCACCAAGTTTTACCACATTTGTTAATGAGTTGCTTCTTGATGTTTTGAAGAAAGAGCGATTCCTATCTGAATACAAGCCATTTAGTCACTTGACTTATGCAGGGGGTCGTGCTGGAAGCCTTTTCATAAAGGACAATAAGCAGAACCTAATTGCAGAAATCATTTATAAAGATGGTTTATTATACTGCAATTCTCCTGATTCGGACTCCAATTGCGACCACGTAAGATTTGCTACATCATTAATTGAGCTAGCGAAGTACCTGCATGAAAAATAGATTAGAGTAAATTCGGTATGGACTGTTTAGAAATGACATATCAGATAAAACCAACTGTTCCTGTGTTTGTGGCTAGAGCAGTTACTGAGCTCTCATCTGACCCCTAGTTCTCGTATCTCTTCTTCTAAATAATGAAACGTCACAAGTATTTTAAGTATTGTTGCTGGTATTGATATTTGTTGTTGCTCTTGTTGTTGATATTAACGACGAAGTTTTTTACGATTTTTATCCTACTTCGATGGTTTTAGGGAATTATGTGGATAATCTATAAGTAGTCATGCTAAAGAGTAGTGTCATCAGTTCTAAAGCATTTGAGACATACACAGGATACGTATAGAAATAGAACAATTATCAAAAATTCTCAGAGTTAATAGTTGATATTAAAGGGGGAGACTTAATTAAAGGATATTAAAGTCGGGTATAAGGTATATGTTGCAACATTACATCCCACGGTTCTGATTCTGAGTTCATTATATTTTCCTGACGAATATCTGAATCTAATTTTGTAATTTCATCTTTTTTATAATTACTAGTAGGATTTAAATTCTGTTGTATTTTTGCTTTTATTGCCGCGATTATCGGACTCACTTCACACAATTCACACAGTAGTTTAGTATTCTCTCTTGTGTCTTTCTTTAAGTCCAAAATTAACGTCTCGTTTCTATTTGGTTTAGTGGCTTCGATATATAATCTGTTTAGGCTATCGTCATGAATTTTGATTGAATCATCGAATAGTTTTCTAAAGTGCTGGACAAAGCCGATTCGTGCAAATTCGTCTAGCCATATTTGTGATGAATCTTCCGATTCTAATTTTGATTTTATAAGATAATAGTTTCTACTGGATATTGGTTTACCATCTTCTTTTTCTATATACTTTAATGCTTCTGTTTCTGTTAATCTGAATGTTATGCAGTCTGATATTAATTTGCTAAGTAGGTTTTGTCTTTGTTGTAATTTATTCATTTGAAACTGCAATCTCTCCTTTAGAATTTTACTATTACTGCTTTCTTATTTATTCATTAGGTCAATTCTACATTACCTAATTTTCCACCTATATTCTGAATTAGTATTTTATTATTTTCTTAAGAATCTGAATCTCTATTAATTCGTCATTTATAGACTTTAAAGGAACCAATCATTGTATTTGTTAGTGATAGCACTTCGTCCGAAAATTTGGTTCTGGATTTAAATTTAAGAAGTATAAAACTACCATCTACATAGTTTCTACCTATCATATTTTCTATTTCCCTGCTTAATCTCATATACAATTTCAAAAGAATCTTTATTTCCTAATTTGAAAAAGTTTTTGAATACCAAATAATTAGGGGTTTTAAATGTAAATATATTTGTGTATATTAATCGTTTTGTGCTAAAAAAATGCCTTTCTTTGAAACAACCTTATGCAGAACTAATAGTTTCAGGTAAGAAGACAATAGAATTGAGAACATGGAATACCAAATTTAGAGGAGAATTTTTATAATACAGGCTTCTAAAGCGATTAATAAAGAAGCATGTGAAAGAAAGAAGATTGACCCTAAATCACTAATAACAGGTGCAATAATAGGAAAAGCAACTCTTTATGACGTCAAGACTTATGTTAATAAAAATTCGTTTCTTAGAGACAAGAATAAACATTTCGCAGACCCAAAGAGCACCCACTACAAGCATGGATTTTTACTAAAAGATGCAAAAAGATTTAGAAAAGCAATTCCCTTACTTGGCAAATTGGGATTCTTTAATGTGGAATTATGATGAATAATTTGAAACTAGATATAAGGAAATATCCGTTATGAATGATTCTGTGTTTGTCTTTTTTTAGGCGAGTAAATTCTTTCCATTGATGTTTAACCACTCAACATATTTTGGATAATTTGGAAAATATTTTTTCAACAAATTCCAAAAATTATAGGAGTGTCCTTTAATCTTAAAAATGACATAATTCATGTATGATTATGTAATCGATGATATCTGGAGGTGTTTTTATCAAATTTAGGTTTAGATTCATATTATTATATTTGGTTATACTGCCCCATCTATTCTTTAATTTTTTTATGATGATTTTA
>CAVPGE010000003.1:0-56286 GCA_963703885.1 uncultured Nitrososphaerales archaeon
TGCTGGGTTATTGTCTGTCTAGTCTGTCGTTTCACTTGTGCGATTATTTCTGCATCAGGTAATCGTTTAATACTTAACAGAGTGACAATATCTTATCAACCTCCTTTCTCTGGCCTTAAATTTAGGCACGCTTGTATTTTGTCATTTTATCAAAATAACTCTTATGTAGTGAATCAAGTGATTTCTAACACCTAACATGAATACAGAAACCAAAATGGCCCGAGCACCCAGTAACGCATCGTCCACCATAAAAGCCAATAATGAGATACGATTAGTTCTAATCGACTATTTTTCATAATTGTTTGCTTAATTATGTGGATTCTTGGTACCGTTTCACGAGTCCTGTAAAAAATGCTTATGAACACACATTTACAGAATTCAATTAATGACTGAAATTGGTTTAGCGGAGTATTTCGGTATAGGAGAAGCACTGGGAATAATTGGTACAATGCATGTACTTCTATATTTCTCGAGGAAGCAATCACGGAGTTTGTCGGTAGATATTGAAACTAAGGTCTTGAACGATTTGGCTCAAAGAATGCATGCACTACGCAAATATTAGTTGAGCGTCCTCGACTGATAAAGGTAGTAAGCAAGATTGATGCAAATTCACCTGAAATCACATACGCATATGATATTTTGTTTATGTTCGCGCACGTTTTTCATATGAGGCAAGGAAACGTGTTAAGCGACAATGAGTGGACCGGTTGGTTGCGATGGATGAAGAGTGCCTTCGAAGGGGGAACGATAACGGAAATATGGCAAAGCACTATTGAAATGGAAAAATGGTTTGATCCTGCCTTCCAGGAATTTGTCGATAAGGAATTAATTCCTCTGACTCCTAAAAATAAGATAGGTTACCTTTCCGAACATTCGTTACCACCTGCCTCGAAAGCATATTTATATGCTATTCAATTAGGAGATGATTTCCGAATAAGAAAATAGAAGAGTTGTCAGAAAAGTTTTCTAGATCTGGAAACCAAAGCTTCCTTAAGTTATATTTTCTTCGTGTTGTGAATGAGAAATCTATTAGTTACAATGTCAATACTAACAATATTGGCATCAATTACAGTAGCAGCAACTGTTACAAATGTAAATGCCGACAGTGACAGTGGAAATAATGGACAATGTAGACAAGTACAGAAACTGCTTCCACCATCGAGCAATATTTTCAAATAACAAAAATAAATAAACGTTGTTTATTTTACTATTTCAAATGAGATCAATGTGTGCAGCTTGCTGTAATGCCATAAATGGAGTTGGCTCATATGAGAATTCAACTTATTAAATGTAGGAATGAATCATGCAGCAAGAAGCTGTCTGTGAATGTAAATGATTTGAAATATGCTCCGGTAGTATTTTGCGGGAATAAATGCGTTAATTCATTTCTTGATTTTGAAATTAATCGGAAGAAAACCAATTACGAAGAACCTGTCGAGATCAATAAATTGGTCCAAAATGTTATCAGCTACACGCAACAAATACAGAGTGAGTTAGATAAATTCAAAAAAATCAGATCCGCGTATTTTGAGTTATTCAAAGGCCGCGAGCTGAAGAATGAGACTTACCTTCGGAAGTGGTCATTCAATGACAAGGATAAATAATATTAGACAAATTCGTACCTCCACATACTTGATTTCTATTTACAACCATATTTAAGGTCGTTAAGCAATTTATCTATCGTTCTCTTATCTGTACATTTAAAGCAGGTATGGCATTAACTAAATGTGTCTTTGATATAAACTGTGGAACTTCAAGATATAGATAAGAATCAATTAGCCATTTAAACAAGTCTCGCTTAAATCAATATACATTAGGATTACGAATTGCGTTCTTTTCCCTTTTATATTTCGGTCCTACTAGAATTCCAAAATATGAGTTATGGCCCATAGTTGAACTTTGAATAGAATCCGTTTTTGCCGGAACTGTCCCATTCAAACCCAAGATCTTTGTAAGAATGTTTGGTAGAACGTGCAATTACAGGATCGTAGCCTTGTGCGACAGTAAATGCAGGGTTTGTTACCAGACTGTCTTTATTCGGATCTCCTCCCTTGATTGCTTCTATTTCTAAATTTAAGTATTCTGGGATGTGTAACCAACGACGTTTTCCTTCCATTCCAAATGTTATTGGGGCAGATTTTACTGCAACCATTTCCCCGACATAGTTAGACACTGCAGCAAAGAATCCTCCAGATTGACCTGAAAATATTTTTGATAAGACTTCTTTTTGTTCTTGACTTGCAACATTGTCCAGGTAAAAAGCTACCTTCATTTTCGGGCCGGTAAACATATTTCCAGGGGCAACAAAAACAGCCACAGCATTTAATCCGTCGAGTTGTGTATCGTCATAGTGCCCTTTTTCTATATGCCATGCAACAGTGACATTACAGTACCCTTTATCTGGATCTGATAAGAAAATGCATGGACAGATTGAATCACAGTTACAGCCTTCAAAATAATCTCCTTGAAGTTTCCAGTCGTGCGAATTAGCAGTAGCCAAGTTTCTTCTGTGAAATAGAACAAATACTTGAATAAAAGGATTATAAGTTTCAACTTCTTGAAAATAGCAAAATAGATAAAAAAGAAGATGTGTCGGTTAGTTCCTTTGCTACAAATAGTTGTTGATAATAACCTGCTTAAGGAGATCTAATATCGTCTCTGCTGTCTCCAGGCTTACAGGAGTTATATACTGTAACATTTCATATAACAATTTGTATTATTGACAACGTTCTTTATAATAATCTCTCCTATACGTATCAAAGTCTAAACTCAAAGAAAACATGAGAGAATGAAACATCATGTCAGCGATACAAAATTCGGTCGTATTAGAGGTGGTAGTTATGATGTATAATATAAGTTCAATGAAAGAACGCCACAGATTAAGCAAGTACTTATAGACTTCGCTGTAGCGCAATGCTTTTCTACTCCTATGAAGATTTCTTTTACCATGAGCCGTTCGGCAAAGGAATGGTCAAGTCCAGAGAATGCTCTAGCTTACCTAAATGTGGCTGACACTATTCCGCACCGCTCAGAAGGTGAATCCGTCTTGATAGAACATCTGCCTGAAGATACAAAACGAATTTTGGATCTAGGGACAGGAGATGGAAGATTAATCAGGTTGATAAAGGCGAATCGACCAGAGATAGAAGCAGTGGCAATAGACGTATCTCCAACAATGCTAAAATCTGCAAGGGAACATTTTGCTAACGACTCAAAGGTCAAGATTATAGAGCATGATCTTAGTCAACCTTTGCCAGATGATTTAGGTTACTTTGATGCTGTTGTATCTAGTTTTGCGATCCACCATCTTAGACATGAACGTAAACGTGAACTCTACGAGGAAATATATGATATTGTTAATCCTACAGGAGTATTCTGTAATTTGGAACATGTTGCATCACCTTCTGTTCAATTGCATGTCAGATTTCTTAAAGCAATTGGATACAGTCCAGAAACAGAAGATAGAGCTAATAGATTGTTACCAATGGAATTACAATTGGGTTGGCTGAAAGATACAGGATATGTAGAAGTAGATTGTTATTGGAAGTGGCTCGAGATGGCTCTGCTAATAGGATATAAGGCCTGATGACTAATTATTTGTAGTCTAATAATAAGTGAGAATAGTAATCATACTCTACCTCACATTAGGGCATTACAACACTTTATTTGATCTATATACTATTGTGAATTGTGATTGCAAATATAAGAAAAATATGATTTAGTTTGATTGTTATGACCTGTTGACTCGTAAAATACAATAATCAAAAGGAAGAATCAAAGATGCGACCACAGAGTGACTGTTCCGTACTTTTGGACTGGCACATGGAATCTTAAAAAGGTGGCAATTACTCTGTCGCATGGAGCAGATGACCGATGTCCTAAGGTAGCCAAAATAAGAAAACTATTAGATTTTCCAGACAGAAGAATAAAAGTAATAGTTCTGATAATGTTATCATCTGGAATTGGCTAAGGTGGAAACACGTAACCCAATTATATCACAAGAATTCTAGCGATCTAATGGCAGCAAAACTTCAAGTTTATTTTAAGGAAAACTAAGAATATTTTACTTTTATGACTCCACAAGCCTATACCGTTTTAGAAGAGTATATGAACTTCAGAATTTGCATGGCGAAATGTAATTTGAGATAGTTGGCATGTAAGAGAGACATGGCAGAAGATCGATAAAAGACACAATCACCGTATTTGACTTGCAAAATTCCCACAAATATTAGACAGTGAAGGCATTAGAAAAATGATTTTATGATTCATGGAATATTCAGCATGTAATAATAAGTGGCGCAGCCGAAATTAGAAATCAGGAATATAATTCCAACCATGAAATTAGAAAATTTTTTGAAACACATACAATGCAGGTTATGAAAGTTAGTAACGTATAGCTAACAATTTACCGATAATAAATTCCTCTTCGTAACTAATCTCTGCGTTTTTAAAACGATACGAGGTAATTTATAAATTTTTCCAAATTATTGCTACGTATGGGAAATTGATGGAATTATTTATATATCTTCTTTGTGTCATGTGATTAATGATACCAAAATTCATAATTATACTAGCCTTGACAATTGTTGTTACTATGATAGGAGTACTGATCTTCATTGACACTGACTCTGTATTTGGTGCAATCTCTAAAAGTACGGCAAAGGGCGGCTTGGTAGGTATTCAGAATAATCAAAATGGAAGTCCGACTTGGATCGTGCATGGTGTTTACAGAATGGATAAGATCGATTCCACTTCTCCTATGTTCAATGCAACATTTTATATGATGAAATTAAACGGATCGGCAGCTCATACCCATACAATATCAAACTTTAAACTCATTGGCAGTCCCATAACGAACAATAATTCCACTACCTTCAATGGAACAGCAACTTTAACCATGAAGAACGGTCCTGTAACCGATGTTCCAATAAGCATAAGATTGATGAACGGGAATGCTATTAGTGTGTGGCTTGACCCATTAAAAACTGATAAGCATTTTGGTAACACCGTGATATATGGTTCACAGCACCTGAATTGTGTCGAAAAACCACAATACTGTAAGTAAGTAAGTAACGCTTGCTTACTGCAGGGTTAGGTTCGGCTCGGTGGAATGTTTGACTGCTTTGCCCATGCTCTTCTTTTTGCCTCTAGGGATTTAGAATTTTTCAGAGAATTTTTCCAACTTGGGTCTGGAGATGTCGGTCAATGGAAATCCAAGCTACTTTTCTAATGGGCTTTTAGAGCTTGAACAAAACATCGCAAAATACAAAAATCTCTACAATACTTCAGTACTAGATTGACTTGGAAAGAAGTGGCGGATAAACACCTACATCTCTTTGAATCACTGATATGCCTTAAACCTAAAAGATATATTGAATTGATATAGAAAGGTTAGCAGTTAATGAACTAGAAGAAAAGATAATCCTAATAACTAGGTGTTATCCATAATTGAAGTTTATGCTTATTTTTATGCTCTACGATAGCCAATCCATTCAAATACTTACGATATCGTCACGGGTCCAGGGGGACTCGAACCCTCGACCAGCTGCTCCGCAGGCAGCCATTCTATCCAAACTGAACTATGGACCCTGAGTGAAGTCAGATAATAATCCTTATATCAACTCTATGGAATTTGATATTTATAAATGGAAGAATCTGAAATTAAACTTTTTTATTAAGTATCAAATGCATAATGGATCATTAATCAGTGGTAGAATGTCAACTTCATTTCTAAGTGAAATTAATAGAAGAGTGCTATTGTTCGATGGAGCAATGGGTACAGAAATACAAAAGTTAAATCCTCGGATAGAAGATTTTCCAAATGGCAAGGAAGGGTTTAATGATGGCCTTGTACTAACAAATCCGGAATGGATTGAAAATATACATAATTCATATTTAGAAGCGGGTGCAGATTGCATAGAGACCAATACTTTTGGGAGCAATCAAATTAAGTTAAGCGAATATGGTTTTGGTGACAAAACTATAGAGATAAATAGAGTCTCTGCTCAGTTGGCTGCTAAAATCTGTTCTGAATATAAAGACAAGCCCAGATTTGTTGTTGGTTCCATGGGTCCAACTGGATTCTTACCAAGCTCTAATGATCCTGATTTGGGTAATATTGATCCCGATACAATTATTAATGCGTATTTTTTGCAAGCTCAAGGTCTTATTGCTGGGAACGCAGATGTTCTTTTAATAGAAACGAGTCAGGACATTCTGGAAGTTAAGTTAGCTATTGAAGGTTGTTTAAAGGCGATAGAAGAAACCACAAAAAAAATTCCTGTTATTGCTAATATTACTCTTGATAAATACGGAAAAATGTTATTGGGAACTGATGTTCAGTCAGCATACACGACTGTGAGTGATATGGGAATATCAGCATTTGGTTTGAATTGTTCTACTGGTCCAGTCGAAATGGGCCCAAGTATCAGATGGTTGAATGAACAGCGTGAACTCCCAATCTTGGTAATGCCCAATGCTGGAATGCCAATTAACGATGGCGGAAACGCGGTATACAAAATGACCCCATCAGAGCTGGCTAGAGAATTGAACGCTTATTTGGGCAAGTATGGAAACATTCGAATGATAGGTGGCTGTTGTGGTACAACACCTAATCACATACGTGAATTAAGTAAGATATTAAACGTATAAGTTTTAATTGCCTAGGCACATCCTTGGATTAACAATAAGTAAATGAAACATATTGTTCCACGTGTCAGTTCCGCCTTGAAGGCAGTTGATCTTATTCAAACTCCGCCCCCATTAATAATAGGTGAGCGCCTAAATAGCCAAGGTTCAAGGAAGGCTAAAAGGTTGGTACTGGACGAGGATTTGGATGGGCTGGTTGACCTTGCCAGAGAGCAAGTTGAGGACGGAGCGCATTGTTTGGATGTTTGCGTGGCGACCACCGAGAAATCAGACGAATTGGACTTTATGAAGAAATTGGTGAAAAAACTATCACTTGAAATCGACGCCCCACTTGTTATCGATTCGACGGATCCTAAAGTAATTTCAGAGACACTTTCAATTATACCAGCAAAGCCTATTATCAATTCAGTGAATCTGGAAGGTGATGGAACTAGATTTCACGCCCTTGCACCATTGATGAAGAAATTTGGAGTCCCTGCTATTGCCATGTGTATTGGTCCATCTGGCATGGCGAAGACTTCAGAAGAAAAACTCTCAACAGCAAAACTTCTATTTGATACTGGAAGAATTTATGGATTGGAGCCATGGCAGTATATATTTGATGTTTTAACATTCACTTTAGCTACCGGTGAGCAGGAGTACGCAACATCTGCAATGGAGACCCTGAATGGAATTACACTAGTCAAGAAGGAATTAATAGGATGCCTAACTACTTTGGGTTTGAGCAATGTTAGCTTTGGTCTACCACTAAACGCGCGCAGAATAGTCAATACTGTGTTCTTAGATCATGCCATTAGAGCAGGTCTTGACACAGTAATAATTAATGCAAAAGACATCATCCCTCTGCATGAGATAGAACCAAATCAGATTAAATTGGCAGAAGATCTCATTTATAATAAACATCCCAATGCACTAGCAGATCTGATTTCACATTTTGAAAGTAAAGAAACTACTTCATCAAACAAGTCCAAGCCTTTGGAAATAGACAGCTCTTGGGACGCCGATAAAAAATGCCATTTTCGTATTGTAAACAGGCTTAAAGACGGAATAGAATCTGACGTCAGAGACGCAATATCCAATAGGCTAACAAAGATATCTATAAATGAACGATCTCCTTTGAATGAAAGTTCAATATCTAATCTGGAGGATGCTCATGAAGCAGCAGTAAAGACTCTAAATGAAGTGTTGTTGCCAGCAATGAAAGAAGTAGGAGACAAGTTTGGTGCAGGTGAATTAATTTTACCATTTGTGTTAAAATCTGCCGAGTGTATGAAGACAGCCGTCTCCGAATTAGAAAAATTCCTCATAAAAAAGAGCGGAGTAAGTAAGGGCAAGATAGTACTGTGTACTGTCTATGGTGATGTACATGATATTGGTAAGAATCTAGTAAAGACAATTTTAGTAAATAATGGATATACTGTTTATGATTTGGGTAAGCAAGTACCTATGCTACAGATTGTTGACAAGATAAGAGAGACAAATGCAGATGCTGTAGGTTTATCTGCACTATTAGTTTCAACTTCCAAGCAAATGCAATATTTCGTTGAATATGCAAGAGAAAAAAATTTGAAGATCCCAATCATGTGCGGGGGTGCAGCAATAAACAGTGAATACATAAACAGGATAGCAAAAAATGGGGGCATTTACGAATCTGGTGTCTTTTATTGCAAGACAGCATTCGATGGACTGAATGTAATGAATAAATTAATGTCTTTAGAACGTAATGAATTTGTTCGATCGTGGGAAGAAAAAATGAGCAAAGTGAAGGACAAAGCGACGAAGGAAATCAAGCCAGTAATGACGAAAAGTAACGTCAAACCCGTACTACCTCCAAGTACATCAAGAATTGATCAGCCGATAAGAATAGATTCACATTCAATTGATTTGAATGAGATATGGAATTTCCTTAACAAAAAATCTCTATTTGTGTTGTCATGGGGAATTAGAGGCAAAGGTGCTTCTGAACTTGATAAGCATAAAGAGGATTTATATCGACATTGGAAACAGAAAGTTATCAATGAGGAAATTTTTTCTCCAAGTGTAGTATATGGCTATTTTAAATGTAGGAATATGAATGACAAGTTGCTAGTTCAATCGAAACGCGGGGACGTAATATTTGATTTTCCAAGGTCCTTGCAGGCGAAACATTTATCCATAGTAGATTATTTTGGTAAAAATGACACGGTTGCATTTCAAGCCGTCACTGTGGGTAATAAAGCAACTGAAAAAATCGAAGAACTAAATTCAAACAATCAATATACCGAGGCATATTATTTGCACGGTTTGGCTGTAGAGACGGCGGAAGCATTAGCCGATTGGACACACAGCATGATTAGAAAAGAGTTAAATCTAGATTCAAATAGAGGACTGAGGTATAGCTGGGGATATCCTAGCTGTCCCGATATAACCCAGCACAAATTAGTATGGAAACTCCTGGATCCTACCAAATCTGGAATGAGTCTTACATCTGCATGTCAAATAATTCCAGAGCAGTCTACCGCTGCCATAATCGTCCATCACCCCGACGCAGAATACTTTCTAATTTGATTTATTTGTGCATAAAGAATGAGTAAACAAGGAGCATTGATTTAGTAAGTTGGTGATTTGGCGCAAATGGCGATAAATGACTATGCATTGTCGTGTGCGACGGATCAAGTTCCAGGCTATTTTACATATGAAGGTAATTGTATGATAATTGTACAATCAAAGTCAAGTGCTAAAATAGACAAAAACGACTTTATCAATATTGAAGGATTTATGCCTTCGCTAATTTCACATGAGTCAATCCACGTAGTAATAACGACATTGGAAAATAGTACAACCTCTGAATCTCTCGACAATTTAGAGGTTATAGTCATAAGGGGTGGACAAAGATTTCAGATTGGACTTAACAACATATATTTTTCATCTGATCACACTGGCCTAGTGCTCGAATAAAATAAGTACTTAATTCATTGCTGCAACTTGCATGCCTTTTTTAGTAGGTTTGCATAGGAGAACATTCTCTTTTTCAGCCCCGTTCTTTCGTTTCCTATTAAATTAACGATTGCACTTCCCACTATAACACCGTCTGCACCCGCATCTATCATCAATTTTACGTGCGATCGGTCACTAATTCCGAAACCTACCGCAATGTTGTTATTATTAGTTATTTGTTTAACAGTTTTTATCATATCGGTAGTATGGCGATCAAATGATTCTCTCATACCAGTAATTCCGTACACGGATACAAGGTATATGAATCCTTTTGAAGATTCTGAAATTTTCCTTATCCTCTGCTCGCTGGTATTAGGTGAAACAAGAAAGATTGTTGCCAGATTAAGATGCTGGGCAAATTTGAGATAATCCGTCGCTTCTTCAATGGTCAGGTCAGGAATAATAAATCCGTCTATTCCAGCAGTTTTTGATAACATCATGAATCTCTTGAATCCCTGTCTCAGTAGTATATTTGAGTAAGTCATAAATAGTAAAGGCAGTTCCGGGAATCTTTTTCTGATTATAGTGGCGAGTTCCAAGCAAGTATCAGGTGTCACATGATTTGATAAAGCAATGGTAGAAGCTTTTTGAATTACGGTCCCATCTGCAATCGGATCAGAAAACGGGATTCCAATTTCTATAATATCCGCACCACCATTGACAAGAGACGTGATTATATCGATGCTGGTTTTTACATCAGGATACCCTCCAACAACGTAGCAGATCAAGGCACCTTGATGGGATTTTTTTAGCTGTAGGAACTTTCCTTCAATTCTATTGAAATTTACCATAAATAAGATATCAACTCTGAACTAATTTCATTACTTCTTCAACATCTTTATCGCCTCTGCCTGATAGTGTTACTACGATATTGTTATCCCTGTTCATTGTTCTTGCAATTTTCATAGCATATGATACTGCATGAGCAGATTCCAGTGCAGGAATTATTCCTTCTAGTTTTGATAGCACTGAAAAGGCCTTTAAGGCTTCATTGTCCTTGCAAGTCACATACTTTGCTCTTCCCAAATGTTGCAAATGAACATGTTGCGGCCCAACTGCAGGATAATCTAATCCTGCTGAAATACTATGGGTCTCTTTAACTTGACCAAATTTATCTTGGAGGACAAAAGTCCTCATTCCATGAAGGATACCTTCAGATCCGGCATTCAGCGAAGCAGAATGACGGCCCGTTTTTAAGCCTTGTCCACCTGCTTCCACTCCATAGAGCTTTACATCAAAATCATTCAAGAATGGATAAAATGTTCCAATAGCATTACTGCCTCCTCCCACGCTGCAAACTATCGCATTAGGTGATTTACCCAACTGTTTCCTTAGCTGATTCTTAATTTCATACCCTATGACACTCTGAAAATCCCTAACAATCATTGGATAAGGATGTGGACCTACAACTGAGCCTATGCAATAATAGGTATCATTAACATTAGTAATCCAGTCTCTTAAGGCATCGTTAATTGCATCTTTTAACGTCTTTGACCCAGAGTTGACAATGTTAACTTTTGCACCCAGCAATTTCATCCTAAATACATTAAGCTCCTGTCGTTCTGCATCGAGCGAGCCCATATAGATTTCAGCGTTTAGCCCTAGAACTGCGGCAGCTATTGCCGTCCCCACGCCATGCTGTCCGGCACCAGTCTCAGCAATTATTCTCTTTTTTCCCATTTTTTTTGCTAAAAGACATTGACCCAAGCAATTATTGATCTTATGTGCCCCTCCATGAAGTAAATCCTCCCTTTTCAAATAAATATTAGCCCCTCCTATAGACTCGGATAGATTTCTTGCAAGGTACAATGAAGTTGGTCTACCAGCATATTGATAAAGGTAATAATCTAATTCTTCTTTGAATTTCTTGTCTGTTTTAATTTTATTATATTGTTCTTCAAGTTGATTTACTGCAGGGACTAGAGTCTCTGGAATAAACTTCCCACCATATTTTCCATATTTACCGTTGACAGGATACTTGTCTAAATCAGGCTCCATATGCATTCTCCGATTTCCCAATTGAAGGATTACTCATTGAATAAGGCACAATTCCCGCAGCTTCTTGCTTGGCACATCTGTTTCCATTATCCCAGTTCCAATAAGAAATGCGTCAACATTATAACCCAGAAGTGCTTTTATTTGCTCAGGATTTGAAATTCCGCTTTCACTTATTATCAAATTCTTCCCTTTCTCATAGTTTTGGAGTAAATTTTTGGTAACATTCAGGTCAACTTGAAGATCATTCAGGTTCCTATTATTAATTCCTAAAATACGAGGAGAATAATGCTTTAGAGTTTCCTTGAATTCATCTTCTGTGTGAACCTCTATTATTACTTGAAGACCTTTATTCTCAGCATATTTGATAAATTTGTCAATACTGCCTTCAGCTAATCCAGAATCAAAAATTGAGGTTATCAAGAGGATACAATCTGCTCCAATCTTTCTTGCTGCATCGATTTGAATTTCACTAACTACAATATCTTTCATGAGTAATGGTGCGCCTATTGACTTTCTAATTGAGGCTAAATTCTGTATGGCGCCATCAAATAAGTAATGTTGGGTCAAAACTGAAAGTGCAATAGCACCAGAGTTTACCAAGTCTAATGCTAAATGCTTTAAGTTGACTTTTTTGGGTTCTATTATTTTTCCCCTTGATGGGGATGAATATTTAATTTCAGAAATGATTGGGATATGTTTGCACTCTTTAATTGCAGTTCTAAGTGACAACACTGAATGATTTTCATAATGATACTCATCCGCATCATAAAATCCATTGTCTATTGCATCATATGAATTAGCTGCTAACTTTCTCAAGCCCTGATTATTATGCAAAAATCTACTCAAAATAATCACTGTACATGGTTTATCTCCTTCTTGTAATTATATAATTGTTAATCGTGTGAATTTTTTGTGCGACCGGGTCTTATTTTAGAATTTTTTCTAAAAACGTTCCTAGAACGGTTAATATAGTATTTCTCAATAACATTCTTTTTAAGATGTCTGAAAGTGAAATATTTTTTGATAGATCAAAATTATCTTCTAGATATATACCTCTAGAGCTTCCACACCGTGAAGAACAGATTGCTATGCTTCAAAGAATGTTTAAAGATTCGTATAAAGATCCCGACAAATTTATGCTTACTACGACTCAAATCGTAGGTCCATCAGGTATTGGAAAAACATCCACTGTTCTCAGATTTGTAGCAATATTAGAAGATGAATTTAATAAAATGGGACAGTCACTAAAAATTGCCTATATAAACCTCAAACTTCAAGGCGGCAATAAGTATACGATTTATAAGTTAATTCTAGAAAAAATAGCTCCTGAACTTCCTTCTCAAGGTCTTAGCGCTGAAGAAATGTTAAGATACTCACTCTCGTATTTGGCCGAAAATAAAATTTATGCCTTAATAGTCCTAGATGAAATCGACTATCTTGTTAGATCAAGCAAAGACAGTAGTATAATTTACGATTTCACGCGTCTTAATGAATATGACTTGACAAAACATTGTAATGTATTAGGAGTTATTTTTATAGCGAGAAGTACTGAATTTTATAATAAGATTGATAAAGCTGAATTAAGTACCTTGGGCAGATTACCAATAAATTTTGAGGCTTATTCCATAGATCAAATTAGTGATATACTCATAAAGAGATGTTCAGAAGCCTTTAATCCCAATGTAGTTGGTTCGGACATAATAGATGAAATCTCAACTATCACAGCTTCACCACAGATTAATGGTGATGTTAGATACGCATTAGATATTTTATTATATGTTGGAAATCTTGCGGAATCAAGCGGTACTGGTAGAGTAATATTAGATCATGTTAGAAAAGTACACAGTAATAGATTTCCGTCAATTACAAATCAAGAGATAATCGAACTCCCAAATAATCAATTATTAACAATAATGGCAATAGTTAAAACTTTAAATATACGTAAAAAACAATTTGTGGAACTTAAGGATATCCGTGCTAATGCTGCAGGATTAGCTGAAGAGTACAAGATAAAAAAATTTGAAATCGAAGATTATTTGTATGATTTGCTTACTCTAAAAATAATAGAGATGAAATCACTCAAGGAAATTGGAATAAGTAACATAGCATTAAAGGATATTGAACCATTACTGGCACAACAAATTGGCAAAAATAAACGAAATGACAGAGCTTGATACCAAAAGCATAATTGAACGTGGGATTGGATCGATAGGTAAAATTAAGATATTAAAAGCTCTTGCTGAAGAAAATAAAATGGTCACCATTTACGTATTACATAAAAAAACTGGTCTAAAAAGGGAAAATATTAAACGGAATCTTAAAGATCTTATCTCTATTGGGTGGGTGTTGGCAAAAAAAATGGTTAATACAATGTACATGTTAAACAGAGACAATGAATTTGTGAAAAATACATTGTCTTTTTTCGCCAATATTGGATATATTGAACAGTGAGATAATCGCTTCCAAATGAGTCATAAAACTTAACGCCTCAAACACTTAAGCAAATTCAATATCTGATGGGCTACAAAACATTAAAAAGGTGAAAAAAGAAAATTTAATGTGCAGAGAAAAGCGAAATTAAAGAATCCGAAATTCATTTTTGTCACAGGTGGTGTTATGTCTGGTCTTGGAAAGGGAGTAATAGCATCATCAACAGCAAAGTTGCTACAATTAGCTGGATTAAGAGTATCTTGCACAAAAATAGACCCGTACGTAAACTATGATGCAGGGACTATGAATCCTACGGCCCATGGAGAAGTCTTTGTAACCGATGATGGTGGCGAATGCGACATGGATATAGGAAATTATGAAAGATTTCTCGATATTTCGATGACGAAGGAGCACAACATTACCACCGGCAGGATATATTCAGAAGTTATAAATGCAGAAAGAGAAGGAAAATATTTAGGTCAATGCGTCCAGATAATTCCACACATTACAGACGCAATAAAATCGAAACTTACGAGACTTGCTGAGGATTTAGACGTTTTAGTAGTAGAATGTGGCGGTACCGTAGGAGATATAGAAAGCCATCCATTTCTGGAAGCTCTAAGGCAGATGGAGTTAGAGCATGGATTTTCAAATACTTTATTCATTCACGTAACTTTAGCCCCGATATTGGATGTAGTAGGGGAACAAAAAACCAAACCAACTCAACACAGTGTCCAAGAATTGAGAAGAATTGGTATTCAGCCGTATATATTGGCCGTCCGATGTCAAAAGCCTCTTCAAAATGATGCGATTCGCAAGCTTTCGCTATTTGCTAGCATAAAGCAAAAATCAGTAATATCATGCCATGATGTTCCCTCGATATATGCAGTGCCAGAAGTTTTGGAGGCACAAGGTATGCTGCGAGTTATGGCTGAAAAACTGAATCTAGCAAATAGTAAAGCAAAATGGAAAAATTGGAGACAGATAGCCAAATCATTTTCAAGCTTTAATAAGAAAGTAAGCATCGCAGTTGTAGGCAAGTATGTTGATTTACCCGATAGTTATGTAAGTGTCTATCATGCTTTATTGCATGCTTGCGCCAAAATTGAAATAGGTCTAGATGTGAGTTGGATTGATTCTGAAAAATTTGAAAAAAACTATGAAAGTATTGAAATTTTGAAGAATTTTGACGGGTTGTTAGTGCCTGGTGGTTTTGGTGCACGGGGCAGTGAAGGCATTATGAGAGCAATTAATTACGCAAGGACACGTGATAAACCGTATTTGGGTATATGTTTCGGATTTCAATTAGCATTATTAGAATTTGGAAGAAATGAATGTGGATTATCAGATATTAGCTCTCAAGAATTTATGCCTGAAGTGGAGAATTCATTCATAAAATTTATGCCGGAGCAAAATAATTTTAGAAATTATGGAGCATCTATGCGACTTGGAAAGCATGATATTAGGATTATCTCAAAAACAATTGCAAATAGAATCTATTACACAAATGATATTCAAAGAAGGCACAGACACAGGTACGAATTTAACCAGGATTTTCGAAAAGTAGTAGAAGATAATGGTTTGGTATTGTCAGGCCATTCTGATAATGGCAAAAGAATTGAAATTATAGAGCTGCCATCGAATAGATTCTTCATGGGTGTTCAATATCATTCCGAATTTACCAGTAGGCCAGGAAGTCCCGAGGAAGCATTTTACGCATTTATAGGGTCTTCGATTAGTTAAATCCTGAGCTCATAAATTTTCTGCCGGGCGTCTCGTAATGATGTTTTCTTTCTAACATATCCATGATTTAACAAATGGCTCAGAGACAATCTAATTGTTCTTTCCGGTAATAGTGTCTTTTTAATGAGGTCCTTTTGACTCAAGGGCCCCTCATATTCCATAGTTTTCAGGATGAGCTTCGCACTTGCTGGCATGTTTAGAAGATCTTCAGCTGAGCTTAACTTTCTTGGCAATTAGATCAGCTGAAAAATTCTTTGTGAATCGAATAAATCTTGCGGGAAACTCGTATTTTTTACATTCTAGATTTCTTTTAACCCTTACTCGACGTCCTCCGTCGACGACTACCTCGCACAAATATCTACATAAAATATCCGTGATCTCTAGATTTACATTATTAGGTACAATTAGTGGACGACGAGTATTATCTACAGAATTTACTGGAACCACTACAAAGACTTGCGAATTCTGCAATACCATTGGTCCACCTGCGGACATGCAGTAGGCAGTAGAGCCTATTGGAGTTGATAAAATAACTCCATCACTGTTATCGTGCCAAAGTTCCCTTCCATTTACTTTGAGAATATATTCCATCAATGTAGCACTTTTTCTTGGAAATACTGCCACGTCATTAAGTACAGGTTCTAATTCCTTCCCGTCAACTTGTACTGATAATCGGTAAACTTCGTCTATCTCGTAGTCGCTATTCTTTAATCTCTTCACAGCCTGATCTAATTCCTTTATATCCACTTGGCCAAGAAACCCTGTAAAATCTGATTCAGAAATTGCTACGATTGGGACAGTAAAATCTTTGATGATGTGACAATAATTAAGTATGGCACGATCACCTCCAGCAACCAGGACAAGATCTAATTCAGCCGGCAGAACCTCATTATCTGTTATTTTAGATTCAACGTTTAGATCGTCAAGAATTTTTTTTACTTTATTCATCAGGTTGCCATCTGCTGAATTAAAGATGCCAATTTTCATGATTATTTACTATCTAATCCTTTCTAAAATTTAAATTTAAAAATTCTCAGAGGGTTTCGAAATTGAGGAGGTTATAGTTGTAACCTGCCATATGCTCTATTTTCCTTTTATCAGGGATTTTTTGAATTCCAGTTCGTTTAGTATTTAGTGCAGATATTACTCCCCCTACTGCAAAACAAAAAGCCCAAATTGCGTCTCTTTCTTTTAGTAACACAGAGGTAAACACGGCTGAAAGGATATCTCCCACACCAGTCGAGTCTTTAGTATCAATGGTAGGCATATTTAGCCAATAGTGTTTGTTGTTATCAATCAGATGTACAGTCTTACCTGTAGTCAGTATAACATACCTAATCTTATAATGGGAATTAAGCTTACGCATACCATCGATCCCCGTGAGCCCACCAGTTATACAATATAACTCATCTTCATCTGTTTTTATCCCGTCTATATTCCCTATACATAGATCCAACTCCTTTCTAATAGCCACATGCTTATCATCTTGAATGAATCTTGTATAACCCTGAGGGTCAAACATTATGAAATTACACCTCTTATTCTTCAACAAGAATTCCAAAACGTGCAGTGGAAGTTCATCCAATACCGGACTTATTATTAACGAATCCACATCTAGACCTCTCACATCGTTTAGGGTAATCGGCGCACATTTTGATTTGAGCGATAGTTCTCTAGTTAAACCCGTATTCTTCAGAATAAACTTCGTCGTCGGGAAATCAGAATAGATTCTTGTCTCAACAGAAATATTATTCCTTCTTAGTAAATTAATATATTCAATGTCTAAATCCTTTCCAAATTTGGTAATTAGACGAACTTCAATACCATACTTTCTTGCTGTTAGACCGCAATAAAATGGTGGGCCTCCAACGCTGATTGTGACAGCGCCGTCTAAACCTATTATTTCATCTTCTACAACATTTGAAATAATTGCAAGTTTCATTTAGCTTTCTACAATAGAAGAATATAATAATATTCCAGAAAAATAATCGCCCCGTACTGGTTTGTTGATTTGGGCATGTGCCAATACTCTCACCATATACGACAAATGATTCTTACTTTTAATAAATTCCGTAACATCAGAAGATTTAAAGCATGGATAAAAGCTTCTTTCTCACATGCCCAAAAAGAGGACAAGTAGGGGACGGACAAAGGGCGGAAAAGGAAGCTCAGGTACTGTTCATTGTAGTCAGTGTGGGGCAATGGTCCCCAGGGATAAAGCAAAGAAAGTTACTGGAAGAATTACTTTTGTCGAACCTACGTTGGCTAAAGAGCTTAGAGCCGCGGGTGCCTATATTGCGTCGTCTACCGACGTAAAATTTTACTGCGTCTCTTGTGCAGTACATAGGGGCGTGGTTAAAGTTAGATCTGAGCAAGAACGTCGAAGCGGTGGCAGACTACGTTAGTCCTTTAATCTTCTTGTAACATAATAGACTCTCTGTATCAACGTTATGGCACTAATTATTATTATCAAAATAATTCCAAGTTGGATGGAATAGCTGATCGGTATAAATGATGCTACAGCTAAAATGAGTATTCTTTCTGCCCTTTCACCAATCCCGATCCCCCTAAGATCAACATGAAGTGACTCAGCCCTTGCTCTAACATAGCTAACCATGAACGAAAAACAAATAGCAAGTATTGAAATTATTGGATCCGAAAGAGCTCCAATGGTGACTCCTGTAAGAATGACGAATTCAGCGATTTTATCTAGGGTGGAGTCGATAAATGCCCCCTTTTTGCTTACTTTTTGTGTGTATCTTGCAACACATCCGTCTACAACATCAAAAAATCCAGAAATTAGCAACATGCAACCAGCAACAATTGTGAATTTAAACTGGTAATCAATTCCAAAAGCATTTGAAATGGAGTAAATAATTGCAGAGGTAATTGCTACAACGAAGCCGACACCACTCCAAACCGTTGGGGAAGCTTCTATGGACCCAAAAAAGAGTCCCGTCTTAGCCATTAGGGGTAATAATCGTTTTCTAAATCTATTTAACAATTATTTCCAGCTTTACCTATACAAGTATTTTAAGGATGAACCAAAAATAATTTGTATGGCGAAGTGTCTAAAATAACTTACCAATTAAATGACGTTCTCAACTAAATGACACTTTCAACTCGAATTCCAACCGAATTCAAAATTAGTTAAAGTTTTGGCATAAACGAGGTTAAACTGACTTTTTCTTATTTATTTCGCACGTTCAGTAGCAAAGCGATGACGTATTCATAAATTTTAAATTTAGAACATAATGATCGTCAATTCTGCTTATCAAATTGGTAGCAGTCCATTCTATGCTATAACCACATCATTTCTAATACACGAAGAACTAAGTAGAAATTCGTAAAGTTATGAATTTAAGATTTGGATAAATTTCCAATATTTCTTTAGTCTTCATTATCAGCATATTTAAAATTACCATTTTCGCTGAATAAAGCGATCTCTTGCATGTTAACATAAAAAGTCTTTTAGCTCATTCTTTGACCTAATTGCAATTTTTTGCCAGTATTTGATTAGAAAAAGCGTTTGAAATAGGTTTTTCTCTTGTTAGTTTATAATGAATAAATTTACGAATAATTATAATGTACTTTTTGTCAAAATCTAATTAAATTTGAATGTGTACAGACAGAAATTACATTGTTCGCATAAATAGTACAATTGATCAAAGTCAGAGTATAATGTCATGATATCATTGCAACGTGGACATTCTATTTCATATTCTATTTTGAGTTGTGGCGCTTTAAGAGTTTTTGTCTTGTTGACATTCTCATTGATTTGATTCTTTTTTTTGCTTTTCGTATCTAAATCAGTCTACAGAATAAAAAAAACACTAAAGCTTAAATGTCAACTTTACTACAGTTCAGGATAAAAAACAGTAGTACTAACACTCAACGAATGTTTAGTGCATCCAAACGCGTTATCCAATCACGTATCATGATCAATCCTAGTTTATGCATAAGTACCCCGTATTGATGATCTTGCACCGCAAGCTTCACAATGAAGAAATCCGAGCTTTTTTGTCTTTTCAGTTCGAGTATCAGGACTCTTACAGACAGGACAGATCACATAATCGCGAATATATCTTTCAATTAGAGCACCGAACGACGAATGTGCCTTTCTGCCAAGAAATATCACCCGTTCTCCAGATATATACCCTGCCGATGCCAATTCCTTATTTAAGTAGAGCAATATTTTTTCAGGTTCTCTTCTTAACGCTTTAGGAAAATCCATAAAGTTTCTAAAAATTGTTCTCTGCCCTACCCACAATATTTGGGGCTCAGGAATTTCAAGTCTTGCTTCAGTTTTCTTAGTTGCGTTTTCGAAACTGCCTTGAATCCGATTCAATAGGGTTTTATAAAGAACGTCTCGTGATTCATCCATATATTATTTGGGATAAATAGGGCTTTAATTTGTTTTGCGTTGCCATGCAAAATCATATTAATGTCCTTGCGAGTAAGACAAGACTTTGTACAATTTTGATGCTGATCATAAGTTGTATAACTGAAGAATTATTTATTGAGCTAATTTAAAGTGCGTATATTTTGTTAACGGTAACAGAATTTTTAGGTCTAGATTTTGGATAATGCATACTAATGTAGTTGCTAAAACGCTGTAGATAGTCTTTCCTTTGTGCATTTTTTTTGAAATTAAAGGCTTAGACAGACTGAGATATTCACAATTTAAGATGAACTTATCATGAATTTTGTTTCTATCTTGATTAATTTCTTTGGGTTAACATGGTTGAGGTTTCTCTTTCATTTTGCTTAAACCAGATTTAGAAATTTTAAACTACATGAGAAGTAATTTATCTAGCAAAGATTTTCATCAAAAACGCCTCATTTTGTTCAATTTTCTCTAATTAGCAGTAGCAAGTTCGAACTAATTGATCCGGGCAATTTTTGACAGGTGAGACCGTTGAGCAATCGTAAAATTGGCTTATAATCTGTTTAGGCTCTAGACTTAGATCTAATCCATCTTACGAATAGATTTAAGGGTGCTTCATTAAGTTTAGAGGCATCCTGTACATTGAAACCCAGCAGCAACATCCGGTTCTCAAGTGTACTATGTAAATCTTGGGGAATCATTTTCTTGTCTAGAGGTCCAAATAAAGTGAAAAAGAAATCACTTTGAAAATGTGCGATATGCCAAGTATAGCATTCACTCAATATCGAGGGGTCCAATGTTACCATTTCGTTAAAATCGAAGGCGCTATCAGTATTATTTTTAAATTCAACTAAAATTTGCATGGATCTCTTGTTCAATTCCTGATTTAGCATCTCTTTGTCTAGCTTTTTATCAGTTCTTGCGTACGTAGTCACACGGTTTGATACCTGTTCCATTGTTTTTTTGGCGAGATCTCTAGCATTCATAATCTCATTGTCTCCATTGACGCCGTATTTTCTTCCAAAAAGATAAAAAACAGCCATCAAGTCATTACGTTCTATTAATGGTAACGTTGTTTTTTTCGCCATGAACAGCCTTATAGTTTGTGAGATATCTCTTGGAATAAATAGCCCCATACATGAATCCGAAAGGATCAATTACTTAGCTGCTTACTTATTAGGCGTTAAAAAATTACGCAAAAAAAATTAATAGGTGGAGTTAATGTGCATGTGGCGGTGGAGCACTACCTTTCGATAACGCTTCGTTAAACGTACCAGCGGCTTTTTCATGAAATTCTAAGGCAGCTTGATCTACTTTCACTGCCTGTGGTGGACACACTGACACGCAGGCCATACACCAAATACAATCATGCTCTCGAATGGGATCAGCCTTATCAGTATAATCCTTTCGCTCCTCCTTTACCGAGCTTCCGGTTCCTACCCACTCGTGGTTCTTTGCATCTACGCCAGGAACGTCATGTTCAGTTCTGTACCATTGAAATACTTGTACTGGACAAGCTTCTATGCAAGCGCCATCTGCCACACAAGAATCCCAATCTACTGCAACCATTGTCCCGCTTACCCCAAGGGGAACAATTTCTTCTTTCCTGGCTGCATATGCTGCTTTCACTTCTTCATTCTCTGCTGCTTCAGCTAGTTTGCCTGGTCCCCATAGATAGTGGAAATGCTCTCCATCTGTTAGTTGTATCTTACCAATAACTTCATGGTTTTTTGGAAAGTCTGGATCTATTGGCATTATTATCGACTTGTACTTCATGCAGATATTATATAAACCATATGTGAAAATTTGAACACTTTTATTGTCCAAGAGCATGTATGTCACAGATTATAGTACATTGAGGGTGAAATTGACCGAAAAATGGTATTTTTTTCCTGTTGTTAGAATCACTTACAATATTTCATTGCAAAACTCGTATCCTGAACATTTTCTCTGTATAAGAGAACGAATACCTTATAATTAATTTGATTCAAAATTGTCAAGGATATCGGTAAATACTTATTTGCATAACGCCGAAAAAAGTCAAGTAATAAAATATTTGTGATGACATTATTCTAAAAATTTGCTTTCTCGTCATGACCACTTTGGACTAATATTGGATAAGTTAGAAAGTATTTTGAGGAATAATATTAAAATATTATGCCTTAAAACTAATGAAAGGAGAATAATTATCTAATTTATTTGAGGGCTTTGATTAATGTCGAGCATATGAATTCCAAATCCGTTTCCGTTAATAAGGGGTGAACAGGGAGTGAAAGTACGTGACCAGATGCCCATTCAGTATTTTCAAGACTCAAGTCAGGACATAAATTCAGATAATAGGGCGTTTTATGAACCGGCGGCTCGTAGTAAACAGTGACACCAATACCCTTTCGATTAAGTTCGTTTTTTATTTTATTTCTAACATTTTCTATAAATGAAATTGTATACAGATACCAGTTATACCTTTTTTCATCTTGCTCTTCTGGAATATGAATGCTGTTTATAGTTGATAATAATTCCTTTAATATCTTGGCATTATGTCGTCTCGCTCTCAACATCTTTGGTAATTTTTTCATTTGAATCCTTGCAATCGCTGCATTAATCTCTGGCAGCCTCATGTTCATTCCAAATATTCTGGTGTCATAACCTTTTACCATCCCATGATTTCGTATCATTCGAATCTTGTTGCTGATCAATTTATCATTGGTTGCAATGAATCCACCTTCCCCAGAAGTCAAAACTTTGCTTGCATACAAACTGAAACAACCAACATCCCCAATAGTACCAGTTTGTTGACCCTCGTAGGTAGAGCCTAGCGACTGGCAAGCATCTTCAATAATACAAATGGATTTCTTTCGTGATAAGTCTCTAATTTCACCCATATTTGATGGATGTCCATATAAATGAACTGGGATAATCGCTTTAGTCTTGTCGGTAATCTTTTTCTTCAGGTCTTCTATGTCAATTGTAAAATCATGTTTATTGATATCGACGAATATTGGCCTAGCACCAGCTGCAACTACAGAATTTGCCGTTGCGACAAATGTAAATGAGGGCAATAATACTTCATCACCCAATCCAATACTGTACGATAATAATGAACAATAAAGAGCGGATGTTCCCGAATTAACTGATATCACGTCTCGTACACCTAAGTAATCCTTCATTATTTTTTCAAAATCTCTGACTTGCTTTCCTCCTTCTATGGACGGAGAGGTTAAAACCCCGTTTTTCAGCACTTTTAGGACTTCGGCAGTTTCGCGATCGTCTATGAGCGGTTTATTTATAGGTATCAATATTACAGATCTTTGAAGAATTGGCATTATAATTTTTTTCGAAGATGAATTTGATTTTACTCACAATTCATGATATTGGACATAAATATTATAAATCGACTATGCTACAGGGCAAATGGGTCGAATTACTTTTATATTTCTAGCAACTATTGATAGCGAGATGGGCAAGGTGGAAAAAGGTGTGACATGTAGTGTTCAAGGGTGTGACAATCCCGCTGACAGGTCAATGAGCGGCAGCAAGGTTAGCATGGCAGCTGATCTCATTGTAGACACATCAAACAAACGTGCATACCTTTGCAGACAACATTACAAGGAATGGAAGAAATCGACCAAGGAAGATAGAGAAAACGAAAGAGCTCGTTGGGGTTAATAAGAAAAGCTCTATGGCTATTCACATGAATTATTTATGCTGAACGTAATCTCGGCTCAGTATTCTCAATAGAATCTGTGAAGATAGCGTTCCTTCTCTGTAGTCTTCATTCTTGTGAGAAGTTTCTACTAGATCCATACCTACTAATTTTGCTGACTCGTTTATACTTTTCACTATTTTTATGATTTCGAATGGGTCGAGGCCGAAAGGTTCCGGGGTTCCTGTACACGGTACATATGCTAAATCAAGTACATCAATGTCAAACGAAATGTAAATCTTCCTATTATTGGTAACGTTATTAAGGTATTTCAATAGTGTTTCTAAATCCTCTTTTATGCTCCATGAATCAAATGTTATCACTCCAAATTCTTCAGCAATTTTATTCTCTTTTTCGTCTGCTTGCCTTATTCCTATTTGGATTAAATCATTTGCTCGTAAATACCCTTCTTCAATCAGTCTAAAAAATTGGGTGGTGTGACACAATTTCATTCTGTCGTAGCTGGGCTTTAGGTCTCTATGTGCGTCAAAATGTATCAATAGAGGCCGTTGTGAATAAAATGGTTTAATACAAAAATATGAGATTGTGTGTTCCCCTCCTAGAACTACAGGCGTTTTGTTTAGCAAAATGAGATCATTCATCACTGATGGAACAATATTGTCAAGATATGAAAATAATTTTTCGATCCCTATATTCTTTGGAAGAGATATATCTCCCAAATCAAAAATTTTAATTCTATCTTTTATATCAATTTTTTCTTCAAACAGAAAGGTTTCTATTTGACATGCCGACGTTTTCCTAATTGCTTCAGGACCCTTGGAACTTCCCTGACCAAAAGAGGATGTAACATCAAGTGGAATCCCAAAAATTATGACATCTGCATCACTGAATGATATTGATGAATTAATATCTCCAAATGAATATTGTCCGTCAGTACATTCCGGAGAAATAAAAAAATTATTATAGTTATCTAAGAAATTTGCCTTCATGCTTGAAAATAATTTAATTTGTTTAAATTCGTTGCTTTAGTTCACCTTTTAGCATTTCCAAAATAATTCATCTAATTTTGCTTGTCTTGGTTTTCCCAAAAGCGTTTTAAAATTTAGGTTTAGTGCAGATAACACTTGGTCGAATGTGGATTCCATGGATTCAAGATATTTCTCAATATCGATTTCCTCTGGCTTTATTTCAATACCAATAGGTTTTACACCCTCCAGAGTTTTAGTTTTAACATAAGATATTATATCTCCCGCACGAACACTCTTTCCGCCACCTGATAATAATTTGGCAGCTTTGATATGCTGTGGCAATCCCTTGAAAGTAAAAGTTTCATTATTTCTTCCATCAATCGATCTGTTCTTTATATCTTCATTTATCTTTTGTCCATATTTGATTGGCGATTTGTTTACCATTACATTGAATGATAGATCCTCCAAAGGGATCTCCCTATTTTCAAGTTTCCTTGCGTTTTCTCCAACTATTGTTATAATTTTTTCCTTAGCCGATGCAAAATCGCTTTGATTATTTACATTGCTCAGTATTTCCAAAACGTTGTAAAATGCCTTTCTAATAAACGGGGGCGTGTGAGATTTTTTTCCAGTTAAACCCTTGACATCTACAGTACCATCTTTTAAGACACCCAAATAATTCTTCTTTAGTTCGCTAAAAACAACATATCGGTATTCCTTGTCTATCTCCAGATCTACCCCAAGATTAGATCTGGCCCATTTTGACATTTCATCAACTTTGTCACGTGATGGATCTTTTAAAAATAAAGAATCGGTATCTCCATATACGACATCTATTCCAACTTCCTCACATCTATTAATTGTCCTAGTTGTAGTATTTCGCCCTATTGAAGCAGTTGCATCAGCTACAGGTAGGCAATATAGTGGAAATATTTCAGCCCCCATAACTCCATAACTAGCATTTAATATCACCTTGATAGCCTGACTAATTACATTATATAGCTGTCTCTCCTCAAAAGTCAATTTCTTGTCCTTCGCTAATTGTTTGTAGTAGCTTACTCGCAAATCTCGAAGTGAACCGATGAGAAGTGAGGTTATACCTCTTCTCATTTTGCAGACCCAATGTTGGGTCCCAGCTATTATTTGATTTGGATCGTTTTTGCAATCAATATGAGAACAATTTACCGTTTCATACGATAGGTTGTGTACCTTTATCACACTTGGATATAGACTTGCGAAATCTACAACAACCACATTAAAATGAATTCCAAGTGTCGGTTCTACAACTAGTCCCCCTCGGTATTTTTTCTCTTTGATAATCGCATCTGTTGATGCTTCCCCCTTCGCTTGAAGATCATCTTTCCGAGGGATAAGGGCGTTAATTTTTCGGTGCTCGTAAAAGAGCATTCCACGAATCCATTGATTTACGCCAAATCTAGATACATCTTCAATCGACATTCTTGAAATGCGAGATATTACGATAAGCAATTTCATTAGCAGATCGTCGTTAAAATTTGTTAACCTGAAGGTGAGTTCGGCGTCCTTAAGACAGTATTGTGCTAATTTCTGAGGTGACAATTCATTTAAATTTCCTTCATATTCATACTTACTGTCTTGAAGTAAAGCTTCACATATGGCGTTTAGTCTGAATTCAGAGTACTTGTGACTGAATGCATAAATTTGAATTGAACGGTTTTGAAAAGTTCTAAATAAATCAATATGAATTCCGTGTTTTGTCTGAATAGGATCAGCTTGCATGCCCCTCTTCGCAAATGAATCCCTTTTTACCAGTAGTGGTATTTCATCCTTTGAAATTATTGTGTGATTTACTGGATCGATTTCTGGATCTTGTGACCGCCAAAATAGATATGGTAAGTCGAAGTCGTCTCCATTAAATGTTACGATTATAGGATAATCCCAAATTACGTCAAATGCTTTCTTTATTAACTCCTTTTCAGTTAAGCAAAGCTCAACTTCCTCTATGAACTGACTTTCATCATCAATATCCCTGTTTTCATGTAATAGTAATACTTTTTTTACTCCGTCATTTGAAACAAGGCCTACAGCAGTAATTTTTTTATCATGATCCTTTGGATTTGGTATTCTTCCCTCTTCCGAATCAACTTCAATATCAATTGCGATTCTTTTCATTTGAGGGATTGGCTGATTTAATAGATGTGCCCATTCACGTATGTACGTCCTGTAATCTTCATTTCGTGCTTCTTTACCTTCGTCCGTAATTTTGTCCCAGAGTAGATCTTTCAGTGCTTTTTCAACGGTTGCTGAAATTGAAACCTTATCTTCCAGAATATCGTCATTGATTCTTTTGTAATAATTTCCAGGAATTAACTTTACATCGTAGAGATAATTTTCATGGTATTTGATATCAGCTTCCCAAGCAGTTATTTTTTCTCTAATGCTGTTGCTGGTTCCTCCAATTGACAGTGGATCAGGTGCAGTTATTTTTAATAATTTCACTTCCTTATCAATAATTAGATCCTTTTTTTTAATTTCCAGAACTGAAAACTTGTTGTCATTTTCAATCAGTTTCTCAAGTTGTTTACTATACTCCAATTTCGTGAAGCAATAAGGCTTATGTCCAGTTGCGTCTCGCCAGAAGAAAATTGTATGCAAAGAGGGGTCATAAAATTTCAAGAAAATCCTTTTATCTTCCCCAGAATAATTTGAAGAGATCAACATCACCCGTTTGTTTTCAGGCAATTCTTTCCAGTACCTGTATTTTTTATTGTTATCGGTAAAAGCTACCTGGTTCATGACTTTTCTCTAACTTCTTTTACTTTGAAATTGAGATATATCATTTTATCGAGCTTTAAATTATCTTAATTTCTAATCTTAAGCTGTCAGCATTTTACTCTCCCGTTTTTTTATGAAGATGATACCCACAAAATACAAAAGGAGCATTGGCAAGGATACGAACCACATGGTTACCCCACTTCCATCAGGTGTAATCACCGCACCGAAGATTACAATTATAATTATTGCGTATTTGAAATTCTTCCACCAAAATGTTGAATCAACTAGTCCCGTCAAAGCCAAGCCATACATTATAATCGGGAGTTCGAAGGACAGACCATATCCAAGCATAAATTGGAGTACGAAAGTTATAAAATCGTCTACCGTAAGGAATGTCTCTGCACCTACTGATTGACCGTATTGATATAAAAAATCTAATGTGAAAGGAATTATGAAAATGTAAGAGAGTACTATTCCGGTACCCAGAAGACAAAGTACCGGTAAAAATATCCTCAAAATGTTTTTTTTTGTACGTAAATTAATTGCAGGAGAAACGAACCCAAAAATTTCGTTTATGATTAATGGCATACTACAAATTAAGCCTAACAATAATGATATATGAATTTGTGAAAAAAAAACTTGACCGGGAGCAGTCTGTATAAACTTTACCTCTGGTGGTAATAGATCATTTTTCATCAATACTGTTAATTGCAATGCAATGTTCTTTATTGGGTTAGGATAAGGATAGAAGAATTCTAGAACTAATTTACTTCCATTTGTGTATTGATTTCCGTAATTTGCCTGATCGTCAAACTTTGTATGGTAATGTCCAATATCGTCTACGATTAACTTAAACGACTTTATTCCGAACCCCATAGACAAAACAGTTACTATTGCAACACACAAAACTATTCGCAATAGCCTACGACGTAGTTCGCCAAAATGTTCAGGGATAGTCATCTCGGAGGACATGTCTTGTAGGTTATATAATCAAATGATCCAATATAACAATTGTGAAAACAAAATGAAAAAAATTAAAAAATTGAGATCTTAGTCTTTTAATCCATTGTAAATTGCATAATGTTAAGTATTGAAGATAACCAAATACGTTATTACATCATATCGTTTCAATACCGCAGGTTGTATAATATTGGTAAGCTAGACTAAAATTTGTGGTCTATGCGACAAATGGTTTGGCAAATTCAGCGGAAGGAACGGCTTATCCTTTGTTTGAGAACACACTCTTGCGATGAAATCCTTGAGTGACGTGCTGTATTGACGTCTTAACAACCTGTCTCTTACCAATAATTCGTTTGTATTGCTCTCTTTATCCCCTACAACAAGTGTAAAATGAATCCACTCCATTTCAGATTCACGTATTTTTTTTCCCACAGAAAGATCTCTGTCGTCAATATCAGCTCGTATATTGTTTTCAGAAAACGTGCTCAGAATCTTTTCGCAGTATTCGATATGTTTGATGGTAACTGGTATTAATCTTATTTGAGTATGGGTCAGCCAAAGTGGAAGGTAAGGCAATCTACCTTGTGCCGATTCTTTGGCTGCCTTTTCTAGTAAGGCATAGATAACTCTCTCAATAGCTCCGCTTGGTGAATTATGTAATATAATTGGATGTTTTTTCGAACCATCCTCATCAACGAAATTAATTCCATATCTCTCTGCATTTTCAACATCCATCTGGTCGGTCGACAGAGCAGCAGTTTTGCCCAAATTATCGATAAAGTGAAATTCCCACTTAAGGACAAAATAAAAAAAACGCTCATCCCAAATTTCCAACAGTACTGGTTTATTGAACTTATGAATTATTTGTTTTATAAATTCATGATTCTCGTCATAAAATCCTTTTGTTAAACGTAAGGCCATTTCAATATCGTCGTGAAGTGATAGCCCCAGTTCTTGCAATACCCTCATTGATAAATCAAACCTCTTCATAAATTCATTTTTGGCTTGGTCAATATCCTTACAAAAAGCATGACAATCGGGCATACTAAATGCTCTTAGCCTTCTAAGTCCTACTAGTTCGCCACTTTTTTCTCGTCTAAATGAATATCTTGTTAATTCATACAATTTTACTGGTAGATTCTTGTAAGACATCAGAAAATCTTTAGCCATTAGAAACTGCCCAAAACACGCAGCAAATCTCAAAAATAGCTGCTTATTGTCGGATCTTATATTGTATTGACGAGCAGGAAATCTATGAAAGTAACTTTGCATGGCAGGATAATTAGAGTCGTACATTATTGGTGTCTCTACTTCTACTGCTCCGTATTCGATTACCTTTTGGGTAACATACAACTCAATCAGAGATTTCATTAACTTACCTTTTGGATAAAATCTCATATTACCACTATCTGAAACAGACTCGTAATCAGCAATTCCTAATTTCTTCATCAATCTAACGTGTGGTGGGACTTGATCAACCACTCTGCTTCTTGTCACTTCGTGATTAAATAGCATCTTGATACCGGTATGTTCGTTCATAAATGTGTATTTTTCGAGAGAAGTCAAATTCCCATTAGGTTCCATCATGTACCATGAAGATTTTAGAGTGTTTTCCATTTTTAATGCAGCAGGTTCAGTCTTCGAGTCATTTTCCTCACTCACATTAGGGGCGGTTGTGGTGATTTCTTTAGCATGTTCAGCCAGGGGATGTCCCTTCACCTTTACGTTAAATGATTTAGTCCATCCAAATGGTGCACTTTGTACATCTGTGAACGTGTAGTCAGCTTGTAACTGCTTCTTCAGTTTCTGAATAAAATCCAAAGCATTTCTGGGCGGAGCCAAATTAGAACTCAAATGGGAATACGGATATATCAATAAATTTTGACATTTAACCGATCTTGCGTATTCTTCAATATCTTTAGTTGCCTTTCTAATCACATCATCATCATCACTTGCCTCTATTGATGTAAGAGCGACGATCAAATTTTCAATTCTAACCATCGTTTTTTGGATATCTGCTTCTGCTAAATCAATCTCTTTCTCAATTGGTTCATATTCAATAAAATCGCTATGAAGTAATAATAAACGCATCTAATTAACATACAATTTCTACGGTGATAAATTAAATACTTTTGGATAGAATGCTGCAAGAAATAGTGCATAGTTACATATTTCAATAGTTAGATCTAATATCCACGTATTTGGTTTCGGGGCTTAGCTTCAGATTTGTGAATGGATATCTATTAGTGTCGATATTCCCGGTCAAATTCTGTTCGTATTTAGCGATACTATGCGTTGAATTATAGGCGATTTCAAATCTTTGCCAATGGCCAGTTTTATCATTCAGCCTATCCATAAAACCCTTATCCATGATCATGATATAATTTTGGCTATTAAGAGGTGAACTACTATAATAACTTCTATCCTCAAAACTTCGTTGGAATACAAATTCGGGGATCCAAAAATATTGAGGATTACCAACTAAAGTTATCTTATCTTCATTAGCATGCTGACTCGAAACATTAGTAGGGGGTAACTCTTTGACGATGAATGCTAGTGCTTTATAATATGTTGAATTTAGATCAATTGAAATCAGCATTGATATGCTTATTATTCCAAATATTGAAATAGCAATGATCCTTACTATGGGAAGGAGGTTGGCTTTCCCTGCTATTCGTAAATTACTTCCTATATCATTTAAGAGACGTCCACCTAATAGACAAAAGGTTGGAAGTAGGGTAATAATATGAAACGATGCTACGTAGCCTATTAATTGTAGAAATATCAATAGAGATAAGGTCCAGCTAATCAGAAAATAATCTCTCTTAAGGATCGAATATACCAAGCCTACCACACCGAGTGAAAATAAGATCGGATCTATTTGAAAAAATGTATTTAAAGCGTTTATCAGTGGTCGCGACTCCCTATTGGTCTGATATTGAATACCATGAACCCACTCCTTAAAATCACCTATCGATGCAGCATGGATAGGCCAAAGTGACGGAATCAATAATACTGGTATCAACCACAAAACTACGTACTTTAGTTTTCTGGTATTAAAGAAAATCACTGCACCAATTAAAGGAATGAGAGTAAATGCTGGTATCTTTGTAAATATTGCCAGTCCCAGGAATATTCCAGACATCACTATAGATAATTTCAAATTTCCCTTATGGTTTCCGATATATAATGCTAATAGTATCGAAGTCAGTATAAATGGCAGTTGGATCGATTCTAATAGGATTCTTCTTGTCATCCATCCAACCGGCATTACAGCGAATAGCAACGATGCAATTAGAGCTACGTTTCGTCCGTATCTGTTTTCTGCTATTTTGTACACCAACAGAGTATCTATTACGGCCATCACTCCCATAAGTAGCCGGGGCACGAGATACAAATCTTCTACAGGATCTTTATCTAAATCTAAGAAATACGGAAATCCAATTACTTTAAAAACTCCTGCTAAAAAAATCTGTGCAAAATATGGCGCGAGATACCTATTTTGAGGTTGAAATCCCTTTCCTTCTTCTGTTGATATAGCCTTTCTAAGGTAGTGTCCTTCATCTACATGAATGGAAGGAAATCCTGTAGGATTCCATAAATGAGTGTATGAAGATAAAATTAGAGGAATAGCTATGAAAAGTATAGAACGAGATTCAATTTTTCTTCGCCTGGAGAATATTTGAATATCCACTTTCAATCAGGAAACTATATAGGAATTTATTAAGGATTAAAATGTTCTGAATGGCATTTCTCAAATAGCCAATCGTGCGGGTAACCCAATGGTGATTCTTTATCCAATTAATAGATACCTCCTGGATTATTTGTACGCTGCTGATATTGCATTTTTCAAGATGTTATAGTATTTTGTGGGCTGAAGATTACCGTTTGCATCAAGTGTAACGAGGTTAAAATTATCAACTTTGTGAGGTCTAAAATTCCAGTACCAGAAAGCCCATCCATAAATATCAAATTCACTAAATTTTTTTAAAATCAACGATGTGTCCTCCGGAGTAATATCGCTGGCTTGCGGATTTATTTCATATATCGTATCACCTTCCTCATTAACGGAAGCTTGTCGTGCAACATTGTTCCATTCGCCTATGTAGATTGGAACATGCGCGATCCTTCCAGTATTAACAAATATATTCAGTCTTTCTTCTTGATAAGTATTGGCCGACGGAATACCATACAGACTGAACTTAAATACAATGCCTGTTTGATTTGAAGGAATCATTTTTGCGAGGTTATCGGAAGTTACGCCAATCGGACTTTTAAGATCAACTGGTATTGTCATACTAATGATCAGATCTTTTTTGGTAGCTGTTCTTAGCTCATCGACCATAAAAGTATTGTATTTCTTAATTTTTTCCCATTCATCAACATTATGAATTTGTGGCTCGCTAAGTATTTCATAGCCAATAGTGCTAGGGTGAGAATCCACTGATTTAATTATATTTTTTAGAAATTGTGCCTGGAGTAACCAACCATCAATTCCATTGGAATCGCTTATTGCTCTGTTCCACCATTTTTGCCACCAAGCTGCTGCTGCGGGATATTTTGTGCCACCTCCGCTTCCATATTGATAATGGGTATCGTTCTGAAAAAGGAAAGTTGGAAATCCAGTACCCCGTTGTGGATTAAGCCAAGAAGAGGTGTGAAATTGATGGTTATCATAAATCACCTTTAATCCATACTTATCCGCAGAATTAGCAACGAATAATATTTCATTCATGAATGCTATTGGATCTTTCACATATGACTCCCAATAGAACACATACCTTATGTGATTCATTCCTGCCTGTGATATCAATCGAAAACTATCATCGTAGTAATTTTCTGGTAAAAAATTCTTAATTTCTCTTGATTGAGGCATCGCCGTGTAGTAACCTAGTAAATCGACTCCGATTAAGGGTCTTGAAGTGGATGCAAAAATTTGAGAGCTGGATACAAAAATCGAAATGAGTAGAATTAATAGTAGAAAGGATGCACAGATTCTGGCATTCATGAACATGAAGGTTCTTCTACCAAATATAAATTAATAATGGATGACGATTTTTCTCAGAAGCACTGGTTGCGCTACAGCCCCTCCATTAATTAGTCCCTCAGACCACTTACTATTTTTTTCGTAGTGAGATCTTCCATTTTTTTGTTTATATCTAATACTACTTGCAACAGATCTGGTTCTATACTTTGTCGTCTCGCGAAACTCGCCAATGCTTCTGTGTCTTTTGGTAGGCACATTCCGTCAAATGGTCTTCCAGTTTCAGTACCATATTTTCCGATCCTTTTATCCAGCGATACCCCAAGACTCACAATTTTATCGTCAATCTCCAGATTTCGGCACATCATCCCAATTTCGTTGAAAAAGGATATTTTTAGAGACAAAAAGCAGTTAGATGCGTACTTGATTAGCTCCGCGGCTTCAAATGAAGTTACTATTATGTTGCTTGTGAGTTCTTCGTACAATTTTCTAATTGGCTGAGAAACACCAGGGCGGTCCTCGCCAATAATCACCCTATCAGGTCTAAAGAAATCGTCTAGCGCAGTGTCCTGACGCAGGAATTCAGGATTATAACAAATGTCATAATTTATACCCCTTCTCCCTCTGCAATATTTTTCAAAATGGTTTATAACCACCTCTCTTATTGTTCCCGGTAACATCGTGCTCCTGAACACGAAGAGTCTGTAACCATCATTATTGTTTATAAAGGTAGTAAGATCGTAGAGTACAGATAATACTTGTGATAAATCCTGTTCCCCTTTTATTGTAGGTGTATTTACACAAACAAAATTAATGTCGGTAGATGAAATTACCTCGCCCAATGTGTTGGCTGTTTTGTATCCCAAATTCTCTAAATCTCTGAGCTTTGATTTTGAAATATCAAAGAATATCACATCATGCCCCAATTTTTGGAATCCTCGACCGGTTGCACTACCGACAACTCCAGAACCTATTATCCCTATTTTACTCATTCTCACACCCTCCAATCAATCCACATGACATTATAATTGTTATCCGAATGCCACAAATAGTATATATATAATCGCGAATTTTCTTCCACGACTAATTTTAATTTAATTCGTTAATAAGTATATTATCTTATCGGATAATAGATAACAATAAAAGTTAGGAATAAGTAAAAATAGATTCCTGAATAAACAAGCAAGGTGAAATAGGTTCAGTAAATTAAGTAATCAAATGATTGAGAATCAAACAATATTTCGTAATATTGTTTTTGATATATTATTATTAACATTTGTTATTCTCTTGATATCTTCACCCGTTTGGTTTGATATCAAGGATATAGCCTATGATATTGGTGGCCTGCTGGATTACGCCAATAGAAATTTTATTCCTCACAATATTTCGGATTATTGGATCTTGATTCCCATTGGAATCATCGGTATCTGGAGATGGTCAGTGTGGACGATGAAGAAAATAATTTCCCTTGGGTATTCGCCAATAGATCCACCTGCTGCTAGTGCAAATTCATCTTATGGCAGGCAGAAAACTAGCTTATCAATTATTACACCTGTTTACAATGAGGATCCCAGAATTTTTCGAATGGGATTGGAATCATGGTGGAAAAATAGTCCAGATGAAATAATTGCGGTTATTGACAAATCAGATGTTGATTGCATTAAGGAATTTGAAGATTTTCAAATTGGGAAATCAAATGTTATTTTAATCATTACTTCAAAGCCGGGAAAGAGGGCAGCGTTAGTTGATGGTATTCTAAAAGCAAAAGGTGAAATACTTGCTTTGACAGACAGTGATACAATTTGGGGTAAACATGTACGAGAAAACGCTCTGGCTCCTTTTTTGGTGAACCCAAAGATCGGTGGTGTTACTCCAAGATATCATCCTATTTCCAGGAATTCAATATGGCAGAAAATGAACGACATATTCTGGGATATGAGAAATTATTATGATATGCCCGCCCAGACGGCCGCCGGTAATGCGTTATCTTGCATTTCTGGTAAGACTGCATTTTACAGGCGTGATATTCTGCTGTCCAAATTTGAACCCTTTTTGAATGAGGTTATTTTGAATAGGAAGAAAGAATCTGGTGAGGATAAATGTCTCACAAGGTTAGTGCAATCAAGTGGTTGGAAGACTCAATATCAGAGTAATGCAGTAATATACTCCTCAGCTGCATTTGATTTCAAGACATTCATAAAGCAGAGACTAAGATGGTCTAGAAACAGTCACAATTCTGATTTCATTAGTCTTTGGCAAGGTTGGGCATGGGGCCATCCATTTTTGGCATTCTGGATGCTTGATAGATTCATCTCTACATTCACGTTATTTCTTGGACCAATATTTTTTAGCCTTGCACTGTACCAGAACCAGTGGTTCTTAGCAACGAGCATAATTATTCTATGGATAGTCGGAAGAGGGATCAAAATTTTTCCTCACATCAAGCGTTATCCAAGAGACGTCATCATACTACCTGTGTATATTTTTATTAGTTTCTTGATTGCGTTGACAAAATTGTACGCCCTGGTCACAATTCGAGATCAGCATGTGATACGAGGAAAGAATGTAAAACGCAAGTTATTCAAAACGGTCAAGAATTTTATATTAACCGGAGAAATAATCTTCGGGTTATTCTTGTTGGCTGCGTTATTACATTGAATTTAGGAATTACCTGATAACTTGGCTATGTTCTGCCAAGTCGCATATTAATTCCCTTATCAAACAAAAAGCGCTTTACTTTGTCTACAGTAAATTTTTCATAATGGAAGATTGATGCTGCTAAAACTGCGTCAACATCTGTTTTCTCGAACACATGGTACATATCTGTTGAAGAACCACATCCTCCTGATGCAATTACAGGTATTCGTATACTTTTGCATATTGCACTTGTTAACTCAATGTCATACCCGTTTTCAGTTCCATCGTTATCAATGCTTGTTAGTAAAATTTCTCCTGCACCTAAAGATTCTACTTTTTTTGCCCATTCTATGGCGTCAATGCCGGTACCTTCTTTACCACCATATATTCTCACTTCATAAAAGAAGGGGGTGTCGTTCCGTGATCGAAAAATGTTGGTTTTATCATCAATATCAGTATAATTCCGCTTTACATCCATTGCAACAACGATGCATTGTTTTCCGAAGATATCCATCAAACAGGTGATTAGCTCTGGTTCTCTTACAGCACCTGTATTAATCGACACTTTATCTGCTCCATTCAATAAAATCTCTCTAGCATCAGAAAGATTCTTAATTCCTCCCCCAACCGTAAAGGGAATATCAATTACACTTGCTGTCTTTCTTACCACATTTTTCATTATTTCCCTTCCTTGTTGTGATGCCGTAATGTCTAGAAAGACTAATTCGTCAGCGCCTTGTATACTGTATTTTTCAGCCAATTCCACTGGATCTCCTGCATCTTTAACACCAACAAAATTTACTCCCTTCACTACTCTTCCGTTGTCCACATCAAGACAGGGAATAATTCGTTTTGCTAGTGGCATTACATTATCGCCTTAATTCTTTTCATTTCAATTTTTTCCTCATACAACGCTTTTCCAAGAATGACACCATAGCAACCAAGTGAACGGATTCTCAAAAGATCAGTCATGTTAGAGATCCCCCCGCTTGCGATAATCTTGATATTTCTATCAGAATTGGCGTTATTCAATACCTCTATATCAGGACCATCCAAAGTTCCATCGTGAATAATACTAGTTAACAGAAAGCAATTGACTCCAATTTTCCTAAATTTCTTGATTCCTTCATTAATAGAGAATCCTGACGAAGTTTTCCAACCATCAATCATTATAATACCGTTTACTTGGTCAATTGATAATACCACTCGCCTAGGATGACTCTTGCAAATATCATGCATTAGCCTAGGATGCTTATAGGCCATAGTACCTACTACTATTCTTGAGCAACCCATCTCAATACATTCCTCAAATATTTCACTCGAGCGAATACCACCACCAACCTGAACCGGAATTGACACAGATTGTATTATTTTCTTAATAAGCTTTCTATTATCATTATTGCCAAACGCCGCGTTCAAATCAACCACATGTAAGATATCTGCCCCTTCCTCTTCCCATTTTATTGCCGTGGTTATGGGGTCATTACTATAAATTATTTTTTTATCTTCCCTACCCTGTGTTAGTCTCACCACTTTTCCATCCAAAATATCTATCGCAGCTGAAATATTCATTTATTTTCGCAAACATTCAGAAAATTCTTGATGATCTTTGCGCCTACAGATCCTGATTTTTCTGGATGAAATTGTGTTCCAAATAGGTTTTCTTTTTCTATGGCAACTGGTAGTCTTCTTCCGTATTTGGATGTAGCTGTTATAATTGTTTTATCCTTCGGTGAAATGTAATATGAATGAACGAAATAAACCCAAGAATTATCTGGAATATTTCTCAATAGCTTGCTTTCTTGGACTATCTCAAGATTATTCCAACCCATGTGCGGAACCTTAACTATTTTTTTTGGCAAAATCAACACGTTTCCATCGAGTATTTTTAATCCCTCCAAAGAGCCCTCCTCGCTATTATCAAAAAGCATTTCAAGTCCCAAGCATATTCCCAAAACCGGTAATCTGTCTCGAATTGCTAGTTTTAACATTGAAATATCCTCTTTCATTGATGATATGGCACTATCAAAATTACCAACGCCTGGTAAAACTAAGCCATCATATTCTTCTAATCCCAATAATCTAGTTGTAACATCAACTATCCTTGCTCCGCCTCGCAGAAGCGAGTGTTTTAAGCTAAAAATATTTCCTGCTCCATAGTCAAAAAGTGCAATCTTGACCATTTATAATACTCCCTTTGTACTTGGAATCCCCGTTATCCTTTTGTCTATTTCAATTGCCTGTCTGAAAGCATGCGCAAAGCTCTTTATAGCAGATTCTATTTTGTGGTGGTCATCCGTGCCATACTCTACGTTTATGTGAACACATGCATTTAGGTTCTCTATTAAAGATCTAAAGAAATGTTCGATATCCTCTCTGATTAGGTCTTCAATACTGTCCCTGGCCAAATTTAGGTTTATTACGCTATACCTTCTTTTAACTAGGTCTATAACGGTTCTGCTTAGTGAGTCATCCATAGGGATTATTGCATATCCAAATCTGTGAATTCTCGATCTCTCCCCTAATGATTTATCCAGTGATTGACCTAAAACTATGCCAAGATCTTCAATAAGATGATGAGCTATTTTATCTTTTGACTCGACGTCAATTACCAAATCCACTATGCTATATTTGCTAAAAATTGTCACCAAGTGATCTAAGAATTTATATCCGGAATCTATCTTACAGTTTCCAAACCCATCCAAGTCAACAGTAATGTCTATGGAAGTCTCGTTAGTTTTTCTGCTGAAGGAAATTTTTCGATGCTTTGTATTATCGGATTTCACTCGTATTAAAGGTAATTTTGAACTTTATTTAATATGTTCGGTATATCATCAGTAACTTCTACCACGAAGGTAGCTCCGCTATTCAAAAAATAATCCTTAATTAATTGTGATCTCGCATTTTTTCCACAGACGCCTATGAAAAGGACAGAATCTCTCATTTCCTTATTTGCCTCAGTAGTCATCATAATGTCTTCTACAGAATCTCCAACATAGAAGGCAGTATCTGAACATAGATTTTTCATGCACATTTTCAATCCATAAGGATTTGGTTTCGCGAGTTCTCTTGACTCGTCATCCAAGAACACTGACCCGCGTATGTCAAAGTACCTCTGGCTCGATTTTAGGGATACCGTGGTTGCCAACTTACTTCTTCCAGACACAATCCCCAATCTTCCCCCAAAGTATGCGTGGAGAAGTTTCATTGTATCATTATTAATTAGCTTTTTTTCATTAAGTATTAAGGCCTTGCCAAAATAATATTTTGGGCCGATAGCATATCTTTTTTTAAATAATTTTGATCCATAATAGTGTTCATCAAAAATTCGTGTTACTACACTATTATATATGTCTCCGGGATAATTTATAATTTTTTTTAATGATCGCATTCTTTGGTAATTAATTGAAAAAAGATAGGTCTCGACTGATTCTAATCCGTTGAAACTCTTATAATCCGCAATATATGACAAATATTTGCCTAGGTCAATACCATCGTCGCGCTTGCAAAGAATAGATGCCAATATTGCGTAAGTCGTATCAACATCATTATTGAATCTTCCAGATCTTCTAAATCTGAATATTAGATCATCGGTTAGTAACTTAATGGTAATATTGCGAGAGGGATCAAAGAAATTTACCAAGTAATGCACAGTTTGTTTAATAGCGCAAAGATACGATTTAGAAACATCCAGTAGTACTCCATCTACATCAAATACAATAGAATTCGGAATTTTTTTCAATGAGATATTTCATAAGCTGGTTAGTTCTTGATTAAAAACTCTTATTATATTATTATTAATTTCAGGTGAACCAATCGAAATTCGCATACACTTTCCATATCCCGAAATATTGTTAAATGGTTTTACGACAATTTGAAACTCTTTTAGACTTCTCAATATGCGATTATATTTTCTCTTAAATACGACAAATATGAAATTTGCATCTGATTCGTAGGTCTTTATCCCTTTAAGCTTAGAGAGATGATGAAATAATTTTCGCCTCTCTTCTTTAATTATTCTAATAGACCTCATGACAAATTTAATATTCGAGAGAGTGTAAATAGATATAGCAAGAGACAGACTATTAATCGGATAAGGTGACTGAATATTTTCGCGAAAAATCCGTGAAATTTTTTTGCTAGATATCATATAACCAACTCTTGCTCCGGCTAATCCAAATGCTTTAGAAAATGTACGCAGTATGATTAAATTTGGATATCGTTCAGCATATCTTATCATGCTGTATTTTCCAAATTCTACATAGGCCTCATCTAAGATCACCAATGTATTATTCATTTTACACAATATCTCATGTATTAAGGATTGATCGAATTGGTTGCTAGTAGGATTATTTGGGGAACAGATATACGCAAGCTGAGATTCACTGGTATTCTTTAAGAATTCTGATTTGTCAAAAGTGTTATCAGACTGGCGCAATGGTGTTTGGATTATTTTGATTCCATGTAATTTACATCTACTTTGGAAGTACGAAAACGAAGGAGCAAAAATACTAACTTTTTTGTTTTTACCAACTGTAGCTAGTATAAGATCAATTATCTGGTCTGACCCATTTCCCAATACAATGTTAGAAGCACTTATCTTTAAATAGATACCAAGCTTCTTGTAAAGATCGTCATATAGAGATATAGGGTACCTTCTAAGATCTGTTTCCTTCGCTATATTTTGAATAAATTTTATCAAGAAAGTGTTGTCCAGGACTAAATTTTCATTTGCATCTAGCTTCGCCAATCTTACCTCCAAGGGCCTTTGATATTTTTCAATTTGCGAAATTTTATCAATTTTATCAATAAACCAGTTGGTCATCTAAATCGCCTTTCTACAGCGTTGTAGTGATTAATTAGACCCTCAGAAAGGGCAATTTCTTTTATGTATGGTTCTACGACAGCCAATCCTTTTTTTGTAGCAGTGATTATGTTTACAATTTTTGTAAAGTCAAGGACAGAAAGTGAAGCTCTCGATTTTCCAAATTCCAATGTTGGCAAAACATGGTTATTTCCAAATAAATAATCGCTTCCTGAAGAAGGTGAATAATCTCCTAAAAGAATTACACCGGCCGAGTCGATCATTTTACAAATTTTTCTAGCATTTCTAGAAATTATTTCCAAATGCTCAGGGGCAAATTCATTAATGAACTCAATTGATGTTAACTCATCTTTACATAATGCGACAAATATGTTTTTGATTAGATTTTGTTTTAGTATATCAATTCGTGGTAATGAAATATCGCTAAGTAAACCTGAAATTTCATTTTCAATTTTATCAACCATATTTTTTGATGTAGTAACAATTCCGCAAAGAGTATCAATACTATGCTCGGATTGCGAAACAAGGTCTGCCACAATTATCTTTGGATCTGCTAATGAATCAGCATAAATAAGCAGTTCCGTAGGACCTGCTACCATATCAATGCTTACGCTTCCACTCACAATTAGTTTAGCAATATTAACTATCACTCCTCCTGGACCCACTATCTTATTTACTTTTTTCACCGTTTCGCTACCGTAAGCAAGAGCTGCGATTGCCTGTGCTCCTCCTATCTTGTAAACTTCATTTACATTACATATATCTGCGGCTACAAGCGTCAAAGGATCTATAGTTCCATCTCTTAAAGGCGGTGAAGTGACTACAACTCTTTTTACTCCTGCAATACGTGCTGGAACAGCACACATAACCAATGTACTTGGATAGCGAGCTTTACCACCTGGAATGTAGCACCCTACATCTCGAATTGGGACTAGCTTTCGTTCAATCTTTAAACCATCAAAAATTGTTCTGATATTTTTCAATCTCCTGATTAATTGCAAATCAGTCTTTTCAAGTCTCTTCTTCATTATTTTGAGGGAATTGATCTGTGCCTTTGTAACTTTAGTATATGCATATTTGTACTCCTCTTCAGTAACCTTTAATGATTCGATATTGACGTTATCAAATTTCATGGTGTAATTTTTAATTGCTTTATCCCCGGATTTTTTTACATCATCCACAATTGATCTCACTCTTTCTTCGTCTATCTGAGAATATTGGGATGTTCTAACTAATTTAGCTTGATTAACTCCATCATTGATTAAAATTTTTCGCATTGCTAATACATGACCTGCTTTATGTCATCTAATTGAAGGATTTGTTTTGGTTGCATAACCACTAAGCCTTGCGCAATTTCCCTCATTCGAGGCATAATCTTGATGAACTCATGCTTATCAATAACGGTATTCACACCATACCATCCATCCTCACTAAGTTTGCTAATCGTTGGTTTTCTGAGTGCTGGTAGCTCATTCAACAATTTATTTAGATTTTCTTCCTTAACATTTACAAATATATGAAATTTTTTACGCGCCTCTACCACCCCCTTTAGCATTGCTAGCATATCAGCAATCTTTTCTGCTTTCTTTGCATCATTCAAGGCACTTTTATTTGCTACCAATACTGCGCTTGAATAGTATGCAGTTTCAATAATTTTGAGATTGTTTTGGAATAGTGTAGTCCCAGTTTCGGTAATATCAAAAATTGCATCTACGTCTTCTGGGGGCTTTGCCTCAGTGGCTCCAAAAGATAAGAATATCTCGACCATTTTATTTTCACCAATTCTAAGCCATGGAGTAATTATCATTGGATGCATATCTCCAAAATACTTCTTGTATGATTCACTAGCTTTGACATGTTGGGTAACGGAATTAAGATATTCAGAAGATATTCTCAATACTTTCTTTTCTCTTGCAAACCCTTCTATCATATCATTCAAATTATTATAATCGAAAGTTTCTGGCACTGCAAAAACTTGTTTTACTTTTCCATATTCTAAATCAAGAAGTATCTTAACATCGGCTTTAGCTTCTCTTATCCAGTCCTCACCTGTAATTCCTAGGTCATAGAGACCCTCTTGTACATAGGTTGGAATTTCTTGTGGCCTAAGTATTTTTACGTCAATCTGTGGATCAGAAAGCCTCACTCTATAAGTTCTACCACGTCCACTTATGGTTTGCCAGGCCTCCTCCAAAATTTTAAATGTTGATTCTTCTATACTCCCTTTTGGTATCGCAAATTTTACCGTGGTCATATATTAATCTGTAAACTTGCTATGCTAGTGTCATGTATATATCTATGTTAGCACTTTTATTTTTATTCGCAAAATAACTCTAATGTATTTTTTTATTTCTTCTCAAGTCATTAAGGATCTTCTCAGCATTTTTCATACTAACTTGATTCCTATCATACATCATTTTTGCAATTATGTCAATATCCTTCTCATTGGCGCCAACAGATGTGGCTAAGTTTTTTGCATGCAATTTCATATGCCCCTTTTGTATTCCTTCAGATGATAAAGCCCTAACTGCTGCCAAATTTTGTGCCAACCCTACCGTAGCAATCACCATACCAAGTTCTTTCGCTGAATTGGCTCCTAATATTTTGAGACATAGCTTTGCCATTGGGTGTACTGAAGCTATTCCTCCTATGGTGCCAACAGCTAATGGTAATTCAATTTTTACTTTTAGATCTCCGGCATCACTTCTAGAAAATGTCGTGAGAGACCTATATATTCCACTTCTGCATGCAAATGCATGAGCGGCCGATTCGATGGCTCTAAAATCTTGGCCGGTAGCCAACGCAACAGCATCAATTCCATTCATGATTCCCTTGTTGTGAGTTACCGCACGATAAGGGTCAGAATATGCCAGCGCGTAGGCATACAGCATCCTTTCAACTATATTTTCTCCACCTAGATCATCTTTGAAGAATATTGCTTCACTTGTTGCCAATCTTTCTACACAATAATTTGAAAGTATTTTCAATATCGTTGTGCCATTAGTGATTCTTTCTATTTCTGGAGCTATACGTTCACACATGGAGTTTATTGAATTAGCACCCATTGCATCTTTTACATCAACAAAAAGTTCGATGATTATCATTTTTTTTCTCAAAATATGCGTTTTGTCATTTACTATTCGAGTCTTAATGTCAAAAGCTGCTATTTTTTTTGATACGGAATTGGCAATACGGATTAAATTTTGGCGGTGATTCTCTATACTAGAGATTGCTACCTTAATATTCGGGACACATGTCAATTGAACTTGTCCTCGCATTACAGATTTTGTCATTGCAGCTTTAAAACCTCCAGAGTTATTAGCTAGTTTTGCAGCATAACTTGCCGCTGCTATCACCGATGGTTCTTCAATTGCCATAGGAATTAGGTATTTTTTATTGTTTATTACAAAATTCGTTGCTATTCCTAATGGAATTTTAAAAAAACCTATGGCATTTTCGATCATTCTGTTAGAATTTTCAAAATCATTTGAAGTCAAATTCCTTAACGATTCAGCCTCATCATCATTTAGTTGAGCATTCAATTTTACAAACTCCAGCCGATCTGAGAGCCCCATTTCCCGAAACTTTTTACTACGAGTACCACGGTCCATGATTCAGGGTTTCAATATCCTCAATATTTTATCATCGTTTTGTTGCGGTATACCTCTACCATCTGTATTACTAGTAGCCACATATAGAGATCCGTCCCGAGATTCCATTATATCACGTAGGCGACCATATCCTACCAAGATGTTGTCCTGATTTTTTGACTCAAGATCAATTAGCCTTAAATGTGAAGCTCGTAACGTTGACATTAATAAATCCCCTTTATATCCCAACTTGTTAGAGTGCGCAAACAATATACTACTAGGAGCGATTGCAGGGTTAAAGCATATTACGGGGGTTGTGAAATTAATGTCACTATTACATTCACTAAGTGGCCAACCATAATTTGACATTGGTGAAATTAAGTTAAGTTCATCATTACCAGTCTCGCCCTGGTCTGCAGCATACATTCTGTTCTTAACATCCCAACCAATTCCTTGCACATTTCTGAATCCGTATGCGTAAATAGGGGACTTATTCGGATTGTCGATTGGAATAGAACCGTCATCATTTAATCTCAATATTTTTCCCGCAAGGGAGTTTAGATCTTGTGCCAATTTTGGCCTAGCTGCATCGCCCGTTGAAACATATAGCTTACCGTCTGGACCAAACTTAATCCTACCACCATTATGAAATTGAGCTCCTGGTATGCCATCCAGAATGACTTTCGAATTCGTAACGGTATTATTAATTTCGGTCAACATAATTATTTTATTAAAAAGCCCGCTTTTGTTAGAGTAAGTTTGATAGACATATAATTTGTGATTACTCGTAAAATTAGGATGTAAGGCCAAACCAAGCAAACCTCCTTCGCCAATATTCTCTACTCTGATGTATGCTACTGGATCAGATACCAAATTACCGTTACTGCTAATTACTCTAATTCTCCCTGGTCGCTCAGTAAAAAAAATTCGCCCATCTTCTGCTTGATCCATCGACCAAGGTGTGGTAAGTTTTTCTGCATGGATTTCAACGGCTTTCGTATCATTAGAGCTTGAGACCTGAGACTCATAAGGAGGAGGTATTGGTAAGACGGTCTCAGATGGAGTCATAACTACTGTAATGATACTAATCGTAATCACAGCTATTACGAGCACAATCATTCTGATCACAGCTTTGTTTTCCACATCAAAAATAGTATTTTGAACTTTATATTATTCTAATCAATTTGACTGGAAAGTAATCCTAAACAATTCTTCTAATTTTTTAACTAATCAAGCCTTTTTTGCAGGTCGTGCAAAAGTATTTGAAATTCTTCATATGAATTAGTGAAATATAATTCGAGCCGAATTACGCTAGAGTTTCGTACCTTTTTTTGAAAATTCGGTAGGCGCAGATGAGGAGATTTGAACTCCTGCTCGCCCAAGGGCGAATCGGCTCCCTCACTTAAAAAAAGCCTCAAGGCCGACGCATTATTGTGTCTACATTGAAATGAAGAGACCACTCTGCCACATCTGCACAAGGTTTACGACATTTAAGGTACTTTTATTTGTTTAAGAGTTGATGATTATTTTGTTGGTATATGTTATTCTTGTTACAGATATTTCTATTTACATAGAGGGCATTTAGATGCATGAAAATGTATTTTTTTTGTTAGTGCTTTTTTTACCACGTTTAGGTCAACAGTAGCATTACGTATAACATCTCATTTCAATTACAATAACTCTTATATGATTATTATAGACCTTTTAGTTATGCAATATCACAAAGCCTCCTTGATTGGTCAAGAAAGGTCGAGGATAGCTCAGCTAAAATTATTCGATTACACAGGCTTTGCCATGTTGACATACACCACGAAACAAGAAGGAAATGTTTTCTTGCCAGTAGGTGAGGAAATGTTAATAGGCAAGTTGTTCAGAGAAAATGAAGCAATGTTATTTTTATGTGACAAAGATGGATATGCAAAAGCTCAATCAAAACCGTTGCTAAAGGATAAAGCTGAGCAAATTTATAGGAAAATGATTAGTGACGGATATATAGAGTATAAAGGACAAATCAAGACAGTTTCGTAAAGTTATATTAGTCTCAATTTCGCAAGTTAAAATTAATAGTTCAAATTTGGGGTCGCCGTTATGTCGGTTTTGGTAAGTGTTCTTAACTGACTTGCTTAGCAAATGATTTTAGTTCCAGTATTAATATTTTTAAGGAGAATGTTCCTAATATTAGGAACTGATAATTTTATAACTGAGGTAACTATCTTAGATCTTTCAATCACTTTTAGTGCTACTACATCCATCAAATCATATTTACCGGCAGCAGTACTTTCTTTGCTTAAGAGATTCATGCACTGAGCGACAGAAATTTCTTTGATTAGGCTCGCCTTCTTGTATTTATTCGGGTCAGAATCATAAATGCCTTCAACGTCTGTGGCATTAATGTATTGGAATGCATTAATTTTTTCACAAATTAATGCTGCTGTGGCGTTTGTACTTTGACCAGGGTGAAGTCCGCCTGTGATTACAATTTTTGCTGTTTCGGTCGCCAGGCTAATCTCATTCAGATCTTTGGGAATGACTGGATAGGCTATTTCGTTGAGTGCCTTCAATAATAATTGACCGTTTAGTCGGGAAACTTCAATGCCCAATAGATCTAATGATGCTTCATCTGATCCTAAGGACCTGGCAACGCTGATATAATGCCTCGCTATGTTCCCTCCCCCAGCTACAAGAACAATTTGATAATGTTTAGTTAGTTGCTGGAAAAGCTTAGCATAACTAGCGATTAAAGTCGCTTTAGTCTCTAAACTAAATAGACTTCCACTCAACTTGATTACTACTTTTTTTTGTTTTTTCTTGTACAAACTACTCTCCTTAAATAACATTGATTAAATCTTCATCTTCTAATACTTTTTTGGAATTAACTTTAACCACGTCCCTGCATTTAGCAGTTGCATATACCCGTATCATATCAAGGTAACCCGAAATTGAATTCACAAGTGGAATATCGGACATTGATTTTTTTATGGCTTCTTCATCGCTTACCAATAAAAGTGATTTCATTTCCTTTTTATTTGGAGCAAGGGGCACTGATGAAATTCCTGCAGTATCTAAAAAAACATCATCTTCCTTTACTCCGGACATATCAGAAATACGATCTTTTATAATTCCCAGTCTTTTCCTATCCCTAACAAAGTGGTGATTTTCCTTCTTTTGTATGAATTTTTCGTAAACACACTTTAGCAATACCCTGTTAAGATAATTATTAATTAGTTGCTTTGATAGGCAGATTTCATTTGAAGTAACAGATCTTATTTTGAATATTATCTCGTCATCAGTTAGGTTTAGGTATTCTGATAAGGAGAAATCAGCAAAATTAATGATTCTGACAGCCGCTATCAAAGCGTTTAAGAGCATTACCTCGACAGAACGCACTGTCTTATGAAAATACACGGCTCTAAACATTTGATATCTAGATATAAGCATTGATTCAAATGAGGAGAGAGCAGAATCAGATAGCGCAATTCTGTCTCCAGGTATCACCTTAAGTGAATTAATTATCCTATTGTAATCAATCTTGCCGTACTCAGCTCCAGTAAAGAAACTATCTCTTGGTAAATAGTCCATTAAATCCGAAGATAAACTTCCAGCTATTATCTCATTTTTATATCTGATCTTTGAATCGCCAAACGAAAGTTTACTTATTTCCAAAGGGGAATAACCGTATTTGTTCAAAATATCAGCTACTTCCGTTTCGCGAATTATCTTCGAACCAATGATTTCGTGATTTTCCATTTTAACTGTCTTCAAGAATTCTTCAAATAAATGTGAAAATGGACCATGACCAATATCATGCAAAAGTGAGGCTACTCTCAATTCTTGAATTGTTTCGGTGGATTTAATCGTTCCATCGAGCAAAAGGTGTTCTCCTGCTAAGCCTGCCAAATGCATAGAACCAACTGAGTGTTCAAACCTAGAGTGTTGTGCAGAAGGATAAACCAAATGGGCCCCTGCCAATTGTTTGATTCGTCTTAATCTTTGAAAGAATGGGGTATCTATTAATTCCTTTTCAAAGTCAGTTAATTTAATATGCTTATGAATTGGATCAGTGATTTCTCCCGAAAATTTCAACATAAATCAAGGTACATATTAAAACTTGATATACTTATTTACTATCGATTTTATTTCTTTTTTCAGGTCGGCTTTGGATTTTTCTCCATTAACAACAACCCACCTATATCTTCTAGCCATAGCGAGATAATTTTCCCTAACACTTTTTAATAGTTGGAGATCACTTTCAAATAGATCGGTATTCTTCGACCTTTTTGAAGAAGTATTGGGATCAATATTAATTACGATTACTAAATCCTCTTTTGGCATTCCCTTGTCCAGTTTGATTAGCCAATCTAATTTTAACCCCTTTGATATTCCATATACAAGATTTGATTGATAGTATCTGTTCATGACAATGACCTTTCCTTCTTTTAGCCAAGCCATTAGTTCATTTTTCTTTTCCCACCTATTGGCCGACAATAGCATCATTTTAACCTCATCCGGATAATTATGGTCTCCATGTAAGAATGCTTTAATTTCAGAGCCTATTGGAGTAGAATAATCTGGAAAATTAATTCTAACACAGTCAATTCCGTTAGCCGATAACATTTCAGTTAAAAATTGTGATTGAGTTGTTTTTCCCGCTTTGTCGATTCCCTCTATTACAATTAGGCGTCCTTTTTTCAACTGAGAGTATATTTCATAAAGAATGAATATATTAACTCTTCAAATTCAGCTCAACTCTCTGAATTTGATTCGATGATGCACATTATGTTTCCATCAAAGGTACCGATCCAATTTTCCGTTTTGATTTGTATACTGCCATCAGATCCACAACTGCCGCCTATAACGACATTTGAAGGCGTCTTGCCACCGCAGATATCATTATATGTCTCGACTCCATTTAATCGATAACTGTTATTTTGCACATTACCATCATTAAGATAGCCGCTGTTGCTAAAATTATCTCCAGATTCATTATTTGTAATGACCTCCCAACTACCATACAAAGGCGAGCTATTCTTGAACGCTGCAATGGAAAGTGAAGCGCCTATATCCTTGCTGTTCGCTGAACAATTTACTAATCCATCGGCGCTGCCAGAAATTTCTCTTGCGTCTATTTGTTGACTGCAGCCTAAAAATATTACTATGAAAGTGAACAACGAAAGAACATTATGATAGATATGGAAACTGTGCACAACTTCTTTTAATAATATTTTGATTTATATATTATGGAATCTTAAACTAGATATAATAACGTGATTTGGAATGCCTAAGCTTATCATCTGTGCTAATCATTGATGATAATCAAACTACCGTTACAATAACTCTAATTTTCTAAACACTATATTGAAAAAAATTGATAATAATGACAATAAGATGAATTTATTGCGTAAAAATATTAGTTTTTCTCTGTCGCTAGTTATTATAGATCATTGACGAAGTAGAAATAACCAAAATGGCACAAATGCCTGCACTCATACCAAAGGAAGTAGAAATCCAAAGATTGAAGAAAATCTACATAATGGTAATTATGCTCGGTTCGATCGCTGCGTCCGTTGAGGTAGATAACTTTGTCGACGGATCTCTACACCAGACTGCAATAAGAGACAGTGCATTTACACCTGCTCACTGGTGGCTATATAGTCACTTCATAGCACTTCCTCTAGGCTGGGGATTTGTTGCTATGTACGACAGGAGAGTTCCCATACTAAGGGGGCCTGCCAATTCCATGAACACGGGTCTAAAAATAACCATAATTGGTTACTTGGCGACGATGTTTACAATTGGTGTAAATGAATTGTGGCACTTTTGGTTTGTGGAAGAGATATTTTCGGTACCAAACCACTGGATGTTTAACATGGGAGTTGTAGTTGCTTTCATGGGTGCTCTTGCATATGTTGTAAGGGTCTACGCTCGTCTAGTAGAGCTAGGTGCTGAAACTCCTGCAAAGAATCCGTATGTTGCGGAAATGTATAAGCTTGCGTTGGAAGGAAAGCTTTACAGCAGATCAATTCCATAATCGAAGGTTGCTTTCGACTAAAAGCAGTCAACTTTCTTTTTTTTAAGTAATGGTAAAAAACCGGACCAATAAATTATTTATTTTGATTCTTATTTGAATCAGGTTTACCTAAAGACCCTCTCTTATTTATAATAGATTAACTCATGTAATTTGTGGAAGATAAAAATTCATTCTCATTGATTGTAAACGAACATGAACTTCAGGACAGGTCAAGGCGCATTGCTAGAATCCATCTGGAAGTTATGGACTTTCTGAAAATTTCAGAAGGTGACTTGATTGACATATATGGAGACAACAATATAATGACCATAGTTTGTTTATCTCATCCACCAACGTCAGACGATAAAACGGTGATAAGAATTGGTGAAGAAATTAGAAATCACATCGGTATTCAAGTTGGAGAAAAAATAGTAATCAGGAAACATACAGAATCCCTGATTAATGAAGAGGTAAATGAAAAAATGAAGACAATAAGTCACCCAACATTGATAATTTCTGGATCTTGCATTAATTTTGAGAAGGAACTTCCAAGAATTCTAGATCAGTTGAGATCGTTGCAATTAGAAGTGCATATCGAAGATGATTCTATTTTTCGATGCTATTCAGATGGAGAAAAAACTTTAGGATGGGATTTTTTTCAGATTTCAATCGATCCAATAATAATCGATCGTCTATTGGAAATCCATCCAGAAATTAATAAAAATGATGGGATGACTCCAGAAGAAAAATTTGTGCCCTGGCTTTCTTCAAGATTTAGAAGAAGGAATCAGGAATATTACCTTAAAGTGAAACAAATACCTTTTGAAAGTACTCAAGGGTTCAGACTCGATCCACAAAAATATAGGGAAATAGATGAAAGGGATAATATGAAATAACAGCTATCTTTAAAATGAATGCAATTCTACCGTCAGAGATTTTAGACTTTATCAATGGCAAATCAGAAATCAAAGCAGCATTAATTGGTTGTAGAGCGCACCACCCCGAAATTTCATATCCTTGCTGTGAATACGACGTAGCTATCATTGATCAGCGTATAATACAACCCAAGATAATTAATATTGGGAATAATATTATTGAATTTGCAAATTTCTCAAGCACTCGGATAAAAAATATTAATAGTAATATTATCCCAATCAGCGATTTTTGTAACTTGCAGGACGTTCATAATTTTCCAAAAATGCTCATTGCTGAAGGAAGACATAAACTTATAGATGCACTTTTTAATTTAGGCAAAATAGATTTGATGTATAAGTCAGGGAGAGAAAATTTGGCACTTGCCTCGCTAATATTGGAAATCTCATCTTACGACATACTTTTAGGGATATTACAAAATCATGGGATACAATCCATGCCCATACATGAAATAAATCAGCTACGAAATTTAGATACTCAAGCAGATGTGGTTAACCAAGCAATTCAGACGGCTTTAGAATGTATAGGAATGGATAGGGCAACAAGATCTTCGATAGACCGACGAGTAAAAGCATTTCAACAAATCTTTGGGTTGAGAGAGGATTTTCCATTGCTTATGAAAAAAATAAATTTTCTCTTACAATCCAAGTTATTGACGGATTGCTACTATTACGTAGGCAAAATAACTAGTAGCTATTTAAAAATGGAGAGCAACATTTTCTTCAATTATCCTAAGCTCACTCATGTTGCCATGGATATGAGCAACGATTTCGAAAAGATGAAGAAGATGGCAGGAGATTTGAAAGTCTTCTGCAAGAAGATTATAAGAGCCTAGGGTGTTGTTGCCACCAAGAGTGGTGCAACTTTCTTTGCTCTAAGCTTTGCCTTATATTTCAAATTTCTTGGTTTTGTTCTAAGTCGATATCCACAACAGGGACACCACAAACCTTCCCATTTTATGAATATTTCACAAATTTGACATCTCTTCTGCCCACTTACGTATCTGCCAGAACCTACCGGTTTTTGCGCTTTGTGACGAATACATATACCTTTACATGTCATCTGCTTTTTACCTTAAGTTATAGGACGAAACTAGTATTTAAATTTTCATAAAATTTTTAACTTTTCAAACTGATTGTTCAAAAAATACACTATGAAATAAAAAAAAATGTACTGTTATTTAACAGCTACAGATTTTGCGGTGAAGGCCTCATTCATTGTCAGATATTCATCTAGTCTCATTTTGATGTCATCTGGTTGGGTATCATCCATAGCAGAAAACCCTGCATCAAACGTAATCTTATTGCCAGATACCTTCACGTTGTCAATCTCCATGTCTGCATAGACATTGCTTAACTCCTCAACCCATGCTGACGCATCGCCTTCACTCACTTCACCAGCATCTATTGTTACATTCAACATTTTGGTCGTCCAAAATCACCTAAACAGAAATTATTGTGGAGACTAATAAATATGACGCATAATTGGCATTCAAAATCTTAATGTATGATTAATTGTCTAATTAGCCCTTGTCCTCAAATCCCCAATATTTAATCAATTCTTTTTCGAATTTTGAAAATTGATCATTACTCAGAGCATCTCCACAGTTTTTATGCGAAGGGACCACCTTCATTCCTCCAAGTTTAAAATCAACTTCGTAAAAATGAACGCTAGGGCAATTACACATTAATTAATAATTGCGGGGATAAGCATATTAGTTTATCGTCGAGTTTTTTCGCAAAATCTGCATACAATGTGGAAGTGTAACATTTAAGAATCTCTCAGTCAAAAATATAGTAATGAAAAAATTTTACATGCATTTCAATAATGGGCTCGCAAAAATGGTATTGACTTGTGCGTTATTTGCAGCTCTTTTAATAGCCTCGCAAGTCATATCAAATGTAGCTCAAGCCGCAGATGATCTTTGGTATGTGGGTGATGGTGCAAAACCAGATACGTTCGTTACTTACAAGATTCAAGAACAAGACACTAATAGTGGACGTCCATTCGAAATGACAATTTATTTTAAGGAATATAATAGTACCGGCAAATATTGGGTAGCCCCAGTCTTTGTTGTAGATCAAGGACGTGTGATTAACGGAACATTTCACCTAAGCGACTTAGATTTGACTGCATTAGGAAGCTCCCAAATACCACGTGAAATGGCTCCGTATAGAAGTGCGTATACGGGTTCTTTAAAGTGGCTTTCGGCGTTTGTCTCTAAACCGGGTCAGTCATTGACAGCTCCCTACTGGGGAAAAATAGCCTCAATAGGTGGTTCTCCAATTTCACCAGGCGCAAAAGAACAAGTCACGGTTCCTGCTGGAACTTTTGATACCACACTTATCAAATACCACAAAGGAGTTGATAACAAGATTTGGATAAAAAATGATTTTCCATATCCAGTCAAGGCCGAAACATATGCTGATATAACTACCGGAAATCCACCGGTTCAATTTGCATTTGAACTCATTGCGACAGGACAAGGGATGCCTAAGGAACCAAAGAGTACTGAAAATATTCCTAAGCCACCATTAGAGCAACGAACTGAACGTGGAACTTATTTCATCCAGTTATTTTGGGAACCGGAAACCATAAAAGCTGGAAACGCAACACGATTCGGAATTGTCTTCAAAGACGATAAGGGAAACAGTATTAATCAGGTAGGATACAACTTTGCAGCCATAGATTCAAAGGGTGAACTAGCCTCAGGAAAAGATGCGCAAATAACATATAAGGGTACAGCCATTCAACAGGTAACTTTCAAAAATCCAGGACCTGCCAAAATAAGAATATCTATTAGCTCAGCCGGGTCTGGAGCCGACACTGGATTTGTTGAAACTGGAGAATTTGGAGTCGTGGTAATGCCGTAATCCTATTTTCCTTTCTTATTATTAAAATAACTTGAAATTATTTGACTCCAAAAAAGTTAGTAATTTTATTTTCAGGTATTCTAGGTAGTATAGGAGTTCTAGTAAGTGTTGTAATAATTGCCGTCGGCGGCGGTTTTTATGCGAATGGTCCATCAATACTGAATCCTCCTTCCTCAAATGATTTATGGAGTGCTGGTGATAATCTAAGCAACAATTCGCAGTACAAATATTTGCTTACCACTACAGGACTGCCAGCAGGATCCATTATTTTCATGAAGTTTACCGAAGGAAGTGAATTATTTGTACAGTTCGAGGTGAAAACTAAACAGGAATCTCAAATATTTAATGCTACCCTAACCAAGGAACACCTGGCCATTGAGGAATTTAAAGATAAAAAAAATCTGAATTTACTAAAATTGATTGAAAATTCTATACTGTCAATCAGGGACATTACAAGGGAACCAAAATATTTGGTAGTTGGAGCAGTTTGGGATTCTATTTATGTTGGATCTTCCAAAATAGATGTAAGAGTTACCGGTAGAGAAAATTTAAATATTTCTTCAGGCAATTTTGAAACCTTTATTTTAACTTACGAAATTGGTGGAAAAACTAGCAAAATATACATAAATAAGGATATGCCCCTGCCGGTAAAAGCAGAGGTTTATGATGCTAGTGGGAACCTTCAATACAAATATGAGTTACTAGAGAAGAAAAGTTCATCAATTTAATAACAAATTTCGGTAGCATTTTATTGTTCCTTAGGGATGTTTTTTGCAGATGTTACAACTTCTGAGAAATGCCTGTGTAGAGGTCCAAAAGGAAGTAATGACTTTGGTGGGCACGCCTATCGGGAATACAAAGGTTGGACTCGGTGCAGGTGGAGATGTATCAAGAAAAATAGACATTGTAGCCGAAAATACCGTAATGAATTACATGAAAACACATGGAAAGAATCCAACAATAATCGGAGAGGAATGTGGAATAGTTGAAGGTGATAGTGGTGATGGTTACCTAATTATGGATGCGCTTGATGGTACTACGAACGCGACAAAGGGTATACCCTTTTTTTGTTGTTCCCTGGCATACGCACCAATTCCCAAATTAAGTGCTATTGAAGATGCGGCAGTCATTGATCTCCCATCAGGAGATCTTTATTATGCATCAAAAAACCGAGGCGCCTTCTTAAATGGTGACAAGATACACGTTAAAGAATACGAGGAAATCAATTTCGAAGATTTAGTAGGAGGTATTAACATATCAGGTATAACTGCTGACATGGTTACGAAATTACTACCTTACATAACAGGCATAAATCATATTAGACATTATGGTGCCAATGCATTAGAATTATGCTATTTGGCTAGAGGATTTTTGGATCTTTTTATAGATTTGAGAAAGAAAATAAGACCAACAGATATGGCTGCTTCCTACCTTATAGTAAAGGAGTCAGGTGGAATCATCCTCGATTTGCAGGGGAATTCACTAGATTCGGAGGTCTATTTTACAAATCGACTTTCATTCATTTCCGTATGCGATTTAAAGATTTTAGACCATTTTAAACATGATGTAATGTAGTTGTATTCCCTAGAACGTTTCCAGAACTACAAATTTTGAAGCGCCCGGGCCGGGATTCGAACCCGGGTCGAAGGAGTGACAGTCCCCCATACTAGACCGGACTTTACGATGCTTCACATCAAATATAGCATCACTATACTACCCGGGCACTCTGTCAAGTTTTTTATGTTGACAAATTAATATGTTTTCTTATTACTGCTTAACGTATAAAATTAAATTATAGCGAATATACCGCTAATTTGAATCATGGGCCCGTAGCTCAGCCAGGTAGAGTACCGGACTTTTAACCTATAGGAGAAATCCGGCTGTCTCGGGTTCGAATCCCGACGGGCCC
>CAVPGE010000004.1:0-61085 GCA_963703885.1 uncultured Nitrososphaerales archaeon
CCGCACCAATCGGTGAGACCCCATCGACTTGTTGATCGAATCTGACAAAGGCCGGCTGTCACGAGCTTATCCCTATCCGGTATAGCCGAATGACAGAATCACCGTTTGCTTTTTTCGTGGAGCTGCTACGATAATGGCAGCTGACCTTGCCAACTCATCGACATCTGGCATTCATGTACAGTCTTGCGGCGACTGTCATCTAATGAATTTTGGAGGGTTTGCAACTCCCGAACGACGAATTGTGTTTGACATTAATGATTTTGATGAGACCCACCTGGCTCCATGGGAATGGGATGTCAAAAGATTGGCGACATGTTGTCATCGCCGGACGACATAATAGGTTCAAGAAAAAAGAGGTGCGTGAAGGGCTTTACGCCGCGTACAAAGTTATCGCGAACACATGCGAATATATGCCGAGATGGATGTTTTTGGTACGTGGTATGAGCGACTTGATGCTGATGCTCTTATTGTCCTGATCCAATCAAGAAAATGGAAAAAAACCGTAAAAAAGCATATTTCCAGAGCAACGTCGCGGTCGGTTCTCGAGGATCATCAACACCCACAAAACGAGTTGAAATCGTTTCTGATTTAGACTTCTGATTAAAGCATTGTTGTATGCAACCACCATATTAAGCGTCAGTCGAATATATTTCGTGGCACCGTACCGTTAGTTGATAGTTCATATGTTCAGATTGACGTATTTGTGCTCCGAATACTGTTTTGATTCTTGATTCTTTTTGACAGGGAACTTGCTGCAACTCCTGCAGCAAAAATAGCCGCGCCCACGATTACGACAAGGGGGCCTGCCGGAACATTCACGTAGCTTGATAAGATGACACCCAATGTTGCACTGGCCAGCCCGAAGATAGCGCTCATGAAGGAATAGCCAGAGAGTGTGGAGCTGATATTCTTTGCCGCGACTGCAGGAACTATCACTAGAGTCTCCAACTAGTAGTGTTCCAACCTCTTTTATTCCGACTGCAACTATTATTGCAACTAGGAAGAGATAAATCAAATTGATTCTTTCGACCTTTATCCTGCTTGCGATGGCGAGTTCTTTAGAAATCATGCTCACAACCAGTTTCTCGTAAATTGTTCTTGTTACTAAAAGCACACAGACAGATACTAAAACTGTAATTATTGTGTCTGTGAGAGTTATTTTAGAAACATCACCAAACAATGCCTCTAATAGATCTACTTCGGGGGTGATAAGAATCCCTATCGCAAGTGCCAAAACGAATAGTACTCCTATGATTGCCTCCACTGAGAGAGTTGTTGATTTTTGAAGATACCAAGTGACAATCACCGTTGCTGCCAAGAAAGCGAACGCACCAATGAACGGATTGAAGTTGAACAGTATTCCAAGTGCAACACCTGGGAGAGCAACATGAGAAAGTGCATCACCGACCAGCGCCATGTGTCTCGATACCATGATCGAGCCAAGATAACCTGCAGTTAATCCTACAAATACGCCTACTATAAGACCAAAAGTAATGGTATCTGGCAGTGAGAATCACCTACTCTTTATGATACTCCTCCTCTGATAGAGCGAACTCATTTCCATATATTATGCTTAACAGCTGCGAATGAGTCAGGCTCTTTGAATCACCGAAGAACAACACTCGCTTATTTAGGGCTAACACGTAGTCGGCGTAGTGCATCACAACGTGTATATTATGAGTAATGAGAAGAATCGTTATTCCAACTTCTTTTTTTAGAGAATTCACCTTGTCGTAGATGGGTTCCTCAGCACCTATGTCTACACCAGAGGTGGGTTCATCAAACAGGAGCACACTTGGGTCGTCAACGATAGCCCAAGCGATCAGAACACGCTGGAGCTCTCCTCCTGAAAGAGATCCAAGGCTTTGTCTGAGAATCTCCTTCTCCAGACCCACCGATCTTATGCATGCCTCTAAATCTGTCCTGCATTTGAATCTCAGAAACTCCGCGACCGATAGGGGGAAATCCGTAGAGACAAGACTTTGAGGAACATAGCCCATTCTTATTTCATCGTTCCACCTTATCATTCCTGTGTACGGAATCAGTTTCAGTAGTGCTCTAAACAAGGTGGTCTTGCCGCCTCCATTGGGACCAACGATTGCGAGTGATGTCCCTTTCTTCACTTTGAAACTTATCTCTTCTAGAATTGCCTTGTTCTGCGATCTGACGCCTAACTCAGAGACAACCAGCATATCGCTGGCTTCGGCCTGGGACTGGTTAGAACCACTAGTCTGGGTTCTGTGGACATCAGACATCTTCAGTTGTTGATCCCTGTAACGTAAAAGTCTTACTATCCCATAATGTGTATCAAACAAAAAGATAATGATGAGGATAGGGTCATTTTAGCAAATCCTTCAAATTTACAGCCCGACACTGTGATGCCCCTACTAATGATATGTACGACACATACATTATTTATTTACATCTAAAGTAGGCAGCTACTCCCAGATGATTCAAAATATCATCCAAGTGCAGAATTTATCAGAACACGGTTTAAGCTAGAAGGATTTAGGTTAATGTGATAGCCAAGCTACCTTCAATGATATTCGGATAATGTCCCTAAACTAACGGTTGGCTATGTCCCTAAATTAACATAAAATGTCCCTAAATTAACAGGCGAGCCAAATGTCCCTAAGATTTACCAGAGTCACTGTAGCAGTTGAAGCACTTACTAAAAAAGGACATGAGAATAGAGGATATAATATTACATATCCTGAAGTAGTTTCTAGCTATGATATAGCAAATATTCTTTCTGAGAAAGATCAAATTTATCTGATAGAAATTCTAGGGCGTTTACATGGTGCGTTATAGTATTGGATCTTCAAAATATTGCAGGGGATTTGAATTTTAAAAGGACGAATTTTTTGTATAATCTATAAGTACTTTAGCATACGATTCTTACGATTCCCATTCTGGTTTGGAAGAACCGCGCGGAACGAGGACGGTTCGAAATGAGCCCGGCGTTCTAGACATTACCACTTGTTCGGTAATCCCTTGATACAGACCTAAGGGTGTCTCAGCCGTAAATAGGTCTGGGGGAACATACGTGTGTTCATCCGACGAACCTGCGGTTGCATGCGCATATTTTTTGTCAAAGATGCCGAGTGAAAGCAGCCACAGAGTAACTCCTGCGAGAGATACGACTACGCGATAGCTTCCGCCCTCAACTGCACGCCTGCGAAGCGCTGACATGATACCAACCGAGGTAAACCAACCCACGATGTAGTCACATACGATGCGGATTGGAGTCAGTCGTGGGTTGTGAGGCGTACCTTCTAATGCGAATACACCCGTAACCGCTCCCGCAACCTCATCAAATCCCGTCCGATTTGACCATGGACCGGTCTCACCATAGAGTACGACCTTTGCATGGATCAGGCCTGGATGCTTTGAACATAACTCATCAGCTGTTAGTCCATAACGCTCCTGATATCCGGGACGTCGATTCGAAAAGAATATGTCAGCATGATTCAGCAATTGATTGAATGTTTCTAGATCTTTCTTTTCATGTAAATCAAGGATGCTTGACCTCATACCTACATGAGACGTCCAGTAGAATGCCTCTAATTCCCAATCGAGTGGCTGCCAGATGTTTAGGACATCTGCTCCGAATAGGGCCAGATCTCTACCAATACCAGATCCGGCGATCACATGGCCCATCCCGAGTGCTCGCACCCCATCCAGAGGAGTCTTACCCTCAGGCTTGAAGGGTACTGGGTCACTGTCGCCTATCTTCTCCACCCTTATCAGAGGCTCTCTTGAGAGTACCTCTGTATACTGAAGTTCTTTCATAAATTCTTGAGTGGTGCGAAGCATAGCAAATGGTAAACCAGCTTCCGCAGCTGCCGTCTCTAGTTCATCGGCGCGCCACTGCAATATTGCATTTTGAACGGCATTCACACTATCGTCACATCTAAGCAAGGTGGTTGCACGAGCTCGGAGTTTGGGATAGATGTTGGCAGGCATTATCCAACGTCCGTCGCGTGTCTTATGCCACAAAGTCATACTGGGATAATGAATGAAAGGATTTTCCGGATCGGAGGCAAATGAAGCTGTACGACCATTAATCATCTCCCATTTAAGCTCGAAGAATGCCGCAAACCGCCGCAGCGCCTTGCGTAAATCAACGTGAATATCTTGTCCTTCCCCACTTCTAAATTTCCAAATCCCGGCTGCTCCTACAGCTTTGGCTGCCAAAGCGATCGCTGCCATTGATCCGAATCTAAAACAGCTTGGCACGATCGGATCCGTCCCATAAAATGTGATCTTTCCTCCACTGTCAGCGGCTGACAGTCCGACACCGCTTAGGACCTTATCTAAGTCAGTGTATAAATCAAACTCAGAGGAACTGACAGGATTGTTAAGGTTCGATCTGAGTGTCTTAGTCAAAACGTCGTTGGTGGAACTCACTTCACTTGGTCATATCCCATTCAAGTTTCTATTGTCCTCTCTCAACTGTCCCGCTAATTTGCCAAATGATTTTACCGAAATCAAGAAATTCGTACTCTACAATATTTTATTCGGTATTCTCTGATCCCTGTATTATTTCATAAAGGAACCACTTGCGACGCTCTGTCTTGTCCAGAATATCTTGTAGCAGGTTACTAGTGGGTGAATCTCGGTTCTGATCGCATACTGTTATTGCATCGCGTATCATCTTTGCTATATGGCCATTGTCTTCCATCAAGATCCGAATCATTTCTCCTGGCTGTACCAAACTGCTGTTATCGTCATCTATGGTTTGTAGCTGACCTATGTGACTTATACTCCGTATTGTTGTCCCGCCCACTCTTCGTACACGTTCTGCCATTATATCGATTGACTCCAGTATTGCTTCTGCATGCTCATCTAATAGTTCATGATAATCCTTAAAATGAGAGCCATACAAATGCCAGTGATAATTTTTTGTCTTTACGTAAAGCGCGAAAGCATCTGCAATAAGTGGGTTGACTGCCTCCGTAATAGCTTTAGTCTCCTGTGAAGAAAGATCAGTCTTTGTAGCAAGTTGGGGTGGTACAGGATGTGATTCTATTTTAGTTTTTGTTGATTGCATTTCTCTACACCCTTCGAAACCTGATTCCGACACTCCAACAATACCAAACCGTGTCCTGTTTGAGTAATACTAATAGTCATTACATTGTACTGTCATCCATGCGTTATAATAAAATATCAAATAACAAAGTTAATCAAAGTTTAAATAAAAGCAGTTTTAGAGTCCTGCCAGCATATGTTTCTAAAACATTTTAAATTACAATGATTGCGGCTTTATTTCACACAAGTACTATGTCTTCATGGTCGCAACAATCTAAGTGTGAGCAGAAAAGCGGTCACTCTAAGGCAGCAAGGTCATGACGCAAGCAAAGAAACAGACAGGACCCACAGTGGCGATCACCGGGGCTGGCAGCGGCCTTGGACGGGAACTAGCACTCGGATTTTCTGCAAATGGCTACCGGGTATTCGGTACAGCCCAGTCAGCAAGTGAAACTGTCGAATTTCAAAACCAATCAGCTGGTGGTGATGAAATTACCCTTACTATTACCGACATCACCAAGGAAGAACAGGTAAACAATTGGAAGGAGCAAGTAAGAAAATTGCTTAATGGAGACGGGTTGGGTCTCCTAATTAATAATGCCGGTGTGCTTACCCCTGGACCAATGGAAGTTTTATCGCTAAGCGCTGTCCGTCACGAATTTGAAGTAAACGTTTTTGGCAGCCTGGCTACCATCCATGCTTTTTTGCCCTTATTACGTCAGGTAAAAGGTCGCATTGTTCAGATCGGATCGATGACAGGACGTTTTCCGCTCCCCTTCAGCGGGCCATCGAGTGCTTCAAAAGCAGCAATGGAGGCATTTGCAGATGTTTACCGCACTGAATTAAAGCCATTCGGTATAGATTTTATAATGGTGCAGCCTGGCTCCCTGCTCACAGGTGGTCCGGCTAAGACTGCCGCTCAATTGAAACAGGTTTCAGAAAACATGACAGTTGAGCAAAAAAATCTATATGGAAAATATTTTGATCAATTCGCAATAGGACTTAACAAAATGCAAGGCTCTGGATTACCTGCCTCTGAGGCTGCTGCAAGGATAATTGAAATATCTGAACAAGTGCCTGCTCCCATCAGAGCGCCCGTGGGAAAGGATGCAGAAGAGTTCCTCCTGGCAGTTCGTGAAAAATCAGATGAAGAACTGGATATAATGAAAGGGCAAATATTGGATTTGCTAAAATAAAATCAAATTAAATGAAGCCACTAATTATCGCACATGATACGCAAACTAATCGCAATGTTGAGGCTGTTCTTGGCTTTTACGATGAAAGGCGATTTCCAATCGGTCACGCCGACCGGCAATCGAATCGACGTCATGGCCTTTCAGCTATATCGCATCGAAAATGAAAAACTGGCCGAGCACTGGGAAGTTGCTGACTTCGCAACGATGATGCAGCAACTGCAGAACTGATATCAGGAACAAGAATGGAGTTCAATCCTAATCAATCAAAGACATGGGTCAGTTTTTCGTCGGCTCATCAGATATGCCAAGCATTGTTTCCCAATTTTCGCCTGACTATTCGTAACAGGATCAAAATGTCAAAGCACAATTCCTTATTAGCATAACAGGATAAAGTATGATTTTACAGATAGAATTGTATTGGTAACAGGTGGTACTGGAGCACTGGGCAGAGCTATATCAAAGGCGGTCTGTGAACGCTCCAAAACGTAGTGGTTTCTGTAATATCATTCCTTTGAACTTCCCAGTTATTGAAAAAGTAGTTTCTAATTTTGAATCTTCATTTAGAACTCGCCTATTGTCTTGCCTCTATGTTCATATATTATTTCTCCTAACCCCATAATTACATTTAAAATTTGGGTTTGAAATAAAGTCTAAAGTCGTTTTGTTATCCTTCTTACGGTAAAGGATCGCAAGGCTTCTCAGTAATCAATTAATTATCATATTTTGAGATATTTTCAAGTAGCAGATGCAATTTCCTTTAGAAATAATTTATATTAACAACAGTCGAATTACATTAAATAGAAAAAGTTATTCATGTGAATAAAAATATAGATTATAATAATATCGCTGATAAGAAATGGGTTGGGAAGGCAATTTTTCATGTGGATATAAATTCATTCTATTCATCGTGTGAAGAGATTAGAAATCCTTCATTGAAAGGTAGGTTTCATGCGGTGATAATGACTCACCAAGAAAGTAATAATATTACTAAGGGAGTTGTTGCAACATGTTCATACAAAGCCAAGAAACTGGGCGTTCAATCTGCAATGCCGTTAAGTAGGGCGCTAGAATTGTGTCCAGATTTAATACTGCTTAAAGTGGACAAACCATATTATAATAATATCTCTCAAAAGGTAATGAAGATTTTGGAAAGATATGGAGATACCTTGGAACAAGCTAGTATAGATGAAGCATATTTAGATTGCACTAATAAGATATCAATGTTAGATACAACAGTAAAAGCTTACGCTAAATTAATTAAAAAGACCATCAAAGAAAATTGTGATGGATTGTTAACCTCCATAGGAGTGGCAACGACAAAATCAGTTTCAAAAATTGCGTCAGATTATCAGAAACCTGATGGTCTCACCATTGTTTATGATGATGAATTAAAGAGCTTTCTTGATAAATTAGAAGTTGAAAGGATTTCTGGAATCGGAGCCAAAACACAGAAAATTCTAAAGGAGGAGATGAAAATCAATACTATTGGTCAATTAGCGAAAACAGACGTGCAGACTTTGATAGGAAGATTTGGAAGAAAGACAGGAACCTGGATGTGGCAAGTATCCAATGGAGAATATAATGATCCAGTTGTCCCAAGAGGCGATCATGTTTCATTAAGTGCCGAATCCACCTTAGAGATTTTCTCCCGAAATAGATATGAATTGAAGAATTTCTTGAAAGAATTAGTTGATAAACTATATGAAAGAGTTACCAATAATGGCTACCAGTTTAGAACTGTGGGAATAAAGTTAGTCAGGACAGATTTCAGTATTGAAACACGGGAGACATCTTATGCTACACACAAGAGGGATAGAAAAAGTATTGAATCTGTCATAGATGGGTTATTGGAGAGATTCTCCTTAGAAAACAAGTCAGGAATTGATGATACAACAACATCTACTGAAAAAATATTACCTGTCAGGAAAATTGGATTGAAAGTTTCAAATTTGATTAGACAGGATAACAAGAATTTTCAATTAACCAGAAAAACACTGTTAGATTATATTGACTAGATTAACTTATAATTACACGACTTTTACAACTATCTAACCTTGAATTTAAATCAATATAAATCGATAGTTTTTTTCTAAATCGATAGTTTTTTTCGCTAATAAATTTGAGATTAGGATACGGCGTAGGAGTTAGGTTCAGTTATTTACTCTAGTTACTCATTTTAAGGAATTATCAGAAAGGTTTGAAACTGAGCAAGCTACAGAAGCAATCTCTAAACTAAAAGATGGGAAGATCATGGGTAGAGGAGTGATAAATCCATGAAGGATGATGTAAAAGACTCAGCACCAACAACAACAAAAGCAACTAATAATGATAAAAAATTGAAGACAATAAACCCGGTCGCAGAAGAGGTTCTTAATGAGTATACATTTCCCATCGGCTTCAAACAGCGAAACTTATTATATAACTGCTTCAGGGTAGTAGGGTCATATTGGATAGCTACCACAGAATTTTTCAACATATAAGACGTGTCTATCCCTGTGGAACATGAAAAAATTTTATGATATTGAATCAGCTCTTTGATTTGTTACACCTTCAAGTTCAGTTTCAATGAATGGATGCAAAATATTAAAAAACATTCGATACCTAATGAAAACCATGAACACCACACAAGCTCCCAAAGCACATACGCCGTCCCGCAGCAGCAAATCCACAGTTGGTCGCTTATTTTTTCTGGAAACAAGCGCCGGCCGTGTTCTCTCTGCAAATCCAGACGGCTCGGACCGGAAGGTCATCGTAACTGGATGCCGGCTCCCCGATGGCGTGGTTGTGGATGCCGAGGCCGGACACATCTACTGGACCAACATGGGTAATCCCAGCAAGAACGATGGTTCCATTGAGCGAGCGGACCTAGATGGCCAGAATCGCAAGACGATTATTCCCGAGGGTGGCACGTTCACGCCGAAGCAGCTACATCTCGAGAAGAAAGGCGATAAGCTATATTGGTGCGATCGCGAAGGCATGCGAGTTATGCGCTCGAATCTCAATGGTTCGCAAATTGAAACGCTCATAGATGCGAGCCAGGGTGATGCGCGGCCCGGCCACGACCAGACTAAATGGTGTGTTGGAGTCACAGTTGATCATGACCGCGGACAGATCTATTGGACACAAAAAGGTCCGGACGACGCAGGACTAGGCCGCCTCTTTCGCGCGAACGTCGAAATCCCAAAAGGCGAGACAGCGGCCAACCGCACAGATATCGAAGTTCTGTTTGAAGGACTACCCGAGCCGATTGACCTCGAACTAGATCTCAAGAATCGGCTTATCTATTGGACCGACCGCGGAGATGCTCCACGCGGTAACACCGTGAATCGCGCGTCAATGGACGCGGATTTTAAGAAGCGGCCGACTCCTGAGATTTTGCTCACGCACTTAATGGAGGGAATTGGGATAGCTATCGATTTCAAGAGAAATCGGATGTTCCTCACTGACTTAGCAGGCTCTGTTTACTCTGCCAAACTGGACGGATCGGAGAAGAATCCAGTGCTGGTCGCCCAAGGAAACTTAACCGGCATTGCCTATGCAGAAGTAACTGAAAAGGAGAATTGAGTATGTCATATAACAAACCAATAAGTCGGGTCGCAATTGTTGGCACTGGAGTCATCGGCGCCAGCTGGGCGGCTCAATATCTCGCACGCGGGTTAGATGTTGTCGCGACCAGTCCCAACCCAAATAGGGAAGCTGAATTGCGCAAGTATGTTGAAGAAGCATGGGAGCAACTTAAAGTCATTGGCCTTTCAGCTGGCGCCGCAAGCGACAGGCTATCCTTCACTACTAATATGAAGGAGGCACTCTCAAAAGCCGACTTCGTACAGGAGAACGGTCCCGAGCGTCCGGATTTTAAGATAAAATTGTTCGCCGATATGGACCATGTCACTCCGGCTGACTCTCTAATCGCATCGAGTTCGTCCGGAATAACACCAAGCGTCATACAATCGAAATGCGAGCATGCCGAGCGCGTACTAATTGGACATCCTTTCAATCCGCCGCACATAATTCCACTAGTAGAAGTGGTGGGTGGCACCAAGACGTCACCGGATGCAATCGACCAGGCGATGGCGTTTTATTCCTCGATCGGCAAGAAGCCAATCCGTCTACGTAAGGAGATTCCAGGACACGTTGCAAACCGACTCCAAGCGGCTCTGTATAAAGAGGTTTTGTATCTAATTGAGCAGGGCGTGTTGAGTGTCGAGGACACAGATGCTGCTGTGAGCTGGGGGCCGGGGCTTCGATGGGGAGTGATGGGCCCCAATTTGTTATGGCATATTGGAGGTGGTGAAGGCGGAATTCAACAATTCATGGAAAAGCTCATGGACCCACTGGCTACTCTGATGAAAAATCTTGGCAATCCCGAAGTTACTACCGAGCTTAAACAAACTATCATAGGAGGCGTTATGCAAGAGGCAGAAAATCGCTCTGTAAAGCAACTCGCGAAGGAAGAAAACGAGATGTTACTCCGCCTTATAAATCTGCGTACTAAAGACGCAGCAGAATCCACTTCGGCCAAAAAGGACGACCAGACCTAGTCAAAGACTATTTGACTATTGATAATAAAATGTTTGACTATTAATTCACAGAGTTACCTAACCACAGCTACCAACATTTACTGACGCTCCAATGCATTTCGATTCCATTTGGCACAAGTCGCTGCAGCTTCATAGAGTACTCTGAAGAAATGACATCAAGGTATCATCAGGTGATTTTGACATGCGAACTACATCGTAGGGTAGCAGAAACTCTCCCATCTCGGTATGATAGAATGCTTCCGTTGGTTGGATGGGGTACTTGTTGAAACCTTGAGGCTCAGGATAGGAGTAAGCATAGAAGACAGGTTCATTAACGGGCGCGCCTCCAGGCCAGAAACCACAACTACTTTCTTCATGCGAATAGGCTTCGTACATCACAAAAGGAGCACAATATGGTGCACCTGGATGCTGAGGCGCCTTGCGTCCTGAAAATCGGGTGATAGCTAGATCAAAAGCCCCCCAAAAAAAATGTACAGGACTCACTTTACCAATGAAACGGGAGCGAAACTCTGAAAACACTCGGCTAGCCTGAGTCAGAATTCGCCAGAATCGCTGCACATATTCGGGATCATATGATTTATGTTTATTATCCTGCTCAAATGGGGTCCTATCAGGTATCTCTACTGGTGTAGTCCAAATGGTTACAAGTATTCCAAGTGATCTTAATGCTGCCATAGTTTCTTCATAAAATTCAGCTACAGAACACGGCCGTAGTGTAATTGACTTGGTGGGACTGTCTGCAGTTACAATGAGTAGAAGATGGGAAAGGAAATCAAAATCTATCTGTAAGGGTCTACCATCGCAATACATAGTGGATGTTGTGAGTCCATGTGGCGTAATATACAGAGTAGAATTCCACCAATGATTTACTAATGGAGTGAGTGCAAGTCTGATCTTTCCTACAATTTGAGCCCACCTGTGAAGTGTATGGTAGGTATCTTCCCACTCTGTCAGTGGAAGTGCCGGCCATGGGTTTGTTGACGCTGTAATGTTAGTCGTTGATTTCCGCCTCCATTTCGCAGCCATCCATCATTAATACCATATTTGAATATATACAATAGATTCAGGTATCTAAGATTTTATAATGATCTCAATCTCTTAATACTCCTAATATACTTCTAATATACCTCGTTCTCGTATTCAAGGTCAAAGTCTTATGATTTAAATAGGCAATTGAACGGGCTATTTAACTCGGTTTGATAGTTAATATTCAGAAATCTTAATCTCTACAAAACTATCTTGATATACGCATATTATAACGTCTTGTTACATTGGGGACAAATTTGTGTTATGACATTCCATATCGCATGATTGTATGTAATTAATTCTAGCAACAAGACTTGAATAAAAGTACCTTCAAGTCATAAGCGCAATTGAAATGCTGAAGTATCCGCACCCTCATGTACGATTTGTTCCATTAGCACTGCTTTGGCATTAGAATCAACAAGGCAATTGTAGTATTCTTTATAATTATCAGGGACCAAGTTATCAAGTATTTTTATTAATTGCAAAGAGAGCAATCTATAAGGTTGACCTTACCACTATAATCATAGGATGAAATATAAAGACCCTCACCTTAGGCAAGTAAATCAAAATATAAAACCAAAAACTCCAAATGGTTGTGAAGAATGTTTGCAGACTGGTTCTGGTTGGGTACATCTGCGATTATGTTTGACATGTGGCCATGTGGGCTGCTGTGATTCTTCTCCTAATAAGCATGCAACAAAACATTTCAAAGCAACTGAACATCCCATTATACGATCTTTTCAACCAGGAGAAGATTGGGAATGGTGTTATATAGATGAGATGATGATCCAGTGATATTATAGATATTTCACACAGCTCCCCATTCTATTTAATAACTATATGCTGCTATTGATTTCTAATAGAATTCTACCATCTCTTTCTTTGGAAAATAATGTTTGTAAAGCTTCTTTAGCATCTTCTAATTTGAATCTCTTCCAAACTCTGACTTTGAGTTCTCTAGACATATCGTAATCTCTCTAAACTCTTTTCTTGTCCCACCTGTAAAGCCTACTAATTTTATCTTCTTAGAATACATGGATTGAACGTTTAATTTCACGTCTGCACCTGTTAAACCTCCAAATGTCACCCACCTACCGTTAAGACCAACACACGAAAAGCTATTCTCCCATGTATTTACACCAAGGGAATTTAAGACAACATCTGCCATTTTACCTTGAGTAATATCTTTTACTTGCTCAACTACTTTGTCATAATCACTAATAATATAATCTGCTCCAAAATCAGTTTTTATCCAGTTATCCTTAGAAACTGCGATAACCTTTGCTCCCATTTTTTTCCAAATTGAGTTGCCATTGTACCTGTATTTCCCGAGGCACCAAAAATTACCAAAAATTCATTTAATTCTAGTGACGCTTCTTTTAATGCATGATATGGTGTTAAAGTAGTTGTGGCTAGACTTGCTGCTACGTCCCATTCTAAATCATCTGGTACTTTAAGCACATTTTTTTCTGAAGCAACAATATATTCTGCAAATCCACCATTAGTATTGACACCAATTATTCCAGCGTTTCTACATAACATCTCATATCCGTTAAGGCACATATCACATGTACCATCAAATAGTCTGTTATAGAGAACCACTTTATCACCTTCGTTTAAAGCTGTTACATGTTCGCCAACCTCACCAATTATTCCAGTTATTTCTGCTCCAGGAATATGTGGTAGTGGTTTAATTCCCGTTGCATTAGATACCGTAAAATAGTCGATAGGATTTACGCCTGCTGCCTTTACCTTTACCAATGCATCATGCCCTGTTGTCGTTGGTTGTACTACATCTTCTTTTATCTCTAAATACTCTAAACCTTGTCTTTCGAAAATAGCGGCTTTCATGTATTTTTAGTGTACTAGCATATTATTAAAGGAACTGTAATTTTGCTGATTGAATCAAATCATTCCAAACGGCGTCATTATACTGTGATGGAGGTGGCAGATTTTTAGTAATACTATCTAATGTGTAACTATTTTTTGGTACTTATTGTAATTCATCAGATCATTATGATAGTTAACAAGGAACAACAAAAATGACGGCTTTGATAAGGATAATGATATCATATATCCAAAAGTGGTGTTTACAACATTTAGTTTATTCGAGCATAAAACGAAAATAAAATGAAAACCAAAAATGTTAAGCACCTGAAAGTTTTCTTAGTCTTACTCTCGCATTTGAGAATTAAAACTTTTTTATACTAATATACGCAATCATAATCGCAATCATAATTGCTTAGCAGTCTGCGATGCAGCAATATTCACAGGTTCCCATACCGGCGAAGCTGGCGGTACATAGCATGCATCATAGCTTGCCAAATCTCTTATGTCTGCTTTAAGTAAGATAGCTAATGCAATTAAATCAATTCTCTCCTTGACTCCCTCTCCTCCAACAATTTGTGAACCTAATATTCTTCCACTTTTTCTATCAGCAATAATCTTTATCCATATTGATTTGCTATCTGGATAATAACCAGCCCTTGTTATACTTTCTATTTCTTCTTCAATAGGATCAAAACCATAATTCAAAGCTTCTTGTCTATTTAATCCAGTCTTACCAATATACAAACCAAATACCTTGGTTATAACACTGCCAGCAATTCCTCTAAACCTTGCACTTCCACCAGCCGCGTTCTCTCCTGCAACTCGACCCTGCTTGTTTGCAGTTGTTCCCAAAGGTAGGTACGTATCTTCATTTGTAATATAGCTTCTAGCAGTTGCACAATCTCCTGCTGCAAATATATCTGGAACATTAGTTCTCATGTATTCATCAACCTTAATGGCATTGGCAAATCCTAGCTCTATACCTGCATCTTTAGCGATTTCAGAATTAGGCCTCACACCGGTTCCAAGTAGTATGAAATCTGTATCGATTTGGCGATTAGTATTAGTTTTTATGACCTTGACATCGCCATCTGTGTTACTACTACCAACTATCTCTTCTACTCGCTCACTTGTAATAACTTTCACTCCATTGTCTTCTAATTCTCTTTGTACTATCTTGGCCATCTTTTTATCAAGTATAGTAGGAAGGACATGGTCACTCATCTCTACTACCGTTATATCCATTTTTCTTCCCGTACTTCTTTTCTTAAATGCCTCTACCATCTCAAGACCAATAAGACCTGCGCCTGCAATTACACATGCAGAAGCATTTTTTGTTTTTGTAGAATTATATATTTTTAGCCCATCTTCATAATTTCGTATTAGAAATACACCATCACCACCTCCATCTTTCTGGTTGATACCTTTGATGTTAGGAAGTATCGCTCTTGCGCCAGTAGCTACCACTAAAGAATCATATTCATAAATTGTTTCTACTCCACTTTGCAGATCTATTGCATATACTTCCTTTTTTACTCGGTCTATTTTCTGTGCACAGGTATTAGTAATAACATCTATCTGGTATTCTTTTTTGAATACATCTGCTGGTCTTTCTATTAGTTCTTGAAACTCCTTTACTATACCTTCAATGACATATGGCATTCCACAAGCACCATAAGAGACCACTTTTTCATCCTGAATTATCTTTACGTCAGCATCAGGATCAATTCTTTTAGCTTTTGATGCCGCACTAGGACCTGCAGCAACACCACCAATAACTAGTATTTTCTTGTTAGCCATATGCAATGCACTATTACAAAACTGTTATTATAACAGTAATTAATCATATACTCTTGATAGAGAATCAGCGTTAAAAATTTGCTGAATTGAGTTTCTGGACTTGCCATCCTTAAAAACTTTTTTGGGATCATATCTTGCAGAAAAAGCAGCAATATGAGCCAAGATAGGTTCCAATGCCATTCCTTTCTCCGTAAGTGAATATTCAGTTTGGACTGGCCTACGATTGACAATAGTTCTTTTAATTAGACCGAAATTTTCAAGCTCACGCAATCTTATGGAAAGGGTCTTTGTATTTATTCCCTCTATCGATAAGTAATTGACTGAACCTATTTTGCTTTAGTAAGAGTATATTTCTGATTATGTGAAGTGCATAGTTATGTCCAAAAATCCGAAGACTGTTATCTATAGGACAGATTTTCATACCAAAATTTTCTAAATGTTTTTCTAATTGAATTGGAGTCCTTACGCTAGACAATATTACTAATTGGTAACTACTACACTTAGATACTTACCTTTTTACACTATATGTAGGATGTCAATAGGGTTGTATGGAATTTATGGAAAACACACACAAGAACTGTGCACCCTCTGAGGTGAACCTCTTTGCGGTAGCTAGGCCTATGCCGGTGCTTCCACCTGTTATAACAGCTACCTTTCCCTCGAGCTTTTTCACGATTTCATTCCTTTGCTGTAGTAATTTTGTTTGATTCATATTCAATAGGTGTATATGCACATTTATAAGTGTATCTACACGTATTTAATTTAGAAACATTATATGATAGCGGGTTTCTCAGCAAATGGTGCATGGTCAGAATCTTCTATGATCTCAATTTTGCATTTATTAAGAACTGTTTCAATGGCTTATTTTGTTCCGTTGGTATCAAGCTATATTTGCTGCTCCCTATTCCTAAAAATATAGCAAGACGCTTACTCAATTAGCGTATAATTACTGTCACAGATAAATAATATGCTTATGTAAACAAGAACAATGAGTCAAAACCAAGATTACGTTGAAGCAGCTAAAGTGAGTGAAATTAGTAACGGACAGATGAAACATGTAGAGATAAACGGAAAAGAAATTGTAATAGCCAATCTTGACGGAAAGTTCTATGCTTTTGCTGAAAGATGTGGCCATATGAATGCAAGACTTTCACGTGGGAATATTAACCAAAACATAGTAACCTGTCCTTTCCATGCAGCAAAGTTTGATATTACGTCTGGAAAGAAAATAGGAGAGCCCGTGTTAGAAACCCCTCCAGGAATGGAACCCTTGCCTCCGAAGTGGCAAAAATATATGGAATTTGTTGGTAAAGAGATGCCGTACATTAAAACATATGACCAACAGACCTACGAGGTCAAAATAGAAGGTAACAGTATAAAAATCAGAGCGTGAAAAGGTCAGAAGACCTCCCTCGATACAAGTTAGTATTATTATTAAATTGACTGCTAAACAGATATCGTATATGGTGAATTGATTATATCCACCACCGCTACAAGACCATTGAAGTTTCAACTAAAATTACAGGATAGTCCGTCACATCCGGGTACAGATATAATGTCTTTTAAATTTAGTCGCAGTGATGACCAACAACGAAATCAATATCTGAATTACAAGGCCGGACAGTATGCTGTTGTAGATCTTGGAAGAAAGGAGGATCCAGAAGGACCAATGAGATCCTTTACAGTCGCTTCCTCTCCGACAGAAGAGGAATCCATCTTGATTAGTACAAGAATAAGAGATACACCATTTAAAAAGAAACTCGCAAATCTAGATCTAGGAACTCTAGTTAAGATTACAGCTCCACTAGGTAACTTTGTATTACTCGAAGATGATATACTTGATGGGAGGTAAATACTACAGAAAAAGGAAAGTCATATGCAAGTTAAGAAAGTTAGAATGAAAATCCATTTTAAAACAAAGTGGGTTTAAAATTTATTGTTAGTATAAATATACTCCCAAATAATAGCATTATTACTAACGTTGAAGTTAGAATAATTGAAAATGACAACAAGCTTCTCGTACGCGTGAGCTCACTTTTGCTGATGATGATCATGATGATTTATTTGATGGTGATGAAAAACTCTTAATCTCTCATGAACCTGATTCCTATACAAAGTCAAACCAATTCTTTTAGCGTATGGTTGTCCTTTTGCAAACGATTCGGCTAATTTTTCTAACACCGTCATTTTTCAAGTCCGTAGTGTTTTTAAGCGAAATCGGCCAAGTACAGTTGAAAAATGAATGCTGAAGAAGCCAAGGCAATGTTGAAGGATAGAGGAGTATCCGTTATGAATATGCCTCGTGGCTATATGGTAACAGTATCCAGAAGGGAAGGCACTCCGTCACGCCGTATCGAAATGGATGAAATGGAGGCGATCCTAGCATTAGGCAAGATTAGACTGCTTGCTGTCGAGGACACAGTTAGAGACATCCTTATCGAAGTATCAAAGACCTAGACTAATGCCAGAACATCAGAGATAGTTTGAATGTATGATACGACGTTGTAACTGTACCTACGTAGGTTAATCCCTTCTTTCTTTCTCCTGCTGATCCGACGGTAATTTCATCTACTGTTACCACTGCGTTTCCACCGTATTGGAACTGTGATGGGTCCCATATGCTTAATCAATTCATTCAATCTATGAATTCAGATGGATGTGGATCCTGCTACACATATTTGAGTTAATTATCGAAAGGCTTATATATGTACCCATTTATATGAATTATTTTCTGTCTCGCTCAAAAGTAAATTACTGCTCACTAAATGCGGTAGTTCATATCGACTAAGTTAGAAACTACTACTGTACTTAAATAATTGGCTTACCCAATAGACATGATGCAAGTGGGAATTGATAGTTTCGAAGCAGCTCATGATGACGCCAGCCTCTCTGTCAGGCCGTCCGAGCGTTTGCGGAATTTGATCGAACAAATTACGCTTCCATTCAACAGAACATACTCCATTATACCTGTTTTATTAATACTACTACCTCAGCATTATAACATCTTACTATTATAATTTATAGGTCACTTGTCAGCTAGTTGTTTTTCCTTAATGATAGACACAAGCGTTTCCGAAAGTGTCTCGTAATCCCAGGAATTATTGTAATGTATGCCATTTAAGAAGAAACTGGGAGTACCATTTACGCCGCTACGTACCCCGCTAAGGAAATCCTCACGGACACGACTTGCATAAACATGTTTATAGAAATCATTTTTGAACTTCACCATACCTAATCCCAATATTCCTGCATATTTCTCCAAATTCTTATCATCCAGTGCTTGTTGATGTTCATATAGGTAATCGTGCATCTCCCAAAACTTATTCTGTGCTCCTGCAGCTTCAGCCGCCTCGGCAGCGTGTTGAGCATGAGGATGAATTTGAGTCAATGAAAAATTACGAAATACAAAGCGCAAATTATTACCCAGATATTTTTGAATTTCTTTGATTATTGGATAAGCCTGTCCACAATAAGGACATTCATAGTCTCCAAATTCAACCAATGTTGCAGGTACTGTATCTGGTCCTTGAATATGGTCACGTTTATTACTGACGGGCGGAGCCAGTTTTGCAATTTCTAGAGTCATGTCTACCTATCTACTTATTTTCTCCTTGTTCTCCACGTTAGATAGATTCTAGGGCCTTTAAAATTCCGTCAGCTCCAGGATTTACTCCTATTGGAGAAACATAGGCCCAACGGATAATTCCATCCTTATCGATAACAAATAAAGCTCTCTCTGCGATACCGTCTTGCTTGCGATACGCTCCATACATCCTTGCTACTTCCCCTTTTGGTTCGAAATCCGATAGTAATGGGAATCTAAGTTTTCTATCCTTAGAAAAGGCAAGGTGGCACCAGACACCATCCACGGAAATTCCTAGTAGATTGCTATTGAACCTTTGAAATTCGGGTAAAACTTCATTATACAGGGTCATTTGATCTCCACAAACAGGCGACCAGTCCGCAGGATAAAAAGCAAGAATTAGTGGATTACCACGAAATTGACTTAATGAAACAGTCTGATCTGGTGTACTATGAAGACTGAAGTCGGGAGCAGGACTCCCAGGTTGCGGTATCGATGCTGAAAATTTTTGTTGCTGATACAATTTTTCAGACATTGTCATTACCTAACCTGCATAGTATATATGTATGATATTCGTTGACCGCCATAGCGCCTCACTTTCGGTCGGCTAAATAATCATCCGTTGGTTGCGTAATTATATGCCAGTGGTCGTTGGACTCTATCATCATATTTCATTAACTTTATTTTCAACCATATAGTATCTATCTTTATCCATGTCAAAAAAATTAGAGAACAGAGTAGCCGTCATTACCGGAGCGACCAGCGGTATGGCGCTTGCTACCGCTAAATTATTCGTCGAGGAAGGCGCATACGTCTTTGTCACTGGCCGCAGCCAAGAAAGACTCGACAATGCAGTCAAGAAAATCGGCAAGAACGTTACTGGTGTTCAGGGCGATGCTGGCAGTCTTGCAGACCTCGATCGGCTGTTCGAGACGGTCAAAAAGGAGAAGGGCCTGTCGACGTCCTCTTTGCTAGCGCCGGTGTTGGCGAGCTCAGCAACCCGCTCGGCTCCATTACTGAGAAAGGCTTCGACGATACGTTCAATGTCAACGTTCGCGGGACCTTGTTTACCGTGCAAAAGGCTCTGCCACTCATGAATGACGGCGGGTCAATCATTCTGAATAGTTCTATTGCTGGAGTGAAAGGATTTCCTGGCACCACAGTCTACAGCGCCAGCAAAGCAGCAGTACGTTCTTTCGCCCGAACTTGGACTGCCGAGCTCAAAGGAAAGATCAGGGTCAATGTCATTAGTCCAGGTACGATAGATACTGCCATATTTGACGGTGCTCCTCAAGAAATGAAGGACGGCTTTGTTTCCATAATCCCAATGGCTCGAATAGGCAAGCCGCGTGAAATTGCGGCTGCTGCGCTCTTTCTGGCATCCGATGATTCCAGCTTCGTTACAGGCATCGAGCTATTCGTCGATGGCGGCACAGCGCAGGTCTAAAAGAAAGTAGAAGCAAAACGTCTTTGCCGGCACATATACTGTAATTAGTTAGTCTAGGTCATCGACGTTTGCGCTTGGATTACATACACTAGTGTATTGCATCCCGCCGAATCCAGACCAACGATACCTTACGAATGTTCAATTCTTATTGCTACGAACATATAACGTTACCAGAATTCATGTAAGACATAATATGAAAGATACTTTTCTAGACTACCTCTCTAGTTACTAAAATATGATGCATTACTTTAGTTTAATGAACCCATCTACTACGTGGGATCAAGCAGATAAGGACCCATTAGCCAATAATGTTTTAAAGTTACATATGTCATGCAATCAACCATTAAATATCATTATTATTGCCAGATATTGTACAACAAGAGAAAGATGTCCTTCAATAGAGAACTGAACTATTACTCCGAGCAACTAAGCATTTCGTGAAAAAACATATGTTGTCTTAATTCTCACTGAGATACTCGTAGAGTCGGCTTTGTAGTTGTCCCAGTTGGTGGTAGTCGGGGGCGGTGTTTGACTGCGCAGTAGGCAGCAGCCTCACCCCATGTTTTAGCATACGCAAAAAGAAATAGTGTGAGATATTTCAGAATTCGTACATACTTTACGTAAGGTATGAAGATCTCTGCTACGAGTATAGTCATCGTAAAAATCATGATAGCTGCAAAATCTGGCAATTGAGGAAAAACAAACTCAATTGATGCGGCCATAGCTCCAATGTCAGCACCAATGTTTATTGTATTGGCAACTATCAGAAGTCCGGAAATAGGATAAACAACATTCCTGGAATATCTATTCTTAATAACTGTCACTAAACCCTTTCCAGTGACAAGTCCTATTCTGGCACAAATTTCTTGAACTACTATCATCATCGGTAATAGGAATGGCGCCATACAGAGCATTCCTAGACCTAATTTGGCACCAGCCTGAGAATATGTTGCAATACCGGATGGGTCGTCATCTGATGCTCCGGTTACTAGTCCCGAACCAACGGATCTTAATAAACGTACAATTGATGAGAAACGTGATTTCTTAACTACCATCGGTTTAGTACTCTGTCCTTCAGACTCATCATCACTATTGGTTTAGATTGAATTTACTAATTACAATTTATTCCCAATTATCTAACATCTTCAAACAATAATCACAAACTGGATATCCAGTATCATTCTCATATTCAGTTTTGCATCGCTTACATATTTTGATGGTCCGTTTGGACATGCACTATTTATAGGGTAAACGAACTATAAAAGACTTAGTAAAACATTTCATTTAAACGCAAGGAGCAAATGTAAAAACAATTTGACTGGAGCTGACAGCAGAACAAGCCCAAGTCTAAATGAGAGACAGTTGGGTTTTGGATTTCAAGAAGAACACCTTCGACAAAAAAGAAAGTACTCGTTTGAGGATTGAACTAAAGTAGTAAAATAATTCAATTAGGAAAGAGTAAATACTAACTATTTCAGCGATTCTACCAATCATACTATGGCTGGGTTTCCAATAATCCAAGCATAGCCGATATACCAGGTAAAAACATAACATTAACAGGACAGAACTTTGAAACAACAAACCCTCTAACAGCAGAACCAAATGATAATGCAACTACAGGAGCATTTGTGCCATTTAATACTACAACAAAGGAAGGTCAAATAATTAAAGGTAATGCAAAATGTAATGGCTGTATTTTGAGTGCTAATCTAGATGGTACAGACCTTAAACTCGAAGGCTGGGGATTTAGAAATCCTACAGGACTTGCATTTAATGAAGAAGGTAGGCTATTTACAGCAGTTAACGGTGCGGATGAAAGGGGTAGTAGACCAATAGTTGATGATGCAGACAAGTTCTTTGAAGTAAAATTAAACAGTACTTCATGGTACGGCTGGCCAGATTTTTTTGGAAATGCACAACCAGTAACTGACATTTTATTCCAATGGCATAAAGGCCCTACATGTCTAAGGCCAAACACCTGTCTAGATAAACCATTGCAATTTCTTATGAAAGATCATCCACCAGTTGAGAAACCCCTAGTTGAATTGGAAGTAGGATCTGCTTTAGCACAGGTTGAATTCTCTTCTTCTTCATTATCATCCTCATACAATCATACGAATGATTTTGGCTTTAAAGATATGGTATTTATAGCTGAATTTGGGATAATTGTGCCAATATCTCATTTACCTTGGAACATAAAGAATCAAGATAAAGAAATTGTAGGACAAAAAGTTATCATGTTCAATCCTCAAAATAAAAGTTATAGTGACTTTATTTCACTTGATAAACCTGATACTAGTTTTAGGCCTGTTGGAATAGCATTTAATAAAAATGAGAATGCTCTATACGTTACAAGTATTGGAGAAGTTGAAGTACGAACAACTTTGCCTAATGATAATAGTATAGAATTATCAGAACCATCACCTTGGTATTATCCAAATACTGGAATAATATGGAAGGTAACAAAAACAACATCATCATAGTAGTAGTTGTAGAATTGAATCTTATAATCAATTTCAGATAATTATAATTAATAATGATTGAATTTATAATTGTGGTCTCCAAGTAAATCGTGGCTACTGCTTAAAGAAATCGAAGGCATTATAGAAAGTAACTTTTTCTATGTCATTATTACTAAATTTTGCTTTTCTCATTTCTCGGGCTACCAGAGGAACACTTAGAGGATCAGATATTCCCCAATCAGCTGCACTATGCACCATTATTCGATCTGTTCCATGTTTTTTTATAATGTTCATTGCTCTCTCAGGAGATAGTAATACTGGAATGATAGCAGTACAATTAGGTAAAAAAATGGCAGCAAAAGTTATTGCAGTTTCCAAAGATAATTGGGTAAAGACTGATTTTGGTGCATATTATCTTATTGACGATTATAACAGAATTGTGGATCGAGTCGAAGAAATTACTGAAGGTAAAATGGCTGATGTTGTCCTAAATTCGAGCAATATTTGACAGAATAATAAATCTAAAATATTAGTTGAGAAAGAAGTACAGAATATGAAGCTGGTCAAAACTAAGGTGCTATTTGACGGAACTAGCGAAGGCAAAGATTTGTTCATTGGTTTTGAGGACGATGAAATAAAATATGTTGGAAGGGACGAACCGTCAGTAAAAGGAAGTACAAATGAGATAATTATTGAGGCAGATACTGTTACGCCAGGGTTTATCGATTCGCACAGTCATATTGGTATGGCAAGAGCAGGTGAACCAAGCACTGAGGAAGAAGCTAATGAGGAAATGAGGACAATCTATCCTCTCGTGAATTCTTTACACAGCGTTTACATGGATGATATTTCATTTGTTGAGTCTGTTGAAAATGGTGTTTTATATTCCACAATATTACCAGGAAGTGGTAATGTCATCGGTGGAAAGGCAGTGCTTGTACGCAATTTTTCCAAGGACATCAGATTCTGCGTACGTAATGGATGTTGGTATAAAGGCAGCATTAGGATATAATCCTCGCAGCACCACAGATTGGAAGGGGGACAGACCATCTACTCGCATGGGCGCTATAGCAATGCTTCGTGAAAATTTTTTCAAAGCAAGAAAAATGCAAAGACTAATCAAGAAGAAGAAGAAGGTTATGGACGAAGTAGACCCAATAACAGAAGTATTTATAGATATTCTTTCTGGCAAACATAAAATGATGGTACATGTTCATAAGGAGGACGATATTATGGTCTTGATCCAAATTGCAAGTGAATTTGGAATAAAAGTAGTTGCTAATCACTGTGCGGATATATATAGAAGAGAGGTCTTTGAAGCACTAAAGCAGTCTTCGATTCCAATAGTTTACGGTCCACTGGATTCATTTCCATACAAAGTAGAGCTCAAACATGAAAGCTGGAGAAATTTGGAGAAACTCTTGGAGTCTGGAGCAAAATTTTCCCTTATGAGTGATCATCCAGTTATTCTGCAAAGAAACATATTTTATACTTTAAGACACCTACTGCGTTTTGGGGTTTCAAAAGCTGATGCAATATCAAAAATCACTAGAGAAGCAGCAGAAATAATTGGGATTCAGAATATCGGACAAATTAAACCAGGGTTTAAAGCTTCATTAGTTGTCTGGAATGGAGACCCCTTTTCTTTGTCAAGCTATCCCATTTTAGTTATTGCCGAAGGGAACACAGCATATAAGGAATAACCAATAATAACGAATAATAAACGAAAAGGCTAAAATCATAAGTATTTCAGTAGCTGCATTTACCATACCTGCGACAATATATACAATTTCACCTTTATTTATAAATAAGACAGTTAATGACCCCCCCCTTTTCAGGTATGCCATCTTCGGTATTACAGAAGTTTATGAATATGGATGAAGAAATGAGATTGGAAGTTGCGGGAAAAATGAGGAAGCAACAAACAGAAAATATAATGCTACTTGTTGCCGAAATTAATGCTGTGAATGAAAGTATGCACGAGGGAGAGCAAAAACGAGTCGCTATTATGGGAACAATGATTGGTATTTTTGTAGGAGTTAACGAGTTACCAATGGGCCAGATCTATATGTTTATTTATCAACAAATAAAGACATTTCCGATATCGTTAATTTGGGCCGATTAAAGGGTAATATTGGTAACCAAAATTATCCGATACCCACTGGTACAGATATTTCTAAGTACAATACTGTTCTTATTTGGTGTCATGCATATTCAGTACTGTTTGGAAGCGCATTTCTAGCTTCACCGTAGAGATAATGAAACGACAGTAAATCGTTTCTGTATTTGATAAGTGGTTTTGATATTCATTATGCATAGCTCATGAGTTATATTCTAGTAACAAGAGTATTTTGCAAGCATGATACACATAGAATTTGGAAAATGATTGACTATTGGATTTCAGACGTTTCTGATGGTCGTAAAATGAATTCCTGTCTTCTGGTTTTATCCAAGCATACCTCATAGATTATAAGTTTGATGTAAATGTTTGTATGCGAACCTTATATTGTTGTTATTCTAAATCCAGTGTTTTTAGACTTGCATCTGCGATATCTAAAATTTTATTTAGTATCTCATCTTCAGAATCTCCATGTTCACCAAAGCGTGTGAATCTTTCAAATGTTGTGTTCTCAATAGTTATCATCTTTTTCAATATCTATAGTATACAATGTATTGCATTAAATATATAGATATAATGTTAGTTGATACATTTTCGTAGGCATACAGACTTACATGCCTAGCTTTCATTAAATTGGGCTTGGATTGAGATTGACTCAATATAAAAGTAAACTTTAAGAATTTAATGATAATTACACTTTAGGCACTGGATTCAATTTGTAAACAGAAAAATTGTTATTGTTGTATAAAGGTATTATCCTCCATTTTAGATTATTTTGAAACAGCTCTCCGTTAAATCCAAGGATGTAAGTGTCTTGTTCTGAGTTTGAGTTGTGTATATTTTCATAGAAGATAAAGGTTCTGTCCCGGAGGCGAAGTTCCGCCCATCCTCTCCAATTTTTATCAATTAATAAAGTTGACCCAGGAGTGGTATTATGATTTATCCAATTTATAGCATCTATTATTGATACTGATTCGGGTATGGAGACTGAATTATATTGCATTGTTACTGGTCCAAACTGGCCTATAGCATCTATTATTGATACTGATTCGGGTATGGAGATAGGATTATGTTTCATTGGAACTAGTTCAAGCTGCTTAGCAAATTCACGGAATGGCTCCAAAATGATATAGATAGAAGTATTAGGTGTGATAGCATAAAGCATTCCAATTACGATAAAAGGAATAAGTATGAAAATTAAGACTGTTTTTGACAATCTTTTTTTGTTGACTACATGAATAAATCCATAAGCTGAAAAGATGGAGAATATGATACTGAAAATAAATGTCCACCTATCTGGTAAGCTGCTTGATGAGTTGGGGAATACGAGCCATGAGAAGGTTCCCATCAGAGACAAAACTAAAGAGATTTTCAGAAGAATTTCACGGGTATTTATGAATCCTATAATACCAGCGGGTATGAGTAAAAAATTAAGCAATATAAATAAAATGATGAGGTTTAGTGGGGCGTAAACGTGATTTACTATAGCAGGTGTACCACTAAAAAAATGGGTATTTAATTCAATTTCGTTAAAACTTTGTAGCCATGCAACTAATGCTACTAGCGCTGTAATTGATGCTATCAATATATTATGTGGATTCCTCTTGACTAGAGCATAAATAACAATACTAGCGGTCAAAAGTAATCCTATCATTCTATCTGTAAGCACCGAAATAATGCAAAGTAATATAATTAGCAGCATTTTTTTAGAATTGTCGGGTTTGGGCGCCAACAGGGAAACTGCAAAAAACATACTCGTAAGAGATAACATGTCTTTATGAAGGTCCCATGACGTCCGAAGTGAGCTGATCTGCAAAATTACAAATACCGATAAAAATAAGGAGTAAGTATTCTGTAGCTTTAATATTCTTCTGGCTATAAAGTATATTGATATTGAAAACGAAGCATAAAGGATGATTGCCGCTATCTGAACTACCGTTTGAGAATCCAGTTTCGAACTCACTTGAAGTAAATATAAGATTATTACATACAGTGGAAATTGTCCAGAAGTAATGTTCCAATGGTTAGTAAAATTGGTAATGACTGGGATATAGTAATTTATTACATCGTATCCTATAGGAAAAGGATATGCTAAAAGCTCTGGTATTGCTCTGATAACTACAGCGACTAAAAATAGCGTTAAAACGTAGCTCCATTCTTTCCTTTTTAGATTGGAAAATTTTTGCACTACCTGCATGGAGATACAATTATTATGCTATTGTTTATTTTAAGTATGAGTACGAAGTATGGGACAGTTTACGAAACTATATGCTTGATAACAATCCGTTATTCTTCAATAATAGTAGGTAGGATATTGAACTGTTTACACTACAGAGAATGTAAAGAAGTTAACACCATTCTGGCCAACAATAGTATGTTTAAATAAAATTGCATAAGAATTAGAAAGTTATCAAAATTAACCATGAAACAGATTAGATAGAGCTAACATGGATTGTGGAGATTAATAAGCAAACGACTCCAATGTGGGGTAAGTCTTTTTAGTGCTTCATCCCTAGCATGATATTCAAATAATGAATCTAAATCGCAGGATATTAACGATCTTTTTACAAACGTATTAGAACAGGTTAGATCATATGTCCTCTTTTGTGAATATGACACGCAAGATAACTTATTTCAATTATCATTGATAATGTGCCAATTTAGGCACTTGGAATTCATCTTTCTAGGATTTAGGATTTGTAATGTTAAATTTAATTCAAATAGATTTATTGGGTCAAAATAGTAATTATAAATCTGCTAGTTGACAGAAAAGTCCAATTTATAGAGGCTATTTGGTATCCATTTTCCTTGCATGTACTTTCTAGCCCTTCATAAAGAGGGACTAATGATTCTATCAGGCATACATTTGGGTTTATAACTTTATGAATAATAAGTTAATTCTAAAATTTCTTAGTTTAAATGGGGATCATTTAATCTTGTTAAAATAATACTTTAAATAGTAACTCTGAGAAGTGCGGCGATACCAACTGCTTCCGCTCCATGTATTGCCACGAAGTATGGCAATAAAGCTACATTATAAAGAGGAGCCATCAAAAAATACGCATATATTGCAATAACGTTATGCAGCATTAACATGCCTGCAAAGAAGATTAGACCAAGGGTAAATTCGGCCTTACTTTTTCTATAAATTCTTATATATATAGATAGTAGTACTATTAAAAGGGCTATCGTTACAAAACTAATTGCAGCAATGATCTGCATAAGATACTCCATTACAATCGTAGCATTGACATCTCTTATTTACATTTATCCATATTATGTCCACATCCTTGAAGAACTTTCTGAACTTCACTCTGAAAATGAATACAGGGATTTCTCAAGATGATATCGTAAAATTTGATAATGTTATTACTAGTTGGTACTACAATCTTTGTAACTAGGAGAGGGTCATAAATTATAAAAGTAATAATCAAAAATTTAACATGTCAGTTGCTATCCCTATTTTAAGTATAAATCTGTGAGTATAATGAAAATCGCGATAAAGTGAGATAGATCAGATGTGCAAAATACTACAAAAATCTAAAACACGTAAATATTATCAAGTTAATATATCTAATAAGTGCCGCTAACATATCGAATTCCTCTGAAATGTGTTGTTTTCATTGCTTTGAGAGGGACTGTGTAGGTGGTTTGTTGATTAAACATTTCACCTACATGGGTTGATATTTTTCAAACCTCTAATGAACAGTTGTCAACGTTAAAATGAAATTTATGTCAAATGTGATTGATTTCTTACTTATTCCTAATCGTGATATGCAATATATAGTAGTTAGAAATAGAATATTTTAGCATATATTAGTGAACAAATAATTATTAGCATCTACGATAGAGATCAAATAAAATTTGTAAAATTAAATTCCGCATTCTTTTTGAATTTCAAATTTGTTTATTTTAGAATTAATGCTTTAATATCTATAATGCCGTATCACCAGTAAGTATTTTCAAAATTGGGTAGTGGCGATTAATTTTGAACGATTGCAATTTATCCTAGTAATTGTAGTAGCCTTACAAGATATTATTTCGCAATTGTATTCTTTAAAATTTTACTTATTTAATAATAGATTTAGAAGAAAATGCAATTAAATAAATTTGGTGCACATAAAAATCGAAATCCAAGTATGATTGCAATTGATACTTTTTGTCTGAAGAATTGACCATGTTCAGTAAAGTTAGAATATTCTTTCATGGATCTGCCCAAAAAAATGTCCATATTTAAGTATTTACTAGACTTGATGAACTAAGTTAGTTCATATTTATTAAGAATAAGCAGTCATTTTGTACAATGTCGATCCCTCCTCAAACATTGCATCGACCAAATATTACAGAATCTATTCACAATAATTCCGGTATTCAATCACAAAAAATTGGAGATATCTACTTCATTCATAATGCTTTCACCATATGTGAATCATGTTTTTGGTGTGCAACAACTAATGAGGACTTTAGTTTTGATGTATGTCCTACCTGCAAAAAATCTAAAGTAGACACTATTCCCCTATTAGGCGCCTTTCCAAAATGTAATTTAGACATTATAAAGACTTTATTTTTCGACAAGGAAGTGTGACAGAATGAACATTGTGGGAAGCGAATTATCTTCAGATATTGTTGCAAAGACGTGTAACTGCAGAGAAAGAGATAGAAAGGTCACTTACTTATTTGTGGATCCCTGTCATAGCCTATGTCAGGATAAAAAAGACATATTAGCCAATGAATTGCATGCCTGTGAAAAGTTATTAAAGTATTCCAGAGACCCCTTGGACAGGCAAATTGTAGAACGGGAAATAGCTAATTTAAAACTGATGCTCGATCTCATTCAATGAGCAAGTTGTCAGTAGAATATTAAATCAAATAATTAGCAGTTAGTATTTACTAACTCCCAACTCATCTATTATTCAAAATATTAAACATATTTTTTCTTTTGTAGTGAAGCATATTTGCTACATTTCGTAACTTCAATTGATAAAATCATTCACAATGACCTTGATACTCGCATTACATACAATTATCACTAGGCATGTTGTTTCTGATGCGAAAAGCGTTTTTTATAAGTAACTACATACATGTAAAGTAGGACGATTATGACAAGCAAGAATATTAAACCAAATATTAGATTCTATTTAATTTGTTTACAAATAGATTATTGAATATTCAAATACTCAATTCAATACGACCTTGGTGTGAGAGTGATCTCATACCAACCTATTTCTAACTTTGAACATAATATTCAAATTTTATGAATGCTTTAATTGATACTTGCATAATAACAATCAACATGAAACCCGTTCTAATAACTTATTTCAAATACACCTACTAACTACAAAATATATGTGTATGTAATAGATTAGTCTTCTTTCTATCAATCTTCAAATCACGTGCTTTATGCCCCAATTACTATCAACTTCCCATCATAACTCAATATGATGGTAATGAAATTAAATTCTGGCAACTACGTGAATATCTGTATGTTATTCTTTAACCGTTAGATATTGCTAATGAATTGGAATTTCCTAAAATCCAAATATTTTTTAGCTAGAAAATAACTTGGCTTATATACGGCAATTTTATTTAGATTAGTAATATGGCTAAGTATACGAATAGGAACTGCTTGGTGTATTGTTTCGTAGTAAGATTTTGTCCTCCTGATCAATTGTAAAAGAAAAATCCTTCGACAATTTTTTTCTTCTTGTGTTGATCAATTCATTTGCAATCTTAACATACGTGGCATCTATATCAGTTCCCAAATAACTCACTCCCAAATCAAGACAAGCCAGTGCCGTATTTCCTATTCCCATAAATGGATCATATACTACTAAATCTCGTCGTACTCCGTGTAGCTTTATGCAAAGGTAAGGTAGTCTTTCAGGAAAAACAGCCGGATGTGGACGTCCTTCCTGAATAGTGGGATAAGTAATAAACCAAACATTTCCTCTATCACGGTTATCTCCATTGCCAGATTTCCACCTTCCTACATTCGTTTTATCTTGATACGGAACGCCTACCGCCAACTTATTCAATTTAACATTACCCTTCTTGGTAAAATGAAAAATATATTCATGCAAACCTGTTAAATATCGATCACTAATTATTGGTTTAAAATGTCCTATTGATACACTTTGATGTATTACATTACTTCTACCAATGTGTTCTTTTTCAAATGAAATCGATTTTATCCAATGAATTGTATTTTGAAGTTCATATCCAACATTGACAAATTGATTTACAATCTGGAAGGGTATTAATGGATTGGAGTGAGTTGCACCAATATTAAGGAAAAAGGAGCCATTATTCTTCAGAACTAAAAAGCTTTTTAAAGCGACATCATGAAGCCACGACAAATAATCATTTTTTTTCTTATTATCTTTATATGAAGAGTAATCCTTTTTTATATTATATGGCGGAGAGGTTACTATAACATCTACACTTATTTTACCTTTTATTTTTTTCATAAAATCAATGCAATCTTCCAGAAAGATGTTATTTAATTCAAGCAACAACATAATCGAAGATAGATAAGTTAATAAATATTACTAGTTTAGATGATTGATAATAGTCACATTGATGACTTGTCTAATTAATCACGTTCAAGAACTCATTCATGATTTATGAGGGAAAAAATAGTTTTATTCAAAATCAACGCTGCATTTTATGCCCAGTTAGATTTAATGTAAATTTGAAATATGCCTTGACTAATGAGAATTGAATTTCTCAAGAATCACGCAGTTTTGTTTAGGTAGTCAGTTTCAAGATTTCAGTCATCATTCGAATATGCCAAAGAGATTGTTCCGATCCTCCTAGCCCGACTAACAGATCAAAATATGTTTATGGTTTAGTTAACTCCGAATTAAATATACGACTATCCAAGCAAAATATTGAACTTAGATTGGTGATCCATGTTTGGACCGTACTTAATGGTGGCACTAATTGCAAACAAGATTAAGGTGTAATGATTATCCAATACTTGCTTCAATTATGACTCGGCTACTCATTTTATATTCCAATATAGAGTACTGAACGGGATAATATAGGTATATTATTTATCTTATATGTCGTAAGCAGCAGCTTACACTCTTCAATATCGGTCTTCCACGGGAACGATGATAAAAATTTGAATATTTTGCATTCGATTAACAAAGACCCAAAGCAAATTCCATATTAACCAGTAAGATTATTTTTACTTACTTAATCGGTAATTACTACCAAATTTAAATAATGCAATAGTCTTAGTATGTCATATGCAACAAAAAGATAATATAAAATCAATAGATCAAGAAAAACAATCAAAGTTATTAGGTATAAATAGTCTTTTGAACGAACCTATTCGCTCTGTATCAAGGATAATAAAGAGCGAGGCTACTAGTGATGGAGAGGGTGTAAAACTGAACAGGTCATTTCCAAATAGGCTCATTTCGCAATTGGATCCGTTTTTACTTTTGGACGAAATGGGCCCCACGGAAATTAAGCCTGGAAATGGGAAAGGATTCCCTCATCATCCCCACAGAGGTTTTGAAACTGTTACTTACTTATTGGACGGAAGGTTTCAACATGAAGATTCACAAGGTCACAGAGGAATCATTAATGCAGGAGATGTTCAGTGGATGACTGCAGGTTCTGGAGTAATTCATTCCGAATTACCTGAAAAAGAGTTTGCTGAAAAAGGAGGAAAGCTGCATGGATTTCAATTATGGGTCAATCTCCCCAAGAGTGATAAAATGATGAAGCCAAGGTACCAAGAAATTAGTCGGCTGAAAATTCCTACAATTCGTACTAAAGATGGCAAAGTGATAGTAAAAATCATAGCTGGCGAGTCACTTGGCGCAAAGGCAGTATTCGATACAATTATCCCAATAATATATTTGCATTTCAGGTTAGAACCAGGGTCTCAAATGAAACAAGCAATTCCAACAGAATTTAATGCATTCGCATATATAATAAAAGGAAATGCAATATTTACAAAAACAGGTAATAATACAATCAAAGAAGGACATTTGGTGATATTTGAAAATGATGGCAACGAAGTTTATTTTCATGCCGGTACAGAGTCAAAAGAGCCTCTTGAATTGTTATTAATTGCCGGAAAGCCTCTAAGAGAACCTGTAGTTAGATACGGCCCATTTGTAATGAATACTCAACAAGAAATATTTCAGGCAATAGAGGATTATAGAAACGGAAAAATAGGATGAAATCGACTATTTTGAGTTAGAATAACCGTTCAATTTTTATTTTCTTTGTAAATATCAACCAATACATGCATGATAGCATCTTGTGAATGATTTGGGATGGAATGATCCTTATTCCCTTTATGTAAGTATAGAAAAAATAAATCAAGTTAAATTAGAGATGCCATAGTTAGAAATAAATCCATGATATTATTTTCGCTATCTAAAAGTTTAAATATTTTTAACTTAGTAGTATAAAGTAACTATAAATTGACTAGAGGGTTTAAAAATATACTTAGTTCCATTTCTGAAAATAGAGAGCAAGAAGATAACTGCAATATACTCAATATCTGGAATGTTTTAAGTAGAAGATGGTCGTTACTAATATTGAGAAACCTAAGTAGCAAAAATGTGATAAGATTTAATGAATTAAAAAGGAATTTAAAGGGCATCAGCAGTACGGTTCTCTCTGATAGATTAGCAGAGCTCGAACAAGAAGGTCTAGTTACTAAAAAAATATATCCAGAAATACCTATTAAAGTTGAATACAGATTAACGAATAAAGCAAAGGACCTTGAACTAATTTTAGAAAATCTCAGCAAGTGGTGCCAAAGATGGGAATTGAAGCGATCTAGTTGATATAAATTCATTCATTTTTAAAAAAAGTAATTTTTTTCGAAAATACCCTGAGTTCATTTATATGCGATTTTATAATGTCGAAAGAGTAACCAACTGAAATTTAGCAATATAGAATGCTATATCAACGGCAATTAACTGATATTTATTAATATGAACCTATTTAAAGAATCGATAGGTTAATCCAGTACCGGACCATAAATGCAATTATCATAATTGTACGATAAAATCATGTATTTTCACCTTCATTTTATTTATCAAATGTGTATTCCCTTTAGTGTTGATTTTTCTGGTGGTCACAATTTCAAAATAGCATCTTGTCGTATTATTCAACATACCAAAAAGTGTAACTTTTAGAAACTTTGGAGAGCAAATAAAATATTTAAAAATACACATATTAGCTTTTGATAATCCTCTTAAACTTATTAATAACCCTCGTAAAATAACTGATTGATAGTGTCCAAAATATTTATAATGATTATTTTATCCTTCATTGTCTTGTTTTTATCTATAATTAGTATGGAATTTTTTGTCTATAGTGCCACCATTAACTGTGGCAGAGCAGTAAATATTTGTAATGGAACGGAAAAAGCTGACACCCTTATTGGAAACGCAAGCAAAAATACTATTGACGGATTGGGAGGTTCTGATGACATTGTAGGACTATTTGAAAATGATATCCTAAATGGAGGAAATGGAACAGATTTGCTGATGGGTAATGAAGGGGATGATATTCTGAGTGGACAAGATGGTAGAGATGTACTGGTTGGAGGTACTGGGGGAGATATTATAAGCGGAGGAAATGGCTCAGATGAAGTAATTGCCGGCGAAGGATTTGATATCGTATCTGGCAATGAAGGAAGTGATTCAATAATGGGGGGTCCGGGTGACGATACTATTTTTGGTAATCACGGATCGGATAATATTGACGGTCAGGATGGTAACGATAAGATCTATCATAACATCTTTAACTCTACTGCGCCAGATTCTAGTCAGGATGTAATTAACTGTGGGGATGGAATGGATGAGACTTGGATCAATATTAAAATTGACAAGGATACTGCAAGTTCTGACTGTGAAATTGTACACAAAGATTGATACAACCATTCAAATTCAAGTAGTCATATTATTAATTATATTAGTTAATACTGTTATTGCATTATTGTATTTCACCCAACTCCGACAGGAGTTGGGCAACACATAGCAGTTGTGAATCATGTAGGCAGAAATGCTTCATCTCTTACACCTATTATTAATCTAAATAAAGTAAAAATAGTGTAAGTAATATTAAATTTCTAGTTCTGTTGGTTTCCCAAAATTATAGGATTTCTTAGACCACTATTTTGATTCTGGCTGAAACGGATTAGATTCACTATCTGGTTTTTGTAAAGATGATTCTGATGTTATAGTATTTGATAAAGGGTTCTTTTTGCCAATATCAAACATAGTTACATTTACCGCTATATCAGTGAGATTTGGATCTTTTAATGTAGTTTTGAATTCCACTACGCCAGTTTCATTTGCCAGAAATCCATCGGGAAAAGAGGAATATTTAACGAGTGTACCATTAGAAGCATAAACCTTCATCACTCCATTTATCCTCTCATCTTGAAGTGTTTTATTTTCTACATCATAATTAACCAAAACATTCAACTTACTGGCTGTATTATTCAACTGTACGTAACTGGCATTTTCAAGACTGATAGAAATATCATTGCCATTTTGAGCCATAACCCTGACATAATTTGGTGCTTGATATAATGCTAATACTGATATCGCACCTAATAATATCACAATAAGTTTCTGACATATGTTATTCATTGGGAGTCTAAGTACAAGATAGGTAATAATAGATATCTACCAGTTTTTCTTCACAAACAATGTCTTACTATAACTTCATGTCCTATTATCGGTTAATAATAAGTGTGTACATGATATATTGCCAATTCAGACTTGATCGTATTGGTTAGCCCTGTCAGGTGTGGAGATAATTGGGTATGCTCAATCTATGTAGTACTCTATAAATAAGATTAAATGTAAATAAATGACTTCAGTTTTTATCTCTCCCTGGACTGTGTATTTTAGAAAAAATGACATAAGATTCTGCCTTCTGGATTATTCATCTTCTATGAAAAATAATCGTCGTCATTTTATAAAGTCATCTTTTGTGAGATTATGTTGCAATGATTGAAGGGCAGCTTGTATGAAATCATATATTCATAAAATTTAGTGCAGTTATTCATGATAATATGGTCGCCATAAGTTTTTGAAGCATATTTTAAGGCTATGCTCAAGATCTTTGACATATAAAATAAATGAATATTCTGTACATATTAGAATCCTGGTTCATTGATTCTGTTACATATCGATACTCAATAAACAGGATATCAATTGACACAAATATTAATTTATACAAATAATTATTAGGATCTTTTATTCAAAAATACTAACTATGTACCAGCTTATTTCCCCATATATTAAAATAATCTTATTCTTGGTAATTATTATAAGTATTCTCATTCACCTTGGAGCCGTACCCTCAAGCGAATCAATGTCAAATGTAAAGGATGTAAGTCACAACTTGGGACAATCAATTAACCAAAAAATAGCCACGACTTCCGACGGTCATGTATATTTGGTTTGGAGTGATACAGAAGATTTTACTGAATATAGTCAAATATATTTTAGTAAGAGTAACAATTTTGGCAACACCTTTTCCAATCCACTACCCATAAGTAGTCAAGTAGGAAATGCAAATTTGCCTGTTGTAGTTGCGACTGGGAATAATGTCTATATTGCATGGGAAGACAATTCTGGAAGAGATTCCGTTATCTTATTCAAAAAAAGTAACGATTTTGGCGATACATTTGGTAAAATATTGAGCTTGAGTAACGCAACAGGAGGTGCACGATTTTTGAGTTTGTCTGCCAACGAAAATAATGTATATACAGTATGGAGAGGAACTAATGCTAATGAACCAAAGAATTTTGAGATATTCTTCAGAAAAAGTATTGATTATGGAGACACCTTTGGAAATATACTCAACCTATCTAATTCACCTGGAGACTCTCTCGATCCTCAAATTATGGTTCCAAAGGACGGGCCAAATTATTTATACGTAAGTTGGAGTGATTGTATAGAAAAAAATGACGATCCAATTTGTAATATTTATTTTGCTAAGAGTTTTGATAAAGGATTAAGTTTTGGAACACCAGCTCTCATTAGTATGATTACACCAACGACCCATATCCCTTTCACAGGAAACCAGCAATCTCAATTTCTCTCTGGTTCCCTATTACTTTCAGTAACAAATGCAGATACCCATCAAGTAGTTCACAATTCTGTTAATCCTGAAATAACTAGTTCTGAAGATGGAAAATACGTTTACATACTGTGGGAAGACGACCTCACTTCATCAGGTTTATCCGACATATTTCTAAAAAAAAGTAGCAATTATGGCGAATCGTTTGATGATACAGTAAATCTTAGTAATTCTTTGGGTCTTTCCAGGATAGTTAAGTCTACTCTTTCTGGAAATAATCTGTACATTATTTGGGCAGATACTAATTCGACGATTGGAAATTTCAATATATTTTTTAAAAGGATATCAGATAATGGAAAAATATTTGGGGATACACAGAAGATAAGTAATTCAGTAGAAACTTCTGTTCCAGGAGATTTGGCAGTATCGGATAATCTAAGAAATGTATATCTTGTGTGGAGCGATAGTCAAAATAACCAGTTTGATATATTTTTTAGTAGCAGTATGGACGGAGGTGATACATTCAGTACCCCCGTAAATCTAAGTTTTACTAACGGAAATTCAGTTGATCCTTTAATATCTTTTAATCCTTGTATAAACTCAACCGGTATCGCATGGTCTGAAGATGTATCTGGAAATTATGAGATATTTTACTTGGCCGTAACCTAAATAGCGATAGATCTCTTAAAATGAACCTAGTCAATAATCGATCAGAAGTTGATGTTTTTAGAACTAAGTTCTTATGTGAATAGTTTTAGTCGAAATTCGAACGATTGGATTTTACTGTATATTTTAGTCATTAAATGTTCAGTTCGAGGATTTTGTTACTCGCCTAAGTTTAAATTCAATAATTAATTTTATTAAATTATAAGTATAAGTGCAAATTGAAAAGTCGCATGGACCGTGAGTCCGGAGTTTATGCGACGTCATATTAATGATTTGCTATTGTAAATTGTTATTTCTTAATCTTGACTGATAATTTCAAGTCGGGCATTGGTAAGTGGTAATTCTTGGGCAGAATTGTCAAATATTAATGTGTGAAAGTGTAAGGGTATATTTTTTATGCTAGCCTATTAGGAATTGTATCGATCTAAATAACTAGAGTTTCCATTAAGAATGTATCCACATTAGCTTGTTTAGGCATTAATATATAAATAGAATATTTTTAAAGTCGATTGGTTGAGGTGTACGTGTCACCAATCTTGTTTGTTGAGTACTGATAATACTGCCATATGTCTGGACGAAAACATTAAAGTTACAACGGGAACGGTAACTACAATTAAATTCCTTTAAAGAAAAGTGGCGTTATCTTACTATTGTTTTGCAGCATTTTCTATAACAAACTTTGTCTACCTGGAATAATACCATAGATATGATGTAACCGCCTGTCAAATACTAAACTAGCAATAGAATTGTGGCCCTACATGTTACTTTTATTTCTTAAATACTATTAGAATTTTGAAATTTTTATAATCTCTTTTCCTATTTGTTTACTTGATTATATTATTGAAAAGTGGCAATTAATCATCTTGTGCTGATGAAACAAAATTGACATAATAGTGATTCCGTAGGAAAGCGTTCTGCCTTTTAATTAATAGCACTGTAATATTTTAGCATTCTTCTAACATTTCATTAAAGTATTCTCTGTCCACTTTGCGTAGTACTTCTGCAAAACAATTTCATTAAAGTATTCTCTGTCCACTTTGCGTAGTACTTCTGCAAAACAATTTCATTAAAGTATTCTCTGTCCACTTTGCGTAGTACTTCTGCAAAACAATTCCATGATTCTATTTCTTTAACCATAATGGCCTTGAAAATTATTTAAATTGAGTATATCATGATTGAGAGTGGGTATCATAACTGAGGTTAGAATTGAATCGAGTTCGTATTTTAGCAGTTTGAACTAAAATTATTGCTATTGATAAGTTTGTACACCTATTATCGAGGAAACAATGACATACAAACTATAGAGAACGATCAGTTTCTAACTATTTCTCCTTGCCAGCTGATCAAACCTTTCAAATTGCAAAAATGGCTTTTGGAAGTATCTGATTAAATAGATGATACTTCTAAAAATAATAAATACTATACATATCAATGTAATATGAGCTACTAATTACTACTAAAACTATTAAGTAAAATAGTTGAGGGAAAATCCGTTTGTGATATTGATAAGAGTGTTCCATGAACCTGTGTAAGTGGTTTCAATGGGCGTAGAAAATCACTTATATAGGATCAAAACGCTAATCTGAATTTGCAATTCATATATCACTTGGTAATGAGATTAAAATATTGATTAAAAAGAGTCGAGAATTTCTAGAGAGGAGGGGATTTGAAATTGAAGAAAAAGATGCAGACGTGACAATAAAAATTGCTCAAAGATCACTTCCTGGAGGAGTTAATGTAGTCTTTATAGACACTGATGAACTAGACATGATAGCTGAAACTGGACGTATCACTAAAATAATTTATTATGATGAGGCATTAACTTTGGAGATTAAGACTAATAGTGAATCGTAACTAGAATTATTTCCAATTTCTAATTATGTTAGGCGACTTTTTCCTCTAACTGACTTATCTTCTATAACTAATATTTAACCCGTTGTTATAATTTCCTTTATTTAGCCGATACAGAATGCATCAGCCCTACCATAAGATAGTATTAATAATTGATTCATCAAGACTGACATTACTAATTATGATGATAAATAACAATAGTTGCGTTCAATATAACTAAATATTAATTCAAATGAACTTGTTATTCAAATTAATTTCGATTGACAAATAACATTTTATGAAAAAATTGAGCGCAGTAATCATCAGTTGTAAATAGTCATTAAAATTTCATATAGAATTTTCGTAGTAAATTGTTATATAACCCAACAGCATATGAGATATAGTAATGATGGGCCATACATATTGTGAATCATGCGACAAAAAAACAAATGCGCTGAAATACTGGTTTGAAAAATTTCTTTGCCCAAAATGTTATGAACTGGCAAGGTCAAAACCACAGACAATTTTAGTTAGCAACATCACTGAATGAAAATAATTTTTCTTCAAATCTAATTTGTAATGTGCTTGAATAATGCAAAATAACTTGCATTCTGGAATTCTGAGTCAGGGATATTTGCAAATTAGTGGATTTTGGTAAAAAATCGATTTTTGATTTTTAGAGTTTGAGAAAGTATCCAGTAGCGAAATTGGCCATTATGAATATTATTACAAATTGGAGCACTGCCTGAACAGCAACTACCCTTACATATATTCGCATGAGCTTTTGTATTTTAATCATATCTGGATCACACTTTTTTAGCTCGATATAAACACGGAGATTTGTAGGCAAAAGAATCCCCAGACCTTGAGTAAGCATCACAGACACAATTATTAACACCGTACTAATCCAATACACTGTCGGAGAATCTAAACTAACCAGTCCCATCTTTGAAGCGAGAAAGTATCCAGCAGTTTTGGTTACCGAGGCAACGGTGGGCATGAAAAAAATCATCTTGGGCATAAGCCACGTAACAACTTCTCTTCTAGTAGACAGACTGACGTTACGAAGGATTGGTCCAAGCAAGAATGCCATAAAAATGTCAGTACCAGTCCATAACACTGCAGTGAATACATGGACATAATTAAGAAAAAGATAATTCGCGCTTATAATTGCTACAATTACTGCTCCAATAGGAATAGATATCCAGATGCTTGCACGTAAGGAAAGAGTTGGAGGTTGCTTTACCGAATATTCCAATCACTATTAGACTAAATAGCACTAAATAAACAATAATTGTACAAAATAGCAACTCCTGTATGAAGAATTGTTAATTTGGAAATTACTACCGTTTTAAGTATTAATTGGAAGGCTACAATTTATTAAAATACTATCGTCTTTATTGTAGTCCCATGGATCCGGATGATGCCAAACAAGAAATCAACCAGTTCATAGAAGATAACCCAGGATGTTCAATTCGTGATATAATCCAATCGTTAAATTTCGGTGCTGAATTAGTTATTGAAATTGTAGATTCATGAGTTATTTCACACCTAAAACTAATTACGAGAGTTTCTATTAAACGTCGATTTAATACATATCAATCGTATAACTTAAGTACTTTCCAATGTAGTATCTACCTATTAAATGATGTTAATAAATGGCTACAATGAAGCAAACAACATACTAAAGAATCTAAGGAAGTTCAGTAGGGGAGACAGTAATAATAAACAAAGGTCAGCCTCAATAATAACAAAGAATGATCAGGATAGGATTTGTTCAACCAAGATTAAGGAAATAATTAAGATTGCAGATGATCATGTAAGATCTAGATCTGCATCTGTTACAACTGCAACAAAGCCAGTTAACGAAGTCCGTCAACTTAAGACATTGCTATCTAATTAGGGTGTCAAATTCAACTAATCTTTCTGATCTTCTTTATTTGACTCATAAATTTCTCTTTAGCAGCAATTAGATGTTTGTAAATATCTGGATAAGTTTGTTCTAACATAGTAAGAGACTCATTCACTTGTTCTTCAGTTATTTCATTATATGTTTTTTGTTCTACATCAAGAACTGGCTTATGTCGCATCCTTTCAGCCATGTTACGCGTGAATATAAATTTGAATGCTCTAAACATTTGCTCTATGGGAATAGAATTATTAGCCCAATAGTCAACTAGATCCTCTCTATCCTTAACGCTCATTGTTTTATCTTTTCCTTTATCAGTAACTTTATCAGTAAATAGCCTAGATGATTCAATAAACACAAACATCATAATTACGCCAAAGATATTTACTAAATTCTTCATTGAACTTTGATTATATTGAAAACCCCTATCAAGAAGTACACTATCATAAATCTGTCTACCAAGGTCTTTAGGATCCCTGTATCTAATTTCAAAACGTGCTTTTTCATCTATGCTGTAATATCTTTTATTTTTAATAATCCTGGAATCTCCCTTTATGCATCTTTCAATGGTTCTCTCACCTAGTGGAGAATTCCATCCCTTCAATATTTTTATAATTTCTGCAGTGGTTATTGGTCCATAAATGAGTATTACGTCGTATATCTTCTGACAATTAGCTTTTCTTTCTTTAATTTTCTCATCCGCTAAATCCATGTTCCCTTTATAATTATTTAGTTGCTCGGCGCATTTTCTGTATTTCCGTCTAATTATGACGGTATTAATATGTTACTAAATAAATCAAGTAATTATGAGTAAAGTCATTCGAATTAGTGACACAAACTATGAAAGACTTAGCAAGATAGGAACGTGGATGGATAGTGCAGATACATTAATCTCTCGTCTTATAGAAGAGTCAAATAAATCTGCAAAGGTTTTGGAGGTGAAACAGTAACGTCTGCAACTGAGAATCTTCTGGATAAAACAATTTCAATACTGGAAAAATATCACAGAATACACTTAAACAGACAATGCATTTCTTGTTGATAAAAGCAGGACTTAGTGCGATAAATCATAATTATGTCTATGGAAGCAGAAATGAGGTCCCTATGTCGCATGGCTTTAGAAAGTGCTGGATGACCCAGGCAGTTAAATCAAAGATGAATCCAGGAATAAGGGAATTATTATTAGGGCATAAAATTGGCTTAGCATCAGCGTATTGCAGGCCCACAGAGAATGATATGTTAGAAGCCTACATGGTTGGAGTTGATCTGTTAACAATTAACGAAGAGCATAGACTCAGGAAAAAAGTGGACGAACTGCAGGTAAAATATGACAAAATTGATCGACTAGTTGCTAGGATTGAGTTTTTGGAAAAGAAGTTAGAAGGCTAATTCTTCATCTATATCTAAATTGCTTGGTTATGTAATTACGTATTAGGTATTATTGTTAATTAAGGGTTAATTACTTCCTATTTGAAAATATTCCGTTCTGTTGGGTGTGCTCCATTACATCACAAATCAGTCCCAGGATGCCAACATACTTGGGAAACCAACAGGACATTAGAATCAACTTTGGATTACTATTGTTAACTAAGGGTTAATTAGTTCAGTATTGGACAAATGATGTTCTGTTGATCAATTATCAAGATGACTCACTCGTCCCCAGGTTAACAATTGCCTCGGGGACCAACAGAACAACATAATCTTAGCCTATATGTGAATGATCTGGCTCTTGTTTTACTTGATAATTAGTCCTTCCAATGGTCCACCTGGTCTATTAGTTAAATCACAAAAGTCTTTCCATGAAGGTAATACGAATTGCTCGTAATCGTAACTACCATCTCTATGTGGCATGTTACCTGTATCTACATGCTCAAACTTGCCATAATACTTAACCTGATTTGGATCAGTGATATTATCGGAGTCTGGACCAAATGGGTATTCTGACATTAAATATTTATCAACATTCTCTTTAGTAAATGGAATATTGTAAGTCATACGCTGGTCTGATTTTTCATAATAGGATTGCATCTTTCCAGTACTCCTATCCACTTCATTAACCAATTCCTTAGTTTGTTCCATGTATTTCCCTTCTTGATGTTCCAGAAGTTTTATCTCTGCCCCATAGTAATCATGTCCGTACCATTCACAATTAAAAGTAAGATACTCTTTACGTTCATGAGTCTTTGATGACCAATCTATAGCCTTCTGTCTAATCATTGCTAAAATCTTGACCCTAACCTTTCCATAATCCAGATTAACACGTTTTAGAAATTCCCTTTCTCTTACGTCAAATCTTTCATTGCTTGGAGGTGGATTAAATCCTTCCTTTTCAAAACTATCGTACGCAGATAAATCATAATGAAATTGAATCTCTTCTGGCTGTTGTTCTACCTGCTACGACTTTCTTATTCTTACCTAGTTTCTTAATATCTGGTTTAATTGAACTGATTTCTCTAGGTATTTTTAATCACTCTCCTTAATGATTTCTCCAGTATTTGGATCTAACTTATGCTTGAACACGATCGATTCATTTTGAATTATTTTAAACTCTGGTTTTATTTCCTTACCCTTATTCTATTGCTTAATTATCTCTTCTGACAAAAGTACTATCTAAAATAGTAATGTTCCTTAGATATTTAAGTACATTCAATTTATTGCTTAATTATAAAAACTCAATTTTCTCCTGGAAAAAGTTGAGCATTCATGATTCTTTGATACTAGTGCATATCGCCCAGATTCACTAAGTTAACTGTATGGTAAGTCTGGAGTTATCTTTTCCAAAGTAGAAATCAAATTTTGTTTATCTTTTGCACCCACGAGCAATAGCATTTCATTTGGGCCTGTACCCTTTTGTCCTCCACGTAGGTCTTTAAAGGTGTACTTGTCTATGACATTTATTCCACTATCTGTTAATACTGGAATATGTTTATTCGAGTCCTTTGCCGGAATCATAAAGAATCCTATGGTATCAGAAGTTAGATTGTGTAATGACGGAATTGTATCCTTAACTGTTATCGTTCCTTCCATGACATATTTTGGATCATCTACATTCACATTAGCCTCAGAATAAGTAAATTTCCCTGTTTTATTCAATTCCAGAGGAATTGAAACAGTATTAAAATCAAATTTCCCGCTGTCATAAACTTTCTGTGAGTTATCATCATTAAGTGTAATAGTGTGTTCATGTCCAACATCTCCATTAAGCCAAACAATATTAGTTCCAGGGTTTACAACAATATTTTGAGGTACATATGGCTGATTGATTTGTCTCTGCTCCTCTGGCAGGGTTGGAGACTCATGACCCTCATTTGGAATTAGGATCACAACATTCTTAATGTTATTTCCAAGTGTTATTGCCTTGTCTTCAAATATACTTTGTCCAATTCCGTTAGCGCTACCAGTTTTTTCAGGAGTGGTTGATAGTTTATCAGATTGACCACTCGTGTTATTTTGAGCAGAAGTAACTAACAAAGTTACGGGGCTAACTACTAAAACTACGCTAATTAATATAACTATTAATGCACATGCATGATGTTTTACCATTCGACTAATTGTGTGTTAAATATAAAAAGGGTTGTGGTACAAGCATCTAAAAGTAATAGATGCCACATCTTTTGAAATATTAATCAGTTATATCAAATATTATGATCCTAATAACGTTATAAAATTTTTTATATTGTAAATAGAACATGAGACCTTAGAATTAATATACTAAGTATGAAAATGATCAACTAATATCAAAATGAAGGTATTCTTATTCTTAATTTGTTCGTTGTTCCTAGTCCTTCTAATATTCGGTATAGTGATTAATGAGGATGTCAAAGCGGGAAAAAAACATGAGAAAAAGCACTCGATCGATATATGCTGTACTTGGGGAGAAGCATTAAGTGATGGTGAATTAACCTATAGGATAAGTGGTGGAAATTCAGAGGTCCGAGATGCTGTAAGGAGCGCTGCAAGCGAATGGGAATCAAATATAAAAAATTTGGTACTTAAAGAAGACAAAGAAGATCATGGACCAGTTGATATTAATATAAAATTTGAAAAAGAGGGAGATGATATATCTGATAAGAAGACAGAGCGAGGACTCGTTACAGCAGGAATTACCAAATACGAGTTAGACTGGCAAGGTTTAATTGAAAATATCCGTATAGCCATTGCGAAAGGAAATGATGACAAAGATTTTTTACCTGAAGATATTAAAATGATTACTGAACACGAATTAGGACATGCCCTGGGAATGGGTCATGCAAATTTCAAGGCTAGTTTGATGTCTCCGACCATTGGTAACGATCAACCTAGAGTTATTTCAGAGTGCGAAATCAAAGGTGTATTATTGGCAAACGCTTGGAAACTAAAATCAGATAATAATGGTCCACCATTCACAGGTGATAAAAGGGTAAATTGTTGATCTGATATTCATCAATGTCCTACTTGTATTACTTTAAATTTTAATTTATACAATGATACAGGTAATGTCATAGAAAAATTATCCGCATAGAATTCGTATTTAAAGGAATATTGTACTCATGAAGCAACAGTGTCAATTCATAATTAAGAATAAAGATTTACATTGATCACTCGATATTATATGTAAATACATTGCCTGAGCCTTTAGGAATACTCTTGGGGGTGATTCTTTTTGGACTCCTACATGGGATAAATCCGTCACATGGATGGACTGTGGCAGTCCTATACTCAATCAGAAATAAAAGACCATTGCTCAGCAGTCTTGTCAGTTCTGGAATTATTGCAGGAGGGCATTTTTTATCTTCAATGGTAGTTGTGATGGGTTTCATCCTGTTAACTTCATTTGTACAAATACCACATAATTACACAAACTATGCTGTAGCGGTCGCTCTTGGTGTATTGGCGTTTATATTTTGGAGAGAAAAATCTGAAGATATCGATTTTACTCAGCATGGACATTTACATGATTTGTCACACGAACTAGAACATGAGCATGAACACTGGCACAAAGAATCTGGCTATCACAATCATATTCATCTTCACCAAAAAAGAGTAATGACATCATTGGCTGCAATAGCGGGATTTGCTATAGTTTTGGGATTTGCTCATGAGGAAGAATTTGTAATTCTATCACTTGCCGTTGGTGGTATCAATCCAGTTCTATTAATGATTGCTTACGCATTAGCAGTAACTGCGTCGCTGATTGGTGTGACTGTTTTGGGTGTCAAAGTCTATACACGTATAGAACACAGAGTCTTACCATACGTAAAATATCTACCTAAAATTAGTGCTTTGATATTGGCTGCAATGGCTATTGCCTTTGCACTAGGAGTTTATTAACTAACTATTAATGACCAATAAATGATTAGAAAGAAATTGGACCAATGTTGAACTAATCTATATTCCTGAAATTTATTTTCTCTTTTTAAGCATTACTATAGTTATTATAAGTACGCCAGCCAGGATACCACCAATGATCATAGTAGGATATATTTTATCTCCCATGAATGGATCCAATACGCTTGGTGGACCTTGATGAGGAACAAACACCTTAAATGATGCGATTTCTGTTAACTTATTTTTGCCATCTACCCTTAACAACACTTGATGAGTGCCATCGTCAGGGAAGAGATATTTAACCGAGAAGTCGCCATCAGGGATGCTTATATTTTGGAATTTAAACAACCTCTGGCCATTAGTAACTGTCACTCTTCCAGTGAGATCTTTGATGTGTTCGCTTGTAGAATCATTTTGGATACTGAATTTTAATTCTGTAAATTGATCAATTATTGGCATTTCTGGTTCGTATAAGAACTGTATCCGTACCTTGTAATTCCGGTCTATCCATTCCTGAATTCTATTATTTGAAGTGGGAAAATGCGCGTCAGCATACGCTAAAACATATGCGACAAATACGAGAGAGCATATCATGACGATTAGCATTTCTGAGAAAAGCAATACTGACATTTCCTATTTGACATTAAATATAACACAATTAGAAAAACATTCCAATATTACAAAAATTATGATAAATTATGATGAAATAAGAAAATAAAATTAAAATTAGTTAAGAAACCCTTATAACGCCAATTTCTTTGCATTTGCATTTAGTATTTTTCATATCTATTTGTTCACCATCATCTGTGTTGGGATTATTCAAATGTACTTCAAAGTTTGAACCTTCTGGAATCTTTAATCCTGTAACCTCAATACTTGAAGGGAATTTCATTTTCTTTAGATTAAAGTATTCATTAAAGTATTTGCCGATTGTCAATCTAACTTTATCATAATATTCTGGATGACTATCTGCTACTTTTGAATACTTGAATTTTAGCACTACAGTTAGACCTGATTTAGCATAAGATATTGAAGGCATTGAAATAAGAGCTATTGTTATAGTTGCGATTACTAAAGTAGTAAGAAAAAGGAAAGTCATTTCAAAAACAAGCCTTTCTTAAAGTCAAAAGTGTTTGTACTTGTGTTTGTATCTGTATCTCCTTGTGCTTTTTTATTTGATATTAGACGTTTTATTTTCTCTTCTAGATCCTTAACCTTTTGTTTCAGCATTTTGATTTCATTCCTTTGCTTTCTTATTGTTTCTGTCAGAGTAGCCTCATCCTCAGGCTTAGCATGTATCTTGGCCTTGGTTTTGGTCTTAGTCATTCCTTTGCTGTTGTTCTTATTATTGTTATTCTTATTATTATTAGTAGTAGTCATCATGATCTATTTAATTTACCCATACAAAGTATACTCAATTTGCTCTAATCTTTTAACAATGTCTTTAAGTTTCAGGTCTAAATCTTCGAGTGTTAGTTGTTGTTATGTTGTTTTTGCTCTTGTTTTGATAATGGTGGTTCCAACAGATATCGACAAGTGGGATTTAGATCATCATAATTTTCCAGGAAGAAGTTTGGACCGAGTGGGAATGGTTTGATGTTCATGTGGGTGGATATTGAAAACGAGACAATCTTTCCTTCTATGTTTCACAAATTAAGTTTGCAAGCCGTAAATAATATGAAGATCATAAGATATTACAGGACTTAGGTCCTCATACCTACGTCCTGTTCTAGAACGAAATCAACGGCGTTAACCCCATGTAGGTCCAGTCTCGACAAATCAAGGCCTGCATGGGGTTTTAACTTTAACTTTGATATAATAATGTAGGTAATGTAGGCATTTTACTGTTTTAGTTATTTTCTTTAAACAAATTACAAAAAAAGCGTAAATAGGATGACTTTTAGTAGGACTACTGCTGGCGAGTAAGTCCTACTGACTGCAGTGTTTATTCATTGCCCATCGAATGTGCGAGACACGATTCGATAACCCATGTAGGAGATTTGTGAGACATCTCTCTCCTGCATGGATTTTTTGAAAGTTACTACGTTATCTTATTCATGAACCTTCTGGACATAGAACACTGTCTATTATTATAACATGCAAATTTTTATAAGAAGTTTCGGTGGCAAAAATAAAGGTAAGCAGTGTAGTTGTTGCCAGGTGAGTCCAAAAAGAGAATTTTATTTGTTCAAACTCTTATCATGTTTATGGCAATAATTGCAGAGTCGCATGACATCTTTTATTAAATGACTATTTTTTTTCTCTATAATACTACCACATTTTTGACATCGAACTGTATCGACCATCATCTTAATCGAATTACCTTGTAGCGAAAATAACAAACCCGTATTTTATTAACTTGAATACGATTATCGATTTTGAAAGTATCATCACAATAATCACATAAGATTAGGTGCTAAAGGTGAAACTTATGAGGATATTATAAATCAATTAATAGATTTTTATCGAGACAAAAATTAGTATTAAATCAATGAATTTGTTAGCTAGGCAGTTGTTGGTTGTTTGATTCCTGATAAGGTAATTTAATACTGGTTCTAAAAGTCGGTCCTTCATTGACCAACTTGAATTTGTTAGCCTCTGCTTCACACTTTGTTCTTGGTGCTTCCATTCTATCTTCTGGCTTGGTATTTGGACTAACCCTAATCTCTTTGCACACGTTAATACATTCTTCTAATCGTTGGATTAATCTAGTTGCTCTGTACTGTCCTGTCTAACTTATGCTTAAACACAATAGATTCATTTTGATACATCTTGAAATCTGGTTGTGGTTATGTTTGTTTAAGATTAGTTTGATTTTGTTCTTCTGACAATAGTACTATTCAAAATAGTAATGTTCCTTAGATATTTAAGTTCATTCAATTATACAATAGGTTCGGGAATATCAGAACAATTATGACAAATTCCTTCAATTAATTCACTTTTATACCATTTCTGACATTTGTTACATTGGGACCAATCATTATCATCCCAAGGTTCATAAGACAATCGTTGTTCTTGTACTTGTTCTTCCTCTTTATTACTATCACTATATTTAATTTCATGTTGTTGTAGCTTGGATTTGATTGCTGCAATGATTGGAGTACCTAGGGATAAATCTGACAACATTTTTGTATTCTCCCTGATTTCTCTATTTAATTTAAAAATAGTTTCTTCATCTCTTGTATTTCCGTTTCTGATTTCTCTTGAAACAATATAGAACTTGTTTAAATTATCTTCATATATTTTCATTAGATTATCTAGGAGTTTACGATGTAATTGTACGAAACCTATTCTAGTAAACTGATTAAACCATGATTCATCTGACTCAATTCTTGCCTTAATATTGAAATAGGTTTTACTTGATATTGATTTACCGTACTCTTTTTCTATATATTGCAATGCTTCCTTTTCTGTTAATCTATAAGTAATGCAGTCTGATACTAGTTTATCTAATAATTTTTGTCTGTATTCTAGTTTGCTGTTTTTTTTTGCAGTTGTGGTATTTGCACCTACAGGAGCCAACGTTATAATCGCCGAAATATTCTTAGTGCCATTTATTATAATCTTCCTCAATATCTATTATCGCGGTGAATGGTATCTTTCATTTATTCGAATTCTCAACATAGCAATTGGAGGAGCAATTGCGGTAGCCATGGTTTATCTGAGCGGCTGTAAATCAAAATATGCCCTATAAAACCTTAATTCTCTTTCAATATCCTTGACGAGTAATAATGGAGGTCCGATTCTAATTCGACAACTATACACATTCACACTAAGATGGTTCTCATGTTATTTATGCTGGTCGCAAATAACTCTAAGTTGGGACTTGCAATTTAGAAATTAATTTCTCCATAAGAAATATCTGTAGTATCAGTCATGTAACCTTATGACTAGTCGTTTTGTTCAAGTATCTAAGCCTGGTGGGCCATTGGAAATAGTCGATCGCAATATTCCAGAACCGGGTCCAACGGAAGTACGAATTAGGGTCCAAGCCTGTGGCATATGTCATGGTGACTCTATCCCTAAAGAGGGATTGTTTCCAGGGATCCAATATCCAAGAGTTTTGGGACACGAGGTTGCTGGGGTCATCGATAAAGTAGGTTTGAATGTTACTGGATGGAAAACCGGACAGCGAGTAGGTGTCGGTTGGGTTGGTGGCTATGATGGCACATGCGAATTTTGTAGGCGAGGTGATTTCTTTGCATGCCGGAATCAACAAATGACTGGGATTACCTATGACGGTGGCTATGCTGATTTTATGATTGCTAATACTACAGGACTGGTCCTCATTCCTGAGGAACTTTCAGCAACGGAGGCAGCACCTTTAATGTGCGCTGGTGTGACTACTTATAATGCTCTGAGGAACAGCGGGGCAAGGGTCGGGGATGTTGTAGCCATATTGGGTATAGGTGGACTTGGTCATCTGGGAATTCAATTTTCTGCGAAAATGGGTTTTAAGACGATTGCCATCGGGCGAGGAATGGACAAGGAGGATTTGGTGAAAAAACTTGGCGCTATTCATTATATTGATAGCCAGTCCCATAATACGGTGGAAGAGCTTCTCAAGCTTGGAGGCGGATCTGCGGACTGATGACGTTGACGCGGATCTTGCGCTGCTTCAGATCAACTGTCCATGTGCGAGCGAACGACCGCACTGCGGCCTTGGTTGCGCTGTAAACACTCGACCCCTCGAAACCTTTGGATCCCGCGTTCGAACTCGTTAAGATGATTGAACCACCATCCTGAAACAGCATAAGTGCTTTTTGTACCGTGAACAATAGTCCTTTAACATTAACGTTTGTTTATCCACATCTTTACATTGCCTTCGAAAACTGGTGGTATCATGCAAATATTTATTCCTATACCATCCACAATAAATGGCGAAGAACGTCAATATGTTCACATGAATGGCAGAAAATTGATCCCTTTAAATTTCCACATTCCTTAAATAGATGTAGTAAATGCCAGATGACATCCACTACGATCAGTTAAAGCGAATTTGAAATTTATGTCAATAACTTCTCGGGACACATAGTTGATGATTCGACGAGCATAACTAATTACCAATATGTGGGACCGAAGAGGTACTAAAACTCCCCTTGAAATAAATTACAAGTTACAGAATTTTTTGCCCATAGGTTTAAGTCTAATTTACTAAACGGAAAATATTAAATTTTCAAATTATGATGATTCCCACCCAATAGTATATTGATTTAAAGTCGATGGCAAATTAATTATTTAATCAGTTATTTTTTCAAGTAATATTTCAGGTTTCACTTGAGCCAATTGCGGTGCTTTTTGTAGGAGTAAGAGTATATTATTAAATTTCTTGTCCATTTGTTCACGTATTGAATCTATTTCTTTTTGATGTTTGAATTTCATTAAAGTAATTTCATCCTGTTTTTGCTCTAGTTCTGTAACCTTCTTCTTCAATCTGTTCTCTTCATTAATAGTTAATTCATTGACTGCCTTTAGATATTCTGTAAGTAATTGCTTCTCTGTCGGTCTAAAGTATGAATCATCAAGTCCAACTGAATGGCCCATTAACATTTCTTTTATTGTGACATTAACGTCAGCATTAACCAAACATGTGTTAAAGTATTTTCTAAATGCGTGAAAAGTAGCCTTTGGATATCTTTTATATTTAGAGTTCTCAGTCATATAATTAATTGTACGTAATTCAGTCTTATGCAATAAAGTATCCATCATTATACTCAATGCTCCAATTGAAGTTGGTTTAGGTTGTCTAACTCTGGTTTTAAATACAAAGTCAAAATCATTTCTGACAAGATAAGATTCTTCTGTAATCTTGTCCCCCGCTGCTTTTCTCTGGTCCAGATAAGTATCAATCATTGAAGCACATTCAGGAGTACAAAAAGTTATGTATTCATATTTAGTATTTTCATAAATTGTGAATTTGTAGACGTTAGCACTATCAAATTTCTTTAGATGTTTAAGTTTAGAGATCAATTAATGCTGCTTTTCTTATTCCAGTACTTGAATAAATTGCAATTATTAGTTTAGTTCTAAATGTAGCATGTTCAAACATCTTTTGTATATCTTGACGGGCATAAGCCTCATCTTTGATTGTTCGATTATCTTCTCCCATGAACTTTTTGAGTTTTTTATGATTGAGAGTGATATCATTTAGTTCAAGAAATGCAGTTATTGTAGCCAACCTTACTTTAATTGAAGAATAAGATAATCCTTTGTTTCTCATAAATACAATATATTGAATTAAAATTTCCTCAATTGATTTTGGGTGAAGTTGTAAAAGATTTTCAATCTTCTTTTGTTGCCAGGTTTCAAAGTATTTGATATAGATTAGATATGTATTTTGGGTTTCTTTGGATTTTATACTGTAAAGAAATGTTTGGATTAGTTGAGATTGAGATTCCAATCGATTGACCGATAATATAAGCAAAAAGTAGTTTAATATAGATTATTATAAATGGAATTGTAGATCAAATTAGGAAAGATCGCACTATTGGAACTATGACACTTGAGTAAAGTTTAATATAATAATTTGATTATTAAAATTTGAATATTTTAATTCTACTGAGATATATTTAGGCGAATGTGCGTTCCCATACTCGAGAAGGATTGGAATCTAACAACACATGATCAATCTGATTGTATGTATACTCAGGTCAATATAACATACAACGACAGTATATAGTTAGACAAATTTAACTCTTCATTTTGCCGTTTTGACAGCTGCAGGAGACGGCGATATCCCGCACCTGTCATAATGAATTATTGAATCCACACATTGAGGAACAATAATAAACATTAGAGTGATATCAATAGGTTGAACGATTTACAAATATAATTGATGGCTGATGCAGGTATCAAGAATGTCAAAAAATAACCCGCTCCTACTACACGAATTTCCTTCACCTATTTGGGCGCACTATTAGATCATTATATGAGGTGGCAGATTATCCATCATGGAAATTAGCAGCTTTGGGATATTAATATAATCTAACAGGTTAAAACTATCAATGAGATATAACTTTGGCAAGGAGTAAGAAATTGGTCTTATTGCCAACATGCTTATGACTCACTCCTTTTAAATACCAATCCACGCTAATCCAACAAGAGAAGTAACTGACAAAAGTTCCATTTTGATTAAATTCAAACAGATGTAGGCGTGATGAACCTTTTACCGCCAAATTGAAATAGTGATTGGCACTAATTATGGGATAAGTAATTCTATTAACCGTTTATCTAGTTAACTTGTTGACCTGTGAGATGTTTATTTCAGGTAATATGGTTAATTAAGGATTATCTACTTCCTTTGTCGAATTATTTTGTTCTGTTGGGAGAAGGCTCCATTGCAGCACTAGACCGTCCCAGGTCAGGCAATTCCCTGGGAACCAACAGAACAAATATTTATACTATATAATAAAAATGAATTCTAGAGACATTATGAGATGTGCAGAGTTAATACCAAGTATGCTTATTGACAGTGACAAAAATAGAGGAAAAGACAAAGATCCTCCTGCTTTTCGACAATGGTACTGATATTGCCATGCATCATTAGGTTAATATCAAATTAAAGGGAACATATCCTATATATTGAAAGTATAGTCTTAACACTCGTTTTGCATACCTGATAGTTCTAAGAATTTATTTTTGTTTATGATAAAATATCAATATCTTGGCTGTAGTCGGCTATTAGGGTATTATTCTTTTGATATTTTAAACATTAGCAAATACAAAATAAATTAAAAGAAAATAAAAAAGATGATTTAGGATTGCAACCATCCTTGTCTTTTGAACCAAAATATCATAACTGCAAGAGGAATTAGGGCTATGAGTATCAAAATAATGAATGAAGTATATTCTCCCAAAAATGTCGGTTGGCCTGTCTCTATACCTCCGGGTAAATTCACATTCATTCCATAAAATGCTGCTACTATTGACGCAGGAATGGATAAGGTAAATAATATTGTAAGTATTGCTAATATCTTGTTGGATTTTTCTGTACTAAGCATGAAATCAGTATCCTTGAATATTTCTATGGTCTCTTTTGATTCATCAAGCACTTCTATGACTTTATCGATATGATCTCTTACATCGTCGAAATATGGAGTGAGGTCTTCCTCAGACAACCTCTGTATTTCCTTACTAAGTTCTAATATCGTTCTCTTCATTGGGAATACCAGTCTTCTAAGGGTCGTTATCTCTCTTCTAAGGAGTGAAATTTCCTTTGCAACTGCTGACTGTTCATCAAAAACAACGTCCTCAATGTCATCAAGATTACCCTGAATTTTCATGAGTATGTGGAGCAAGTCATACACCAATAGATCTATTATGCTGTGCATTAAATATCCAGCAGAATTGCCCATAAAAGACTCCCTATATTTACTATCAATCTTACAAAGTTCAAAAGCTTCAGTAAGTGGCTGCAGACCCCCTTGCTGAACGGTTACTAGGTAATCATAGCCGGCAAATATCGAGAGCTGGGTAGCATGTGGTAAGCCTTTTTCTCTATCTATACTAGGAAAGTTTAGAATTACAAACACATGGTCATCGTAACTATCAAGCTTTGGGATTTGAATCTTTGAAAGACAATCCTCAAGATTAAGTTCGTGAAACGGAAAACTCGAGAGTTTCATCACTTTTTCGCGAGTGGGCTTTTTTATATTTATCCAAGATAGATTCTCATTGGTTATTGTTTCTAGCCCGTTTTGTAGTCCTGTAATTTCTCTCACTCGTGAACACGCTCTAAACTCAACGTAAATTTCACCAGTCCCTATATATTGATAACTCGGTCAGATATGTATGAGGGATTCGAGTTCAAATTTATTCTTTTGAGTACCATTGAGAATAAGATTGGTATTTGACAATTGATATTGTATAATCATCATTCATTTGCAATTCGAGTAATAAATCTCCCACTTTCTACCTAATTAATTAAAATATTTAACAGTTAAGAGTACTTTGAATTGTGGATAACCTCTATTTCGAATAAAAAAGTGCCTAACCATTAGCAAGTATCTTGGATTCGATAGATTCTTGGTATGGATACTCTAGTTTTGTAAATTATTTGCACGCTGTTTCAAAGAGAATACTTCTTCTAGCAAATCATTACGAAGTTATATTTGCTGTTGTCGGTCCCTGCAAAGTCAAATTTGTTGTAACCGTGTTTGAAAGATCATTCTTTTTGCTCAAATCCAAAATAGTTACATTTGCTATTATATTTGCTAGCGCTGGATCCCTAATTGTTGTTTTAAATTCTACTGTACCAGTCTTATTTGCAATAAAACCGGATGGAAAGGACGAATATTTTACCATCGTTCCGTTTTTAGAGTAGACTTTCATGACTCCATTTATTTTATCGTCTTCTAGTGTTTCGTTATTAACCTGATACGTTGCTGAAATTTTTAATTGGTTTCCGTGAACATTTGTCATAGGGGCAAAACTTGAATTAGCTATTTTCACAATTATATCTGTACCATTTTGTGCTAGAATCATGTCATTATTCGGTGTTTGATACAAGGTGAAAAATGTCAATGAAACTATCGATATCCAAATGAATGCTCGATCGAATCTAGTCATAATATAACCTATGAAGAAAAGAGCATAATAAAAAACATTGCTTGTTTTATGAAATGGCAAATTTGAGTTTCTTATTAGCATTATACCCTTCCATAGGGAAAACCTTTGATTTAACAAAATGTACTGACATATATAGAAATCAGGTTAAAACGAAAAAATAATATTATGTCTAATCTTTGAATAGCTGAATTAAATCGTATTCCTATTATGAAATTTGAAATCCTCACATGCCCAAACGAAAATTGAATATATCTATGTTAGGACAAAGAATTCCGAAAATTAGAGTAGAGAAGGAGGCAATTCCTCACAGTTTCAAATGAGCTAAATAACCTTACTTAAATATTTAAGTTGGGAGGCCCAATAAACGCCATTGTAGCAGGTGATGCAAGTCCTGATTTGACTAATTCCGTTTTGAAACTTTTATCATACAAAGTTATGCCTTCTGGAGACAACGTAGCTCTTCCATGAGCAATATTCGCAAATGTTGTGGAACCTAATAAGCCTAAAACTAAGACTGAAGAATAGACAAGAATAATTCATTTTGTAGTCAAGTAGCTCAATTTCATTAGAAGTACTCCTAAATTTTATCGGCATTAAACCTTACACCCAAAATTGAATAAAATATTAGAACTTTATTATAGTAAATTATTTTGATACCAATTCCATTATTAGTTCATACATGAAAATACGTCCATCGATATTAGTCGTAAGCAAAATAATTTTAGTCAGGTACAGAAAAATTGAATTATTTACAAATTATACTAAAAGTGTAGCCGAACCCTGTATAGAAATTACAAAATGACATAATGATTAAAAATTCATTAGAATTCAACCCTATGCTGTCGACATAAAAGTAATCATGTGTTTTTATTGATGTTAAATCAGGATTTCTTGCTGCATACTCAATAATTCTATCTAGACAGACTTTGACTTAAAACAATCATAGTCTCTGCATTTCATTTGATGGGTAGCTGGTTTTAAAATCCCGTAATTATTTTTGATGCTACTAATTTCATGATACTTACTTCTTTAGGCAAAGTCATAAAGCAAATTAAATTATCGATAGAATATCTGCCATGTTAATAATTCTATAATTAAAATCCGATCCAGCCATATCATAACGAATGTCATTAAACTTGTAGACTCAACTCATAGAAGATCCTTTAGACATTTCTAGAAATTAAACAAGAAACCAGAGAATACTACACTATCTAACGTTTACGAATGATAGGCGTATATTGTGTTAAACAAGTTTCAAAATTTCAATAAATAGCAGCTAAGAAAAACATTGCTATTTTTGACTTATTCTAAAGAAATTAAGGTTAATTATATAGTAGGTTTTTGTAATAAATTTTAGTCGAAAAATCAGATATTGCAATATTTCCTGTAGATAGTTTACAAAAAATCTACTCATATTTTTATTCGAAATACCCAATATCAAGTTTAATAGTTATTTCCTTATTGTCACGGAGGACCTTTTCGGGAAAACTTTTTTTTAGCATTATTTCCGTATTAGTGATTACTTTATCATATAATGCGTTAATTCAATCAACATTCGGTCAGGAGCTGATTGATTTTCATGATCAGGCATCTAGTCTTCCTCTCAATAACAACGACTTGATGGTTTCCATGGAATCTGAAGATACCGCTGTGGGCGCAGGTGATCATGTAAACTTTATAATAACTATTACTGATTCGAATTCAAAACCAATTAATGAAGTGGACATAGATGGAAAGATGATATATCCTGACGGCAGTAATGAAAAAAAGTTTCAAGGGAAAACTGATGAAAATGGTAAATTTGTATTCCCATTTAATATAGACAACAATATCAGCGTTGGAGAATTAAAAATCCAAGTGATGGTTACAGTACCAGGTTTTGCACCTCGCTCTTTTAGCGGGGCTTTTGTTGTGGTAGGAGCATCTGATTCCAGTCCGAATGGCGAACTTGATAACAACGTTCAAGATAATGTACAAAGTCCCAAAAGTACAAAAGATGCGTATAGTTTTGTTGTAGCTGGTGACTATGGTTGTGATAGTACCACTAGAGAAACAGCGAATGCTATGAAGAAAAAGAATCCCGATCTAGTTTTGGCTCTTGGAGATTTGTCGGAGGTAAAAGATCCAGATTGCTTTTTTGATTTGTTTAAGCCCGTTTATGAACAGAATAAACTCAAAATTGTATTGGGATATCACGATACTGACAGTAACGGAGACGATTCCTCATCTCGATTTAGCCAGTATTTAAGTCATTTCGATCTCACTGAGCCATTTTATTCTTTTGATTATAAGAACATACATTTTGTAGCAATGTCTACAGGTCTTAATAGTATTGTTCCTTACGAAGAAGAAACCCAACAATATGAATTTATAAAATCTGATCTGGCACAAGCATCCATCAATGACAAGATAGATTGGATTATAGTATGTGGTTATCGACCTTTTTACACTTCGCCTACGGCTCATCCAGCTCCGAGTAGCCTTGACGCATATCCACCATTGTTCGAAAAATACGATGTCGATCTTGTTATTACAGCACATAATCATAACTATCAACGAACCTTCCCACTATCTTCTAATTATGAAGGTTCCGGAGACCCAGTTATAAAAGATAAAAATGTTAATGATTACAATAATCCAGGAGCACCCATATATGTAACTGTTGGCACAGCCGGAGGAGATCTATATGGCTTTGCTGGACAGGCTCCTTTCGTTGCAGCTCAATATAGACAGACAGGTTTTCTAGATATAAATGTATTAAAGAAAGGAACACAGCTAAAAGCAGAGTTTCTGGATAACGAAAGTAACTATGATAGAGATTACTTTACTATTAATAAGTCTTAAATTCATTTCTTTCGATCCATATTACCAATAGTCCCAATTCTCAGAAATCCTCTGCTGATGAAAATTTTATAGCCGTCACAGTCTTAACGTATACGGTCTGCTCGTAAGACGATTGATGTTAGATCGAGATCTTGTAATCAGAAATGGAATAACGTATTTCTTTAATAGAAAGATCAAATAATGAAACGTCCATTCCAACTTTGTTTATTGTTAGTAGTAAATATTGTACAATTCTCCTAATGACCACTGTTTCAAAAATGCTTTGAAATGTTCAATTGTAATCACAGATTAGCATTAATTAGTTTGAAAACGCAGTCAATCTTTAATGTAAAAAATTTCATTCGTACTACTAATAAATCTCATGACACGCGCTTTACCATATAAAGTATCATACACCAGACCTGTTTTGTGATATCCGGATCATATCATCTTCTAGAGCATCACTGTCTGAATTTTTCAGTCTTGTACAATGGTTACAGGATTATTAGAATAATAGGTGATAAACCTTTTGCAAATCTCATGTAGCCACAATGATGCTAAAAGAATATAATTCACAGCACTGATAAAAAACTAAAACCAATCATATCTGATGATGCCTATTCTATAATAAATGTATTTTCGAACAGATAATAATCGGCATAACGCTTAAAATATAATTATAAGACCTTGTATAAGCGAAGAGCTTAATTGTTATCTTTACTAATTTGATGAATTTTGAAAAAGTTCTTCCTCTGCATTCTTTGCCAAGTTTAGTTCGGCGTTTGTAGCTTCGAGGTCAAGCGGAATGGATATATTTTCAACGACTGATTTAGTTGACTTTTCTAAAAAATCTACATAGTGCAATAAAATTTTCTGAAGGGTATTTTTGTGGGCTATAACAATTTCAGAAAGATGATACAAATTTTCCGGATTGGGTTCGTAACTCATTTTATCAATTAAATCCTGTAGAAATAACGAAGTAGCATTAATATCTTCGACTAAGAAAGAATTTTCCTTTATCTCCTCGCTTGAGGTAAACGATGCCACATGATTCTTGCTGAATTCTATCGACCTTAGTAGTATCGGTTTAAATTTCCAGTATTTATCAGGACAGTCTTCAGCAGTCATAGCATTTAATATTAGTTTAACTGGTTTTAAAACGTTTAAAATGAATCGTGCGCGACTGTCTTAAAGTATTGTTTATGGTTAGTGTAGTCTAGACAATTAATATTGATATTACAATTATAATTACCCAATATTATTATTTATTTACTTAGAATAATTGGCTTTTGATTCTCCTTAGTATTCTTGATATTAACGAATTTTAAGCATGGTTGAGGTATTATTGTTACCTAGGGTTTAAAAACGAATTAATGAATATTATAGTGCCTGTTGGCTAATTATTTCTGGTAATTTATACCCCAGGCTAGTCAAGACCCCTGGGACCAACAGGACATTGAGATAAAATAATTAAATATTTTATTATACATTTACTTCTGTTCTGTTGGAGGCAGAGAATGGGTATTCAACGCCAGTTCCTAGTTCAGGGATGTATTAGGAAACAACAGAACTTCTATGATTGTGGAATCAATTTGAATGAACCCAGCCTTAAATGATTATCAAATTGGCAAGAAAAGTCGCTGGATAAACCATCCAATCATTTAAATACTTAGTTTAGAATTTAACTACGAATGTCACTACAGCCCAAACAACTAACTACGGAAAAGCCTCGCATATCACGTATTGCAGTTGGAATTCTTGTTGGAATATTTTTATTTACAATTTTCATGGTAGGTTATGATCAAGGACAAATATTGAGTATGGTTCAAGGTAAAGAGGCATATGATGGAATGTGGATGCATGAATTCTATCA
>CAVPGE010000005.1:0-70840 GCA_963703885.1 uncultured Nitrososphaerales archaeon
AGCCGTTCTCATCGTGGAGCTGGCCCATGGAAGGGCAGAGGTACACCGTAATCTGGACTACTACTCCAATAATCGGCAGGATAACTGGAGTTCGGAGAATATTGGTAGCGGCGTTGTTCATCATCACGATAGCCTCCTGTTGCACATGAGGCAGTTACCAGCAATACCGTCACAATCAGAATCATTGTATATATTTTCATCAATCAACCTCCCTCTGTTCCTGTGTCCTCATAATTATATTACAATATAAGACTGAAAACGGAAAGTCAAGGCTATCAAAATATCCCCTTAACCCCCCCCCCTCTATAAGCATGAATGGGGAAGTTGTGATTCAAAGTTCTGATAATTGCTTGACTGGTGTTGGATTATGTCCCAAATAGGGGGAATACTGGGGATGGGAGATACTCTTATGACAATATTAGTATATCCTCAGGAACCCATAGTTTGGGTTAATTGCCAGGTCGCTTGATACCCAGTTTCTTCATTTTTGATTGAAGGGTGCTTCTCTTTAGCCCGAGAACTTCCGCAGCATTTCCTTTTCCCGTGACCCTCCAATGGGTTTTTTCCAGTATACTCAGGATGTGCCTTCGCTCTACCTCCTGGAGGTTTTGTCCCGCAAAAGTCTCCTGGGTGTCAGCACAAGGTAAAGTTACATTCAGGCTTTCACCTCTGGTGGTTATCATCGCTCTCTCGATAACGTTTCTGAGCTCCCTTACGTTTCCCGGCCACGAATACAGCTTCATTGCTTCCATGCCCTTCTTCGAGATAGCCTCAATTCGCTTGCCCATTCTATTTTGAAATTCGTTGACAAAAGTCCAGACTATGAGGGGAATATCCTCCGCACGATCACGAAGCGGAGGCACCGTAATGGGAAATACATTCAACCGGTAATAGAGGTCTTTTCTAAATCTGCCCGCTTTCACATCATCGGCCAAATCACGGTTAGTTGCAGCAATCAAGCGGATATTCACCCTGATCGGACTGGTTAGACCCCAACCGCTCAAACACCCCTTCCTCGAGAACACGGAGCAGTTTGGTCTGCAATTCAACGGGAAGTTCACCGATCTCGTCGAGGAATAATGTCGAACCGTCTGCCATCTCAAAACGACCGATCATCTTGGTCATTGCTCCGGTATAGGCGCCTTTCTCACGGCCGAACAGCTCACTTTCTATGAGCGTCGGCGGTAGCGACGCACAATTGACCGTCACAAGGGGACGACCCTGACGCTGGCTTATCCTGTGGATGGCCCGTGCCAGCAGTTCTTTGCCTGTGCCTGTTTCACCCATAATCATGACAGTCGAGTCAGTCTGGGCTACCTGATCGACCTGCATCAGAACTCTTTTCATTGCATCACTTTGACCGACAATGTCATGGGCCACATTAAGTTTCACTTCTTCTTTCAAAAAAACGTTTTCACTTTCCAGGCGTTGCCTCAGCCTCTCGTTCTCTTCAAGGCGCCCTTTTAACTGTTGTTCGATCTCTTTCCGCTCTGTTATGTCAATTGATACACACACCAGACAGTCTGGTTCTCCATTTGATGCATACAACACCTTTCCTTGTGAAAGGACCCAATGGATGTTCTCCCCGGGCACTTCAACCCTGAACTCAATGAAGAGACTTCCTCCGGGCTGGCATGCTTTTTCTATAGCCTGCTGTAGTCTTTCACGATCCTCCTGGTGGACTACTTTGAGAAATTCTTCATCGAGTACTTCCGTATCCGGGCCTAAACCAAAGAGTTCGCGTATCATTGGTGTTACCCATACCCGTTTGTTGTCAAGCTCCATACTCCACAGAACTGCTCCTGATGCTTCCGTTGCAAGGTTCAGTCGGGTTTCTCCTTCCCGTATACGTTGTCCAGATCGAGCCCGCCCAAGGGTGCTAGCAAACACTTGCGCCACAAGCTGGAGACCTCGTACGATTATTTCCGACCAGACTCGTTCCTCCTGTGTCATACCGAAAGCAATTACACCGTACAAGTTTTCCTGATCTATAGATATGGGAATTACCAGGTCGACTTAACACTGTACAACTCAAATGTCTCACGGTCACGGGCCGCTTCCGTGGTAGGTCTGCCAGTTTTGCAATGATGAGGGTTTCACCACTCAGGAGCTTGTTCATAATCCAGGGGAACAACGTTTGTGCCTCCAGCAGTTTGGGAATCCTGACACCTTCGGAAGGTTGATAAATGTATCTCAGCAACATTTTGCCGGAATCTTTCTGAGATACTAACCATAAAGTACTGCGGTCAATATCAAGGAATTTACAGATACGGCGCTGGGAATCTTCAATTTCGTTTTCGATTTGTTCAGCAGGCAAATTGACGAAACGTGCTGCAATATCAGTCAACAACCTCTCGAACTGAAGTTGGCTTTTAAGAGCCTCTTCAGCCTGCTCGCGTAGGGCTATTTCCCTCTTAACCCCTCAATGTCGTCAGCTAAGACCTCGTTTGTTCCTTCCTGTCCAGGGGTATCAAACGTCAATATTTTCTCTTGGCTCCTATCCATCAGGTCTTTCTGGATCATACAATATTTTCGAACAAAACCAGTCTATTGTCAATGACTGAAGGGTGCTATGGCCTCTGTATTCCGGATATATAGGTCTCCATTAGTTTTGCCTTTCGTCGATCCAGAGCACCATCAGTCTGTAACCAACTGAAAGAACAATGGCCCCGGTGAACAGTCCGAGCAGGCCGGTCAAGATAAATCCGCCGATGGCGCCGAGGAAGATGACCAGCGTTGGCACAGCCGAACCTTTTCCCATGAGCAGCGGTTTCAGTACATTATCGGAGAGGGAGATGACCAGCAGCGCGACCGTCCACAGGATAGCCGACATCAGTGTTTTTGCCGAGAAAAGGTAAATGATGACTGGCACGATGACAATGACCGGAGGCAATTGAAGAATGGCAAGAATCAGGACAGCAAAGGCCCAAAGTCCCGGGAGAGGTACACCAGCCAGCATGAACACCGTACCCGCTGCAAGAAACTGAATGAATGCAACCCCGAGGATGCCTTTGGCCACATTCTGGATCGTTCCTCCTGTAACAGGGAGGATCTCATCGCTCCGTTCTCCCACCAGGCGACGGATTAGTTTTCGCACAAAATCGGCCGAAGCATCGGCTTTGATGAGAAATGCTCCGGCGATGATCACGGAGATGAAAAACATGATGAGGCTCTTCAGTAAACCGCCCAGTGAACCGAGAAATGTCATGCCTAGTTTCGACAGGGGCTCCCTGTAGGTCGTGATAGCCGATTCCAGGCTCTGGGAGGCCAGCAACCATATTCCCGATATCGTTTTCCCGATCAGGGGCCATCCTGCAACAGACGGGTCAGGAGGAGGGATCACGAGGGTCTGGCTCTTGAACTGGACAACCAGGCTTTGTATCCCTTCAACCAGCGATCTGATAAGCCAGGCGCTTGGCAGCAGGAGGATGATAAGGATCAGCAGGATCAACAGGACCCCTGCCAGTGTATTCCTGTTCCCCATCCAGCGTCTTACCCTCGCAAAGAAAGGGTGCAGGACGACGGCAATGGTGGCACCCCAGATCACGGGTTCGAGGAAGGGGAGGATGATCCCGATGCACCAGGCGATGACCCCGAAAAGCACAACGATCCTGAGGATGGTGTCGATTAAAGGAAATTTAACGGTTTGGTTCATACGCTTACCTCTCTTTCCTTTTTTCTTGCGCCTCACCGGACCGGCGGTGATGGCGGTTTCTTGAATGCCAGGCCCAGCCGCCTGGACACGCCTGATTTACCGCATGAGAGACCGCATATGATAATCGTAATAACCTGGTGTCCCCTCCCATTTTTCTTAATCCGCTGACTCTCTAAGGTGCTCCAGCAGGATGCGACGCACCTCCTCGATCGTCTCAGGGTGATCCTGGGTAGAGTGCCCGGAATTCACAATAAGCTCTGATTTGACCGGTTCGATGTGGGCGCTTTTGTATTCCACCACCCCGTCATTCCATTTCTCCTTCGGGTCTTTCGGGTTCTTTACCGCTATGATCGAATGGGCTGTCACACCTGGTGCGATAGGAAAGGTGTTGTACATTTGAACGAATTGGCTCTTGGGGTCCATGTTGTCGGTGCTTTTCGGGATTTCTTTCATTGAACGGACGGCACCACGGACTTCAGGATTCAGCGTCACAGCTTCCTTCATGGCATCAGAGAGGCGAAACGGCAACGAGATGAACTTGCTTGTTAAACGACCAATCCAGCCGCCTGAAATAAAACTGCCCCCATGGGGTGTGGCTAAAAAGACAACTCTTTTAACCGAAGGGACCGGGGTGAAGAACATGCTCCGTCTCAAAATCTCTTTGGTCTCCGGTGATGCCTGGAATTCATCAAAGGGCATATTGAAGGCAACGTCCCAAATTGTCGTACCCGTATCAATAACAGTCATCTTGGTCAAAAGACCACCCTGGCTGTGGCCTATGACAATCATCTTTTTCAGGGCGGGGTCCTTCCCATCCGGATCGAGCTCCTGCACGGTCTTCCTCAGGCCCTCAGCAAGAATACCCGCAGAATAGATAACCGGATTTCCCGTGTTATAGGTATATACCCAGAACTGATAGTGTCCCCAGAGGGACGGGTCATTGATCAGTTCGTTGAACATTTCTGCCCAGCGGGCAGGGCTTGAAGCTGTTCCATGGACAAAGACCACCGGGATATGGCCCCGTCGGTAGGGCCCCATGAGAAAGATGCCATCCTGATACCGGGCCTTGTCTTTGAAGAGGGAAAAATCACCGGAGAAGAGACCTCTCAGTTCAAAGGAATACGCTTGAGACCCTTCGAGGGTGTAGGCCAGGGCAGAACTCAACTCGTACTCGATGGGAACAGTACGGCCCCCAATGTTTACCGTGGTAGCCTCTGCTGTGGTATAGAGCTCGAGGTTTCCGGTCAAGTTACCCGCCTTCATTCCTTCGTCGAGATTTTCAAGCCTCAGAAAGGCTGTAACGGGAATTTTCATTCCCGGAGGAACCTTAGCATAAGCAGGAATATTCACACCTTTTCTCGGCCTTGAGCTGGCTGCAAGGGAAGCACCAATGCCGGGCCAGCGGTAACGGTTGCGCAATCCTCTCACATCGAGTTCAGCTGCCTGTACGAAATTAACAAGTTCGAAATTACCCCATTTAAACTCGTCTGGATTGACAGTAAGAGTCAGTTCTCCAAAAGGAACCTTATATTTGCCAGCCTCGATGAGCACATGTAATCTGTCAGGCGAGGTAAGAGCCTCTGCAAGGCTCCGGTTGTAAAGGTCCATGGCAATGCGAATACGGGGGTCAGATCGGTTCGGGTCAGTCCTTCCTACCGTAGGGAAGAGAAAGGAATACGCATATATGGCAGATGCAAAGAAGTATTCTCGTGGACCTTTTTCTGACGCGTAGGCGTAACAGAGTTCGGCAAGGGCGAAGAGCCGGTCTGTTTCCGTTGCCGTGGGAAGACCCTTGTGAAGCTCTGCTATTACTTCTACCGGCTGACTTTGAAATTTTTCAGAAAGGTTTGAACGGTTCAGGATGTGCTGGGTAAATGCGCTGAACTCATCACTCGATAGGATGTTCGCAGTGAGATTTCTCTGGACCTGTTTCGGATCAAGGTGCTTTACCCCAACCGGCGTCGCGCATCCGCTAACCACCAGGGCAAGCGCAAGCAGGATGAGGCCTATCGTCATCCTGGCGCTCAATGAAAGGTGTTTGGATCGAGTCATCTTGATTTCCTCCTCTTAACAGCAAGAAACCTGGGCAAGCCTATATTCCTAGCGGCTAAGCCGCGCACTGCCCCTATGCTGCACACGCCATCGTGAGCTGACGGAGACAGGGTAGCGCTGAAGGATCGTCCTTTGAAGGATACAGCACAACCCCTTATCCGCCTTCCTGCTCTTTACTTCAGTCCCACGTCCTTGGCTGCCTGTTTGCAGCGGGCACTGACCTTAGCGTCGTTCTTCTCGAGACACTTGAGGATTCGGCCCTCACCCGGCTCCGTATCAGCACACAGTGAGGCAATATCACTCTTGCACTCACTGGCAAGGTACCTGAGTGCCATGACTGTTCTTTCGAGCTGGTTAGCAGCATCATAGAGGGCGTAGACACATCGTCCGGACAGCTTATCCTCATAGGCATACAGGCACGCCAGTATCCGTCCTTCTCCGGGAGTTACGGTCTTACAATAAGCATCAAGCTCCTTCTTGCATCCTTCCATGGCTGTCTCTACCGGGCTCTTCTGGGCAAAAGATGTTCCTACGCCAATCACCATCACCAAAGCCATTGCAACCAAAATCATTCTGTACCGCATACAATCCTCCTTATTGATGTTATTTTAGTTACACTCAAATATATAAGAAAAGAGAACATCGTGTCGGGCAATCCTTAAGCAAACCGTCATGAAGCAAGGAAGCTTGATCTTTAATTCTTTTGATCCATGCTTTTACCCACCGTCTCACGGAAGGTTGCTTCAGCGAACCTCTCCTCTACTTTCCAACCCCTCGCCTGAAGGGCCTTCCTGGCAGTTGGGTCCATAGAACCTACGATCACAAACTCTTTTCCCTTAGCACGGGGTATCTTTTTGATCGCTTCGGATACTGCTTTTTCCTTGTTGGCAAATCGCTGTGTCCATGCGAGATGATCAAGAGGTAACACGGCAACGACCGTCCCGTCTTTCTTCTGCAAGAGAGGAAGGTTGTCGGCTTCAACAAAGTTTTGAACAGATTTTATTCTCCCGGCATAGAGACCCATGAGTTGGGCCATGACACGCATGAAGACTGCTATAGGTTCACTTTGAGCGATACATGCAGCGGTAATGAACTTATCACGTCCCTTCACACCCTTCATGTTCGCCAGTTCTCCCACCAGAAGCGTCTTCTCGGAAGGATCATAGCTGAAGTTATTCAGAAATACTTTTTGCAAGGAACCCGAAACCCCCATTTCCGACAGTCTCTGGGCGTTTATTGCCTGGAGTTCGGCAGGTGTCTTGTCCCGTACCAGGGAACGGAGGCTGTCGGCAGTGCCCGTGAGGGAGACTACTGCACCGGCACCCCCGGGATAGCTGAGAAGGCGGCCTTTACCGTGAGGCTGCCACTGGCGGCAGTCCAGGCAATGGAATCGAGTGTTTTCTGCAGAGGGGGATACGGAGAGTACGGGTCAACCCCGAATTCGTATGCAAAGGCACGTTTGCTTGATGCCTGTCCCAGGGCTGACTGGGTTGCGCTTGCCTGGTACGGATCATCGCTCTGCATCGAATCGCTGACCCTGCCGAAAAATTTTCCGATCCCACTTCCAACCGCGGAAACCGTCCCTGCAGGGTCTTCGACCAGGCCCTTTGCCGTAGTGAGAGGACCTGTTGCCGCCCCTTTTGCTGCGTTGGCAAACACTTCCGTCCCCTGCAATTGCTCCATCTTGTGGATTGCCCGAAGCTCATGGATCCGTTTCAACAGAAGCACCGTGCTCTCAACTTTCACCGGTCCATAGCTGGTGTCCAATTCATAGGTACTGACAACGCCATCATTGGTTACCTTCTCCTTGATTGTGTAATTGGGTCCCTTCAACCATTGCTGTGGCAGGGTATCCGAGGCCTTTAACATGATGGGTACTTTTTGGAAGTCTTGTGAGTACGAGGAACCCGCAATACATAAGCCGACAATGCAAGCGCACGTAATAAAAAACATATTCAATCCACTCAGTCTGTAATTCTTTGTCATATAAATCTCCTTTGATATTCGTCTTTCTTAGAATCTAAAACCTACTCCAATGACGGGCCCCTGGATTATTACATCATACACGAACTTGTCATTGCCGCTGCCGTCTTGATAGTCCACGCCAAGTGCGCGGTAGCCTGCCCATAGGCTCACCATTTCCGATACCGAGTATCCAAGGTATCCGGACACATTCCAGGCGAATTGAGAGCCTACGCCGAAGCCTCCGACGTCCCCCCTGAAAACCATCATGAGGTCTTTCGTGAGCTGAAATCGTGTGCGTAAACCGATGAACGGATCGATCCACTGCCGAGATCCGCTCTCGCTAATACTTCGGGCAACCTGGTTCCCATTAGCGTCTAATACAAGCCCGACGTCAATGTCGCTGCTGAGGTACCAGTAGCGTCCACCCACGAGAAGATCAAGATACATCATTTTGTCTTTATCCTGTCCCACAGGGATCTTGGCAAATTCATAGAACCCTCCGAAATCAACCGCCCACTGCTCCATGCTGATGTCTGCATCTACCAGTAAGTCTGCGGTTCTTTGTCCGAGGGGGCCACGGAAAGATCGTGTGCCCTCAACGCTGGTCTTAAGCTTCATATACGTGGGATCAAGAAAGAAACCCCACCTACCCTTTTTCGCCTCCATGTGCATCATTCCGGCGAGCTCGAGGTCGCTCAAGATATCACTAAAGCGGATTTGGACAGAAAAATGTATATTTAATGTTAGTTTTAAATCCCGAAAATGTCCCAGAAAATGCATTGTTCATAATAGGTCAAAAATAATTAATCTACACTATTGGGATCGAATCGTAAAATCAAAAATCAGGAATGTCTCTTACCATCTAATACAGCAAATGTATGTAGTATGCCCGGAAATAGTGCATTTAAGGATTCCGAAACAGCCTTTTGGCTTCCGGGTAGATTTACTATTAGAGTTTTACCTCTCACTCCAGATCGTCCACGTGAAAGCATGGATAATGGAGTTCTTTTTTGGCCGTAATCCCTAATAGCTTCAGAAATTCCGAGTACCTCTGTTTGGATTACCTTCTCAGTCGCTTCAGGAGTAACGTCTCTTGGTGCCAGACCAGTACCTCCTGTAGTTATCACAAGATTAACTTGCGACTTGTCACAAAATTCCTTTAAATGTTTTTCAATAAGGTCTAAATCATCTGGCAATACTTTGTACTGAACTACTTCGATATCATGCTCTAATAATTTGTTCTGAATTATTTTTCCCGATTTGTCAACCGATCTACCATCAGCAACTGAATCACTTATAACCAATACTATAGCCCTTAACCTTACATTGCCCAGTTGAAAAAAGCTCTTAATGCCGCCCTTCTTCTCGAGTAATTTTATAGATTCTATTGAAAGAGACTCGTCTATAGGCTTTAACATATCGTACACTGTTAATGCTCCTATGCAAGCTCCAGTCAATGATTCCATCTCTACGCCTGTTTTCCATATGCTTTTGGTCTCCACGATTATTTCTATCGAATCTTCTTTAATCAATACTTCAACAATCACTTGATCAATTGGAATTGGATGACAGTATGGTATCAAATCCCAAGTTCTTTTTGCTGCCATAGTAGCTGAGAGCTTTGCTGCTTCTATTATGTTTCCTTTTGGGGACTTTCCCTCATTAACTAACGATATTGTTTGGGGGCTAACCTTCACTACAGCGATCGCTATCGCATTCCTATAAGTATCTGGTTTATTACTCACATCAAACATGCCTTTCCTGTCAGTTTTATTACTCATGAAGAGGAACTCCTTCAACCCAATGCTCGCCCCCTTCAGTGATTTCTTTCTTCCATATAGGAACGCGAGACTTGACATTTTCTATTGCGTACCTACATCCTTCAAAGGCGTCACTTCGATGCTCTGAAGAGACTGCTATAGCGACGCTCACCTCGCCAACCTTTAAGTTTCCAATACGATGTATTATTAAGATCTTCTTTATATTCCATTTCTCGAGGATCTCTCTCTCAATCTGTGTCATTATATTCTCGGCCATTTTCTTGTATACCTCATAATATAGAATTGATACGTGTCCGTGCGATCCGCATTCTTTTACACTTCCAACAAAAAGATCAATAGCCCCTGCAGATTCATCTCGTACATCTAATAATATTTTGTTCAAATCGATAGTGCTTTCTGTTATCTTGATCAATTTCTAACCTCCACAAACTGGTGGAAGTAGAGCAATTTCATCTAAATATGTGACAGAGGTATTCTCGTTCACAATGATATTATTGACAGCAAACACGAACGGGACTTGCCGGAACGTCAGAGAGGGATAAGCCTCGATTAACTTTAACTTCAGCTCCCTGACCGTAACTTTGGTTAATGGTAATGTTATCTCCTTCTCGCCAACTAAATCCTTTGACATTCCAAATAATTTCACTCTAATGAAACTGTTTTTTGTTTTTATCAATTCTTCCAAATTATTATCCGCCTATAGTATGCATTAAATTTAGTGTAGGTCTTAGACTCTTCAATTGGATTAATTTGATAATTCCCTCTGGCTTTTTATACATACAATCTAAGATAAAGCTTTTAATGGTATCATCTGTTGCCCCAGCACGCAAGAGGTTTTTCAATTGATATCCAGGATTTTCAAAAAGACAGGTAAGAAGCCTTCCATCTGAGGTTATCCTGACTCGATCACAATTGTTACAAAAAGGTTCTGTTACAGAGGATATGAATCCTACAATACCAACCCCATCAATAAACGAATAAAGACGTGCAGGTTTCGAATTGTTGTTCAGGCCTTTGAGAAGTGTAAGTGGCCCCAATTCGCTTTCAATCCTTTGAATCATTTCTCTTTTGCTGAAAACCAATTCAGGTTGCCAAATTCCGGCGCCGTCAAGCGGCATGAATTCTATGAACCGAACATGATGTCCCGTATTTCTTGCGAACATCGCAAAATCAACAATCTCATCATCGTTCCACCCCCGAACAATTACAGTATTTATCTTGACATCAAATCCGGCGTTGGCTGCATCCTTTATTGAAGTAATAACCTTTTCCACGCCAGATACTCCACTAATCATATTGAACCTATCTTCCTTGAACGAATCTAAACTGATATTAACATTGGTAAGACCAGCTAGGGACAATAGTTTTACTTTATCTGTGAGAAGTAAACCATTGGTTGTCATTCCTATGCTTTTGATTCCTGGCATAGTTGTTATTGTTTTGATGAGGAGTTCTAGATTTGATCTTACCAGAGGCTCCCCTCCAGTTATTCTTATTTCTTCGATACCTAAATCTACAAAAATTGAGACAAGTCTGGTGATCTCACTAAAAGATAGCGTTTCGGAATAATGTAACCATTTTTCGTTATTTTTTGGCATACAATAGAGACATCTCATATTACACCTGTCGGTCACAGAAATTCGTAATTTCTTGGCAATTCTTCCCTGACTATCAATCAACTTTTTGAGCATTTTAGTTATCACATTGCATTAACATCTAGCAGATATTCACTTTTTAAATTTGTCCAATTGTTCAATAAAATGAAATCTCCATCCATCCTATAATTCTTTAACTTTTATCACCGCTCCATAACCTGTGCATCATCTTTATCAATCGTGTATAAGCGAAAAATGTCATTTACAGTTACATTATGTTCGTCCATTTTAATTAGTTCAATTTTGTCTCCGGCAGCTACCTCTCCTTCCTGCAGTACTTTGAAATAAATCCCGGTTAGACCACTTTGCCAAAAACTTCTTAATTATGGATGTCCTACCAAATTTTACGCCAAGTTTATACCAGGGCATCCTTGGCTGTGTTGCCACAATTATTGCAGAACAAACTCGAAAATGATTCCCTATATTAACAGTATTCTCAAATAACCCTTCAGTTGTAAAGTTTTCGCCATACATGCCCCAAGATAACGTCATATCTTTTAATTCCTCTTTCCAATACCCATAATGTTCTATTGGATATGAATATACTGCCTTATCTATCCCTCCATGAACTTTTAAATCAGCCTGTCTATCTCCTTCAAAATTTAATCTCTTTAATTTAACACGATGTTGTACGGCCACCATCTTGAAAATTGCAGTAGTTACCAGTTTTCCTCTAAATTTGACTTGATGAGGTAAACCGACATTGAGAGACACAAGTTTCATTTCCAATCAAACTAAACAGTCATATTAAATAAACATTGTATAGAGTGAATTGAATTATAATCGTCAATATGAGATCTACCAATATAACTAATGCGTGAAGAATGGATACGCTAAATTTTCTTTAGAGTTTGACTTTCGCATCGGTGATATGTATTTTACGAGAATAAAGACTTTTAGAAGAAAAGTTTTATTCGGTCATACGCAAAACTGTTTGAAGAATATCACATCAGTTGAATCAATAAGATTCTTATAGCTATGCTTCTATTGTGTGAAAACCCGTAGCTCCAACCGGAAAGGGTTTTGATAGTGCAACTATTTGAACTTTTCCTAATTTGTGCGTTGCCCTTACAACGATTTTGTATTCAGTCTTATTGGATGGTGAGAATCCTGCTGACCATAGAACCTATGTATATTCAGATAGCGGGGATTTAATATTAGCTGATTTCCAGATAATTCCGCCATTTACACTTACTTCAACTCTTGAAATACCACGATCTCCAGCAAATGCGATCTTGCAATAGGTAATGCCTTATCAGTTTCTTCACTCCGAGTGTCGTCTAGTTTCCTAAACCGTTCCCTTATAAAAGCTTGTCCCGGAATCACTATAGAGGATCCCGTTTTAACATCATCCATATTCGTCCACCCATTCCTCTGCCAATAACCTTCATATACACTACCCACTCTCTCTATTTCTGTTATCCATTTAGGATTCATCATGCCATACAAGCCTGGTATAATAGCTCTTACAGGATAACCATGTCTGGCACTGAGGGGAGACAAATTCATATCGTAGGCCAATATGCTTCCATCCAAGAGACCGCGTTGTAAAGGAATATCTACATCATAACCGTCGTAACGTCTGAATACGATATACTTTGCATCTGGTTTTATTCCGGCTTTAAGTTTTATTCCGGCTTTACCGAGGAGATCACGTTACTCTTTAAATTAATTGATTTAAGTATTTCCAGTTTTTAGAAGTGCAAGTTCATTAGTGTAATTTAAAGAGAAAATATAAATTAAAAGTCACTTGATACTCTTACTTCTCATAATCTGCATCATATAATTCATCTCTTGTTCATGCATTGCAATAGCAATATTTGTCATGTTCAATTGCATCATTGCCCCTTGGTTGTCCCCTGACTTCAGGTCCATCAAGGCTTCCATTAAGTGCATTTTGGCGCTATCCAAAGAGGACCCAAAGGTCATGTTACGGCCTGGCAAGGAAGAATCTTTTATGTCCCCAGAATTGATAGATGCCGAATTAGTGATATTATTCTTAGTAATATTAACTGCTGACCCAATTTGGTAATTGGGTAGATATATCATCAACAACAAGGAAGCCACAGCAGGGGCGATCAGTAAGACATTCTTAGAAGAGATTTCCATAAATATTGTACTTAAAATTCATATATAAACACTCCAGAATTTATAAATCCTTGATGGTATCTATCAGAATTTTGGAAAGTTGGCATTTATATCAAAAAGGGCTAGCAAAAAATAATTAGCAGAGTCAAACAGAGATATATTAATTCAGTCACATAAGTATTATCATTTGGATTTGGTTTAGTGAATTTCGTGCTTAATTGACACAATATCGTTAAAACTACTTTAAACAGGATTTAATAAATTTAGCACATATACCACAGGATTCTATTAAGATGTTGTCATTACTAACGTCGGATACACCTGCGATTATAGAAATAGTACAGGTCCATTTTTAAGTCAATATTATTGACCAAGACATAATTAGGGTAGCATTATAGCAAATTTTCCTGTCGATAACTAGATAAGTACTGTATTAGGCTCTTAGACATCTTAGTACCAACAAAGAAATTTTTTGAAGATGTCCCCACCATTACTATTTATTCCTGAATTATTTGTTGCTAGTAAAGTACGTATCATCCTTAGGACTATCGAAATAGGAGCCAATAAAAAATTCGGACATTGAAAATTTTATATATGATTTGAGGATTAAAAGATTATTGTCACAGGAGGACAGCATCCGTAAGAAATTAATTGCATTTGATGAGAATTTTGCAACTATACAAAAAATGGAGGAAATGAAATTAAAGCAACAAGCGTTGGATGATGCTGATAAACTTATAGAGGAGGCACAAGCGGACGCTCTGAAAGGTGATTCCGGCAGCGCACAATGGAAAAGGTTTTTGGCACAAGAATACCTAAATATGGCACACAATTACAACGATGAGACTTGATCTATGTCAAGTGTAAGAACAAGAGCACAGTAAATCGCTAGCGATGTTACCCTACCCGAATCTAAATTTGTAATTTGACATGGATGAATATTGGCTAATACATATTTTGTCTGCTGATTAGTACTTAATGCATGAATAAATCAAAGATTTGTTTTATTATCAGTGATATCATTGTCAGTAATTAGTCTGTTTGAAGCATCAGAGAGCCTCAGGTTGAAGGAATAATACGATAATGATAGATCTATTAATCTTGGCAAATATAGTCCTATTCCTCTAACTAACGCTTCGGTATACCATTTAAAAATCTCGGTAACTTTACGATGTTAAGAATAAAAAACTTCGAGAGGATATGATAAATAAATTGATGAAGATTTATGTTTCAACGGTACACTTGTTAAATACTCCTCATCTCATACCCGTTTCATCGTAACCGAATCTGTAGTTGTAGAGTTCAATACATGATTCAAAGATCCTAATCTAATGCGTGTAATAGTAAATGTTATTTTTTTAGATACTATAAAAATATAAAAAGAATTTTTTATGAAAGATGGTAACATGGAAATTAAGTGTATAAAAACAAGATAACGGATCGAACCCATACGAATTAAAATAAAAGCGTTATAATAACCAATTTAGGTACACGCGTGTCAATAAATCATGGCATAATAAATTAATTAAGGTAAAATTAGGTGATTAGTATTCTTCTAATAACAATCACCCAGTATTCTGATTTACGACTTTAATGGTACCTTTCATAGTATCTGGATGGTATTCACAGTGGTACTGCAGATTACCTGTTAGATCAGTATTGAACGTGAACTCGGTATTTTTACCAGGTTGTGCCTCTTTACTCGTCGCTATCTCTTTTCCACTAGAAGTAATGATTAATTGATGCTTGGTATCAGTTGGATTATTGATTTGTATGGTATAGTCCTTATTAGATACTAGATGTAATGTTGGATTTATTTCATCCGCATTTTGCCATCTATAAGTTAAATTTTTTAGTTCTACAGCTTGTAGCGCAATCGTGTCGCTATTTGTGTTGCCATTTGAAACAACCGGCTGGATTAGAGCTGCATTTTTAGATGTTACAGTGTTGGATATATATTTGTAGGCTGATGTAGCTATAAAGTTGCTACTATAATAAATTGCTAGAAATAATCCGACCAATACTATTGGTAGAGCCAACAGAGAAATTTTCTCGGTATTTGAAATATGCTTCTTCATTGGTATTCTAAAAAACGATTCAATCTTATTAACATGGATACAAATACCAGTTATGGATGCCAAACTTGGTATCCAAGCATCGGTATTAATAGTAATACCTATAAATCAAGTAATAAAAGTATCAACTGTAATAAATTTGTCCCAAGAGGAACTACTGCAACTAGCAAGTACGATTACAGTCTTCTGCGCTGCAGTTATACCAATATATCTAAGCTTAAAACTCACAAATAAACTGAGGCTACTGACAATATTATTATCAGTATTTATTATTATTCATGGGATATATCATCTTGCGTACTACGTCGGTTTGGAGCTGTTGGCAGAGGGCTTCTTTAGGACAATTTCTATTGCAATCTTGATAATTTTTGGTATTGTTTTTTTCCAATCGACTAAACATAGGAAGGATGAAATTAAAGCACGAGCATAGACCCAATATACAGCATTTTAAGTCTTATGAACAGCATGACATTCCCCTTGCTACTAGTTGCTACAGGTATTTTCGTTGCTTTAGCAGTACGATCACGCAGCATAAGATCGTTTCAATTTCAAATTTCGTGTTTTCTATTACTTTGGATATTAGGAGAAGTTCTGTCTAGTTTAACGAGTATTTTTCCATCAGCTTTCACCCGATTTGAGGGAATCGACATGCAAATTCATTTTATATCGATGATATTATTTACTTCAGTAATTTGGATTAGATTTTATTATTCATATAGAACAGGGTACAGACTTATTGACAGTTTAAATTCTGTTCTCAAGTAATAATATTTATCTTTCACTATTCTTTGAATGAGAAAAATCTCTCTGTTAACACCGTTGTTGGATCGATATTACGTTCTACATTTATGGTAACTTTGGCATTTTCATAAGTTACTGATATAGATCGAAACATACTCTGAAATAGGCTATATTTTTTTCCATCTGCACTTATAGAGATCTTATCCACAACTAATAATTTTTCATCCAGGAGCCACTTAATTTTTCTGTAAGCCGTTGTATGTGGGATACTAGTTTCTCTTATAATGTCATTGACAGATTTCGATTGATACATAGCGTAATCTAAGATACTAACCATTTCGGGATCGGCCAGAGCAGCTAATATTGCACCCTTTATTTTCTGACCATCTAGTATCATATTATACACTTATAATATAATTGACTTAAATTTATATTTCACGATTACTTTAGTGTAAAGGCGGCTGTGACGTGACTAAAATTCTGTTTTTTTGATTCTATGTTTGTACCTGCATGATCGATGGATTATTTTAAATTGTTGGGTACAAATTCAGCACATATCCATGAAATTAATTCAAAAATATCGATATTAATTTCACTATATTGGACGCTGATAAAGTATAATCAAGTTAATTGTTCATTTTTAAATATCATGTTCTTTGGATCTCTTGCCGCCATCTGGTTTTCTATTCCAAATTCATAATATAATTAATGATCGTGCAAAAAATATTTTACCTTGCATAAAAAGGAACGGCATATTCTTAATAAGTAAGTACTGTTTATTCAATTTGATGACAAGATCTGAACATTATCAAGTTAGTGATATTTTTGCTACAATTTTGGCCTCATCTCTTTTGCTTTTATCTTCAAATTTTATCTATAGTTTTTATGTACCAGTTGAGGGCTCTTCTGATGGTTCAATTAGGATGGGAGATGAACAGTTATCATCACTAAACAATGGTAACGGGTCAGACAATACAAATATTAATGACAATGAAACTAATTCCGCTTTAATTATGGCAACAGATAAGACCGTCTATGATCGAGGGGAACCGATAAATATTACTGTCAGTAATACAGGAGACGAGCAATTAACTTTTCCTAACGCTGCGTTAGGTCTAACAATCAGGAATGCTCTGACCAACGAATCATATCCTATTTTTTCAGCACAAGTAATAACTACCTTAGGTCCAGGTGATTCTAAATCTGTTGCATGGGATCAAACTGGAGGAGATGGTAATCAAGTTCCAAAGGGAGACTACGTCGTCTCACTTGGAAATGATCAATCACCGACTGACAATGTCATTTTTTCGATATCTTGATATGATGGCTACTAAATTCTATACTGATTTTAAATACTATTTTGTCTCTTAAATCAGGAGGCTAATCCCATCACTTTTCTTTTGTCCTGAGTATAAGTTAGCAGAAATATACCAATAATTCCAAATTGAATTAACCGTTTGGAAACGAATTCGTCAAGAAGCTCGAAATTACAAGAAAATTTCCGGTCCTGTATTAATAGAAAATGGCTAAGGCAACTTTAATTTAAAATATAATGGGGAGTAGTTCAAATTTCATAATTAATAGCAAGTTAAAATCTGACGGCAGTTTTCTTTATAATTAATATTGCGGAGCGATAGTAACCTTTTTTGTATTGTGACGCTTGTCTATTAGTGCCGATATGAGGCTCATAATATATACCGGAAAAGGGGGTACCGGTAAAACAGTCACCTCTTGTTCCACAGGCATTAAGCTAGCTGACAGAGGTAAAAAAACATTGGTTATTTCGTTTGACCCGGCTCATACATTAAGCGATGCATTTAAGCTAAATGATCAGAATAATGTGTCCAATAATGATGAAATAGAGGTCTTATCAAATCTGAACATACTACAAATTGATCCAATAAAAGAAATGAATGAACAGTATAGCAACGTAGTTACTCATATTGCGTCCATTTTTTCAGCGAAAGGCCTTGACGACAGTTTGTCGTACGAAATAGCCATGATGCCTGGAATGACTCAGCTGTTCTCGTTGTTAAAAATAGAAGACGTCATACGCACAAGAAAATATGAAGTTATAGTAGCTGATATGCCTGCTTCAGGCGAAGCATTGAGATATCTGTATCTTCCAAAAATTGCAGGGAATATCCTTGGAAAATTCTCTGGTCTAACAGGGATATTTTCTGGCTTCTCAAAATTGTTTCAGTCTTTTTCAGGAATCTCTATGGCAGATAATATTTTAGATCAAGAGCAGGAGTTAATAATTAAGCTAGATAGGCTTTCAAAAATTATCAGAGACTGCAACACGACAACCATGCGATTAGTAGCAAATCCTGACACATTTAGTATTGAAAATGCTAAAAGAGCAATAATGTCAGCCAGTCTTTATGGCATTAATGTAGATCTTGCCGTAATAAATAAAATTATGCCGAAGGGCCATACCAATAGTCCAGCAGCTCCAGATAGTTATTATTCTCAGTGGACAGAATTCCAAAACAGAAAGGTAGAAGAAGCAAGAGCAAGTTTTTATCCTTTACCGATAAAAGAACTGCCTCTACACCCTATTGAGTTAGCTGGAATCGAACTTTTAAGAGACAATGCTGACTTATTATTTAAAGCAAGTGAGGATCCTGCTGATATATATTTTAATGAGAAGCCGTTCTCGATAATACAAAATGATTCAAATCACTTACAACTTGTAATTAAAGTTCCATTCACGAATCAAGACGCTTTTGATATCCAGCGTTCTGCTAGAGGGGAAGTGGTTATAAAGGTAAGGGGTTCCATAGGTTACATAGCAAACATTATACCTCTTCCTGCAATAACTTACAATATGAACATTGTTAGGGCATTTCTCAACAGCAATAAACTAATTATAGACTTTGCGAAATTACAATAGATATCGATTCTCTAAGGAAAATGCAAAAATAGATAGGATATGTTGGATGTTTGCTGGAAGCGATCACTTAACAAGCCCCTGATTTTATCTCATTTACAAAATTGATCTAGGTCAAAATTGAACTCCAATTAGAATCAATCTGGATAATTCAATTTAATTGGAATTAATTAATTATGTTACAATCATAAACCAGTAATATGATAATTTGCGAAATAAGAGTTATTAAGACGTCGATTCTCTATACTCCATGAGTTTCATAGAGGTTCTGATTGCCGAAAGTCCTTATTTTTGCCATATTTTGTCATTAGGTAAAAGGCAATTTGCAAATTGAAAATGTAGCACGGGTAATACCATGAGGAATTTATTACTTGACAAGATTACTAATCTTCAGAATATATGTAAAGAAATTTCGAAGCTAAAATCTCAATTAATTCCTGAACAACCCCATTATGCACATGATGCCCTCTTCTTTAGAAACGATGAAATAACTACTTTACTACTTAATAATACTACCGAATTTAAAATTCACTTGGTAACGGGACAGTTTTTATATCATTATGGAGAGGAAGGAATCTTTATAGATCTAGTAAATGAAAATGTTCGAGAAAAATTAAAGGGAGTTGCTTCTCGACATAATCTCGAACTGTCAAAACCTGTTAATAATTTTGAAAATTTGAACCTAAATAATTTATCTGATTATCTGAAATTTGCGTCAAAGGCAAATAGGAGTCTAGAGCTATTTAGAATGAAATTAAGAGGAAACTTCACACAAGTTCATTTATGGCCACATGGCTTTGACTTCTCAGTTGAATGGTTTCCAAATAATGATACTGAGCAAGTGGGTGTTGGGATATCTCCCGGAGAAAGCGAATATTTGCTTCCCTATCTTTATGTAAACCCTTATCCATATAAGAAGAATCTTGCCCACGAACTATTGCCATTTGGGGTATGGCATATTAAAGATAATTGGAAAGGTATCAAGGTGGAATGGGAAGATCTTGAAAACAAGTCAGAGTTAGAAATTGCAGATAACATATATGAGTTATTCCTTATTGCTACTGCTAACTTCAACTAAAAAAGGTAATTTTTGATTTGACATGAATCATTATACAGTCTGACATCATTGTCCCCGTGCAACTCCTAAGGCAAAAGATCTACAACAGAAACAAGTTATCAAATTAAATAGAAATATGTCATACTATTAACACCCTACATATCAAGCATCTAAAAATATGAAAAAACGTAGGGAAGAACTTTTAAAAGGATTATTGTAGCTATATAGATAATGGAAAATAAGAATACAGTTACAGCAATACTTCTTGCAGCCATTTGCTCCGTGATCTTTCTCGGAACAATTCAGAGCGGAGTGGTATTTGCAAAAAAATATACTGCTGACTTATCAGGTGATAACGAAGTACCTCCCGTCTCCTCATCTGCTAGTGGAAAAGCGATATTTAGAACAGGGTTGAATGATACAACTATAAAATATAAGCTTAATATAACTGGATTGTCAGACGCAACAATGGCTCACATCCACGTTGGAAAAGCAGGTCAGAACGGGGAAGTCGTAGTTGACCTTATGAAAGACAGCAAAGTGAACCCTACAAAAATGGGTTTGGCGATTAGAGGCAATGTAACTAACTCTGAACTTGTTGGACCTCTTCAGGGAAAAACAGTAGCAGATTTAGTAAATGAAATGAATACTGGAAATGCATATGCAAATATTCACGATGCACAACATCCAAAGGGTGTAATTAGAGGGCAGATAGAAGCAAGTGGGTCAGCCTTGGGTAACTCCAGTGGGAATGCAAGTCCCTCAATGAATATGAATGCTAGCTCCAACTCACCTCAATAGAATAAAATAATCTTTGTCTTGACGACAATCTCCTTTTTTTATTTTTGATTCAATTTATTTTTTTGATTAATACCATCGTCTTGTCATGAATTTTTTCTAATATCTTACACTTTTCGTCCAGGTACGGGATGATTCTTCCTACTACACTGACTGGAGAATACGCCAATATTCTGTTAGGCTTACTTATCGGAGTCGGGCCGTAAAAAAGGCATATTGCTTGACTAGGAGGCCAATAAGCTACATCAAACAAATTAACTTGTTTGGTAGGATTTTCGTCATTTACTGTGATCGGGGTCTTGTCGGTATAGAGTTCCTCTCCCCATTTATTGATAATCACTTTAATGGGTAAATTTTCTAGTATAGCTTTGACGGTTTTTGGATTATGCGAGTCATCAAGTTCGATTAAAGTTTCTCTGCTAAGCGCCAGATATACAACCTTGATAAACTTCCTCACTCATATTACCATAGAACACTTAAAAATAAATAATTATAGGTAACAGTCAGTATAAGGGAAACGAACAATAATTTTAAGGAATGAATATTTCATTGAATTGTGTAGGTCAGGCCGATTACAGGAAGCAATTCTTGAGATTAAATTTATGATATCCCTAGAGCAATGGTTTCTCCATAGAACGTACTGAAATTAAAATTGGTAAAATGAGGTCGAGAAGATCATATCAATCGTTCCCATCTAAGTTAAATCGGTTGATATATGATTCATTCATTGAAATTCAGGTCGTAGAAGAGTCCGAATGACGCGTAATTCAGACTGGTGGCATTTTTCGCTTTACTTCGTAGTAAAGAATTTTCTAAAATGATGTATATGCTACATTTTGAATGCTTTGCTAAGCATTATTAGTTCCGGTCCAGTTGTAAGTCCACCTACTATAACAGAATTAGAATTTGCAATGATCCCAGAGGATGGATAAGGCATTCCAGCATTGATAGTAGCGGGCTCGCTTTCCACTTTCAAGATTTCTGATATCATCGAAAGTTCTCCATCGTTTGCCTTTGGATGCACCACAGCTCCAGAATTCGTTGATACAATCATAGAACCAATTTGTGTGGATCCTCCTATTGACATCGATTGGACAGGAACTCCGAGGATATCCTTTATCTGTTGGTCAATTTCTCCTCCAAATAAATTAGATACTATTGCTCCATTATCGTTAGTAGAAATTAGATTTCCTATTGCTGTAAACTTACTTTTAACCTGCTCTACATTGAGACCCCTATCTTTGAACACCTGTACCTCTTCATCTGAGGCAGTAGATGGAAGCAATATTCCATTATTGTTTAAAACGGTCATGGGCCCAATCAATCTAGTTCCAGCAATAGATACATTAACTACTTCTTTAATATCTAGATAATTCTTTAGTTTATTTGCTTTAGTTTCTGCAAATCCAAAAGGTAATAACAAAGTATTGTCATTTGACCTTGCAAACAACCCGATGTTAGGACTTCTATAAAAATCATATTTGTAGATGCCCAACAAACTATTTTCACTACGCATAGAATATTAACTTATTGAAAGGTCACAATCTCAAGTGAATTTGAACATACCATTACTAAAACAGAACCCTAACTATAGATGTTTCACGAAATAGAGTGAGAAAAAGAAAAATAATATCTTAACCCGACATACAACTACTAAATCCACATTCTATGCACAAATTGCAACCCTCAGTAATTATTAATCTTGTCTTACATGACGGACATGCCTCAGCTTCGGTATATTCGGCCTGGGGCTTTGGAATCACCTTTGTTTGGGTGATTGCATGGGATTCATCGCTATCGCTTTCAGCATCCTTGAAAACTTTTTCCATTTGCTTCATAACATATTTTTCCTTAATGTTATCATACAGGTAATTGGTAATATATGGGACTGGTTTTACCAAAAATTTTTTCTCTTTGTCATCTCCGGTTATATGAAGTACTTGTTCATGTCTTGAACCATCTCTATAAACCGTAACTCCCTTTAATCCTAATTCGTGGGATAACAAATATGCAGCTTTAACATCCTCAACAGTGACATCTCCTGGCATATTGATCGTTTTGGCTATAGCATTACTGATCCACTTCTGCCAAACTGCTTGGGCCATAAGATGATCTGTCCAATGAATATCAATAGCGGTAACGAAAACTTTTTGAATCCATTCTGGAATTTCTTCAAGACCTCTAACTGAACCATAGTTATTTGCAATTTTAGTTAAAATTTCATCACTATACAATCCATTTTCTCTTAGCACATTTTCAAATATCCTATTAGTATAGAAGAATCGACCAACAGTAACTCGTTTTTCGAATACTAGCGCAAATAAAGGTTCAATACCGTTGGAAGTATCGGCTATCATAGATAAAGTACCAGTGGGCGCAATTGTAGTTGTCCAAGAATTACGAATTCCATATTTTTTTATCTTTTCAATTAGGGATGTCCAATCATAAGAATGCATTTCTTTTGGTATTTCGTAATAGCCAGATACCGGGATCATGTTTCCTTGAACATAATCTGTTTTTTCAAATAAGGGAAAAGAGCCTCTCGTCTTCGCTAATGCAACACTTTCTTCCATACTATAATATGACATTGCCTCTGCTAATCTATTCATAAACTCATAGCCCTCTTTAGAATTGTATGATATTCTTAATATGAAAAGCAAATCCGCTATTCCCATTATCCCTAATCCAATCCGTCTTGTTAACTTTGTATTACGATCTATCTCTTCTACAGGATACTTATTCATGTCTATAATATTATCAAGGAATCTAGTCGAAAGCCGAATTGCTTGCTCATAACGTTGCCAATCAAATTCGTACATACCATCTGCCTTTCTTTTTACGAAATTGGCGAGATTAATTGATCCGAGGTTACAAGATTCATAAGGATAAAGTGACTGTTCACCACACGGATTTGTAGCTCGTAAAGGACCTTGTTTTATTTTTATGCAGGGATTATATTTGTTAATGTTATCGAAAAATATAACTCCAGGTTCAGCACTCTTCCAAGCACTGAAGGCAATAAGATCCAATAATTGGTGAGAATCAATATTTGTTATTGGCTCTCTTGTTCTTGGATTTCGAAGTGTATATTTGTGGTTAGTATCATCAAAGACTGATCGCCAGAAATCTTTCCATAACCCGACACTAACATTGAAGTTTTCGAATACGCCGGGCTTAGTTTTTGCGGTTACGAACTTTTCTATATCAGGATGCCATGCTTCCAAGATGCCCATATTAGCCCCCCGTCGCTTGCCACCTTGCTTTACAACATCAGTAATAGTATCTATAATTCTCATGAACGAAGTTGGGCCCGATGCAACACCTGAGGTAGAGGCAACAATATCTCCTTCAGGCCTTAGGTCAGAATAATTGATTCCAACTCCTCCTCCAGATTTAAAAATCATTGCCGCGTCGGTAGAAGTTTTCATTATTTTAGCCATATCATCTTCCATATCAAGGACAAAACAAGCAGATAATTGCCCAAGTTTTGCGCCCCCGTTCATCAGAGTAGGAGTATTGGGCAGGAAATCTTTTGAGATCATTAAATTATAATATTCATTAATTCTTTCAGAGTATGAAGATAGACTCCCATCTGCAATATATCGTAGTAATTCTTTAAAGCTAACTTTCATGAAGCCATGCTCTGCAAGGGATACATAATGTCTAATCATTGCCTCAAAGTGATATTTATTAAGGTAATATTCTCCAATCTTTAGCTTCATGTCAAAATCATTTATTTTGGAATAGTATTTTTCGGCTTCCTGTATCTCTTGAACTGTCCTAGCATTAAGAGAGAATAACTTACTGTCGTGCATTAAATCAGGTATAGATACGAGTATAGCAACTCTTTCAAAGAGTGTTTTCGGATCTTCTACAATCTCATTATTGTCGTCTCTTAATAGGTAACGAGCTGCAAGAACCCGTAGTGAATTTATATCAAAAATCTTGTCTACCTCATCTAAATCCTTCTTGTTTAAAATCTTCATTTTTTCGTCTCTGATTTTTCTTCGCTCATGACGATAAAGAATATATGATTTGGCAGTATCCGAAAGCCCTTCTTCTATCAAGATGGATTCTACCATATCTTGGACATCTTCTACACTTGGAACTGGCGCATTCTCGGTAACGTATCGCTGTTGGCCCATTTTGTGGACAACTTTTTTTGACAATTTCTCTGCTAAATCATAGTCAGGTCTAGCCACGGCTATCAGTGCCTTATAAATTGCGTTCGAAATCTTTGACTCGTTAAACTCTACCACCCTTCCGTCTCTTTTCCTTATTTGAATGATTGAATGCTCGTTTGAATTATTAATTTCAGTAATCCCCGCCATCCCGTCCTATTAATCTAAATGAGCTTAAAAGGATTATCTTACTAAAAAATAATATAGTAGAGGTGTAAATTTCAAATATTGTACTTGAGAGCTTTCAATTTAGTTATAATAAGTCATAACCGTACGATATCATATACAAATTATTGAATATATTTAGGGCTATGTTAAAGTGGGCTGTAAAATAACATCAATTTCTTCGTCACCAAATTAGAAATCAGTTAATGATTCTTAGATTTGTTGAATTACATGACTCACATATCTCATGAGTTAGATTTAATTTCTGTCCACATAAGTTACATATTTTATGGCTAAAAATCGACTTGAAAAAATCAAGTTTGAGGGCTTCGTTTAGGGCTCTATTTGAATCACTTTCATTCAAGTTTGTGAGGTTCAAAAATGTCGAGAGTCCGCCATTTAGTAAGCTGCCAACATTATTAATATTTTCAATTAATCCACTGTCATTATTTAGTAAATCTGATCCATTAATGGAAATACCTTGCGAATACCTATCAAACCTATTTTGATTTGTCTTTTGCATTTTTCCATATTTTTCTAAATCTAACGATGCTAGTCTAACTGGGCTATCATCAGTTATCATTCCGATAGTTACAAATTCCTCTTCCATTTCCTTTCCCAAATCCGAAGCTATATCAACGGACGTCCGGATAATCTTTTGCATAATTTCAAAGCCATTTGATTCATATCCTAATATGTTAAAGACAGATTCATGTAGACCAGTCAAATTTACTAACAAGTTGAATTTGCCAAGTTGCAATGACCTAGTAGCCTGTGAAAGGCAGGGAAGCATGTTTCTACGTATGTTATCCGAAATTGCTTTTTTTCTAAGAGATAGAGAAATTACCGCGGGTTTTAGCATCAGCGCCAACCGAGCTCTAAAGTACGTTTCATCTTTGTTTGATTGGTGGGCTAATCTAGGTAAATTGATAGAAATGGACTGCAAATTAATCGTTGTCCCTATTTTGTCGTCATTTGGAACTTTTAGTACACCTGTTTGAGTCCTAGAGTTGATTTTTGAGATTCCTATAATACCTCCACTTCGCATTATTTTTGTCAGGGTTTTAGTATACTTTTCCAGAGAATCAGGATCCTTGTTTATCAATGAAAGTCCTATTTTAGGCATTTGAGTACATTCTACATATTTTTTGTAACCTGCTAGGATAGACTCTATTGTGTTACTATCAAAATCGTCAGAATATACATTTAATGTAATATTGGGGGAACTTAACGTATCGTGTGACCTTGATGCAGCAATCAATCCTAAAGAAATAATTGATTCCAAGTCACTTTCGCTATAATTAACTCTATTCAGAAAAGAAGAGAGTAGTTGGTCTAGTATTATTTCTCCCGAAGCTTCCCTGGCAAGGGTTGTAGTTAATATAGGAAATAATGTTACGAAATCTTCCAATTTCTCTACAGGATATATCCTTGAAACACTCAAATTCTTGCCTCCTGTATTGAAGCCATGCTTTATCACGTTTCTGGCATCAAAAAATATGACGTCAGGTACCAAATTCCATAAACCAGTATTAGAAATGCTCAATTCTCCTGAAAGATGCATATCTGTTATATCCTTTGATAGCGAATTAAAAAGCAGATTTTCAGAAAATACAGCCATGGATGCTTCTGTCAAAATGGTATCAATTTCGTTTTTTGGGTCATTTAAAAGCTCGACCACATCCGATGCAGGAAGTCCCAACCTCGCCAATTTCGATCTGTACTCTTCATGACCGTGTTCTATTAGAATAGAATTTACAGTTTCTCTTATTAACGACGATGTAAGATATGCAGTCTGAAACTTGTAAACTTTATTTTCTACTTCTTCGGTAATTTTATGAGCCTGCTCAAGCGGCATATTGGCTTCTCTTACTAGAGATTGCATAATCCTGTTAGAATTAAATTCTTCAATCGAATGTCTAGAAGTCCTTACATACATTTTGCCACTTTCCACTATTGCTCGTTCTTCGATTTGACGTGATAAACTTAATACTAACTTTCCTAGGTTTGTAATTGTATACTTCCTTTCGGCTTTATTTAACGCAACAAGTGATTGTCTTAAGAGTTTTCTAAGATGATATGCAAATTTGCCTGATTCTTTTTTAGACTTGAACCCTGCAAGCGATTTTAATTCAGAGTAAGTTAAGGGTCCTTTTGCATTGAGTATACGAAGAATATCAATTCTATTAGGACTAGCCATCACAGAAAAAATCATTCTGACTCTTTTCGATGCATTCTGCAAAACCCCAGTTGGTTTTTCGGTCTGAGATACATAGTCCTGATTCAATTGATCCATCTCACCGGATATTCTCCCTGCCTAATTAAAGCTACTTTGTAAATATTAATTTACTATTGGTATAAAGATATGTACTTTGTGACCCGATACTAAGTTTCAATCATTACCTTTCTTTTCTTCTACCGATGACGTTTTTTCAGCTGAGGATCCGGCTGTAACAGTCACAGGTATTTCAGGTAGCCGTGATTTGGCTTCCTCTTCGACAAATTCTTCAACTTGATTCAATATTTTCACCGCATCTTCATTCATTGGATTCGTTATTTTTCCAAATTCCTCATGAACATTGTAATTATTTAGCACTTCAGAACTAGTCTTAACCATATCGTCTATCAACCTGCTAGCCGTAGGAACTACCTTTGATATATCTTTCTGAATTTCTTTTATCATCTCAATGGTAGGATTAATTGTATCCATTATGGTTGCAAATTCATTTATTGTACTATACCTCAGGACTACAACTTCAAGAGAGATATTCATGTTTTGAGTCGTCTTTTGAACCTTGTGAATATTTGCAAGTTCAATAGCCAAAACTTTGGCTTTTGCATTATTTCCTAATTTGATATTTTGCGCGATTTGATTTCTAAAGTCTACATCCATTTCATAAAACTTCCGGTCCAATGTTTGCAATCGAGTAATTTGGTTATGAACAACATCTATAGCATTAGAAAGATCATTATGAATCTCTTGAGGCTGCTCCATATCAACTATCTGTCTGAGTCTAATGTAAAAGTAGTTGTTAGTGTATATGAACTAAAGAGTTGTATAAAATTAATCTATCAAACTGAAAAGGAATCAAAAACCGTCAATTACGATATCTTTTCGAGTGTCAAACCATGTTTATTATCATATCCAATAACTTTAACCCTAGAGCCAATAGGCAAATCTTCAGGTGTTCTTATACCAGGAAGGAAACCAGATGCCCTAATCGCTTCGTTATCTAATTTAAAAACTACCCATGCGTAGGATTCAACATCTTCAAAGCCTTCTGGTGCAACCGCTTGTATTGTGTGAGTGACTACTGAACCTACACCATCTAAATTTATAGGTTCAAAAATGCTTTTTCCACACTTGCTGCAATAATATACAGTTTCTAGCATTATATTACCGCAGTTCGCGCATCTATTAGCTAATATTTTTCCTTTTTTTGCTGCCAGAATGAATTTTTCCTGAGTGCTAGAAATATTTGTATTCAAAGTGATTACAGCCCTATATCTTTTGAAATATGTGGACTGCTGCGCTTGCTCCCGTAGCTCCAAAATTATGTGTGAGGCCTATTTCTGCATCGCGTATAGTTCGATCGCCTGCAGAACCAGTGAATTGTTCAAAGACTTCAACAACTTGCCCAATGCCGGTAGCTCCAATAGGATGACCTTTAGATTTTAACCCGCCGGATGGGTTTATTGGAATTTGTCCATTACGGGCTGTCAATCCATCCCTCGCGGCACGAGATCCTGTTCCTTTAGCAAAAAATCCGAGATCTTCTATATCTATTATTTCGGCAATCGTAAAACAATCATGGACTTCAGCAAAATCCACATCTTTTGGAGTAATGCCTGCCATTTTATAAGCCTGGTTTGCCGCTGCTACGGTACTAGGAATTGTAGTGATATCCTCGCGCGCTTGAACCGCAGCTGGTGATGCACCTCTACCGGAACCAATAACTTTCATATAGTTGTTACCAACTTTTTTTGCAAACTCCTCTGTACATAAAATAACAGCCGAGGCCCCATCGGAAAATGGACAGCAGTCAAAGACCTTTAAGGGGGAGGCGACAACAGGTGAATTGAGTACATCTTCAACGGTAATTTTTTTCCTAAGATGAGCCTTGGGATTTAGAAATCCGTTGTCATGATTTTTTACTGCAACGTATGCAAGATCTTCTTCAGTTGCCTTATGTGTATCCATGTATGCTCTTGCAATAGAGGCGAACAACCCTGGAAACGAAGCTCCGTTACCTCCCTCATAAAAGAAATCAGAGCAATAGGAGAATAGTGTAGTACTTAGAGTGGTTCCTGTGTGAGTGATTTTTTCAACACCTACTCCCAAAATACAATCATAAAAGCCTCCTGCAATGTTTGCATATGCCTCTCTAAACATAATAGATCCGGACCCACAAGCCGATTCTATTGTAAGTCCTGGAACATTAGAAATGCCTAAATTGCTCATTAATACGGGTGCCATATGAACCTGCTTATCGCTAACTCCAAAAACATTTGATATATATCCTGCTTGAATATCCTTTGGTGTTATACCAGCAGAATCTATAGCTGCCTTGGAGGCGTCCAATGCAATTTCAATAACACTTTGATTTAATTTTCCATACTTTGTACTCCCAGCCCCTAAAACGCAAACACTATTAACCAACTATCTTATTTTCAAATACCTACAATATAAAAATGTTGAATATAATGCTATATTTGTAGGTGTTATCTGCAACTTATTATAATGAATTATTGTTACCGATAATATCAAATTTTGTACATAGCAGAATTCAACAAAATTATTGGGAATTACAGCCTAGTTATTTGTGAAAAGCCAACTGCTGCGAAGATGATAGCTAGGGCCTTAGGAACAAAGAATTTCATAGAACGAAAACCCGGTCGCGGAATAATCTTCTATGATGTGATATCAGAAAGCAATCAACACTATGTCATTTGTTCTGCTTTCGGTCATTTGTATCATTTAGTATCATCACTTCCTGATAAAAGAACATATCCTGTGTTTGAATTAAGATGGGCACCTAGACAACCTATAATCAGGAACAGGATTTCTATAAGAAATATAATAAAAACTTTCTCGGTAATCGCACAAAGAGCATCGGAATATATACATGCATGTGATTATGATGTAGAAGGCGAATTGATTGGATATAATATCCTTCAATTTGCATGTAAAAATAAATACAAGGAATCTAAAAGGGCAAAGTTCTCGTCACTCATTGATTCAGAAATTAGGAAATCTTTTGACGAATTATCGAAGCCTAAGAATGGTTTTGCATCATCTGGAAAGGCGAGACATTACTTGGATTTCATTATAGGTGTAAACTTTTCCAGAGCATTGTCAACTTGTATGGAATACAAAAATTATAAAAAATTATATAATTTATCAATGGGCAGGGTGCAAAGCCCTACTCTGGCATTTGTGGTTGAAAGGGAAACAAGAATAAGACAGCATATACCTGATCCTTATTGGAATATAGTCGGAAAATTTGAAAAGGATGAAATGTCTTTTGTGGCCTTATTACAGTCAAAAATTTGTAACCAATTTCAAGCCATAGAATTAGTAAAAAAATCCAAAAATAAAAAAGCATCTGTTGATGATGTACAACAGTCGATTAGACCCCTTTTTCCGCCACTTCCATTCAACACAAGCGCATTACAAAAGGAAGCGTATCGACTATTCAAATTCTCTCCAAATGTCACGCTATCCATTGCGGAGTCTTTGTATCTTATGGGACTAATCTCATATCCTAGAACCATGAGTGAAAAACTCCCTGCAATGGACTATCGTCATATAATATCGCAACTTGTCAATATTCAAAAGTATCATGGAATAGGGGTACATGTGCTTTCCAAAAAAACACTAGTTCCAAGTCAGGGCAAGCTGACTGATGACAGCCATCCCTCTATTTACCCTACCGGAAAAAGCCCCAAAGAGATTAATAGTATACAATCTAAAGTTTATGATCTAATTACGAGACGGTTCATTGCCTCATTTGGTGAACCAGTAGAAATACAACATACAAAAATTGACATGACGTTGAGCGACCTTAAATTCTCAGTTGATAGTCAAGAATTGTTAAATGGCGGATGGAGTAATCTCTATTTTCCTTATTTTCAATTTCCAATTGTTCGTTTACCTAATCTCCAAAAAAACGATATGGTCGATATAGTCAAAATCAAATATATTGAAAAATACTCCAAACCTCCAACCAGATTTAATCAATCAACTCTACTTTCCAAAATGGAGGCAGAAGGATTAGGAACAAAATCTACTCGAGCGGATATCATTGCTACATTGCTTAAGCGCAAATACCTATCTCAAAATACGTTCAATAATCTTGAGCCTACAAATTTAGGTTTTTCAATCGTCACTGTCTTAAAGAAATTCGTTCCCCTGATGTTCTCTTCTGAATTAACACGGCATTTTGAACTTCAACTTAAAAATATACAATTAGAAAAACATGAGGAGAAAATTTTTACGAATGATGCAATAAAAAAAGTGAATAATTTGATATACAAATTCGAAAACAATAAGGCAGCAATCAATTATGAAATTTCTAATTTATTAAAAATATAAATCCCTGTCTTGTTTTTGGTGATTCAGATTTACAAGAATTTAAAACAATCATTGTAAAAAAGGCTCTGTTAACTATTACCCGCCATCCATCAAGAATTGAATAAATCTTGTTTTATCCATGTTGGTATGAACATACAGGATATAGAGTTTCAGCCAATTATATACATGCAGTATATTACAATTTATCTGTCTACAAGGAAAGTGATCATCAAAACATTCAGTTCTATCTTTTATTTTCTGGATAAACCGTTCCATGAGGTTCTTTAATTCAGTACCATATACACTATGCTTCAACCTAAGCCATCTACAAGCCTCATTGTACCATCTTGCTCCATCAGTAAAGATAGGTTTTCTACCATATCTGGATCTTAGTTGCTTGAAAAAATGATAACACACAAAGAGTGTTCTTTCCCTAGATAGATGCATCATCAAACATCTTTTTAGATTTGGTTCATATGCTATCCATAGCCAGTAATCTATTCCATCAATTTCTAATAGTGTTTCATCTACAAATATTTCTCTGACTTGATGTTTTGATATCTTAAATCTATCAGCGACTTTTCCATATTTTTGTACCCACTTCCAGACAGATACATGCGATCGTTTGATTATATGTTCTAGTGACCTAGATGTACACCGATAACTCCTAGAATTAAAATATAGGTATACGCCATAAGCAATTATAGCTGGGTCTGTTCTGTTGTATCTCAAGAATATAATATAGAACGATTCAGCTATAGCTTTTACAGAAAAGTTAAGAGCCTATGAAACTGATGAAACTTTTAATTAGATCCAATTCTTACTATTGTGAGAATTATTTTAAATCGTTATAATTCAAATGCATTCAAAATTAGGCTCTACAAATGTGTACTAGTGCCCCTTGGGCCCACTACCCCTGAGTTAAAACCTATTCTAGAATTAGAATAATTAGAATAAAACATCTCAATTAATAAAATAAATCAAGAAAAATAAGCATGTCACATTTTGTTTAGTGCAAATAATCGATTACTTCACAACCATGAGAAAGGGATTCGACTATTCCGGGCAAAAAACTAGAGACTAGCACGGATTAACATCAAAGTCGTGCCTTGGCCATAAATAGCGATATGGATGGCAAATGAATTGAATTTTCAATCATTAAAAGAGTGTCTGCTATATTTTGTATGGGAATATTTGAGTGTCAAAAAATTTGAGTTTTAATCATTACGGTGCCTTTGGAAGATTATACATCATTGGCCAACGTAGTAATTTATACTTTGCGCAATCCTCTTGACTATTTGTAATTTTAAAAGACTTTATCGGGGACTTGGCCTTGTAAGATAATTATTATTACAATAAATCCAAGATTAAGGGCGATTCTTCAGATAGATATTCTATTACCAAAGTCTATGGCGTAAGTTATTTAATATATCTACATTAAGGAGTAAAGACCTACTTCGAAAACGATTCTTGTGGCACATATCAAACCATAACGATGATTCATTTGATAGCTATTAGCGCATTTATTTTCACATTATATACTTCTATTACTGCTTTTGAACTTCAGCTCATGAACTATGAGGCTTGATATCCATCGACATATGTATACAATACAGTTGATTACGTTGACAGGATAGTAGACAAAACGACCAATAACCTTTGGGAAGTCTTGTACCAATTGAATTTTCTTTGTAAGAGGTTCTCAGATCTGTATTAAAGATATTTATTCAGATAGTCTTAAGCTCAAACGTGTCAGCTGGATTTGTAGCATCGCTATTAAGAATAGGAATTCAAAGATTTTAAACAAGATAATGTAAAGTTAAGAGCCTAAAAAAAATGTTCAATCCTAAATCACAGTAATTTTATAAGAGGAAAGCAGAAGGGCATTAGAATACCTAACAAACGCACATTTAATTTAATTAAGTTTTTAGATTATTGATGGATAATCTTAATCAGTTTATGAAATCAAGCCTTAGCGAATAGATCAGCTTTGTAAGATTTGTATACATCAATCCTTCTATTCGAAATAAGCGGTAGAGCCTTTCGAATTCTAATTATCTTTGAAGTATCTATTTCTATGATTGCTAGTCCTTCCTCAGTTCCCATATCAATCAATACTGCGCCAAATGGGTCTATCACGGTGCTTCGACCCGAATAAATATTTCCAATTTGATTTGGTGCAACAATAAACACACCATTCTCTATTGCTCTTGACTTGGTCATTATTTGCCAATGTTCTTCTTTCATTATTCCACTGACCCATGCTGAAGGCATTACCAAAATGGCTGCACCCATTAAAGTTAATATTCGTGACATTTCAGGGAATCGAACGTCGTAACATATCATCAATCCAAAATTTCCGAATGAGGTCTTTACAGGCCTTTCGATCCTGTTGCCGCTAACGAGCTTGATCGATTCCCTGAAACCCAGCGCGTCATAGAGGTGTAGTTTTCTATAAACTGATTTTATCAAACCGTTAGAAGAAATAAAAGCGGCCGTATCCGAAACACGAAAATTTAGCCTCTTACTCTGAACTCTTTCATACATTGTTGCCACGGTTGCTATATTATGTTCTTTTGCTGATTTTCTTAATGTTGTAATGAAATTCCCCTTAATATCTTCTGCTAAGTCGAAAAGATCTCTTGGTGTTTGAGTTGCAGGGGAGTAAGCCATTTGAAATTCTGGAAAGCATATTAAGTCTGCACTTTTTTTAGCAGCACATTTTATGTAATCAATTGAAGCAGATAAATTCGTATTTTTATCAGAGGAAGACTGCATCTGTACCAATGCTAATCTAAATTTTTTCATTTTCCACTATTTTACTTAATTGATGAAGACTTGCGGATTAAAAAGTGTAATGGCCGGTCCGCTTAAAAACTAATCAAATGAATCATTCCTATCCGCACAATAAATTTCCTTTTTAATCGAATATCCACGTTCTTCTAAATAAATCCAATTCTTTCCACATATTGAACAAGTTATTTTTTTTTCACGAGTCAAAAATTCTAGTTCATAGTGACTACACCTAATTTGATATTCGCGTTTTAGTGTATCCATCTGTCGTAGGTAGCTAACATGTCTAACAGAATTCTCTGTCACGATATATTCTAAATCAATTCATATTTATTTCATTTCAATATATTAAAGATGAATATTCAATTCATTAATTGACAATGTTATTGAACTAAATGTGGAAAATTTCATATGGCAGGCTAGCGAGTACAAGTCAATGTCCCATTGTCCAATTTGCGGATGCAGCATGCACAAACTATTCGGTTGTGCCCAACATTGGGCGCATCACAAGAAAGATGAAAATGGAGTTTGTAAGTCCAAGTAATTTTCAGTAATTATTTTTTATCTCATATAGGGCTATAGATAACTTGAGAGCCAATGTTTCATCGGTTTGTTCAGCAATTGGCATTACATATTTTTGCGTTTCTAGTTTATATCGTAATGCACTTTCACTTCTTGGCATATTCTTTAGAAACCTAATATTTTCTAGCCTATCAGCCAATTTAATATATCTAGTATTTTTTGGACACTTTGAAATATTTTGAAAATATAATTCTAGTAGTTTATCTCTATTTTCATTACCAATAACTGGTTCAGTTACTTTTTTGACCATATCACAAATATTATGACCACATTGCGAATCGAGTTGTTCGACTGTAATTGTATCATGTCCCTTGTTATCAAGAACATCATGTAGTAGCCCCGCACTTATTACGTCAATTTCATGTATTTGCAATTCTTCCAATAGAATCAGTCCTACTCTTAATGCATGATTTATGTACGGCTCCTTACTTCCATATCTCGACCGACCTGTATAAATTTTAGCGGCTATACCGAATATTTTCGTAAGTTTTACAACATCATCAAAATCAGTTTCAAACGCACTTAATAACCTGCCAAGAGCAATTTTGGTATTTTCATTTATACTCCAAATCATCAGATAGAAAAATCTAGCGTTGTCACTTATTAAGTCATATGACAATACTACTTGGTTAAAACGACAAGACGGCTGGGAATGCATAAATCAATATTTTATTAATAATTATGAGAAGTTTCAAAATGAATCAATTACAACTACTGCCCGTATGAAAATAATGGGATATTATGACCAGAAATTCTCAACAATACCTCAATGCAATTATGAACTCAATTAATCTTGCTTTTGAAACATCAATTTTTACAAATTGATAAATTGATATTATTGGGAAGAGACATATGGACATAATTTAATTTTTTAAAGCTCTACACGATAAGTTGCTAGTTCATTGACTAGATCTTGGCGCATCATAGATTTTGGTAATAAATACAGCATAAAACCATACATACACGATTTTTAGTGAATGTCGTACCATTCCAATATTGTCTCCTATTCTTTAGCTGCTAAAATGACTCCTTGCTGTCTGCCTTCACATAGAGGATAGGTTCCCCTTTTGTCCTTAAATTAAATTTAAATAATCAAGAACTAGGAATATTTTTCAATTAGTGGTGTAAATTATTAATATTTATTATGTTAATGATAGTTTGAAAGTCGATTCATATAGCAATCGGAAATATTTGCAATAATAGGATCAAATCAAATTCGACGAGTTTTTATTTTGGTAATCATTTCTTAAACGGTGAGTCAAATAAAATTTAAGGAATTTGAATGGTACTTTCGTGATTATCTGTTTAGGAGTTTCAATAGAGGGATTAAAGAGCATGAAATAGATTCGATTCCTAATTACATGATAGTTAATTACCTAAGATACAAGAATTCAAATTTGGATGACATTATTACTTTATTAAATTTAACATTAGAACGATTGGTCTCGTCATACGTACTACACAAAATGAACAAAAAGATAATGGTCGAAGGGGCCGTAACAAGATTTCAATGTAGCAAATGTTACTATATAAGCTATATTTTTGAACAAGAGCGAAAAATTTGTTTACGATGCTCAAGTGAGGAATTAAAACTCTTCCCAAACAAATAAAATGCTGGCCTATCATGGAATCAATCATAATCTAGAAAAATAAGACAGTGTAAGACAAAGTTAAAACATTCAATGTACGTGATTTGATTAAAATTCATATATAGAACATATAAATAGTCAAGTTGAAAAGATGTCGGCTATAACTAATCGGAAATTTAGTGAAGAGCTTATTCATTTTGTAGGGAAAAAGGTTTCTATAGAAACGTCGGATCAGAAGAATTATAATGGAGTGCTAACAGCGGTTGATGAAAAACTGGATATTATACTTGATGAAGTTGAGGGACAAAATATACGTAAAATAATTATGAATGGCGCATTCATAAAGGAAATTAAGCTATTGGAGAAGCCATTTGATTTAAAGGGCTTGGCTGAGAGATTGTCGAGAGTATTCCCTGGATTAGTGAAGCTGAGAGAGGATGTTGGAGCGATAATAGTGATGGACAAGATCAAAGTGACTCAATCAGGTATTGAAGAGGGGTTTGGCTTGGCTGCTGACCGTGTAAAAACAGTGTATGATGAATTTATGAAGGAATCAAAAAAAATGAATTGAGTTAATACCAATCTACACGAACTTTGACCAATTTTAGCATTCTTGAATGGGTATTTGGCATGATATTCGAAATAAAATATTCTGATCTCGGTGGCAGAATAGGCAAACTTAGAACCCCCAGAGGGATAGTTGAGACCCCAGCATTTATCCCAGTTGTTCACCCAATTAAGCAATCTATACCTCCTGACTTTCTAAAAGAACTCGGATTTGATGCGGTTATTACGAATGCGTACATTGCATTCAAGCAGTACGGAAATATGGCGATTGAAAGGGGGATTCATGAGATAATAGGATTTGATGGCACTGTTATGACAGATTCAGGAGGCTATCAAGTCCTTGAATATGGTTCGATTAGAATGGATCCTAGAACTATGGCAATATTTCAAATAATGATAAAAAGCGATATTTGTATTCCTCTGGATAAGCCTACTGGATACGGACTAGATTATGACACTGCGAGTCTATATGTAGATGAAACGATTGGAAACGTAAATGAAACCCTTCAAGTTGTGAGAGATAAGAGCGAATTTCTTGCTCATAATCCAATCTGGGTAGGTCCTGTACAAGGAGCAGAACATCTAAATCTGGTACATAAATCAGCAAAAATATTTGATGACATGAATTTTGAGATGCTAGCACTTGGCAGCCCTGTCCAAGTGATGGAGTCTTATGAATTTGGAATACTGGCAAAAATGATAGCAACTCTCAAGAATACCATTCCTACAAAGCCAGTACATTTATTCGGCGCGGGACATCCACTTACAATACCCCTAGCTGTAGCATTAGGATGCGACACCTTCGACTCCGCCTCATATATTTTATATGCGAGGGATAATCGCTACATGCACACAAACGGCACTTCAAGATTAGAAGATATTTCTTACTTTTCTTGTCAATGTCCTATATGCTTAGAATATCGTCCCAAGGAGCTACTGACTCTAGATTATGTTCCCAGAGTTAATTCGTTAGCCAAACACAATCTTTTTATTTTGAGAGCAGAAGTATTGGCAGTCAAACAGGCGATAAAGGACGGAAGGCTTTGGGAATATGTAATGCAAAAGGCTCACGCTCATCCTAAACTAATGGAAGCAACAAGACTCTTTGTAAATTTTGAGTTCATTGATGCAGGAACACCTTTGTTTAAAAGAAAAGCCATATTTTTTAACGACCCATTCGATCAATATAGACCGGAGGCCAAAAGATATAGAAAAATCGTAAGTAAATTTCATTCACAGAATCTAAATAAATTGATAGTGTTTCCTGAGGGTAAAATTTCTCCTTTCTATACTACCAAGGCATTTACTATTCTTTCGCAAAAATATTTAGATTTCCTAATTTGTACATATAACCCTTTTTTGGGAATTATTCCTGCTGAAATATCAGATATCTTTCCTGCGTCACACAATTTAGGAGTTCGAACTTTAGCGAATAAGGTTCTTGAATTCCCAACGTTTGTAGAAGCTTTTAAAAATTTCTTGGACTCGAATAAATTCGAGGAGATAATTATTGTAGCTAATGAATTTATGATAGGGGTGATTGAATTGATGAATATTGGCAATGCATATCCTGAAACTAGAATTAAAATTCTAGATTATGGGCCTAATTCAATAAATAATATCACGTTGTAATAGCGTTATATCATATATTCTTACTATTGCTTACAAATTTCTTATAAATTGACAATGCGTCATCTTCATTTTTAGCTCCAACAATAGTGGCTGCACCACTTGTCAAAAAACTTACAGACAAGTTATCTGAGCCATTTCTAATTGCAGTTATTCCTAGTTTCCCACGATTCTTAATTGAATATCCTGATTGCTCGGCTATTTTCTCTACGTTAACCAAATTTATTAACGACGAAATATTCGGTGTAACAGTGTATGTCCGCTTGCCTCTGTCACGTCCACATAGTTCTTCTATCATCAGACCATTTTCATCAATCGATTGCAATTCTTGTTTTCTATTTATTCCACATGAAGGACATTCATCATGTCTGGACATTGGAATCTTTTCAAACGTAAGATCACCTAAATCTACATATAGAAGGTTATTTACAAGGGTTGGTTTTTGCCCCGTAAGAATTTTTACAGCTTCTGAGACTTGAATACCCCCAACCAAATATAATATTGATGGATGAACACCCTCAGTGCTGCATGTAGGCATATCATCTTCATCCAATGCGGGAAACATGCATCTTAAACAGGCAGATTTATTTGGTATAATAGTGCATATGGATCCTAGCATTCCAAGAGCACCTGCATAAATAAGAGGAATACCGAGCTTGATACAGGCATCATTTAATGCGTACCTTGCTTCAATACTATCTAGTGCATCAATAACAATGTCAAATCCTGAAACGATTTTTTCGGCTGTATATTTTGTAACAGATATGGGTAGTGCCTCTATTTCTACCGACGGGTTAATTTTTTGCAATCTCTCCCTGGCAGCTTCAACTTTGACTTGTCCTATATTATCTTCTGTGTAAAGGTGTTGCCTATGTAAATTTGAAATTTCCACTACATCTCGATCAACAAGCCTAAGTTTTCCGATCCCCATTGCAGTAAATTGTGTCAACACTGGATTACCGATTCCCCCAGCGCCGACAACGCATACACTGGCTTTTCTAATTTTTTCCATACCCACAAATCCAATTTCGTCTAGCATTATTTGTCTAGAATATCTTTGAAGATCTTCATTACGTAATTCAGAGCCACCTGCTACGGCTGGCAAAATGTATATAGAATCACCCTCCTTTAGGATCGCAGCCATGCCGTCATTATTAAAGCGCATATTCTTCCCATTGATATAGATATTTATCAAGGAACGCGGTTTTCCATTTATGTCTAATACTCGACGTTTAAAGTCCTCCCCCATAAGTTCTGTTACTTTTTCAAAGGCCTCCTCCAAATTGATAGCATCTAATGAAACCTTTTTTTCTCCTGTTCCTTTTGTTAGCACCGACGGAAGTATAAATTCAATTTTTGTCATAAATCTTACCTTTATTTAGTTGATCATTGCCGATACCAGCCGAATATCAGGTTTTACAATATTGAGTTTTGGGAGTGCATTAACAATGGATTCAGTTGCCTTTAGTCCATTTCCGGTTATAAAACATACAACCTTTTCGTCTTTTTTGATAACTTCGTTATCAACTAACTTCTTGAGTACTGCTAAAGCTACACCACCCGCAGGTTCTGTGAAGATGCCTTCAGTTTTAGCAAGAGTAATTATCCCTTCTATAATTTCGCTATTAGTGGCTTCTTCAGCGACACCACCATATTGTTCCAGTCTTTTGAGAACATAAATTCCATCCCCAGGATCACCAATAGCAAGGCTCTTTGCTATTGTCTCAGGCTTCTCAATTGGTATAATATTTGTAGCATTTCTCTTAAAAGCTTCTACTATTGGTGCACATCCATGTGGTTGAGCGGCAGTAATTTTCAAATTTGATATATCATCAACAATACCAATATTATGCAATTCTTCAAATCCTTTACAAATAGCATTCAACATTGCACCACTTCCAACAGGTATTATTAGATGATCTGGTACCTGCCAATTTAGCTGTTCTGCTACTTCAAAGGCCAATGTTTTTGATCCCTCAACATAATATGGTCGCATATTGATATTTACAATTCCAATACCTTTGGAATCTCCAATTATCGAAGCAACTCTGTTGGCATCGTCATATGTCCCTTCTACAGCAACGAATTCTGCACCATACGAAAGTGCTTGCACGATTTTAACTTTTTCGATATCAGATGGAGCAAAAATATAACACGGTAAATGTGCTTTAGCAGCATGTGCTGCGGTTGCAGAAGCTAGATTACCAGTTGACGCACAGCCCACTGCCTTTAATTTTGTTTCTTTTGCTCTGGAAACTGCTACACCTGCAGGTCTATCCTTAAATGAAAATGTCGGATTAACAGAATCATTTTTAATAAATAAATTGTCCAGTCCTATTTGTTTTCCAAGATCTTCTGCATTTTGTAAAGGCGTGAAGCCTGCATTAATATTAACTATACAACTTTTATCTAGTATTGGCAAAAGTTCAAAATATCTCCAATATGTTTTTTCAACCCTAGAAGAGAATGTTTGCCTATTGAGACTATCAGGAATATCATAAATTATATCAAGCGGCCCAAAACATTCTTCACAAACATATCTAAATTGTGGTTTGTACTCTGCACCACATTCTCTGCACGTAAGAGATCTTATTATTCCCATTTACAATAATAACTGCCTAATTAGTAATAAATAAGATTCGCTAATTATAATATTAGTATCACTTAATTTTTCGTTCAAAATAATTTATAAAAATGATTTTATACAAATCAAACCCCACAAAATAAAAATATAAAATAATATTAAATAAATTTAAAACTAAGATTATTTTCGTAATCTGTTATGAAAGCATGATCGGTTGCCAGTATGACAAGCAGGTTTTGTGGAGTCGACTAAATATAGTAATGCATCACAGTCACAATCTGCCAGAATTTCCTTAACTGGCTGCACGTTCCCAGAGGTTTCACCCTTTTGCCATAATTTGTTTCGTGATGTACTCCAAAACCAAGCATTACCAGTTTTTATTGTATTCATCAATGCAAGTTTATTAGCATAGGCAAGCATGAGAATATCTTTAGTCTTGATATCTTGCACTATGACTGGCAATAGTCCATCGCGTTTCACGAAGTCCAATTTAGAAATAGATTCAGTTTTGAAATTCATCCATTCTGATATTTGATATGTAAAAGATAAATTTGTTTATATAGACTTTACCAAAAATACACCCATTAGCTTCGAGTAATATGAATATATTTTTGAATATCAAGATTCAATTTAGGAAAAATAAAGTTGATGAGGCACAATTCATGACACATACAGCTAATTCGAATCATCTCGATAAGAAAGCTGTTGGTTGTACAAAATCTAGCAATTTACTTATAGTCAGAGAATTTATGCCGTCTTAACGAGATATCTTTAATTTTCATCGGATTAAAATTCGTTAAAGGCATCTTCGATTTTTCTAGGATTTACTGGGAATACCAGTAAGACATACAAGTTTGCTACAAATAATTAAAGTATACAGAATATTACACTTTTCGACAGTCAAATCAACTTACTTATTTCCCATCTAATGTTATGAAGATCAGTCTCAGGTTGGGATAATTAACAAGAATAAAATTTTAAATTCTTACCAATGGTAATCCAGTCTCTAAACATGGATACTTCCTCTATTTGTTACAAAACGATTATTTTGGATATAGGTCAAAAACTAGCAATTACTTGGGACATACGGTTTAATCATTTTGCTGTAGAATTAAATTTTTAATTGTTTAGGATAATATCAATTGTTCGATTTATGATTATCCTTCAAAACTTCAATTTTTTCCTGTATTAAGTCAAACCCTTGTTGCCAGAAAGATTCTTTACTAATATCAATTTCTTCGGCCATCAATAATTTTTCTGGTTTTTCTGAGCCACCTGACGACAAAATTCTAATATACTTTGGTATGAATGATTTACCCTCTTTCTTGTACTGTTGGTAAAGAGAAAGCACTAACAAATTTCCAAATGAGTATGCATAGCAATAAAACGGTGTGTGATAGAAATGAGGTATATAGAGCCATTCATACTTGAACTGCTCCGGAATAGATAAGGAGTCTCCAAATTGTTCTCGTAAATTTTGAAGGTACAAATCACATACTTCATCGATGGTAATATTTTTTTCTGCAATTGAGTGATGCGCATTAACCTCAAAAAGGGTGAAATAAGCTTGTCTAATGGTTGTCGCATACATATCATCTATTTGCTCAGCTAACAGAATCTGTCTTTCTTGTTTGTTCAAATCTACTGTCAGTTTATCATTTAGCAACATTTCGGCAAACACCGAAGCTGTTTCAGCTAATGGAAGAGGGGCGTGTGAGACCAAAATTGATTTATCCGATGCAGCCATACTATGAATAGCATGCCCAAATTCATGTGCCATGGTAGATACGTCTCTTGTCCTTCCGTCGAAATTTAGTAACACATAGGGTGTTCTTTTTGGAGATACTGTATAGCAAAATGCGCCACCTACTTTGCCAATTCTAATTTCCGAATCAATGTGGTCCTCGACTAATAGTCGCTTTATATAGTTTTTAAATGTTGGATCAAAATCATTGAAGGTTTTTAATATTATCTCCATAGCATTTTCGTACTTGAATTGTCTCTGAGATTTATGGCTTAAAGGCGCGTAGAGGTCATACCTTCTGAGCTTTCTCATGCCAATCATTTTTGCTTTTTCGACGAAATAGTCTTGGAATACTTTAGAATTATTCTTGCAAAGGGATAACAAGATATCTACGGTTGAATCATCCAAATTATTGGAAACATTTCTAACAGAGATAGGTGACTTGAACCCTCTGAGGATAATATTTTCATCATACCATTGTATTGCGATATTTTGGTATACATCTCCGAGTACCCCTCTATACTTTTCATAGGGTTTCAATAAAGCTCTATATGCAGATTCCCTATCGTCTGGTCTATGGCTTCGGACTAGAGACAATAGTTTTTCTTTGTTTTTATACAATTTTTTTATTTTTTTCTTTCCTTTTCCTTTGTAGAATTCAAATTCGAAGGAATTGGTTAAACAATCATAAATTTTAACGAGAGCATTAGTACCCGTAACCTCCATACTTGTGATTATTTTTTCTTCTGGTTCACTTAAGGAATATTTTGCCATCAGTCTTTTGTGTGTAAGGAAATCTTGATATTGCTTATGGGATGAATTGATTATCCGATGAGCACTTTCTTCGTCTAAAGATTTCTTAAACCATAAATCAAAAAATATTAATTTATTACTGATATCAGAACTCAGTTTTTCGATTCGAGTTAAAAACGCAGCTGCTTCATTTGAGGAAGTGTCTGCATAGTATCGAAGCTGAGCAAACGAGTTTAGAATGCTAATATTCTCTGAAATAATCTCTATCTTGGTTAGTAATTGATGAAAGGTCTCAAAGGAGATTTTCCGTATCAGCTCATTTCTTCTCGCTTGAATTACAGAAACATCATGTTCTAGAGTGCTAATTAATTGCTGGAATTGTTTTCCCGAGGTGTTTGGTATAAGGTCCGATAACCGCCATGGACCTGATTTAATATTCATAAATTATATCCCTTTTTTCAACAAACTGGCCATTTATGTCTTTTACAATTAGTACTAGACCATCAATTATTCTATGAGTTTTTTAACGTAGTATTTTTTAATACCCAAATCAAGTTTGAAAGAGATGACAAATGCCCACAGTTTTACAGGCAAGAAAATAGACCCTCCGATCATAAGAGCTGAGATGACGACAACCGAAATCATTGATTTTTTTGCGGCAACTGGATTCAATGCTCGAAGACTTGCAGAAGCTGCGGAAATTATGAGAAAAATGATAGATGAGAACTGTACAACTTGTTTGACTCTCGCTGGGGCGCTAACTCCAATTGGACTGGGAACAACTATTGCTACCATGATAGAGAATGGGTTTATAGATTGGATTGTGTCTACCGGCGCAAATGTCTATCATGATCTGCATTTTGCGTATGATTTACCAGTAAGACAAGGACATTTCCATGTTGATGATGATGTACTATATGCAAAGCAGATAGTAAGGATATATGACATATACATTAAGGAAATCGGAACGTTACAGACACAAGACCAAATTATTCAAAGAGATCTTGAAAGAGATCAAAATAAAGTATCATCTCTGACATCAACGGCGGATATTTCATACTTGCTTGGAAAGGCTGCGAGTGAAAACTCTAAATATCCAGAAAAATCTTTTCTTGTCTCGGCATATAAACATAACGTACCAGTGTACATTCCGGCCATTAGTGATTCGTCAATAGGTCTCAACATGCTACCATTAATGTTAGAAAATAAGGGAAAGATACCTAATGTTATTTTAGATGTGGCTGAATCAGCTGCAATACTTTGGAATAGTAAAGTGTCAGGAGGTATAGAGTTGGGTGGGGGAGTACCCAAGAATTTTTTTCAACAGACGGGTCCGGCATTATATCAGATATTGAAAATTAAGGCAGGTGGCCAAGATTATCTATTGCAAATTACAGACGCGAGACCTGACACTGGTGGATTATCTGGAGCCACCTTACAAGAGGGGAAGAGTTGGGGCAAAATTAAGTCTTCACATAGAGGAAATGTGATAGTTTATGGAGATTCATCCGTATACTTTCCGATTATTTGCTCATATGTATTAGGCAAGTGTAATAAAAGAACCTCAAAGGAGATTTTTACAAAGAAGAATTCATGGGTCGAAAAAATGAAGAAGGAATATATTAAACACAAAAAAAAGTTTCCTCAAAAATTAATTGAATAGAATCAGAAATAATAATTAATGAAATTCTTGCCCAGAATTGAATACGGATAATAGGGCATTTTGCCCATAGTCACTCGTTAATTTTTTGTCTTCATATATGCCACATTCTGTACACTTAATACCATTGCTCACCCTTACAGTATTTCCTCCACAATTATAGCAAGTAGAATAGAGAACACCATACTCTTTATCTTCAATTGTGATATGGATACCAGAATTTAGAAGACTTATTACTCTTCCGCGTATCATGTCTCCAACCCGAAATATATTTTTGCCCCTACGTTCTCTATCCCCACCACTCCAATGTTTATTAAATCTAGTTGAGGAAATAGCAGAAAATCCAGCAGATGATATTTTGGAGTTGAGATATAGTACTTTTACAGAGATCATAGTTCCGAATAACATTTCTATATATCCAACCACAACGTCACCAATTTTTGGCAATTCTGGAGAGTTCTTTTGAAGAATCTTGACAATTCTCCTCCTAAAATCAAATTCTTTTGTACCCAAAGCACTTGACCTTACAGTCCCAAAAGATATGAATGTATTTTTTCCCGCTTCGAATTCCTCTATTTCAGCAACACGTTCGCCAGGAAAGGTGATACCTGAACTTGTTTTTTTCATCTTATATCTTTGCTAATATTGTAAATAGATATAACTGTTACATGTGTCTATGACGTTAGCTCGAATAAGTTTCCATACTCGGATAAGAATTTAGGTAATATTATACATAGATTGAATTCTAGTTGTCACCTTAATTCACATCATCTGTGTAATGTGCTTAATCTGTTTGGTTAATATCTATAACATGTTAAAGCCACCATAATTTTTAGTAATTAGATTTGGATTTGGTATTATTGGAATATTTTTTTTGTTAATTTAATCCATATGCGCTAAATTTTGGCTAATTCTATTGCAAAACCATTGTTCAAGAAATTTCAATGCTTTTATGATTATCATATGCTTCGAAAGCAATAATTCCAATAATTAGACAAAAGGCACATTTAAAACCCGTATGGAGATAGTAGTGAGCATTTCGCCGTACAAGAATATTAAAACTATTTTGGCAGGAAACTTTTAACCAAAAATTGGTCATATAAAATTGCGTACTTGAATAACCTTTACGTGTTTGATCAAACAGTCTATTAAGAACCTTTGTCTAATTTTACAAATGCGATTCGAAGATTGGTTTCAATATTATCAAGAGATCAGGCAACAGTTTGGATACAGTACAGAAAAAGATCAAGAAGCAGCTACTATACTGAATAGGTTGATTGAAAAAAAATCTTTGAATGTATTGCAACTGCAAAAAAAAATAAAAAATAAGCATGTAATTGCTATCGGAGCGGGTCCTAGTTTGGAAAATAATATAGACTTTATTAGGAAAAGAAAAAAAGATGTGAAGATAGTATCAGACGGTGCCGTAGAACTATTGATTGAAGAGAAAATTAGTCCTGACATAGTTGTTAGCGACCTAGATAGTAATCCTGTATTTCTTAAGAAAGCAGAGAATTTAGGAGCAATTATCATTGTTCATGCACATGGAGACAATATTGATAATATGAAAAATTTTGTTCCCAGATTTAAAAGGGTATTAGGCTCGACTCAAGTGATGCCGCTCAGCAAGGTCTATAACTTTGGAGGCTTTACCGATGGGGACAGATGTGTATTTCTAGCCGACGAAATGAATGCAAAATCTATCACACTTGTCGGAATGGACTTTGAAGATGATGTGAGGCCTTCCGATTTCAAAAGATCCAATACTAAATTAAAGAAAGAAAAAATGAAGATTAGTAAAAAATTAATATCTATGTTAGCAAAGAGAACAAAGTCCAAGTTAACTAATCGAATCTAATGTATCAATCAAAGGTGTAGCAAAACACGTCTAATACCGATAAATTAGCATGTTGATTAGCTAGTAGTGGTCAATTATTGAAAAACTATCATATTCATTACTTCAGGAGGGCTTTGTATGTCTAATTTCTCCGAAGACGTGGTCAGGCGTGCCGCGGAAATACATCAATGGATTTCCAAGGTAATTTCGGAAAAAGAAGAAGAGTTAGATAAACTTCGTAATACATTATTAATTATTGATGCAATTTTGAAAAATTCAAGCTTTAAATCTGCATCAAATATCATGTCTAATGAATCGGCTTACATTAACAAGTTTGAGGATAAGGAAAAAAATAAGGAATTTCAAGTCGATACTAAGCAATCACTCGACAAAAGCAATTCCGAAAATGAAGTGGAATTTAGGGAATTAAGACGCGTTCGAGATGACATGTTACTAGCACATACAGAGATTTATTCAAATCACATAAAAATAATCCCAATAGAGGACCTACATCTGAATATTAACACTTCGCCATTTAGGACTTTCTTCCTAGCCCGCATTTTGGAGGGCATGAAATCAAAGGATTTGGAGAAGATGAGAAATGAAGAGATAAATGAACAAGATACTTTACATTATGAAGTTAATTCGGATAAAACCGGAAATATACTGTCCTTGTTAATATTTAATTGTAGAGAAAAAGAGAGAATAAAGGAAATATTCAGTACATTGATATGGGTTTTCACCAAAATGTTAGAAAAAGGAATCCAACAACAAGATGGATAAAATCGTAGTACTAGATTTTGGCTCTCAATATAGTCACTTAATCTGCAGGCGAATACGTGATTCCAGTGTATTTTGTGAATTGTTGCCATACAATACGCCTATAGAAAGTATTAAGCTATTGAATCCAAAGGGGATTATTTTTTCAGGCGGTCCTGCTAGCGTATATTCATTAAACTCACCTAAACCAGAGAAGGAAATTTATGATCTCGGCATCCCTATATTGGGAATTTGTTATGGACACCAACTTATTGTTACTGAATTTTGTGGAGCCATAAAGCGCTCAAATAGAAAAGAATATGGCTATGCTGATTTGAATATTGATGACAATATAGATCTTTTTAAAGGAATGGGAAAGAAAATGAGATGCTGGATGAGTCATGCTGATGCAGCTGCACGTGTTCCTAGTGGCTTTAATATTATGGCGCGTACTAAAAATTCTGATTCTGCTGCCATAGCGAACAGAAATCTGAAGATATATGGGCTACAATTCCACCCAGAGGTCGTGCATACTGAAAACGGCGACAGAATTCTTGAAAATTTTTCCAAATATATCAGTAAGGCCAAAGGTGATTGGACGATGACAAATTTCGTTGAGGCAGCTATTGAAGAGATTCAAAATAAGGTAGGAGAAGAAAAGATATTGTGTGCAGTAAGTGGAGGCATCGATTCAACAACACTAGCTGTTTTACTACACACGGCTGTAAAGGATAATCTACACTGCATTTTTGTTAACAATGGATTATTAAGATTACATGAGGAAAAAATAGTACCAGAATTATTCAATCATCACTTAAAGATTAATTTAACATGTATAGATGCGAGCAAGGAATTCGTAGCGAGATTAAAGGGAATAAGGGATCCTGAATCCAAGAGAAAAATTATTGGAAGCGAATTCGCAAAAGTCTTCCTTCAAGTAACAGAGAAAGATGGTCCTTTTAAGTGGTTAGCTCAGGGAACGCTTTATCCGGATGTGATAGAAAGTGGAGTATCAAGAGGACCAGCATCAATCATTAAAACACATCACAACGTTGGAGGTCTCCCCGAATGGCTAAACCTAAAAATATTAGAGCCGTTCAGATTTTTATATAAAGACGAGGTAAAGAAAGTGGCAAATTTACTGGGAATTCCAAAGGCTTTTCTGAAAAGGCATCCGTTTCCAGGTCCAGGATTGGCAGTTCGTATTATGGGTGAAGTTTCTAGTGAAAAGATTAAGATAGCAAGAGAAGCAAGTAGCATTGTAGAGGACGAATTAGAAAAATGTGGTTGGTATGATAAAGTATGGCAGGCATATGCAGCAGTTGGAGATGACTTGGCAGTAGGTGTATTGGGAGACGAACGGGTTTATGGCCACATAGTTATAGTGAAGATCGTTGAATCATCTGATGCCATGACAGCCGATTGGTCACGAGTTCCATATGATGTAATGGGAACTATTAGCAGAAGAATCACAAATGAAGTTGAAGGAGTTACTTGGGTTACCTATTCAATTTCAAGCAAACCTCCTGCAACTATAGAACCACAATAAATTAAATAGTTAAAAGTTAACTCTCGATTTGGTCGTTTTGATTACTCTGTATAAAGTCTAAAATAAAGTCTAGTACTTCATCTTTGGTTGCGGGTTCATAATTGGGACTGCGAATATACAATGAAGCATAAGCATTTGAAAATAATAGTCTTTCATAATGATTTAAACCGGCTAAATATCCAAATAAGTCTGCTGCGTCCCAGGAATCGCCAGCACCGGTTGAAATTTGAGGTTTTACTTTGAATGACTCAACAAATACCACATCTTTCCCATCTGACCAAATCGACCCCTTCTGGGTATGAAGGTCTATTTTAGTACCCAATGCCTTTGCAAGCAGCCTAACTGATTTTTCGATCCTTGAAACCTCTCGTTCAGAAACAGACTCGATTGGAATTCCAATTGCACGTGCTAACTGGGTATATTCGTTTTCATTTATACTTACAACATCGATTTCATCACAAAGATCAAGCAGCATATTTTTAAATTCATTCCTTCTGGATTCAATATCAGCTGGATCCACAAAATGCAGAGCATGAGGAGAATTTTTAAAAACATGTGACAAAAGTTCTGTTCCTCGCAAATTACTTGCCCAATTAGCTATAACTACTCCTTTACATTGGGATAGAATTTTCATGTCAATTTCGGTGCTTATATTTTCTGGCCCATAATCATGGTTATCACCAACATCACTTATCATTACATTTGAGTTAGATTTATTGGATCGGAACTCAAGTGAAGTTGTAAGCCCCTGTCGACCATTCCTTATATGCAAATCAATATTTTTTCCAAATCTTAAAAATGTGTTTTCTAATATACGAGATCCAATTTTGTTGGCAGTAGTGTATAAAGAGATTGGTACTCCTAAACTTGCTAAGCAATAGGCTACGTTTACTGCGTTACCACCTTTAACGTCGAGTGAGGAAACTCCTCTTATGCTTCCTCCTCCAGATTTTGTTTTCTCTTCTATCGCTTGAAAGAACTCGACCTTTGAACCAATACTTACTATTCTGTCAATAAAAAAATCATGTAAAACTATGATCGAATCTTGGGAAGTGTAATTTTTTATACCTTCAAACATTACTAGAAAGATGCGTTCCTAAAAATAAAAGTTTAACGTGGTAAAGAAATGGTAGTGAACTTATTCGTCATTTAATACCTATTCCATATCCATACCGCCCATACCGCCCATACCGCCCATACCGCCCATACCGCCCATACCGCCCATACCGCCACCCGGTGGACCAGCGGGCATCTTAGATTTGCTTGAAGCGATTACGTCATCAATTCTTAAGATCATACATGCAGCCTCTGTCGCAGATTTTATAATTTGTTCCTTGACAACAAGGGGCTCTATGACATCTTGCTTATACATGTCTGTAACAACTGTATTGATTACGTCTATCCCTGTCCACTTTGATCCCTTGCTTTGTTTAGATCTTAACGAAGTCATTGTATCAATTGGATCCATGCCGGCATTTGCCGAAAGTGCCAAGGGAATGGTATCCAACGCATCTGCGAATTTCTGTATAGCTAATTGTCCTCTGCCCTCAAGATTTCTCGACCACTGTCTCAACTCGTTTGCTATATAAGCTTCAGGGGCTCCGCCACCCGCAACTATATAGGGCTTTTCTAAAACATCTTTTATTACCATAAGTGAATCGTGAAGAGACCTATCCGCCTCGTCTACTACTCTTTGGGAACCACCACGCACAAGTATTGATACTGCTTTAGGGTTTTTGCATCCTTCTATAAAGACCCATTTATCGGTCTCAACCTTACGTTCTTCCACCAAATTAGCAGATCCTAAATCTTTTGTTACTAGATCGTCAAGGTTGCTTACAATTCTCGCTCCCACTGATTTTGATAATTTCAACATATCACTTTCCTTGACTCTTCTTACAGCAAGAATGTTCTCTTTTGCAAGATAATGCTGCGCCAAGTCGTCAATGCCTTTTTGGCATAAAACAACATTTGCGCCAACTTCCTTAATCTTGTCCACCATGGATTTCAGCATCCTGTTTTCTTCCTCGAGAAACATTTGCATTTGTTGTGGATCATTAATCCTAATCTCTGCGCTCATCTCAGTTTTTTCGATTTCTAAAGCGGAATTTACTAACGCAATTTTTGCGTTTTCTATCCTTTTTGGCATTCCTGAATGTACTACTTCTTTATCTAACACGATTCCTTTAATTAATTTCGTATCTTTGATGGAACCGCCTGCTTTCTTTTCTACCTTAATATTATCTAAATCCACCTTAAGAGCTTTCTCATTTGTATATTCTAAAACTTGCCTAGCGGCATCGACTGTTATTTGTGCTAATACGGGAGCATCATCTGAAACTAATTTTGAGTACATACTAGTTCTAGCTACTTTAAGTAGTGTATCTTTGTCATTTACATCGATTTTTACTGCTATTTTTTGGAGTAATTTTAACGCCTGTTCCGACGCCGATGTGTAACCGTCTACAATTACTGAAGGATGAACATCTTTATTTACTAATTCCTCTGCTTTTTCCAGCAAGGACCCGGCCAAGATGACAGATGATGTTGTTCCATCCCCAACCTCATTATCCACTGATTTAGCTACTTCTACCATCATTTTTGCTGCCGGATGTTGAACATCCATCTCCTTAAGTATGGTAGCTCCATCATTAGTTATAGTCACATCACCTAACGTATCTACAAGCATTTTATCCATACCACGTGGCCCTAAACATGACTTGACCATTTCTGCGATTAATTTAGCTGCAGTGAAGTTGTTTCGCTGTGCCTCCCTTCCTTTACTCTCTTTTGTTCCCTCTTTCAAAATTATAACTGGCATACCACCAGCACTTGCTTGGATTGATTCCATTCTCACATAACCCACAATGAAGAATATGAATTTTTGTTTGCCCCTTTTATACCTTTACAAGCAAATTGTAAAATCGAGGGTTCATAACATCTATACCACTATCCCTATTTTCCCCTGTAAACTACTACCTTTATATTATATTTTAATCCATAAAATAAACCTAATGAACAATAGTGAACGGGAAGGTAGTTTCAAAAACATTATTGTTTATCACAATCTCCTACCGATTAAAGAGGTGGATTAATCTGATTACTGAAGTAAGTATTGGAAACAAGATTAAAAATTACTACGAGCTCACGAAACCAAAGATTTGGTATTTACTAGTTTTTACCACCCTAGGATCAGCCGTTACTGCTGCCTTCTTATTCAATGATTTTCTTTCTCCCTTTACATGGGCCATGCTCTTAATAGGAGTAGCTGCTGGTTCAGCTGCTGCAGATGTCCTGACAGGGTACAATGATCGTGATATTGATGCAATTATGGACAGAACAAAAGGAAGACCCATACCATCTGGAAGAATTAAACCAAAAAATGCATTTATATTTGGACTTATATTGACTGGAATATCGCTGTTTTGTGCACTGACAGTTAACATTTGGGTGTTTTTTTTGATGGCATTTGGATTGTTCGATAACATAATAGTATACAGCAAATGGCTTAAAAGAAGAAGTAGTTCCAACATCATACTTGGAGGTTTTTCGGGAGGTGTACCGGCATTGATTGGATATGTTGCAGTAACTACTCAGAATTTAGAAATTGGCCTAATAATGTCTGGTCTAGTTTTTTTGTGGATCCCAACTCACATTTGGAGTTTAGCGTTACATGTGAAAGATGATTATAGCAGAGCTAATGTGCCAATGCTTCCTGTGGTAATAAGTGAGGAAAAGTCAGTAAGGGTTATTTCTGCAACAACTATAATGATGGTAGTATTTAGTATTTTACCATTTTTTCTTAATCAATTTGGCTTAATTTATCTCATAACTGCCTCTGTTTGTGGAGTAATTATGTTGACCTTATCCACTTGGCTATTGCTTCGGCCCACAGAAAGGGCATCTTGGATGGTTTTTAAATTTTCCAGTCCCTACCTTACGGCTTTATTCATAGCATTTATGGTGGATGCAGGATTGCATTAATCAGGTAGATTTTCGCACTCGTAGACAAGTCGTGAAATTACCACGTGTGACTCAAGATGGTATTTATCTATGCAATAAAGATAATCAAACGCACTTGTTGTCTTTTCACTGAAGCTTCCTTTCTGAAACCCCCCCACTACGAAGCAGTAATGCTTGGATTGCTTGTCGACATGATATGAAATGAGATCTGCTAAGTTTCTAAATCTACCCTTTGTAGAAAAGCCTATGACAATGTCAGGCCTTATTATGTTCCTAATTAAATGATTGAAATCAATATTTTCTTCTAATTCTATCAATGAAGAAGTGCTTGAACAATTCTTATTCCTATAAATATTTCGCATGAGACCTTCGAATCTAGCATAAGATTTGGGCAGACGCAGTTTTTTATTGATAGTTAATAATTTATTATCTATGGTGGAAACATATATGCTCAATTTGCCTTCCATAAATAGCGGTGTCGAATTTGCTTCCAATAAGTCAAAATGAATTATGTCGGGTCTACCTCTCTTCCACCAAGATTTTAGGTTGGAATTTACCATAGCTGCATGGTGGTAACTAGTATCCAAGAATATTTCCGAGGGACTCCTTTTAAGTTTCCTCGCATGGTTTAATATAGACTTGTGCTTCATCAATTCAAGCGGGATTGTTTCAAGCGCCGCTTCTGCAATTACCAAGGAGAACAAGATGATAAATAAAATTTCCCATTTTATTTAGGGATTTTGTGCAGTATTTAACTTACATTATCTCGAGTAGACTTTATCTTCGGACCCTTTCTTAAAAACAAGAATTTGTCTTTAAAATTGGTAAATTGTTATAACAAAAATAATGTTTTGGCAATTTACATTATTGTTTGTGCTCTAATGAAACAAGAAAAATATTTCAATTTGTCCTGTTATTTTTAGTGTAACAATTATTTTCCGAAGTTAGACGTATTACTCCTGATCAATTTTGGATCGGTTTAACTAGTTGACATGCCGTATTTGAAATGAATTTGAATTTTAGTTTATAGTTAGAATTCTAGTAGTAAGAAATTAATGAAAAATGAATAAACTAATATTTAACATATGGTTTGCAAAAGTGTTCAATTAATTGAATACAACTGGACTAGCAAGAGAAAGAATCCAAATACTGATTGATAACGCGTTAATTAACTATAAAAGTAATGAAGAACTGGCGGAAAAACAGGCTCGATTGGCTATGAAAATAGCTATGTCATTATGCTTAAGGATGCCTTATAACATCCGTCAATTGTTTTGTAAAAGGTGCAAGAAATTCATTATTCCAGGAGTTAGCGCAAGGGTTAGAATTGGGCGTTCAAGAGTAAAAGCTGTCAGGATAACATGTTTAAATTGTATGCACGTATATCATAAGCTATTATAATCAATGACATTTGTCCTCAGATAACATATAATGGTTTATAAGTGAATTATAACGAAATCTATGGCATTATATGACAAAGGCATATGATATACCCGCGGAATATCTAATTAACAGACTTGTAGAATATCTCAAAAGGGATAAAAAGATAGAGCCTCCACAATGGGCTTCGTATGTTAAAACTGGTTGTCACACTGAGAAAATTCCTCAGAACAGGGATTGGTGGTATATTAGATGTGCTTCGTTACTAAGGAAGGTGTACATTCATGGACCAATGGGGGTTACAGATCTTAGAGGAGAATACGGCGGCAAAAAACAGATTGGATATAGTATCGCACACCATAAATATTCTGGCGGTGCAATAGTGAGAAGGGCATTACAACAACTAGAGAGTTCAGGATATGTAACAAAGAAATCGAAAGGAAGAATCATTTCTGACGAAGGAATGAAAAAAATAGACAGGATTGCCACAGAGGTATATAAAGATCTTGTTAATACTATGCCATATTTACAAAGATATGGATAGAGAACTGAGGAATAATGTCAGGCCCGCAATCACAAAATAACGAAGAGGAATTAAGAAGGAGAGAAGCTGAAAATGCAATGAGGCAGAAGGCTATAATGATGTTGTTGGATCAAAACGCCAGACAAAGATTAACTAACATCAGAATTGTTAAGCCTGAACTTGCACTGGCAGTTGAAAACTATCTAATTAATTCTGCATCCACGGGAAGACTAAATCGAGCTATTACTGACGAAGAATTAAAGCAATTACTAACTAGTCTGCATCAGCCTAAGAAGGAGTTCAGAATAAACCGTAGATGAGTTTCGCATTAAATTTCCCACTCTACGAAAAAATTTGAAATATTCAACCAGTTAACTATATTAAGTCTCAGGAATCTTCACAATTTATGAAGGCTGCAATATTTAGGGAATATAATCAAGATCCAACTCAAGTCATTAAAATTGAAGATACAGACCTACCAAAATTAAAGGCAAACGAAGTGATGATAAAAGTAGAATCAGCTTCTTACAATTATAATGATCTATGGGCTATTTGGGGGGATCCTGTGAAAGTACCATTGCCTCACATCTCTGGGAGTGACGTATCAGGCATAGTCGAAGAAACAGGGGAGTATGTTTTGAAATTGAGGAAGGGGGATAGAGTAGTATCTCATTCAAATATGAGTTGCAGAGTCTGTGAAATGTGTACATCTGGTCATGAATATGATTGTAATGAGAGATTGATTTGGGGTTTTCAAACTGGCCCCCTTTGGGGAGGATTTTGCCAATACACACATCTGCCCGAAGTTAATGTCGTAAAGATACCTGATGCTGTTTCATTTGAAGATGCAGCGGCTATCTCTATGGTAGGTATGACCGCTTGGCACATGCTTGTCGATAGGGCAAAAATAAGACCCGGTCAGGTCGTACTAATAATGGGTGGAACAAGTGGTGTAGGCATGGCAGGAATTCAAATAGCCAAACTATATGGTTGCGATGTGATTGCGACTGCTGGAAATAAGGAAAAGATGGACAAATGTTTAGAATTGGGAGCCGAGTACGTTGTCAACCATCGAGAACCTGATTGGTACAAGAAGGTAAGAGAGATTACAAAAAAGCAGGGGGTAGACGTGGTTTTCGAACATATTGGAAAATCAACATTCCCGCAAGAGGTAGGTTTACTCAAGATGGGTGGAACGCTGGTAGCTACTGGAGCGACTACTGGATATGACTCATCCTTAGATCTAAGATACCTTTTCTTCAAAGGGACCAATCTGCTTGGTTCTACTCAAGGCACCAAGGCAGATTTAGAACAGGTAATTCATTGGACATCAAAGGGGAGGATTAAGCCCCTTATATCTACCGTACTTCCGTTCTCCGATATGGTCAAAGGACATACGATGATGGCCAATGCAGATCAGATTGGTAAAATACTAACTACACCGCAGAAACTGTAGCACAATCGCTCCCAAAATTATGTTTAGAAGTCTCCTTTTTATTCCTGGCAATAATACTAAATTTATTGCAAAATCATATTCACTATCCCCAGATATACTATGTTATGATTTGGAAGATTCAGTGCCGCTAAATGAAAAGGAAAATGCTAGGAAGAACATCAGTGAGATCTTTCAACTAAATGAGTATAAGAATAACTCTCTTATTTACGTACGAATTAATTCTATAGAATCGGGTCTATTCGAAACTGATTTACGCACCATAGTTCATAGTGGCTTAAATGGCATAGTTATACCGAAGGTAAACACCATTTCGGATATTGGCAAAGCGAAGGAGGTAATAAAAGAGAGAGAACTATCAATGGGCTTGGAAGTTGGTAAGATTAAGTTGATTCCGTCGATAGAAACTGCAAAAGGTGTTCTTAATGCATATAAAATAGCAAAATCAGCTCGCGTCACAGCAGTAGTATTTGGAATATTTGACTATTTATACGACATGGGCATTGCCGACGATGATTCGGTTAGCACTTCTTATGCAAGATCGAAGATACCCGTAGATGCTGTTGCCGCAGGAGTGGTCGCTATAGATGGAATTTGGCAGAATATTGACGATATTAGTGGGTTAGAGAGAGATGCCAGATTTGCGAGAAAAATGGGTTATGCAGGTAAGTCAATCATACACCCTTCCCATATATCGCCTACCCATCGAATATTTACACCCACTCCAAAACAGATAGAATGGGCAAAGAAAGTACTTCTTTTAATGCAAGAAACGATTGAAAAGGGTTCTGGAAAAGGAGCTGTGAGGTTGGAAGGTAAAATGATTGACGCTGTCCACTATAAACAAGCAAAGTCGATTCTATATGCTGCTGATCTCGAAGACCAATTTACAACTACAAATAAGGAATAGAATGATCTGAAATTCTATTGGTATACTTTTAGAATGAGGTATAATGGTGATCAGTTATATTGATCCATTGTGCATACTTACAATAATTCCACATAGCTGCGCTTTTAATAAAATAAATGGTCGGACAGATACATAGTCATTGGTTCTACTAAAATACATTAGGCCAAATATTGTTTAAATATTCACCTTCGCTTATTTCTTTATGGCAAAGGTTCAACATTACAAAGGTCTTCATACCGATCTTGATAATTTGTACGACGCTCTAAAGAAGGAAATAGAAAGTCAGCCGAACCTACAAGTGGTTTCTGAATATAAAGGAACATTGAATAATTTACCTTTACGTAGTTTCTTGGCAGTAAATAAATCCTTAAAAGTTATTGCCGGATCGTTGAATGAAATTCATGTATCGATAACTGGAGATCCTGAAGATTACGCTGTCGAAGTATCTTCAAATGGATGGTTTTCGAGTTTATTGTTTCCTGGTGCTGTTGGGCTAATTGTTGGGGGGCCTATTGGTCTCGCGGGAGGACTTGCAGTAGGAGGGACGATGGCATACGAGTTTGAGAGGCATATTTGGAAAAAAATACTAGAGATTGTAAAGAAAGAGAGTAAAAATGAACCAACAGTGGAGTCCGTTGATCACTATCATTAATTTATGTATGATGTATGGAACCAGTTATAAGTATGAAAAATAACCGCATTTCTTTCGGATTCAAGAACGCAATCTTGGGTAAGTGCGTTTTAAATAAACACGGTTTATTCTTTTTGATGACAGGTCTCAACTAAATGTCCTGAGGGTTTATTATCCTGTCGATAGTTGAACTCAAAATTGCGACAATTGTAATTTCAACTTAATTGGCTGTTGTCACGGTTCTAGCAGTATCATAAAGTGAATACACATTGAATTAAATAACATTGTCTTGAATTTCAAACTTTAGGAGTACACCAAGGTCGACAATAATTTGTTTTAGAAGATATCTATTTCTACTATTATGAGACGATTATGGAAATTTTCATCTTATTTTCTTAAACTAAGATTGTAGATAAGAATAGGAGTTAAATATGTTAAACAGTGGGCTAAGAGCTAATAAAATTAAATATACTATTTTTGCACTAATTAGCTCTGTGATTTTTAAACCGTTAATTAGTAGTACAAATAGGTTTAATAGCTATTAGAGAATATTCCGGAATATGGAGTTATTTCATCGTGATAAATTACTCTGTGAATTTGATCATGAAAAATTTAAGACATACGCAGATCTAGTATCACACTACAGGCATGTTCATCATCATGCAATAGTAAAGTGCCGTGATTGCGGCAAAGAATTTATTCATGAAAAAGACAGACTTCATCACGTGAGAGAAGAACATGAAAAGAAAATAGATTACAGAGAACATAAAGATTCTTATAAAAAATCCAAGAAAACTACGTCGCCTCAAGAAGAAGTGGATGAAAACAGGAGAAATTTTAGCGATAATTTTTGAACTTATCTCACAAATTAACCTATGAAGTGCGAGTAGCCAAGTTTTATTTAAGTAGAGTATAATGCAACTTCTGAAATTTAAATTATTATTATATATACGTATATGACTCAGCAGGTGTCGTAATGGTCAAGTATTCTCTCAGGCCGATATACTAATTTTCCAATACTACTATTAATTATCTCCACTTAGAATCTTTAGCATTTTAGAGCTCACCTCATCCCAATCAACTTGCGAATGCAAATACTCAATGAAATCTCCAGAAGTAATTATACCGATTATTCTGTTCTCTTCCTTAACGACTAGGTGCCTGACTTTATTTTCCAACATAATATTTGCTGCAGTTTCGACTGATGAGTTAGGATCAATTGTTGCTACAGGTGAAGACATTATATGATCTATGATGAAGTCATTACTACTTGCATCCTGAGTGCAAACTTCTCTTACAAGGTCACTTTCTGTGACAATGCCTACCGGCTGGCCATCATCATCTAAAACGATCAACGAACTGACATCCTTATCCCTCATACTTATGGCAGCATTCTTGGCTTTATCAGTAGGATTTATAGTCACAATCTTACGTGTCATAACCTCCTTCACGCTTTTCGTCATATACAAGAAAAATTCGAAGGTTCAATATAATTCAATTTGATAATTACTATTTAATCTAATTTTTTCTGAAATTAAAAGGAAGCATTTACCTTAAATTCAAGAATCATATATAGAACTCGTCATTACCGGCGTAAATTGAATACAATTACATTAGCTAGTGTATTTATGAAAAATTTAACATTAGCAGCCTTATGGGTTTTAGTTACCCTGGAAATGAATAGATTTTTAAAAAATGAAGTGGTACCACTATCTATTTGGGGGATATAAGGTAATACATTAAATGTTAAGGAAAAAAATAGTTTAACAGGTCACTGTGGGGCATATCGTGATCATCCTTCGATATATTCTGCTGCCAAAGATATTTCAAATTTTATGTTTTTGTACCTCCAAAGTAAATCTTTGAAACAATAGATTTTAGAATAATAACCACGGCGCATATTCAGATTATTATAATATATGGAAGATCGTAGTTAGATTCCCAAGCTAATATGCGATATTAAATAAAAAATTAATTAAATTCATCTTTCGAGGAAACTTTAACCTACTGCATCGTACTAAATTATGATGTCTATTTGTGATATTTTCTATAGTATCGATATTACTATAGCTCACCATTATCCTGGCCAATAGACAATTTAAGTCTTAAAAAAATAAATGGATGAAATAAAATAGTTCAAAAAATCTCTTTTTGTGATAGAAATTGGTTAAATTGCGCAGGATTGCTTAAATTTTCTTCATTTGTAGCCGTTTTTCTTGCTTCATCATAAATTAGTTTTGCCACATAGGAATCAATACCCAATATGTCTGATATCTCGCTGGGAGGAGAATTTAGTATTTTCTCGAAACTTATTCCGGCGTTAACTAGTGCCTCTTTTAGGCCGGTTGCAATCCTCATATTTTCTATTGCAGCCATCTCCTATAATAATAATCCTTGATATTTAACTGATTCGTTTTATAGAAGAATATTTTATTAATAACTTTCCCGTTTATGAAAATCGTAACCAGATATACAGTATTTCTTGGTGTCAGTAAAGAAAAATATATATAGTTAAAGAGACTTTTACCGAAAATAGTACAATATTCATAATAAACTTGGATTTTCAAATGTTATTGAAATTTTGAAACACATTTTCTCTAGACATTTGCTTATTAGAGATGAAGAAAAAATGGAACTATTGAAATCCTGAATTATATTTTATTCTCAATTTGAGTCATAATTGTACTCTGCGCATACCCAACATTATATTTGAGCCAAATATCAACCATAATTAGCGCAATTGTTATTTACGTTATGTTCTGCACTAATTAACTATTCAGATCTGAATTATGTTGTTACTTTAACAGCGAATGTTATTGTGGTGAGTTATTTAGTGTTAGTAATTGAAATATATGCTCATGTACGAATAATGTAACGTTACTTTCGCTAGTAGCATTAGACAACGCAACTATATTATTGTGACTAAATTAGTATTTATTGTTACCTTCTTGGGAATTTTTTTGTACTATTGTCATACTCTAATACAGGTAATTTCCATACTGCTAAAATTTTCTGTGTTATTTACTGGTTTACGCCACGAAATTGTGTTCACACTACTTTCCAACTATCCCGTGAGATTTTATCACCCGTATTTGAAAATAAGTGTATCTTAGCAAATTTAATACCGATTTTGATTTCTTTTCCGATAGCAAGATTGCTATAATTTGAAGTTACGCTAGAAATTCTGACGGTTTTGGATCCCACATTTACTTCTACTATTGAATCATCACCTAGTAACTCGATAAATGAGATACGGGCAGGAATTACTATGCCTTGAAATTTTTGATCATCTTCTAACAAATAGACATCTTTAGGTCTTACTCCAATTGTGATACTCTCGCTATGAGAAAAAGCATTCGCTGAATCAGCTTTTAGTTGGAGCCGATTATTATTATCTTGACCAGCAATTGATGAATCAAGAAGCATTTCAGAATTTTCTATTACTACCTTGCATTCAATAAAATTCATCGGAGGGGTACCAATAAAGCCAGCCACAAAGACATTTTCTGGCTGGTTATATACTATGTCTGGACTTCCAAGCTGTTGAAGTTTTGACTGATTCATAACTGCAATGTTATCAGCCATACTCATTGCCTCAATCTGGTCATGTGTTATATAAAGTGTAGTAATACCGACTTCGCGTTGTAACTTTTTTATTTCAACTCGCATATCCATACGCAATTTTGCATCTAGATTGCTAAGCGGCTCGTCCAAAAGGAAAACTTTAGGCTCGCGCACGAGGGCTCTTCCTAAGGCCACTCTCTGCATTTGCCCTCCGCTAAGTTCTTTTGGTTTTCTCTGTAGCAGTTCTTTGATGCCCAACAGATCTGCAATCCTCTTTACGTTCTCGTCGATCCTATTTTTTGAGGTATGTCTCATTTTTAGTGGAAAGGCAATATTTTCAAAGACATTCATATGTGGATAAAGGGAATAGTTCTGAAATACCATTGCTATGTCACGATCTTTAGGAGGCAAGTCGTTTACCAGCCGCCCTCCTATGTATATTTCACCGTCACTTGGATTTACAAGACCGGCAATACATCTTAGTACTGTCGTTTTTCCGCAGCCAGAAGGACCAAGCAATACCATAAACTCGCCTGAATTAATATCCAAGGAAAACTTATCCAATACTGTTAAATTACCATATTTTTTTGTTAGTTGTTTAATCCTCAAATTACTCAAAATGTGCTGCTAACCTATAGTCTATTATTAATTATCATATTAATTTTCGTTTTACCGGCTTAGAATGTCGAAAATAATTAGTAAATAACCAATATATGATTGGATAATCAGAATATAAATCTGTAAATACTTAAAAGCATAATATTCGATAAGAACTTAATGTTAGAAAACCATGAGTCTTTCAGGCAAATTATTTCTTTAGGAATGTCTAATTCGTACTTATTTAATCATAAAAAATTAGGAATTTTATTTGGATTAATAGTACTGGGCTCCTTTTTGACTTCCCCGATATCGGCGCAACAAACACAGCAGAAACAGGTGACCCTAACGGCAATAGTTGCAGAACCTAAAGAAAGATGGGATACCTTATTTGGAAACGCAATGAAAGAATTAAGGGAAAGACATCCAGATCTAGATATTAAAATTGACTACAGAGTATTACCATATGATGAAACAAGAAAGCAAATACTAACAGCGATGGCAGGCAAAACTCCCATCGATATCATTTCAGTTGATCAAATATGGCTCGGAGAATTTGCAGAAGGTGGATTTCTAACAGATCTTACCAACCGTACCCAAACATGGAATAGATCCTCTGATTGGTATAAAACCAATTGGGAAGGTGGCATATATAATGGGAAAGTAAACGGCATCTGGGCATGGACTGATGTAAGGTCGATGTGGTACTGGAAGGACTTATTGGATCAAGCCGGCGTCAATCCTGAATCACTAAAAACGTGGAGTGGCTATATTGCGGCAGGAAAGCAAATTAATGACTTTTATAAGGGTAAAGGAATACAAGGAATGCATCTTGTTGGTGCCAGTCATTCTCCTGATATGTGGTACCCCTATTTATGGATGCTTGGAGGACAAATACTTGAGCAGAAGTCTGGTCATCCCGAAAAAGGGACTTATTGGTTTCCGGCTTACAATAGCACTAAAGGAGTCAGAGCATTAGAGTTCCTACGGGATCAAGTTAATGCAGGAATAAAACCACAGATAAATCATTTTTGGGGGCAGGAATTTGCAGATAAAAAATTTACTGTAATGTTGGAGGGATCATGGCTGCTGGGAAGTTTTCCACGAACGCAATGGAAAGACTTACGTCAAAGTATTGGGATGTTACCAATGTTTCCGGTGCCGGTGGACGGAGTCAATAGTACTACTATGATGGGTGGATGGATACTTAGTATTCCCCAGAGCTCAGGAAACAAAGATCTTGCATGGGAATTGCTCTCTATAATGTTAGAGCCCAAAGTGCTTGCTCCAATGTTGCAGGATTACGGATATCTACCTACGCAGAGGCCAATTGGCGAGGGGTCATATTCTGCCGAGCTTAATGCATCAATCCCGTATTTTAAGGAAATGATTTCTATGATTCCAACTGCACATAGTAGGCCTAATATACCTGAATATCCACAAATAGCTGATAATATCAGGCAGGCAATAGATGAAGTTTATCATGGAGTTAAGGACCCTAAACAGGCACTTAATGACGCAGCCAAGAAATCAGCCGTCGTGTTAGGATGGGAATAAATTAGAGATTGTAACTTCCGTACAACGTGCCAAGCATTAGATTAGACAAAATCCAGCCGTATGTCTTTCTAATACCTTCTCTTTCAATACTATTCGCGTTTCTTTTATTTCCACTTTTTTGGAACGTTTACATCTCATTGCATGACGTATCTCTTTCGACAATTCTTAAGGAATGGAAATATGTTGGAAGTAAAAACTTTTTGAATCTATTTTCTGATCCCGACTTTTATACTTCACTTAGAGTAACACTCGCATTTGTAGGTGGATCTGTTGCCCTACAGTTCGGGATTGGGCTTCTCATGGCTACTTTATTGAACCAGGGATTGAGAGGCTCCAATATTTTTCGTGCCGTATTAATAATTCCATGGACCGTTTCTGCAGTTATTACAGGTTTCTCGTTTAAATTCATATTTGATGATACCTTTGGGGTGCTTAACTATGGATTACAGCAGATGGGATTAGAACCCGTAGGTTGGCTGTCTGACCCTAACATGGTAATATGGACAATAGTCATAGCAAATACATGGTACGGGACTCCTTTTACGTTATTATTCATAACAGCCGGATTATTTTCTATAAACCCAGTGATTTACGAAGCAGCACTCATAGACGGGGCAACAAAATTTAGAAGTTTTTTCTACATCACGTTACCAATGCTCAAACCATTCATAATCATTAATCTGATCCTAATTACTATGTGGTCGATAAACTTCTTTGATCTTCAATTGGTAATGACAGGAGGCGGTCCATTATTCGCTAGTAGTACCGCATCACTTTATATGTACAAGCAAGCATTTGAATTTGGACTACTTTCAAAGGGTGCAGCAACTGGAATATTTTTGGTTATAATTAATCTGACACTTGCATATGGCTACATTAAATTGTTAAAAAGATAAATCCTAATGAATTCTAATAAATACTGGACTTAGCCAACATTTATTATGAAAAGTAAGGCATCAGCATCTTATCCTGCTCAACAACTCTTAATTTATTCAATTATTGGAGTCTACTTATTCATAACTATTGCTCCTCTCACATGGGTTCTTTCTACGTCGTTTAAACCTAATGATGAAGCAATAAGCTTCCCGCCAAACTTTCTTCCAAAAAACGCAACGCTCGATAATTATAACTTTGTGCTTTCAGACCCTGCACTGGTGATAAGTCTGATCAATAGTCTCTTAGTCAGTCTAGGAAGTACTGCATTGAGTGTTACCGTAAGTGCATTGGGAGGATATGCATTTGCAAGATTTGATTTCAAAGGTAAAAATGTTATTATGAGTTTAATATTAGGACTTTTCATGATCCCAGTAGTCATAAATATCATACCCTTGTACATCATGTTGTCAAATATCGGGCTGTTAAACTCTCTTTTATCGTTAGTTCTTACATTCCAGATCCTCATTATTCCGCTTAACATATTTTTGCTCAAAAACTATTTTGAGACAATTCCAGCCGAGATCGAAGAAGCAGCATTGATTGATGGTTGTTCTCGATTTGGAGTGTTGAGACGTATCATAGCACCGTTATCATTACCAGGTCTGCTTATAGCTGGCATACTTTCCTTTAGATTTTCATGGAATGAATTTGTATTACCCGTAGTACTATCCAATAAGCCTGATTCAATGGTATTTCAAGTAGCTTTATATCAGTTCATTTCACTCTATAGAATAGATTGGGGATACCTCACAGCGGGTATAAATTTGGCGATAATTCCCGTTGTAGTATTAATGCTCGTATTTCAGAAAAGGATGATAACAGGATTGACTCTTGGAGCTGTAAAAGGATAAAATCTTGCTCCTGGTACGTCTGTGATCATTGAAACATATGTTTTTGTTTAAGTATTGGAAACTTCGAAGTTTTTCTTTACCATTTACAGGAATTATTTGCCTAATCTAGGCAAACGCTAAATATTCAGAGGCCGAGAGATCAACATTCCAAGCAGGTTAAATAAATTTATTTCTTATATCGGTGTATAAATTATTTTTCAGATATTTGATCTTCAGGCTCGGTATGGACGATTACTCTAGCAGATGCTGTATTATTAATTATTAGATTTTGAACATCTGTGGCAATTTGATGGGCCTCTTCTACGGTTAGACTGTTTTGATTGGCCGTAGCTTCACTAGACCGAAATGCAGACATCCTAATTTTTATAGTCAGCGTGATATGGAATTGATTTTCGATATTTATAATTCCAATATCTTTGCATTCAGTTACTCCTTTGACTGAAAGAGCCATATTCTTTATACGTTCTACAATTGACTCTTCAAGCTCATTTTTTTCTTTTCCAACAATGACGTTAAGGTCTTTTTCTGTTTCAATGTGTGTTGTAATATTTTCAATTTGTGAAATTTCCAATCTTATTCTATTTTCGAACCTTTCCGTTATCTCATGTGCAGTCTTAAAGTCCAAGTTACCATCCATTTGCACATCAAGATACAAGTGTAACTTAAGTTCATCTTTGCCTTTTGGTATATAACTTTGTGGCACATTCTGTTTATCGTCATTCAGGATTGAATAATAGAGAGAATGGATATTTTTTATACCTTCTGTTTCGAATGCGATCAATCTAATCTTGTCTGATATGGTCTCTGTTTCTGATTCTGAAGTCGCATCTACGTGCACTATTATATCACCATTTGGGATTATTTCTCTAATGCGTTCCTCAACGGTAGTAGCAATCGTGTGGGCCTTGTTGTGAGAATAGTACCTTGGCACTTCAATATGCATGTCTACAAAGGTTTGTGAACCGACTGATCTTACACGTATGTTATGTGGATTGATAATTCCATCCAATCCTGAGATTGATTCTAGAATCTTTTGGGGTACTCCACTAGGTGCCTTATCTAACAAAACATTTAGAGTTCGTCTTCCAAGCCCCAATGACGTATATATAATTATACATGCGATAGCGAGTGCAGCATATGAATCAGCGTTAGGAATCTTGAGCATCAAGACAGCAATAAGGCCAATAATTACAATAGCCGATGTTATCATATCCGCCCTAAAATGCAATGCATCTGCTTCAAGTGCTTGGCTCCCATGCAAGCGTGCTACCTTGTACAATGATCTGGACCTATTGTAGTCTATCAAAATTGATACAATCATTACACCAAATGAAAATATAGTGATATCAGGTTCAATGTTCTTGACTAGTATCCTCTCTAATCCTTCGTAAAAAATCCATGCAGACACAATGAACAATAGAACTATTTCAGCCAAACTAGTCAAACTTTCAAACTTAGCATATCCGTAAGGATGCTGCTGATCAGGGGGCTTTATTGACATTTTAATAGCATAAAAAGTCATTATTGCGGCAACTACATCCAGTCCAGAGTGCATAGATTCCGATAAAATTGCCAAACTGTTTGTCCATACACCTATACCCAATTTGAGAAAGGCAAGAAATAATGAAGCTGTGATGGAAATTATTGCTACTTTTTTCTTTTCTGAATATGCAGATTGCTTGGAAATCGACTTAAATTCTCCACCCTCTGAAGAAGAGAAATTAACCTTTTTTATTATTTTTACCATAGTAAACCGATTGGATAGTTTTAGTATCTAGTATTGATATATGAGTATATTTCCTTTGTACAAGATATATAGATACAATAATTTTGTCCTCTTTTATTAAAATATCATTAGACAAGGGTGGATTTAATATTGAATACTAAAACAAATAAGACTAAAAATAATTTTACCTTGTATGTGAAATAATTAACATAACATAATCAGGATAATAAATAATTTTACATAGTGGTTCTAGAGGGAGGCTATTGCCATAATATTTTTCTTGCTTATAGATTATTATTTTTAAGATTAAATATAACGATTTAAGAATTATTATAAGCTCTAACTTTCTTGATTTGAATATGCGTGTTGAATTTTCAGAGTTACAACACATATCGTTCGGATTCTGCCGAAAAATTGAATACAATAATCTATAAGCCAGAACAGATATTCTATAGGCTCATGGTAAAGAATGTGAGTGAAATTATGACCGTCAAGTTAGAAACTATCGAATGGGGGCATACTTCACAGAAAGCAGCGAAAATGATGAGAGACAAAAAGATTAGTTCTTTAGTAGTTGTAGACAATGACGGTAGGGCTGTAGGTATCGTTACAGAGAGAGACCTCGTAAGGAAGGTGTGCATTCAGGATTCTAGCAGTAAGGATTTTATGATAAAAGATGTGATGTCATCGCCTATAGTAACAATCGATTCGTCCTCATCTATAGAAAGTGCTGTAAATACAATGATAACAAGCAAATTGAGACACCTAGTAATTGCTGAAGGGAGTCAAACAATGGGAATAATCTCGTCAACAAATTTAGTCAATTATCTGAATTCACAAATAGATATGGACGATGTTAACGCAAGAATCTTGTCAGCGCTTTCTGAAGAGCCTTAAATTATCTGGTTGCAATATATAATGAACGTTAGTATGACAAAGTTGGGTAAATATCGACAGTTGTATTTAATATAAAAATATCAGGTTATTCTTTTTTGCTCAATAACTATTTGAAATGTTAATTGAACCGAAAGATTGCCTTAGTAATGATTTGATAAGAGTGATATCTATTCAATACGATTCAACAAGATATAATCATTCCCATATCTTTCTCAAATAATTTGTTTTATGCGAATATTTAGGGAACTATTTGAATGGTATAGTTCTCCAATCACTCTAAATTCACGGCCCTTCTTTAAAATATCTCGAGGGCCCTCATAATCATAGTGGTTTAATAGTGCATGCCATTTACCGTCTACCATTACAACTGCACCGCCCTGTATTATTTTTTTTATGTAGATACTATATGTTTTGCCCGAAATTTTCTTTAAGGTTTCTGTAAGAACAATGGTATTATCATCGATCCATTCGATCCTTTTTAGCTTCTCAAGTTTCTTAAGGGATTCAATCACCACAGCATCATCTGCTAAAGAATTTTTGCTGATAAAGTCAAAATCTAATCCGCTGCTGCCGCTATTTGCAAGTAGCGAATGAATTGATCTGGCTGTCTTGTCCACTAGCCTTCTGAAATTAGTTGTGACTATTTCTTCTTCTAAATCAAATAATGACTTTCTCTTTTGAGATATAATTTTGTCTACATTATAGGTAACATTAGAATTCGCACCATCAATGCCTGATTGAATTTTCTGAAACAATTCTTTTTTTATTTTTGATCTAGTCATTTCCAAGTTCTCATTTAGCAATCTGAGATCTTCAGATGTCATAAAATTTGGCCGTAATTTTTTCCTGTTTAATGGCTTGAGTGACAATTTAATTTGTGACAGGGTATGCTTCATTTTGTTCATACGTCTAATGCTGGTTTTAAGATTGCGCTCATCCACAGTTTGTTTAGCTCCAAGTATTATTACGGAACCAGCTGATTTTCTACCCGTCCTGCCTCTTCTTTGAATGTACCTTATTTCACTAGGTATAGGTTCATAAAATATGACAAGATCAACTTCAGGTATATCAAGTCCCTCTTCGGCTATCGAAGTGGCTACGAGGACATTAATTATTCCATCTCTAAAAGACTCTAAAACAGATACCTGCTCATCTTGTTTCATACCCAAGTCTTTTTGCCTCCTTGCTTGTCCTACAAATCTTGAGGCTTTTATTCCAATTTCAGAAAGTACGCTGACAATATGTCTCGCAGTATCTCTATATTGAGTAAATATTAGAACACGTGAATTCTCAGAATTATTTCCATAATTTAGATGCCGCCCCACGTTAATTGAGCTTCCGAAACTCTTCTTGAAAGAGTTATTAGTAATACCGAAATTGGAGGTATGGTAAAATCTGTTTGTAAGAGTACTAACTATATATTGTAGCTTTGGATGTTCGGTGGATAGGTTGCTTATGAGTGTCGATATTTCTTGCATACGTGGATCATTTAGCAAACCTAGATGAGCTTTGCCTCCTTCTTCTTCAATTCGTGCAAGATACGAAGCTAGTGATTGAGAACCCTGGCTTTCAATAAGTTCAACACAGTACATCAGGGAAAGCGCAGAAGATTGTTGATAAAGGGCAATGTAAAGCGGGCCCCTCTCTTCGTCCATTGTAAGTTCCAAGTTATATCGAATCTTCTCCCCAACGCTGATCAAATCCCTCTTGAATATCCAGTTGGGATTCTTTCGTATATGGCGATGTTGAATTAGCCAATTTATTTTTTCAATAAGCATATCCTTAAGGCGCGATCTAATGTATTGATATTCTAAAGGGAGATCGAACCATTCCCAAGCAACGTCTATCGGATTCACGTAAGGTTTAACATCAATATCATCTTCACTTTTATATTCAACCTGTTCTATAAACAAATTTTTACAAATTTCAGCTATCTTTTGTTTGTCTGAACCTGGACTAGCAGTAAGTGCAAGAATCATTGCGTAGGGGGATTGCTTAAAGTATTCCTTTGCTACAAAAACATATGCATAGTCTTTCACTGCTCGATGTGCTTCGTCGAATACAAGAAGCGAGAAGTCTTCAAGAAGTAGTGTTTTCTCCTCTATATCATTTTTTACAACTTCAGG
>CAVPGE010000006.1:0-12832 GCA_963703885.1 uncultured Nitrososphaerales archaeon
GTTATTAGTAAGATGTAGAATTTTGAATTCTAAATATGATTTGAAGATTCGGGATCAAACAAACAGAATATTAATAAATCTTAATCTTGAAACCGTTTTTTGGTTATAATACGTTCTCTGATACATTCTCTTGTGTTTTTACGTAGACGTCTCTTAAATTAGCTGACAGATTCTCTCCCAGACCTTCTCTGAATTGAAACGCATTGACTATCGCCTTGGCACCGTAGTGATTGTTAAAGTAGCCTCTAACGACTGTAGCTTGGGCCTCAATTTGTCTTGTTTTCTCCACCCATGGTTTCAATTCTTCTTTCGAATATAGATAATTATATCTGTGTTTTGCATTGCGTCCATGCCACCTAATAAATGAGTGATTTGCAGTAACGGTAATGTTTGACAGAAACTGCAGATTGTCTGAAGGCGGCGAATCTGTCATTACTGTTGCTATGTTATAGTGTTTCAGCATATCCCATGGTCCTTCTGTTTCCCATGATGGATGTCTAAATTCTAATGCATATTCGTATCCGGATGGAAGTCTATCTAGAAAGGCTTCAGTATTAGAAAATTCTTTTACAGTAAAACTTGGAGGTAATTGTATTAATATTGCGCCTAGCTTGTTTGCTTCCTTTAAAGGGGATATTTTATTAAGAAATTCTTCTAGAGAAGAGATAGCGCCTTGTTCTATGTTCAACCTCTGTCTATGAGTTACAGTCTCAGGTACCTTTACTGAAAACTGAAAGTCGTCAGGTGTTGATTTAGCCATCCCATAAAAGACATTTTTGGTCATGTATTTGTAAAACTTTTCATAAAACGTAGAATCCATCTCTGCAGTGCTAAAATACTGCGAATAGTATGACAATCTCTTGGTTTTTGAATCCGGATAGAATGCTTTGGTCCATCCACCTTTCTCTGCTTTGTCCGGATAACTCCAACCACTGCAACCTATAAGAAATTTTCCCAATGTTTAGCTTTATCGGTTAATGTAATTAAGAATCTTTATTGTCATGGCCAGCTAAAATATTAATGATTGGAGATAATTACCGGATGCTCAGGATGGAGTTATACTTCATGGCAGGGTCCACTCTATCCTTCTAATCTAGAAAGCAGAAACTGGCTTGCATATTACTCCAATATATTTGACTACGTAGAAATTGATTCTACATTTTATAGAACTCCAGCAAAATATATGGTACAGAATTGGGCTAATAGGACACCTGATAATTTCAAATTTACAGCCAAATTTCCCAAAGTAATAACTCATGAAAAGAAATTTAGAAATGTAGAGAATGAATTGTCACAGTTTTATGAAGCAATGATACCTTTGAAGAAAAAATTACTTGCATTATTGATTCAGCTTCCACCATATCTTAAAATCACGGAAGGGCTGGAAGCATTAAAGCAATACGACTTTTACTTTGATGATGTTTTCAGGTATGCGGTAGAGGTCAGACATCATAGTTGGTTTAACGAATTAGCCTACAATTTCTTTAAGAATAATAACATATGTATGGTATGGAGTCAACAGGATAAACTTGTAACGCCACCAATAGTAACATCAGATTTTGTATACCTTAGACTGATAGGTGACAGAAGTATAGACGAAAAGGACTTTGGCAAGATTCAAAAAAATAGAACAAAGGAAATACAAAGGTGGGGCGAGCAGATTAAGAGTATACAAAAGTACGACAAAGGCGTATTAAGAGCTATAATATCTGCTAATAATCATTACGCTGGATTTGGTCCTGCTACAGTAAACACATTTCGAGAAATAATGGAAATACCACAAATTTCTCTTGAACAAAGAAATGATATAGCATTTCCAAAATACTCTTATTTTAGCAATACTAGCGATGAAAGTAATAGGAATAGTAGCTCCAATTCAGGTGAGACAAAACAAACATCTATATCAGATTTCCTTGGCTAAACTCTCATTCATTGATTCATTCGATGGACATTAACATATTCAAATTCTTGAAATCGAATTATAAAATAAATTAAACAATAGAAAATAAAATGTAGCTAGACTTCAATCGTTGACTCAGTTCTTGTCTTTAGCGCTTCTCTCTTGATCAAGATAGCAACGTACTGGTCAATACCAAGAGTAAGTGCGATTTCCTCTGCTCTACAATTTATAATTTGCTCCAAAGTTATTCCAGCACTTAGTAGAGCCTCTTTCAGGCCGACGGCAATATTAATATCCTCAATTGTAGACATTGTTGACTACTTAATCGCCACATCCATTATAACAGTTTACTATATAGTCTCTATAGATTCGTATCAAAAAGTCTGTGAAAGTCTGTGAAGGCGTTAATATGCTGATGTCATTTATATCGCAAGCATTGTAAGCAAAAAAGGTGAGTAGTCCTGTGAAATATTGTTTGCATAGCTATGGAAAGAGGGCTCTTGTAGATGTTAAGGACGTCTTACGTCAGCTACATGAGCTTATTATTTTTAATATTGGCTTTATCTTGTTGAATCATATTCAATCACTTTAGAGCAATCATCGCAGTATCTTTCTAATACTATGGCACCTTCAACTGCAAATTTGACCGTTTTTGTGGCTGGTAAGGAACATTTGATACAAAATCTTGAATTCTTTTCTGGATCCGGTGTATACGACTCCACACTCTGGAAGGTTTTTTCTACCATTTATTCTCAATTATATACAGACCATGATAGGTAATAAGCAAACAGGTGTCAATGATTTTAGATCATTTAGATTGAGATCAAGAACTTAATTGTAGATTGTAATGATTCAATCGTTTAGAAAGTGTATATAGTCCAGTCTCATTTAGTATTCTGCTACTATTACGCGCCAACCAGTTACTTCCCTTCGGTATTGATGTTCAATGACACTCGAACGGAACTTGACTCAACAGCCCATGTGGATGGTATCCTCTTTCTGCCCTCTGCATGGGTTTAAGTTTTCAGTAATTAGTTATTGTCGCACGAAATAATCACAGAAAATGAATTAATAACTCTATTGCTAAAATAATCACAATAACACTTATTGTATAAATTGAAAAATAAAGATACTTTTGAGACTTATTTACAAGTTGCGCTTTTTCTTGATTTAAATTGTCGTTAATCTTTATACCAGTCAAATATGAGTCTGTTATCTTATCAAGAACAGTTATGGATTTATCAGATTTATAGTCGTTAATAACGTCAACTAAACTTATGGTATTTTTAGAAGCATTTACAAAGGGGAAATAATAGTTTGCTATTTTTAAAGCAGAAATAGAATTACGTAGAGATAAAATAGCAAGGTAGACTGCTAGACCTATTAGTATATAGACTAATGGAAAAATTCGAAACTGATTATTGGCTAGAAAAGAAGTAAATCCAAATATTAAGGTGATAATTAGTCCCGTGGTAGTAATGCTGAAAGTTGCTTTATTCTCTAGGGTTTTTTTCAGATCCAATAATCTATCGTAAGACTGCTGTAATTGTTGTAATACCAGTTCACTGTTGTCGTTAGGATTCATAATAAATTTTACCACCAGTAATTTAGAATAGATAGATTTTATCCTTATCATGGAATTTAATATCTAATGTACTAATAGCAACAGCTTTTAATGAATCTGCAACCCTCGGTTTTGACAACTCGTTTGCGATTTCTAATAACCTTTTTTTATCACCAGTAAAAAGACGATCATCTAATTCGCTTTGTAATTTCATTATTTTAGATTTCTCATAAACCATTTAAAGTACATACAATGTCAGCTATTTTTATCTTCAATCTAAACTAATAAGAAAGGCAAAATTGTTGACAGAATAAGCGGACTAGAAAGCTAATCGTCAACCGTTTTTAGTCATGTTTTTGTGGTGCTATTCCACCATTTCAGCAGGATTTTCTACAGACACCTCTTCTTTTATGATTTGAATGTCTATCTTCTCTTGCTTGGTTACTTCTCTCTTCCGAATAACTATATCGCCTACTTTAACTATTTTTTTTGAAATCACCAATTGCTCAGCATAGAGAGGGATTGTCTTTTCAATTTCCGTGTCAGATCCCATCAAAGGAACCCATTTAGAATTATTTTGCTCATCTTTTTTACTGTAATCTATAGGGACTATCTTTAAAATAGCATTCTTTATTTGGCTTAGAGACTGTCCAAGACCATTTTTCCCCAGCTCTTCATTGTTTACAAATATTTGCTCGTATCTTATCGGTACCTCTATTCTCTTTTTTCCCTCCACCCATTTCTTTTCAACTGTTGCCATTTCTAAAACCGCTTTTTTATCTGTAGAAAACTTTTGTTCTATTACTGAAAGGGCTAGTGGGTCTTCGTCTGTCAGGAGATGTGGCGCAGTAGAGGTCTCTCCTTTGCCTGCAACATCTTTGATTGCTTCTACGGCTTCGTCAGTCTTTTCTTTTAGTGAATCAATCATTTTCGAAGCCTTGGCACCCATTGAGCGCTGTTTTACAAAATAAGACGGTTGAACTATGTATTTATCTGCCTTCTGTAACTCAGGAGGAATGATAATATCGGTTGATTTAAATACATTTGACTTTTCTGAATCATTTTTACCTAATGTCGAATCAGTTTCTTTCAGCTCCTTTGACATTTGGTTCTTTGTTTTTTCAATCTCTGTTTTAGATACATCGGTATTTTCTTCCAATTAAATTGTATGGCGCATCATTTCTTAATTGTATTTTACTTCCTAGCATTATGGTGACAATTTTTCTATGAAGCATTATATCAAATGTGGAGTATAATAATGTAGAAATGGACTCAGATAATGAAAGCACGACAATCGAGTGGGATAATGTTATTAAAAAGGAAGCACGAGGAGCTGACGATTATGACTTGGGGGAAGTTCAGGAAGTAACTGATAATCACATTTTAACCCAAAAAGGTATCATGGAGAAGAAATGGTTCCAAATCCCGAAACACCTAGCACAAGGATTTGATGGAAATAAGCTAATATTAAACATCATAGAATCCGATGCCAAAAATTTGTATGTTATCGATGAACCCCCTTCCCCACCAAACGATGAAATGCAGAATGATAATAGCGAAACAACCGTTCCTCTTATAGAGGAAAGGCTTGAACCCACCAAGAGAGAAGTAGTAGAAGAAGCAAAAATAATTAAAGAACCCGTGAGGGAGACAAAGCAGGTGGAGATGGAACTTACGCACGAAGAACTGGTTATAGAGAGAAAGCCATTAGACGAACCTCGCCCCACAGACCAGAATCCTGTCGAATCAAGAACTGAAATAAAGATACCACTTAAAAGAGAAGAAATAGAGGTAAATAAGCAATCCTATGTAAAGGAGGAAATTATAGCAAAGAAGAAACCAATCACTGAGACGCGCACTGTATCAGAAGAGGTGACAAGCGAAAAGGTTGAAGAATTGGGCAAAGAGTAACTGTAACCCAATTTTTACTATACCTTTGTCTGAATAAAATATTATCTTAACAGATATACAAGTTCTGGTGGATGGATGATTGAATTTGACGTACGCATATTGGCTTTACGATGATTTGATAACAAGAGACAGAAGAGTTAGGATTTAGTTCTGAATTATCTGTTATTTTGAATTGTGGTATCAAACTTAGCATATCTCTTCTTCTGTGTGCAGTTTGCTACAACTACTTTAACTTTAAAAAAACTCCTATATCATATGTCGCATACTGAAAGCTGAATAATGATAAATGAAATGGTAAGACTTAGTATTCAGGCATCACATGAACAAGTAAACCCTATTGATTTACTAAATGACGCTGTAACTATGGACATAAATGGAATTGAAAGATGTTGGACAAGTGATCATTATATGCCATGGTGGGACAGTGGTGCTTCTGGCGGTGCTGCATGGCCTTGGCTTGGAGCAGCGTTAGCTAAAACAGAGAAAATTGCAATTGGCACTGGAGTAACTGCACCTATCCTGCGATACCATCCAGCCATTGTAGCCCAGGTATTTGCCACACTTGGATATATGTTTCCAAATAGGGTATTTTTAGGATTAGGGAAAGGAGAAGCACTTAATGAGGTGCCTTCGGGTCATAATTGGCCCTCCGGTATTGAAAGATTTGAAAGATTAAAGGAAGCAATATCCATAATTAAGAAATTGTGGACTGAGGATTGGGTTAATTTTAAAGGGGCCTACTACTGGATTAAAGATTCCAAATTATATACTAAACCTAGAGAGCCAATTCCCCTTTATATTGCTGCACTAGGCCCAGATAGTGCCAGACTGGCAGGAGAGGAAGGAAATGGATTTGTTACTAATGAACTTGACGTACAAGTTATTAAAAATAAATTGTTTCCAGCGCTGGAAAAAGGCACAAGAAATTCGGGAAAAGATTACGATTCGATAGAAAAAATACTTTTCATCCCAACATCATATAATGAAGACAAGGAGAAGGCGGTTCAATCAATTAGATTCTGGAGAGGAGCTATGATTAAGGCATTTTTTGATGTAGATGTTCATGACCCTAGAAAGATAGAAGAGAACGGTCAGATTGTTGGGGATGATACCTTGGAGAATATGTTTCTTGTAATATCAAGTGCAGAGGAAGCGGTGAAGAAAATTAAAAAGTATATAGACATAGGATTCACTGAAATTGTACTAACTAATTCCAGCCCTGACAGAAATGAGTTAGTGCATCTTGTTGCAGAAAAAATTATACCACATTTAAAGAACTAAAAAATATAGAAGGGCAATAGAACATATTATAATCATAACTGTGTTGCGTCGATTTAGATTATAGGTGGCTCATGAAGAACATTCGCAAGCAACGAAGCCCTTCCAAACAATAGGTCAATCATCAAATCGACTTAAAATTCAACCGTTATAACCGATGTTGGTGAGTACATTGTAATGAGTATTAACATCAACTGGGACGAAGTTATAAAAAAAGAAGCACGGGGTCTAAACGACTATGACCTTGGAGAAGTTCAAGAAGTTCATGACAACCTAGTAGTTACAAAAAAGGGCGTACTGGACAAGGATAAATTTTATCTTCCAACAAGTCTAGTAGAAAGATTCGACGGCCATAACTTGTGGTTTAGAATAACTAAGGAAGATGCACAAACTATGAGAAAAGATTAATCTTTTCCCTTACTATTTGGGGGAAATACTTGGGAAATGAGCAATATTCTAGTCTAAGTACTATTACAAAAGTTCCATGGTCGTCTATCTGATGGCAGGTGCCGGGTAAATTCAATTTCCGTCTGCACCTACTATGTCAGACAGTTTTCAAAATCAGGTATAATATGGTTATAAATTTTGTACCAATATTCTTGTAATGATAGTCATAGATAACAGTGTGGATTTTGCGATTCTCTCCTGCATTTACTATTTTTAAATATTAAATTAAATATTAAATTTAAATTTCAATGTTCTGTTGGTATCCCAGGGACTTGCCAGGCCTGGGACTGATTTGTGATGCTACGGGCCTGTTGGCCAACAGAACAAAAATATCTTCAAAAAACAAGTAATTAATCCTTAGTTAACAATATTACCTGACACCATTTAGTTGTTGACCCAAGTGCTTTCTGACTAATATAGGATTGGGATTGGTTATACCAGGTATTTCAAATTACAGGTGGAGGTACTCATTCCTTCATCTGTAGATCTTTACTACCCACACCATTCTAACTGCATTTATTATTATCTAGTTTGAATATAATCTGCAGCATTCATTTGTTTTGATTTTTAGAGTTAGTTTGATTTCTTTAGGCCAATCATACAATTCTTACCGAAATCAAAACTACCCTCTCTCTCCCGAAAGTCATATGCTGATTAAATTGGTAATATTTGCAATTATTAATAGGAAAGAATGTCAAATAATTCTGTTTCTGGTTGCTTATTCGATATTTATCCATTAAAGGATAAGATGATATTCTGGATAAAAGAACCTAATGGAAATAACACTAGACTGGAACAAGCGTGGACTCATTGTATTTATGTTGCATCAGACAACAAATCTAATTTACTGTCATTACTATCAAATAATGATATTCTGTCCCTTATTCAAGAATACGAATTTGTCTCAAGATATGAACAAATTACAGACATGAAAATGAAAGATGTTCTTAAATTGACGTTACTCGATTCATCTACAGCATTAAAAATTGGTAGAAAAATTGAAGAGATAGCAAATGAATTTGGTAAATTTAGACTATATAATGTTGATGTTTCTTCAGCCCAATCCTACTTTTATGAACACGATTTATTTCCTCTAGCATACTGTCATGTCGATGTAACTTCTTCAGAACTAAAGTGGAATATTGAACGACAGTACATGGTCTACAGATTACAATTTGCCAGATTTCAGAAAAATAAAGATCAAGGTAAACTCCGCTACAGAAAGTGGAAGAATACCAACATTTACCGATGAAATAGAATCAGTAATAATCAAATACGAAGCTGATGAAATTATTATAGACGGTAACGAAAAGGAAATTTTGTCCCAACTTATGAGGCAGGTAAGAGAAATTAATCCTGATTTCATATTCACAGATGATGGGGACACTTTTATATTTCCCTATTTGATTAGTAGAGCAGAAGAAAATCAACTTGACTTGGTTCTTGATAGGGAATCGATACCCTTAACAAAACCAAAAAATGAAGGTACTTCTTATTTTTCTTATGGACGAATATATTTCAAACCGACATCTACTAAATTATTAGGAAGAGTTCACATAGATACAGATACTTCTTTTGTATTAAATGAATCAGGATTAGAGGGACTTTATGAAATAGCAAGAATTTGTAGAATGCCGCTTCATACTGCATCCAGGGCCTCTATTGGGAAATGTTTGAGTAGTATCCAATTCTATAATGCTACAAAAAAGCACATATTGATACCGTGGAAACCTACTTTAACAGAACACCACAAAACATTGGATGAATTATTAGTTGCCGATAGAGGGGGATTAATACTCGAGCCTAAAACTGGAGTTCATCAAAAAGCTGCAGAATTAGATTTTGTTTCCTTGTATCCTTCTATTATGTATAAAAAGAATATTTCTGCTGAAACAGTAATTTGTGATTGTTGTCATAATTCAAAAAGCAGAGTTCCCGAATTATCTACCTATCATGTTTGCGAGAAGAAAATCGGATTGGTTCCAACATCACTTCAAATTGTTTTAGCTAAACGTAAATCTTACAAGCTATTAAAGAACTCTTCAATTAATGCAGAATTAAAGGAGAAGTATAATTCAAGACAGAATGCTCTCAAATGGATACTTGTTACTTCATTTGGATATCTTGGATTCAATAATGCAAAGTTTGGAAGAATTGATGCTCATATAGCAGTCTGCGCATTTGACAGACAAATATTACTCCAAACCATAAAGATAGCAGAGAATAATGGTTTTCAAGTGCTGCATGGAATTGTCGACTCAATTTGGATTCAGAAGCAAGGAGCTAAAAAAAGTGAATATTTTACACTTAAACAGGAAATAGAACAAAAAACTGGCTTTGAGATATTGCTTGAAGGAGAATACAGGTGGATAGCATTAATGTATTCCAAAGAAAACAGGTCATTACCAGTTCACAACCGCTATTTTGGGTTATTTGATGATGGTACTTTGAAAATAAGGGGGATTGAAGCAAGAAGACACGATACTCCTTTGTTCATACAAAAATTTCAACAGCATATCTTGCAAATAATGTCAAAAGGCTACAATGTAAAAGAAGTAAGGGAATTAATACCCCAGATAAAAATATGCTTTCAACATTATACAAATTTGTTAAAAGAAGGAAAGGTACCACTTCAAGAATTAGTATTTTCAAAAAGGATTTCAAAGAATTACGATGAATATCAGAATAGAAATACAGAGAGAAATAGTGCGCTTTCAATCCTGAGTGCAGAGAATAAACAAATGAGGGCTGGAGAAATTCTGAGATACATAGTTACTGACTATTATAACAAGAACCCTAGAAGAAGAACAATACCATTTGATCTTGTGACGCATAAAACAAACTATGACGTAAAAAGATATACCGAATTATTATGCGAATCATGCAAGACTGTTACAGAGCCTTTTGGATTTATCGTAAACAATTTGATTGATAGTTTACTATATTAGAAAGAATGACGGTATAAGATATAAGCAAATTTTTAACCGTATATTTTTTGCATTTCGCCATACTGGCTATTTCAATTATACTAATTATCTAGTTTTTAATTTCACTATACAGGTTATTTTAATAATGTTCTGTACTTCATTTGGATTATCAGATAAATCAGTGATAGGTTGGTTATAAACTAAAGTCTAAAGCAATATTTAAGAAAGAATTCAAAACTGTTAGTACTATATTACTGTCGGTAACCAGTATGACCTATTTTGGAACAAATGATATTGTGCTGTTGTATGAAAACAATAGTCATCTCTAGCTAACCTCTTATCTTAATTATTAAACTTAAATAATATTCTGACTTTGACTAACTAATGGGAAGCGAAACTGAACTATCAAATACCATGTACGATATTTTGCATGCAATGGGTAAGGATGCTGGATTCTTGTATGACACTATAAATACATACATTAAGGATGCACAAAGTTCAAACAAAACTGATCTGGTTGAGACATGGCAAACTATCAAGAAAGATAGGTTGAGACATTTGCACATGTTAAAAGAGGCATTAGAGAAGGAAATCCATCAATAAACCAGTAACTTAATAGAACAACAATCCACCTTCTGATTCTAACCTAGTGTACACTTTGTCTGTTCTGGCTCTGAATTAATACTTCAGAATCATATTGAATCTTATATTTGAGCATCGCATTAATATGGTTGCATTATCCTGATTGGGTCCTGTAAGTATAACGACCTGACTATCACTATAGCCTTTAATGAGATAATATGCACTTTGTCTACACAATTCAATTGCTTTTGTTGATATGATTCTTTTTTTATTTTGATGGTTCTCGCAGAGAGGGTTTCAATTGACTATAATGTACTTTTGAGTGATTAATTCTTCATTATTTTCAACAGCCCTAAGATAATTGGCATGCTACCAATAACCAAGTTGGTAATTTATCAGGTGTAGATTCTGTTGTGCCGTTTCTTAAACACTATTAATTATCAGAATGTATAATTGGCTATTATGTTTTAATATCATTACTACAACTGATTATACTGCTCTACGAATAGGGTTAAGTGATTCAGGATGGTAGATGTAGACTCGGATGTCATTTTCCTTCCTACCTGCTATAGATTTGTAGTTTAATTGTTAAAAAATGAGTTATATCTTCGAGTAATAGACTGATGATGTTCAAAGAATATATCTTAATACCGATATAGTCGAGACCCTTGTTATAGCTCTAGGATGTTCGAATTGTTCACTGCTAGTAGCCCTTCGGCCCCAAGTTGATAGGAATTTGCCTATCAGGTTAAAGTTACATTTTGTTTAGTGCAAATTGCCAGCTACTTCACAACCATAAAAAAGGAATTCAGCTATTCCGGGCATACAACTAGTGATTAGCACGGATTAACATCAAAGTCGTACCTTGTCCATAAATAGCGATATGGATGGCAAATGAATTGAATTTTCAATCATTAAAAGAGTGTCTGCTGTATTTTGTATGGGAATATTTGAGTTGTCAAAATAATTTGAATTCTCGGACAGCAGGGGGCTTTGGAAGATTATGTATCATTACACCATGTAATTATTTATACTTTTGCGCAATCCTCTTGACTATTTGTAATTTTAAAAGACTTTATCGGGGACTTGGCCATGTAAGATAATTATTAAAACAATAAATCCAAGATTAAGAGATTCTTCACATAGGTATTCATTACCAAAGTCTATGGTAAGTATTTTAATTATATCCATATTAAGGAGTAGAACAACCTACTTCGAAAACCAATCTGGTGGCACATTACAAATGATAACGATGATTCATGACCATTCCCAGACATGGACAATTCTGGAAACCAACAGGACAATTACGTTTAAAATCTAAAAAAACATGTAAGTAATCGACGTACTTCATAACTGTCGCCGATGAAATTTATTTGTGAAAAAAGTTCATTATTGCTCTTTATAATGTATAAAATCTACACAATTAATGATGACAGATTCAATTGTCCTTGCAGGACTAGTAACAAATCTGATCGCTTCGATGCTCTTAGGTTACGGCAGAATCTTCAGGTCAAAGAAGACAATTATAAATGAGTCCAAAACTGGTGGTAACGAAAATATTCACGAAGAGAAGCATAGATTATTGGAAACCCGAATTGCTCAAGTAGGTGCAGCGCTATTGACTATTGGTTTTGCCATACAAATTTGGGGCGTTACCCTAGATTAACTAAACAACGAAGATCATAGTAATAGCAGATATGAGTAACAGAAAAATGAGTTTAGTTGTAAAATTGGGATATCTTCTATAACCCGTATATAGTAATTCGTCACTTGAATTGGATGGGTCTACAAGAAACCTTTCAATGCTCTGTATGTTTCAAAATATTCTCTAGTATAGAAGAATTAAGATATCATTATAAGATTATGCATAAAGTTAATGAATTAAAACCGATCTAACAGATAAATTGTAATTACTGTTGAATATTTCAGGGCTAATTCAAACGCATTGGATAATGAACCTCATAAAAAGGGACGACCAAGAAAGAAATATGGTGTTTGGCATACAATATTACTAAAGTACTCTTTGAATGATGAACCAAAATTTGGGGTAATTAACCTTAATTTGTCCTACGATTTTGACTAAGATGAACTTGATTATCTACACTGACTATAGCGATGAGGATATAAAGTCGATTGTAGAAATAATCGTCCATCCTAAGCAGAATTGAGTCATTTAGGAGCAGAGAACCACAGTGATTTACTACTTGGGAGGTGGGTGACTTA
>CAVPGE010000007.1:0-4348 GCA_963703885.1 uncultured Nitrososphaerales archaeon
ATTTTCCAAAAGTCAATTTATCTATGAGATGTTTATAACTATTATTCTTCAGAAGTACTATCCTTTGCTATTTTTTGTCTACATGAAACATTTTATTTAAAATAATAGCATGATTCAACAAATATTTCTACTACCATTTTCTAATTTAATTAAATGAATACAAGATTATCACAATGACCAAAAATATCTATTCCTGCTTTTATCAAGAGGAAAGAAGAATAAACAAAATATTGGTTCATTTGTTAATCTGAATTCAAATTAGGAAGTTTAACAGCAAGAAATATTAAATGCTCTCAGCGATACTGCATCTTACAATTAATTTAGTATTGACTAACTAATTACCCTGCATGTGGGACAACAATAACCTCAAACATTGTTGGAATTTTTGACTTGATGATTAATTCCGTCCTGAGCAGAATCATCTCTACATCTTTCAGTGGTCGGCTTCCATCCATTTCAATATGTACCTCTGCCTGTGAAACCATACCCGTTTGACGCAGTTTGACAGAGCGAACTTTAACATCACCTTGAAATTTATCTTCGACTGCCTTTCTTACATAGCCTATGGTACCGGGATTGTGCCATGCGTCTATCAGAATTAATGACGACTGTTTAAGTGAGATATAAGCCACAGAAAAGATATACCCTGCTATTACCATTCCTCCTATTGCATCAGCCTGTAAAAATCCGAACTGGGTTGCTATCAGTACACTGAAGAAACCAATGACAGAAGCAGACCCGTCCTTTATAGAATTTTTTGCATCTGTTTTTAAAGACAATAAATTATATTTGTTTGCAACGTTTCGCATCTGTAATGCTCTGTAAGTCGAAATGGTGCCTGCCACAGCCAGAACTATCATAGTAATTATCGGTTGTTGGATTTGCTTCGGGTCGACTAGCCCTTCGTAAGAGTGATATGCTATGAAACATCCTATAAGAATCATCCCTATGGCTGCAATCATCGCTGCAAAACTTTCAACTTTATGATACCCAAATTGAAACTTTTTGTCAGCAGGTCTGTGTGTAAAACCTAAACCAACATATACTATGAAGGAAATCATAGCATCTGATATCGAATCAACTCCATCGGCTGTTGCTACTACACTGCCACTAAAGTAACCAGTAATAAGCTCTGCAATTCCTATGCTTATTAAAGTAATTACAGAAATTTTGGCTATTTTACGTCCAGCCAAAATGCCCTCATTAACTCTATTTATCAGAGCATCTGATCTATTGGAGTCACTATGCCTTGAATCTGAATCAACGGCACCATGACTACTTTTATCCAAATTAATTGTATACGATATTAATTAAACTTGATTTATTATAAACATTACTAACAAAGATACTGCTTAACTAAATCAGCAATAATAGCAGAATTTAACAGATTTAGTCATTTGTGTCATACATGACATTAAAGCGGATTTATCTGGAGATATCCGTGACTATTGCCCATTAATTTCATCTCGACATGTCTTATCATAATAAGAACTTGGGACCACTCCTGCACCAATTAGATCCTGCACAACGTCCATTCCCCTTGCAACGCTATGAGCAAATTGCTCACAATACTTGATTATAATATTTTTGGGATTATTTGGATTATCCGTATTGTAATTGTTTTGAGCGTTGACAAAATTTGGATACCATACTTGATCTAAAAATAATACTGAAATTGAAATTATAAGAAATAATGTAAAAGTATTGTTCAATTGCAATGACATTCACCCACTCTTATAACAACTTTGCCTATCTTTGTTAAACGAAACGGATAATGAACTCCCATGTAGGGGTTATTAAACGAGATCCACACCTACACAGGATTACCTTCGTTGAATACATTCAGGAACACATTTGTACACAATTGCTCAACGCTATTTTGTAGTAGCAGCGCTTAATATTATATACATATCATGATATCTAATATTTTTAGTCTATTGAGGGACATGAATCCAGATTAATACATCAAAAGTAATGAGATTCAACAAAACCCCTAAAATAAAAATTCAAATAATAATTAATAACTTTAATAAATCCCATCTGTAATTTAAATTGGAACTAGTTTCCATAAATCAAGTCATTGGTGTGGATCATTGGTGGTCTACTCCAATTTCTTTTGATTGCCAATGGTTTTCCTTGTTACACTCGTGTTACGCTTTGTCCATTTGTTTATCTCTGTTAAGGTACTCTGATAATTTTTCCTGAAAAAATCTTGATTTTCTTAGCATCTGTTTTACCTTAATTACTAATTCATCATCACTGAGATTATCGCTATTACGGATTAAAGACAATATTTCATTTCTAACCTTGCAGATGCAAACTGATTTTCCTGTTCTGTCTTGATAAATAAACACACGATATCGGTTAAATGTAAATTCTCTAAAATCTGGATCCTCAATAATTTTCAAAGTGTTGCAGACTTCCTCAAAACTTCTTAAATTGAATTTTATCAATTTTTGTCTCATGTACTTGAAAATTATGTGATTTACGATCTGACCTCTTTCAATTACTCTTAGGTTATCCAAGTTTTCAATCTTTTGCAAAATCTCGTTATCTTGACCGTCATCCCATCTACCGCCCATCGCAAACCCGTCAGGTAAGAAGAATTGCCTACAAATAAAATTTTAGTATCAAGATTTGGATAACCTGACAATGCTCTATTGAAGTGCATGATTCACTAACATTCTATGTACTCCCAATTCTGTAATCGCTTCAAGGATTCTTAATTTTCAGTTTTTTGTAAGTTAGGAGTAGGACTATAAAGATCGAGTTCTTCGACAAATTATTTTTACTAAATTGACAGAATTTTTTTGATATGAACGGTTTTACCATTTATGTACTGTTATAAGTACGAAATTCAAGTCTACATTGTATTTAGAGATACTTGTCATAACTGCAGCATATCCATTGGTGACTGGTTTGAATCCGACTTTAGGATCAGTGGATATTCAAAATAATTGTATTCGGTATAACAATGAAGACAGACTAATCACAATTTCATGCAGTAAGCCTTTGCATCTGAAAGATGTTTATAATAGGTTGCAGGGTTCTAATGTCCTTGATTACAAAGAAGACAGTGGCTATAAAATTTGGATACTCAATGCAGGTATTCTTATCAACAAAGGGTCTACGTTCATCATAGATTCCAGCGATACAACTTGGTTAAAGATTGTGGCTGATGGCACACACGGATATCCAATTTCAGTATTAGGTAGTTTGAAGATTGACTCTGTCGGAATATCATCGTGGGATCCTAAAACAAATGATTATGTCCGATTCAAATACGACGTACGACCAGATGATGGTGCTGACTACACCGGAGTTGATACGGTACCCAGACCATTTATTAGAGTGAAAGAAGGAGCGACAGGAACAACTGATATTACAAATTCAGAACTAGCATATCTCGGATACGAAGATAAAGATGACAGTCACGGTAGATCTGGTTTACTTTATTACGGAGGAGATGGCAGCGTGATTAAAGGTAATTATATACACAATGTTAGATTTGGCTTCTATTCTAGCGGAGTTGGAAATATTGTACTTGAAGACAATTATGTAGATCATACATATATGTATGGTTTTGACCCTCATACCGGAACGCATGATATGATAATTAGAAATAACACAGTACATGACAATGGGGCTATGGGAATAATTTGTTCACTCGATTGTTATAATATCACAATTGAAGATAATACTGTCTATAAAAGTACAGGTTCTGGAATTATGTTTAGCAGGAATATGCATGACTCAATTGCGAGAAATAATGTAGTATACGATCAGGAAAAATGTATATTTTTGTCCCAATCACACAATAATGAAGTATATGATAATTCAGTAGCCAACTGTGATAGACAGGGTATATACATTCATCACAATTCTAATCTAAATAAAATTTATCATAATAAGATTGACAATAGTACTCAAAGCATAACAGTTACAGAGGATTCCAAGAATAATGACATACACTCTAATACGGTCTCGATACAGGAAGATAATAAACAAAATGAAGAATCAATGTAGTTAGCATACATCCTTTTGTCATCAGATTGTTTCAGAGGTTCCGACTTCTCCGCATGCAACCCTACATAATTCTAAAGCATGTAAAAAGTCCAATATAGAGTTAAAAAATACTGCCTGTTCAATTTTTCGATGAAGAATGTCCTTATAAATATTATCCTATTCTCCTTGGGAAAGGAAATGACATTAACACCGAAGGTAAACGCAATCTTCTCTATTCCACGATAAAATCTAATTTTTTCGTTTGAACTTAATTTATCAAAAACCTTTTTCTCTTTTTTGCCAAAGTTTCTAGAAGTCATATTCTCAAAACAGTCTCTACTAG
>CAVPGE010000008.1:0-31922 GCA_963703885.1 uncultured Nitrososphaerales archaeon
GCCCAAGGGGGTTTGAACCCCTGGCCGACCGGTTATGAGCCGGTCGCTCTACCAGGCTGAGCTATGGGCCCTCCTAAAATCTCGATATTAAAATACGTATAAAGGTTTTGAGTCGAGTTGTTATTGCTACTAGCAATCAATTTTAGTCTTAATTCTAAATTTAATTTAACTCAGTTTAGTTTAGTTTAATTTATATTTAATTTAATTTAATGCTATTTTCTTTTTGTATAATTTTTCTTGCTAAAAATAAAATAAAATAAAATAAAAAACTATGTATGTGTATGCTAGTTATTCAGCACATATTTTTCATATACTGCATCCAAAAGCATATTTTGTGCATCAAGAGATTTAGATGCTGCATTCAAAGACAGATTCTGATTCTTGCCTTCAATAGAGTTTATTAATTTTCTCCAAACATTTGCATGCCTCACATCAGCTTCCTCATGAATTTCAAAATAGTTAATCGCTTCCTGACTTGAAATGTTATAAAATTTTCCTAGCCCATCAATCTTGCTTCGGCTTATTTTTGGCAATTCAAGTTCATATGCGTACATTGCGCAAACTCCCTCATCAAAAGATTTTTCAGTCAAATCTAGTAGTGATGAAACCGCCTTTCTTGTTTTGTCCGTTCCCTCGTAAGACAAGAGTTCTTCTTTAGGTATGCCTAATGAATTAGAAAAATCTACCCAGGGTGCAATGTGCGATGACTCTTCTTCCATATTTTGTTCTATTTCTGCAGTCTGGTTTGCATTTCCGGTGGCTGCCTGCATCGCCCCAACATTTTCCACTAGTTTTGGAACAATTTTAACCAGTTGAAAATATTCTTTTGAATAACCCTTCAACTGATCCAGACTTAATTCACCGTTTGACCACATCTGATAAAATTTATGCTTGAGAAGACTTCTTCTTTCAACCTCATTATCTATATCCATTAGAAGCGAATTCATCATATCTAATATTGCGTACCTATAATAAAATGTTTAGATGTACTTGATAATGAATTGAGATGTATTGAATCGCTCCATAATTGTCTTTAATTGCAGTCAGCGTCTACTACTTTATAACAGCAAAGCATTTTAAGGCCATATATACAACAATTCTACGCGCTCCGGTGGTGTAGTAATCAAATTTGAAATGGTTGCATAGTCCGGTCAAGCATTGTGGCCTTTCGAGTCGCAGATCCCGGGTTCAAATCCCGGCCGGAGCAAATTTCTGGATATACAGCAATATGCTTTGAACGTAAAAGAATTAAATATCTTGAATAATTCACTAATCTGGGCAAGACTTCATTTTTGAACCGAAGAAATGTGGAAATAAATCCCTTAGTAGAACAGTTTAGTTCATACCTCCTCAGGATTGATGATTACTTGGGACACGAATTGGACCTATATTCATGGTCTGAATTCTATTCTCCGCTTCGTTATGCATCAGAGGGAGGTAAAAGGATTAGACCGCTGATATTAGTACTTGCCGCAGAAACAGTATCAATGGACGATAAAGATCAAACTAAAGATGAGAAAGTCCTGCTGGGATCATCTGCAATTGAACTATTACATACAGAATCGGTTATTCACGATGATATCATAGATGAAGAAAATTTCAGGAGAGGAAAACCATCATTTCATGTAAAATATGGATATAATAGCAGCATACTAACAGCTGATTTTGTTTTGGGTATCATTCTCAATATCTGCTCAAAGATAGACAATCCGAACGTATCTGCTGAATTGTCCAGAGCTGCAACTAAGATGAGTGAGGGTGAAATGATGGAAATTAGGTTGGCCAAAGACCCATTGTTGAAAGAAGATGACTACATTAAAGTTATAGAATACAAGACAGCATCTTTATTTGAAGCCTCATCAAAAATAGGGGCAATCTTGGGAGGAGGAAGCACTAGTGATATTCAGGCAATGGGCAGTTTTGGTAATTTGCTAGGAATTGCATATCAAATTCATGACGATTTACTGGATTGGAATAATGAGGAGAGGTTATTCAATATCCTTGTCAGGAACAATAAGCAGTCCTCAGAATTTGTTGATAGAATGGAAAAATTATATGTATCATACTCTACGAAAGCAAAAAATGAACTGAGAAAGGTTATTGATTCAGTCCCCAAAAAACATCTGGAACATCTTACTGATCTGACTTTTTCTCAATTCTAAAATCACATAAAAATAAACATAATTTACGTCAGCATAATATGAAAGATGTATGATCAAAAATAATCAAAAAAATTATCTTAGCTATTATCTCGTCTATATCTATAACAAAAATAAAATTGCAAAAGTGTATTATACTATACTAAATTATACTTGAAAGATAGGTCCTCAACACGTAAAATTAGCCATGCTCTGGCTGTTTTCTGTTCATCATTCGTGTCGATATAATATTTTTAATTTCATTCATTTCTTCCTCATCAGGTATTCTGGTATAATTTGCTGTTACAAAACTTAAACAAGAACTCAGAATTTCACAATATACGAACCCATATATGAAATCAGACTCATTGTTGTAATAAAGTCTGTTTTCCTTGTTACTCTGTCTAATCATGCTTGCCACGACAGGTATCATGGTAATTTTTCTATCGATTAATTGTTCGATTAGAGTTCTAGTGGTTGGATCAATCGACATAAATATTATCTGATAATCACACAATTTAAAGTTATTCTATACTCTATTACAAATTGAAATAGTATGCACAAATTGAAATAGTATGCCCAGATTTCAAAAGATTAAAATCAATAGATTAGAAACAAATAATGAAACTAATATGAATGATCTTCTTTTTTATGTTCTTTAAGATCAGGATATTTGGAAAATGTATCCCCACACTTGTCGCATTTCCATTGATGTGCCCTTGCCTGATTGAAGTTCTTGTAAGCTTGTTCACCATTAATATACGTCCTAGTCTTATGATCATATGTTGTCGCGTTATAGTGGATTTTGTACTTTATAGAGTTAGATTGCAACCTACTATTATCCCTTAAATATATTAACAATAGTCCCTTATATAATGTATGTTACTTTATTTAGGATTATAGCATAAAACTATATACTAAGATTCATCGGATTGATTTTACATAGATCTTTATAGGAAAGTTTAACAGTTGATATTTGTTATTGAAAGTACCAGATATATTATCGACAATCAAAAATGGATCCATCATAAAATTCAAAGACAGAGAAGCAGCTGCACACATGTTAGCCTCAGTACTAAAGGATTATCTGAAGGGAATATCTTCAAACGAAATAACAGTACTTGGTATCCCACGTGGTGGAGTAATAATGGCACATATTATATATGAAAAAATTAAGGCTAATTCCTTTGATATAGTTATTCCGCGCAAATTGTGTGCACCTCACAACAGAGAGCTAGGCATCGGTGCAATTATGAAAGATGGTACAATTTATCGTAATGAATATGTTATAAACGCACTCAAAATCTCCTCTGATTATATTGAAGAGGAAATATTAACACAGAAAAAAGAAATCAGTAGACGGGAGTCTCTTTATAGACCTGAAAATAGAAATTATCAGATAAGCAGCAAAACTATAATATTGGTAGACGACGGTGCTGCCACTGGTGCAACGTTAATTGCAGCCACAAGATGGATTAGAAAACAGAATCCCAATAAAATTATAGTTGCTATAACTGTTGCTCCAAAGGAAACGGTCGAATTATTAAAACAAGAAGCAGACAAAGTCGAGTCATTTATTGTTCCTTCTACTGGTAATTTTAACTCAGTAGGTCAATTTTACACTGACTTTTCTCCGGTCAGCGACGAACAAGTTGTCACAATAATGAAGCGGATATAAACAACGGTCATAACATAAATGCCCGGACTGTAATGAGAATAGTTTCCTACTAGATCAGAGAATTAGAAATATAACTAATTTGACGGAGTAGAACATGTATTGGTAGATTTAGTTTTCTACCTAGGGGTCAAAGACATAGCTGAAGTTATCTGGGTAAGTGTCGGGACCGAATGTGAAGCAAATTCCAAGATTGGTGCATGCCATATTCCAAAACCTACCATGAATACAATAGCGAAGATAAGTACAGCAACAATTGCTTTTGGTTCCTTAACTTTACTCATATCTGGCGATTCTTCCATGTACATCTTACGCATTATCCATGCATAGTATCCCAGAGAAAGTGCACTGTTAAGGACGCCGGCTATTGCTAAATATGGTCCCCACCACACACTATCACCTGAATTAATTGCAGACTGGAACAAAACCAATTTACTCCAGAATCCGTTCAGGGGTGGAACCCCGGCTAGCGCAAGTAGTGATATAGATAGGGCTATTGCAGTAATTGGCATTCGCCTTGCAAGACCCCTATATTTTTCAAGACTATAGCTTGCTAATGTTATGGCAACCGCTGCTGCAGCAATAAATGCAGCAGATTTCATCACAGCATGATTCATTATGTGAAAAAGAGAGCCGGGTAATGCCTGATCGCTATAAGGTGCCAAGGCCAAACCTATCATTATGTATCCTGCTTGAGCAATACTTGAATAAGCCAAAATTCTTGGAACACTCTTTTGTATTAAGGCTCCCAAATTTCCTAATGTCATAGTAAATACTGCTATAATTGCCAGAGTAAGTGTCCAATCAAGATGCAATACGAATAAGGCAAGAATTATTACACGTATAGCAGCAGCAAACCCAGCTTTCTTTGTCCCTGCAGCTAATAGGGCAGCGATGGTAGTCGGAGCTCCCTCATAAGCATCAGGTAACCACATGTGGAATGGAACAAGACCCATCTTAAAACCAAAGCCAGCAATAAACAGTGCAATAGCAAGCAGGCCCACCGGAAGAAGATCTTGTGGAAGTGTTACCATAGCTTTTATGGATTCTCCAATATTAGTGGTTCCGGTTACACCATAAACTAGACCTATTGCAAATACCAAAATGCCTGACGAAAGTGCGCCAAACATGAAATACTTTATTGCAGATTCGTTGGATATCGGATCTCTTTTTGAAAACGCTGCCAAAGCATATGTGGGAATTGACATCAACTCCCATGAAACCAACAACATCACAAAATCAGTAGAATACGCAATTAAAATCATTCCTATACTAGATAACAAAATTAGCGAATAATATGCTGCAGGATTGGTCTTATTCTTCATAAAGCTCCAAGATGAAACCGTTACCATTATCGATACTATCAAGAGTACTATTGCAAAGAATGAACCAAACAAATCGTCTGCAAGCACTGTACCTCCAAATTCAATTGTTGGAATTTGCTCTCCCGAAATTACTTTAAAGATAATAATACTTATAGTGAGAAGTAGCGCACCAAATGATATGGAACTATAAAGCTTATTATTTGAACCTCTTTCCTTCTTTAAGGAATCGATTATAGGAATAGCAAGTCCTACTACGCCCAATATCAGGGTTACAAGTAAAGGAGTTGAAGTCATATCAAACATTTGAGCTATATCAGCCATGTTATTCACTTACTCCTATAAGAAAAGCAGCATGACTATAATCATGACTCCTGCAGCAAAAACAAAAATATATGTTTGCGTTATGCCAGTTTGACCTGCTTTTATAACTTTGGAAAAATACGTCATGGTGCCTTGTAGACCTGGATTGATTCCATCCACAATGAGTGCTCTCAAAATATCTCCAAATTATTCGAAATATTGCCATTGGACCCAATACGGCACCCCAATATAGGGCGGTATTAAGGTACCATCTATTGTATAAGAATTTCCAGAATGCTCTTGAAACAATATTCTTTGATATGATATTTGGATCTAATCTTCTTGCTATATAAAATATGAATCCAAGCGCAGCTCCGATTCCGAACGCAGCAACTGAGGCAGTTGCAGCGATTGGATTTAGACCCAAGAATCCTGTCGTTGCGGTATTACTTTCAGTAACATGTTCAGCGTTGATTCCAAAAGTATTGGAGAGGTATGAAGAGAACATTGCATGCAATTCGTGTTCAAATGCAAAACCTACAACTCCGACTGCTATACTTGCAACAGCTAAAATAGCGAATGGAACCCACATTATAGCGCCTACCTCATGAACATGTCGTCCATTTTCCTCCGCTATCTCGATGTGAGGACTACTATTTCCAAAGAAAGTCATGCCCAACATTCTAAATGTATAGAAGGCAGTCATAATTGAAACCATCACGGCCATTATGAATAATGGCAAAGAATACGCATAGCCTGATTCAAGGACTGCTGCAAATATGGCATCCTTGCTCCAGAATCCAGAAGTTATAAGAGGTGCTGCAGCAAGAGAAAGTCCTGAAAGCAGCATGAATATGTAAGTCTTTCTCATTTTTTTCTTTAAACCACCCATGTCTGTCATAAAGCGCGAACCCACGGCATGAATAACAGCACCTGCTCCCATGAATAATGACGCTTTGAACATGGCATGACTCATCAAGTGGAAGAAACCTGCAGTATAACCGTCTACAAAAGAAGAAGAAAGTCCCGCAATGCCTAATCCCATCATCATGAGCCCGATCTGGGATCCTGTTGAATAAGCCAGCACCTTTTTAATTTCAGGATTGACTATAGCTTGTGTTGCTAGCAAGAAAGCGGTTATAGCTCCAACCCAGGCTACAACCTCAAAAAATTGAGCAGAATTTAATGCCGCTAGAGCAAAGAAGAGTGGTGCTATTCTTGCTACAAGAAAGACTCCTGCCTTGACCATGGTTGCTGCGTGAATTAATGCGGACACAGCCGTTGGACCCGTCATAGCTTCGAGTAACCATTCATTGAGTGGAAATTGTGCTGATTTACCAATTGCGCCACCGAAAATTAAGACTGCTGCAGGTACAAGCAAGTTATCCTTCGTCATAGCTGCGGCCCAACTTTGATTATGCAATAATTCTGTAAACCCGAAAGTCCCTGCATAGGAAAAAATCAGAAACATACCAGATAACATCATTATATCACCAGCTTTGGTCATCAAGAATGCCTTTAGACCGGCATGGCTGGGTGAAGCCCACAATTGAATTCCACCAGCGTAGTCTCCAAATTTACCTACATAATCTTTCTTTTTGTCTTGATACCAGAAACTGATGAGTGCAAACGATGCGAGTCCAACACCTTCCCAGCCGAAAAATAGCATGAGGAAATTGTCAGATAGCACTATTAATTGCATCGATCCTATGAAAAATAGCATAAAAAACCAATACCGGGTTAGATTCCTGTCACCGTGCATGTATCCAACAGAATAAACAATTATCAAAAACGATATCCAGGCAACAATATTGGCCATAACGATTGATAATGAGTCTCCCAACACACCGGCCTTCAGATTCAAGATAGGAATCCAGCTAATCTGACTGTGTATTTGTTCACCAGATAATGCATATGGAATTACAGTCGCTGCTAATAACGCGCTCACTAGAGTAAACCCAACTGCACTGTAATCTCTAACACGATTTCCTGCTTTGGCTATCGCTGGAATTAATGCAGCTCCTGCAAACGGGATAATCCATATAAACCATACTATCGCCCCAACGCCTTCAAATCCCATAATTTCACTCAAGAGTCCTTGACCTCCATAAACTGCTTGTTTATCTTCATTATCAAAAATAGACTGATCATAAAAATCAGTGCTCTCCCTCCAATAGTTGAGCGTTACCAGTAATGTTAGAGGACATTTTGAATGAAGTAACAGCCATCGTATCATTAACCTGCACAGCCTGAACAGTATTCGGCAGAGGCACTACATGACTGTCAGTAGCAAACATTCCTTGAATATACTCAGTTAGCGGATTTAGAATTGGATTTGGATAAGTTCCCAAAAAGAGCGTTAAAGCAGCCAATGCAGCCATAGTCACTGTTATGTATCGATTGGAGTCCCTCACATTTACGTATTTTTCTGGAAGTTTGCCAAAGAATATCCTTTTATACATCCAAAGAATATATGCTGAAGATAGAACAGTAGCTAAAATGCCAAGTCCAAATCCCACAACTCTTAGAGTATCTGAATTAGTAACACCAGATTGAAGAACTCCATTAAATAATATCCATTCTGCCATGAAGCCACTTGTTGGAGGAATACCCATTATTGTTAATGCACCAATCATTGCTATTACTGCAGTATATGGCATCTTTCCTGCCAATCCTCCAAGCTCGGACATTTTTCTTGTTCCTGTTTGCAGTATAATGGATCCTGCCATCATGAAGAGTATTGCCTTTCCTAGACCATGGCTCACATACATGAGCGTACCGCCAGTTATTCCCAACATGCTATCTGAGCCTAGTCCAAATAGTATGTATCCCATCTGACTAACACTAGAATAGGCAAGCACTTTCTTTACGTCATCTTGCATCATTGCCATTGCTCCTCCATATATCATTGTAGCAAGGCCCCAAAGATATATGTAAATGCTGTATTGGGAATAATCACCTGCTAATAACTCTAGCCACAATCTCAATAGACCGTATGCGCCTATTCCAATCATTGCTGGTGACAAAAGGGCGGAAATGGGTGTTGGAGCCTCTGCGTGAGCATATGGTAACCAAATATGTAACATAAATGCAGCAAGTTTGACTCCAAGTCCTATTACAAGGGAGAATATTATAATACCTAACCATTGTGCAGGTATACGGGATGCATTAGCTCTTACCGTATCATAATCGAATCCTCCTGCAAAGAATCCCATCGCCAGTAAACCCAAAAGTAGGATCACTGCACCTGCATGAGTCCAGAAGAAGAACATTAAAGCAATTCTTTTTCTTGCACCATAACCATAAAACGCCAAAAGGAAGAAAGATGGAACTAGCATCAATTCAAAAAACACATAGAATTCAATAAGGTTTGTAGCAAGTACCGTACCGAGCATTCCCATAGAAAATGAGAGATATAAACCAAAATACAAACCCATGTGATGATTTACGTACTGTTCTTCTTTTGTGCCTGAAATTACTAACGTTCCACTACCACTTGATATTTGCCCATCAGGATTATGATTCTGTGAATGTGAATCTTGTCCTTGGCCTTGGCTATTACTTGATTCATGGAAGGCTTCCTTAATTTTATGTAACATGTAGGGCTTGGAATATAACGCCAACACGGTACATAAGATATAAATAATAGACGCAAAGGGGAGGCTTAATCCGTCCAAGCGCAATCCAAAATTACCAAATTGACTCCATGTGTACGATTCCACGTATGCAGATTTGTATCCATTGATATTAAGAGACGGTATGAGAAGCAATGTGGTTGATATTGCCAGAATTCCGAATGAAAACCAAGTAACAGCATTTGGTCCGAACTTTTTGCTGAAGAAGTAAGCAGCAGGAGCAAGAACCAATGGAATAAACGTTGCAGCTATTAAGTAGTATGAGTCTGTCATCCGCTTACTGCCTATCCCTTCAAGCTCCTAAATTCTTCAACATCAATTTCCTTGTATAATCTGTAAGCAATGATGATTATGCCTAAGCCTACAGCAACTTCCGCTGCGGCAATTGCTATTGAAAAAAGTGCAAAAACTTGTCCCTGAACATCATGCAAATTTCGAGAGAATGCGACCAAATTTAAGTTAGCCGCATTGGCAATTATTTCTATCGAAAATAGCATGCGTATGGCATTTCGCTTTACAACAAGACCATATATACCAATCGCAAACAATACTATTGCAACTATTATGAAATCTTGTAATTCATTCATTTTCCTTAACTATATCCTGTCTTCTTGCTAGTGCCAATGCTCCTATGACTGCTCCAGCGAGGGTAAGTCCTAGAACTATTATGGCAGGTGAATAATATGTGAACATTGATTTCCCTATTTCGACTATATCTACTGGAGCCGCCGTTGGATTTCCAAAGGTTGGATCTTTAATCCCTGATGCCAAAAGTATACCACCGATACCACCTATGGTAATAAGCGTCAATATGATACCAGCTACTTTTCTTCCCTTATCATCCTTAACTGAAAACAGATCCTGGGTTCGCACTAGCATTACTGTAAAAATAATTAAAACAGCTACTGCACCAACATATACTACAATTTGGAACATTGCTACAAATGGAGCATCAAGTAATAGAAAAAAACCCGCAATCCCTAGCATAGAAATTGCTAAAGCAATACCACCATAGATTAGTTCCTTGCTTTCCAAGGCAAGTATCGCCGTGACCACCGTAAGTGCAGATACCGCAATAAATACTGGTTCAGCCATGATCTGCTCCTCTCTTTCCTATCTTTATTTCAACCTCGCCATCATACTTTGGCTTGACTGCAAGTTGAGATGGTGTGTATATCAGGTGTTCTTTAGTAAATGAAGATAATTCGTAATCATTTGTCATAAATAGTGCATAAAATGGACAAGCATCAACGCATAGAGCACAAAATACACACTTACCATAATCAATCTGTGGCATAATTGCTTTCTTATTATGCTTCCATTCTTCATCTACCTTCACCATTCCAATAGCCTCGGCTATTCCCTCACATGCAATTGCACATAGCTGGCATCCAGTACATTTGTCATGAAACAGTATGTGTCTTCCCCTGCTACCAGCTATACCCACACCTCTCTTTGGATCAAATTGGTATCCATCACCAACGAATTTTAGTTTCTGCTCTGGATATCTTAGGGTAAATCTCTTTAAAACAAGGTGCTTGGATCCTGATTCTATTGCTTTTATGAATCCTGAAGCTGACGTCATTATCCTGTCAGCAATCCTCCAGGGCCTAAAACTCCCCCATATATTAAAGCAAGTGCAACAAAAATATTGATGAATGTCAGCACGATCAATTTATACCAGCCAGTATGTAATAAGATATCGATCCTTATTCTAGGATTAATTCCCCTTGGTAACAATATCAACATTATCATCCCAAATGTTTTAATAGTGAACCAAAATGCTGCGTTGATGGTTACGGCATTATAGATTTTTTCGCCGGTGTATCCTGGAATTATATCCGCAGGAAATATTTGAGGTCCACTCCATCCTCCAAGGAACATGACAACAAACAGTGCAGCAAGAGCATACAACTTCACATATGTACCAAGCTGGATTAATCCGTATATCATTCCTGATGTTTCTGTCAACCATCCTGCAACAATTTCGCTTTCTGCCTCAGGCAAATCAAATGGTATTCTCTCAAGCTCGGCTAAAGATGAGATATAGAAAACGAATGCGCTTATAGGTAAGAAAAAGATGTACCAGTATGGATGTTGAGCAGAGGCTATATCGCTCAAATTTAATGAACCAGATAATATTACTACCGATAATGCAGATAATATAAAAGGAATTTCGAATGCAATCATTTGGTGCAAGGCTCTCAAACCTCCGATGAAAGGATATTTACTGTTACTAGCCCAAGAGAACAATAAGGCAAGAAGCGGGAAGAATCCCAAAAATGCAAAAACTGCTATCATACCCACGTTAATATTTGCAACCACCCATCCCGGTGCGACAGGAATAAGTGCTGCCACTGCTGCAGCTGTTGCGACAAACATTATTGGAGCAGCCCAGAAAATTGGTTTATCTGCCCCAGATGGAACAATTATCTCTTTGGAAATGAGCTTTAATCCATCGGCTATCAGCTGTAGGATCCCTTCAATCTTACCCGCATAAAGCGGTCCTATCCTAAGCTGCATCTTTGCCAAAAATTTGCGTTCTATGAATATTGTTGCAGCAGCTAGTAGCGCAGCATAACCAAATCCAGGAAAGACAGCTACTCTAAACAGATCAGTATGTATCAAAAATTTTAAAATAGGTATCGTTCTGGTGGGATCGACCATCATCGAAAAGAAGAGATATGGGGTAAGTACCTCTCCGTTGACTGGTGGTAAAGGAACATAAAATAAAAGTATGAAGATTAGTGGAAGTCCTACCAAAGAAACAATTACTAGTATCCAGAAAACTAGCCAGACAATACTGGCAACAAAATTACCAAACCTAAAATCTTGAGGTGCTGTGGCCATTATCTGTCTGCCTCCACAGGCCAATAATTTAATGACCAATAAATTGATGGCATATCTCCCAATTTTGATCCTATCAGTAGATGAGGAAGAGCCAGCATATTTCTAAATGAGCCTACAGATATTTTGACACGATAAGGTCTTGGCGTACCGTCACTAATAATATAATAACCTAGAGCGCCCCTTCCTGACTCAACCCTTTTATAAGATTCGCCGGGAGGTCCTTTTGGATTAGGTTGCAGCTTTGATCGAACTTCACCTGATTCTGGTATCTTATCCAGTAATTGTCTAATGATATGACATGATTCCCTCATATCAAGAAAAGGAACCATTGAGCGTGCAAATGAGTCACCCGTTTTCATATATTGGACTTTGAAGTCTAATTCATTATATACGTCATATGGTTCGACTTTTCGGATATCAAATGGAATTCCTGATGCTCTCAAAACAGATCCGGTTACTCCAAGCGAGATGGCATCGTCCTTTGTCAATATACCCACATCTTCAGTTCTTTGTCTAAATAATGGGTTATTGTAGAATATGTCTTCATATTCTTTCAATCTTTTCTCAAAATATGCGACCTGTCTTAAACATCTATCTTTGAATCCTTCGGGCATGTCATTTCTTACACCTCCAGGAATATTGAATGCATGAGTAACACGCGCGCCAGTTAAAGCTTCAAGGAGGTCTATAAAGAGCTCTCTGTCACCTGTGGGCCACATGAACATGGTCGAATGCCCGAGAAATATCCCGTAAATTGCCAGCCAATAAAGAGTGTAAACCTGTCTATTTATCTCTGATGCTATTGCTCTAATAAATTGTCCTCGACGAGGTACTTCTATGTTTGTAAGTTCTTCGACCGCCAAGCTATATGAATACGTGATATTGGTAGAATCATGAATTACAGGCCTTTCGAGATGTGGAATATTTTGAATGAAGTTACGATATTCTGACATTTTTTCTTCTCCCCTGTGAACATATCCCGGATCAGGATCACAGAATACTATGTAATCTCCATCGAGTTTTATGGTAAATCTGAAATGTCCAGATCCTGGATGTTGTGGACCAACACTTAAACTCATCAGCCTGTCTTCCTCCGATTCCTTGACTATTTGTAATCCCATCTTCATTGTTTCATTCATTTTTTGTTCAATATCTTCCATGATAATCCCTTTATCTACCCTTTATCCTGAAGTCCTTTCTCAAGGGTGGTATATCTGCCCAATCTTCTGGAAGTAAGAATCGTTCATTTCTTGGATGACCCTCAAAGTAAACTCCTAACATTTCGAAAGTCTCTCTTTCATGGTATTCAACACTCTTGAAAACACCGATCAATGATGGTAACCTAGCATCATCTCTGTTAGTTCTGGTAGATGAGAGCTAAAATCTGTGAGGAAAGATCGTCGCGGGAATATGAGCCCAAATGATAAACAACTTCAATTTGATTATCCTTTGGAAAGTCTGTCCCTCCAACAGACTCTGCATGATCAAATCCTAATTTAGATTTGATAAAAGTTGCTACCGAAATAATATCTTCGGGTTGCACTAGTATTTTGATTCTCATTGGTTTGACGTATATTGTTGCAATCTTGTCTACAAATTCAGAGTTTAGTTTACTAACAATATTTTGTTCAAAATCTAGAATAATCTTGGATTCATTTTCATTTGTGCTCGGTATTATTGACTCTTTAGACTCGCTTGACTGCTTTGGTTCGATATTGGAATTATCAGGTATCATACTATCTAATCTTCGACCTTTTTATTTTTTCTTGTAATAACATGCATCCTTGAATCAGTGTTTCTGGTCTTGGAGGACATCCAGGTACATATACATCAACTGGAACTATTCCATCGACACCAGGAAGAACATTGTACGAATCTATATACAGTCCACCAGTTATAGCACATGCTCCCATTGCTATAACATATTTGGGCTCTGGCATTTGATCATATACCATTCTTAATCGAGGGGCCATCTTGCGAGTAACTGTTCCCTGAACTACGATTAAATCGCATTGTCTTAGGGAACCAAAAGCTTCAATTATTCCAAATCTCTCAACGTCATATCTGGGCCCAGAAGCGGCACCAAATTCTACGCTACAACATGCAGTTTCAAGATGTACCGGCCACAATGACCATATTCGTCCCCAATTTATTGCATATCCCAAGGGCATATCTAGCGCTCTTGTCAAAACATCACCTAACTTGCTAACTAGAACGTTGAAAGTGGTTGGATTAACTAGATCCTTTATCATTCTCATTTTCCACCCACAGATGTGTTCACGAAATAATTTATTACTGATAATATTACCAAATTCCCTTTCTCCCAGAAAGATAAAGTGCGTACCCCATTGCTGCAAACATAATTCCTAAAAAAGCTAGTATCGGTAGCGTGGCAGAACGTGGAATTGAGAACAAAGAAGTCCCCCATGCGTATAGGAATATGGACATAACGTCGAATACAACAAACATTAAGATATACGAATAATATTGCATCATGAAATGAGCCCTGCCTTCTCCAGATGGCATTTGTCCGCATTCCATTGGCAGAAATTTTACTGGATTATAACGTCTTCTCGGCGAAATCAATTTTGATAAAATTAACGCAGGAATTGAGGCAAGAAGTCCAAAACCGAGCATATACATTATTGGCGTAAATTGTGTAGCGGTTTCGCCAGCCAAGACTGAAACTTGCTGATATATTTTCATATAAAAATCTTGCTTCATTTATTCACAACAAGGTCAAACAGTTTCCTTGCCACCAATTTAGGATGATTCACTGCTAACCTGAGCATCTTGCTGTTGGTAAATTCACACCGGACAAAATCAAGAAATTCGTCGATGGAAAGTTCACGTAATATTTCAATTTCTTTATCCCATTGCTCATCAGTGAGACCTAACCATCTTGACTGAACTTTAATAGACGCCTTTATTTTTGATTCACAGCGACTCCTCCAGATCCTTTCATATTCCAATAGGGATTCCTTATCTGATCCATTTTGGAGCGATTTGGCACCTATTACACCCGCAAGTCTCCCAAAGTCGATTGCGAATCTAATTCCTTCTAACACTAGGGGGTTTGATTGTCCTGCAGAATCACCCACCAAGATCAGACCATCATAAACAGTCGATCTAGATACTCCCTCATTTGGTATTAGCCCGAAATGCAGCTCGAGAGGTTGAATTTTTTTTATCTCATTCAGGGGTTTAATTTTGTTATCTAAAATATCATTTAGTTTTTTCATTGGATCCATGGTAGATTCTGGTCGTCCAATCCCTACGCCTATTCTAAATCGATTTTCAGATAATGGGAACACCCAAGAATATCCAGCTTCCGAATACTTACTTCCGACCATTAGAATCCACGTTTGGGGGTCTATGTATTCACAAAAACATTCGTATTCTACTCCAATTCCGTATCTCTTCCATTCATTAACCAATCCAGCTTTTCTGGCTACGATACTATTGAATCCACTTGCATCTATCACAACCTTGGAATCTATTTCTAGATTACCATGTGGAGTTCTAGCCTTAACACCAGTAATTCTGCTTGAGTTTCTCTTGACATCATAAACTTGACTCCTTACCATTAAATCTGAACCTTCATTCGCTGCTAGAGTTGCAAGGTATTGGTAGGTAGACCTTACATCCAGAACACAGGCTTGCGGTTCTTTTCCAGTTATTATAATCTCCTTTGATGGCGAGATAAGTCTATAATTCCTGATAGGGTTATAGTGAATACTAGGTATTCCTAATCTTTCCATGTCGCTTATCCAAGTTACTCCACTAGTTCGTATGTACTGTCCGATTGAGTCGTCCTTTTCGATGACTACTGTATTAGCCTTCGCTTTTGCGGAACTATATGCTGCAGCAAGGCCAGCTGGACCACCACCAACAATAACTACATCATATTTTACCATCAACATCCCCGATAAAGTTCATGAAGAGACTTGATAACATGTATATTTTTTATGTATTGTCGAGATAGGATTTAAATATAGATCTGGTTTCTTATTCGGCTACCCTTCGATAAATTAAAGCTCAAACACTATCCTAATTTGATTATAAGAAGATTTTTCTTGATCCATAATAATTATGGTATATGACCCACGAACAAGAAATATCTCGACTGAAGGAGGGAGAATTAGCACCAGAATTTTTTTTTAAAGACAAAAATGGTAGGAATTCAAACCTTAATGATTTACGTGGAAAGAAGGTCGTAGTTTACTTTTATCCAAGAGACTTTACTCCCGGTTGTACTACAGAAGCTTCAGAATTTACAAAGGACTATAGTAAATTTCAAAAGGAAGGAATAGAGGTTATTGGAATTAGTCCGGATACACATGCATCACATCAAAAATTCAGAGAAAAAATGGATATCCCGTATCCATTAGTATCAGATAGTGATAATGTCATATCTAAAAAATATGGAGTTTATGGGCTTAAGAAGTTCATGGGAAAGGAGTATATGGGCGTCAACAGATCCACATTTGTTTTGGACGAAAATGGAAGAATATTAAAGATATATTCAAAAGTCAAACCTGGAAATCATAGTATCGAAATTTTGCAGTATATGACTGCGTCTTGATAAAATTAGACTTACGCAGTGATACTTGATAGGGAATTATATTTCGATTTGTTGCTTGTATGTACCATTATTAGTACAGGATTGATATCTCTGTATTTAGGTCTTTCACATTTAAATTCAAATACTTTAATACTCCACTCAATCTTGGATGGTCTAATCTCTTTTCAAATGTCCCACTCTTGACCTTTGTGACATAGTCTGAAACTAATTCAAGTAATATATTTGCATGTGTATTCCACTCAGTTAAGTTTATCCTAAGCTTATTGATTGAGTCGTATCTTAAAATTAGTTCATTCAATTTTACTAATGCAGCAATTACCATTACTCTGAGCTTTTGTAATATTTGCTTAATGACATTTTTGTCAGCAATATTCTTAATTTCTAGGCATACATTTTCTTGGTAAAAATCCAAATTCTTTGCGATGCTAACAGTCCTAGTTATCGGGGGACATTTAGCTTTAGTTCTTGGTACATCTATTGAAATTTTTGAGAATATGTTTGAATGCCGTTCGATTACAAAATCATTTACAACTACACCATCCTTCATTATTATCTTGATACAATTATGATTAGCAAGAAAATTTTTTACAATATCATGAACCATAGACAATTAATAGATTATTGAACTTATCTCTTAATATATGCATTATAATTTTTGATGATTGTGAAAGCTATAATCGAAACTCAAGAGGGAAAAATAGTAGCAGAATTATTTGATCATGTTGCACCTAAAACTGTAGCAAATTTTGTCAAGTTAGCAAATTCAGTTTTTTATGATCAATTGCTCTTTCATCGTATCGTCCCAGGATTTGTGATACAAGGAGGAGATCCTTTAACTAAGGATATCTCTCTTCGTGATTTATGGGGAACTGGAGGTCCGGGATGGAAAATTGACGCTGAATTTAGCAAATTAACGCATTCTCGTGGAACTTTGTCGATGGCTAGATCACATGATCCAAATAGTGCAGGCTCGCAATTTTTTATCGTCTTGAAAGATTCATTTTTTTTGGATGGTCAATATACAATATTTGGGAAAGTTATAGACGGTATGGATGTTGTGGATAAAATAGCGGGACTCAAAACTGATTCTAAAGAAGCCCCTATAGAGATTGATGTAGCCAGAATGAAGAGTATTAGAATTACCTAAGCATCTTGGCTGGATTTATATGCCTTAATTATATGACTCTACTAATTCCGCGATATGTTCCAGAATTCTAATGTGATGTTCTTCATCAACAATTATACTTTTGAGCATTGATTTTGTTTCTGTATCCTTAGCCATCTCAAGACATTGTAGCAATAGATTTTTCGAATGCTTCTCTTCCTCTATCGAGATAGATAATCCATTTTTAGTAAGATTGGAGCTACTGCTTGCTCCTTCAATATTAGACATCATGCTGGAAATATACTCTACATGCCTTAAGCCGTCATTAAGAAGTGCATAGACGTAGTTTTTTATCAATGAGTTATTAATAGCGCTCAAAACAGACATGTAGTGAATCATTTCCCGTGTTTCAGCTTCGAGTTGAGATTTTAACAATGAATAGAGTTTTTGCTTGTCTTCAAGGGATGAAAAATCGGGTTTCAATGTATTGTTCTACGCATTAACTGATAAAAATTTTCTTAAAATACTGTGATTTTAACAAATGACTAGATCTTTCACGATGTCGTAAATATGGATTTTAGTAATGAATAATCAAAATTGTAACAATGATTCAGCAATATCATGATTCAGCAATATCTAGAGTGTACTACATATCATGAAAAAGAAATTGAAAGTGATTTCATTATTGAAAATACTTACTAATGCGGGAGATGGGATTTGAACCCACGAACCCCTAAGGGATAAGAGCCTCAGTCTTACGCCGTTGGCCAAGCTGGGCGACTCCCGCTTAATTGTAGCGGTTCAAAACCAGTAATTTGAATATTGCTTTTTTATGGACGACAATGCCAATTGTTATATCATACTATTTATAATACAAATATCTGAGAAACACATATGCTCGTTCCGGTTAGATGCTTTACTTGTGGAAATATAATTGCAGACAAATATGAAGATTTTTCTAACAGACTAAAGTCAGGTGAAGATCCTGCAGAAATAATGGATTCTCTTAACGTGAAGAGGTATTGTTGTAGGAGGATGTTTGTTTCATGTGTAGAAACGATATACCAAGTCATACCCTACTACGAAGCCCTTCGTCGCCGTATGTCAGAAATACAATCTGAGATAGATTAGCTAATGCCGACTATTACGTCAGTAAAAGGAAGACTTATCTTCAATAGTAGAGGTAAAAAGTCTATTGAGGTAGACGTAGTAAGTGATGATAAATTCTTGGGGCGGGCTTGTGCACCGTCTGGTGCTAGTGTAGGTAGTCATGAGGTATCAAGTTTTGTCAATAACAATCCTAGTTTGTCTCTTGAAATATTTAACAAGTATTCAAGTAAGTTTATTGGTGTAGATTCATCGAACCCCGAATCTGTTTATAAAATTATAAAATCCATAGATAATTCTGATTCTTTTTCGTCATTAGGGGGTTCAGTCGCCTACGCTATAAGTATGGCTGCAGTTGATTCAGCGTCCAAATCACTGGACATACCTTTATTTAAATTGCTTAAGCCAAGTGGTCCATATAAATTTCCTTATCCATTAGGAAATATCATAGGCGGAGGCGCCCATGCTGGTCCAGGAACTCCAGACATTCAAGAAGTATTATCGTGTCCGGTCGGAGCTAGAAGCATTATGGAAGCGCTAGAGTTAAATTTTAGCGTCCATAACCAGGTAAGAATAATTCTTGAAGAAACAGATAAGGAATTTACTTATGGCAAGGGGGATGAAGGAGCATGGGCACCACACGTAAACAATGAAGAGGCTATAACTATTGTATCCAAAGCTATTGAAAGACTGGGTTTGGACCTAGGTAAGGATGTTGCATTGGGTATAGATTTTGCAAGTTCCTCTTTTTGGGATTGTACAACTAAAAAATATAACTATTCAAGGCAAAATATTATTAGAAATACAGACCAGCAAATTAATTACGTAAATGAATTAATTCAGAACTTTAAGCTACTTTATGTCGAGGATCCGGTTAATGAGGAGGACTTTGAAAGCATGGCGTCGATTACAAAAAGCAATAATAATTGCATTGTTACGGGAGATGACATGCTCGTTACAAACGAAGAAAGGGTTAAAGTAGCATCTAGATATGGTGCTTGTACTGGAGCTATATTAAAGGTAAATCAAGCAGGTACCTTGTACGATGCTTTAAAATTTGTATCTGAATGCGATAAGAGCAGGTTTAATATAATAACTTCGCACAGGTCAGGAGAATCAATAGATTCTCAAATTGCACATATCGCTATATCTACGTCATCCAAAATGATTAAAACAGGAGTAATTGGTGGAGAAAGAGTCGCCAAATTAAATGAATTATTACGTATTTCTGAGTATGATTTAATAGAAGGTATGGCCGAATTGTCATCTACCTACCATGAGTAACGATAATTTAGAAGAATCAGAACCATCACCGCATATTGAAAATGAAGTTAAGAATGACATAGGAGATAATATTTCAGATCAAGATGAATCAAATATTGAAGGTCAGGACTCCAATAATCTAGAAAAGATGATACTTGCAACTGGAATTCGTGTTGGAACTCCAGTAAAAACAAAATTTATGTCATCTTTTATAGTTAGAGCTAATCCAGAAGGTTTATACATACTTGATATAAGTAAGACTCTTTCACGCATAGATGTTGCTGCAAAATTCATAAGTAGAGTAGATATTTCAAAGGTCGCTTTAACTTCAGCGAGGGAATATGGTAAAACACCGGTTCAGAAATTTTGCGAGATAACTGGTGCTACTTCAATTCTCGGTAGATTTATGCCAGGTACATTTACTAATCCTTCACTTCCTAATTACATGGAACCAGAAATAGTTCTTGTTACAGACCCACAAGCAGATCAACAAGCAGTACTTGAATCAACGAGGGCTGGCGTACCCGTGATAGCTATTGCGAATAGTGATAACGTCACATCTCTTGTAGATCTAGTGATACCAGCTAATAATAGAGGGAGAAAAGCCCTCGCAACAGTATATTGGTTATTAGCTCGGGAGGTATTAAAAAAACAGGGAAAAATTAAATCTGATAGCGAGATCCCGCTATCAATAGACGACTTCGAAACCAAGTTAGTCGAAGAATTGTCTTGAATATAATTAGAAGAGAACCTGCAGTATCCGGTTTATTTTATCCCAATGATGCACGTGAGCTAATAAACGTTATAGAAAGTTCGTTTAAAGATAATATATTTGGTCCAGGACATCTTCCGCCATCAAGCAGTAATTTTAAAATATATGGAATTGTTTCTCCACATGCAGGTTATATTTATTCTGGCGCAATAGCTGCAAATGGATTTTATGAAATATCATCATCACAATTTGATGCTGCAATTATTATCGGACCAAATCATTACGGTTTAGGCAGTGATATTGCCTTAATGGAAAGAGGGAAATGGATTTCACCGCTTGGTGAAACGCCAATAGATAATGAGATATCTCAATTACTATACAATGAATCAAAAATTTTAAACTTTGATTCATTTGCACATTCAAGGGATCATTGTATCGAAGTTCAGCTTCCATTTATTCAATATATTAACAAAGGTTGTACTATAGTCCCAATCATTCTTGGACGGCAAGACGAAGAGATTTCAAACGGAATTGGAAAATGTATTTACGATGTATCTAAATTGGCGTCTAAAAAAATAATGCTAGTAGCCTCTTCTGATCTTACTCATTATCTACCCAATAATATTGCTCATGAAAAAGACAAAGAATTGATTTCTTCCATTTTGTCGTTAGATGTGTCCAAATTTTATTCTACATTGGAAAGATATACAGTAAATGCATGTGGTTATGGAGCTATTGGCACTATCATGAAGGCGACGAAAGAACTAGGTGCGACGAAGGGTAAACTTCTAAAATATGCTACAAGTGGAGATGTTTTAGGAGATAGAAGCTCTGTAGTTGGATATTCTTCGATTATTTTTATATGAATTTGAATAGTATGGAAGCTATAGCTTCTGCTCCTGCAAAAATAATTCTATTTGGAGAACATTTTGTATTATATGGGAACCCTGCCATCCTCGCAGCAATCAACAGAAGAATTTCGGTTCATGCAGTTAGAAATAATAACAAATCGATTAATATCCATTCAAGTGGAGTTTTTGTAACTCATGTTTTGAATTCAAAGAACAGGCAAGAAAAACCTTCTTCCTCATTTCTAAGTCCGATTCTAAAGTGTGTTTTAGATATTTTAGCCGAGAAGAGACAAGAGACTGGCATTGACATTATGATAGAATCAGAAATACCATTCGGTGAGGGTCTTGGATCATCTGCAGCTTCATGTGTTGCAACTTCAGCAGCAATGTATTCATTGTTTGGGACATCTTCAAGATACAAGATATGCAAAAAAGCCGCTTTAATTGAAAGGATCATTCATAAAAATTCATCAGGAACAGATTGTCATGTTAGCACATTTGGTGGCATTGTATACTATAATCGCACAAATGGATTCAAAAAAATCCAATCTAATAGGAAATTTTCGTTTGCTGTCAAGACTACGGGGTTAAAACATGCTACAGGAATAATGGTTTCTCAAGTTAAAGAATTCAAGAACAAAAAAAATTCATTGTTCATGGATTTGGCATCTGAGGCATATTCTATCTGCATGGAGGCAAAAAAAGCATTTCTAAAAGGTGATCAAATAAAATTGGGTCAACTTATGACAGCCAACCAAAAAATATTATCGACCTTAGGAGTTTCTCACCCTGAATTGGATAAAATAATTGATGACTGTATCAATAATGGAGCCTTGGGAGCCAAAATCACTGGAGCTGGAGGAGGGGGCGCAGTAATTGCACTATTTCCCAGCGAGAGTGAATTCATTACTAAAAAGAAATTTGGGATAGGGTGGAATGTTGTCCAATTAGACAATCATGGCGTAGATTCAAGTATTGTCAAAATTTAAATCTTTATGATAAAATTTAACTTTTGTGCTTTCTGAAATAGCGGTGATAAAACTTGGAGGTTCGGTCATAACTAACAAGAATGTACCATTATCACTCAACAAACCCGCCATAAATAGAATTCTGAATGCTATGTCAAAGATCAAAATTCCACTTGTTCTCGTTCATGGAGGAGGCTCCTTTGGGCATTATTGGTCAATTAAATTTAACATGCATTCGAAGCCTGACAATTATTCACCACATGGCATATCTGTAGTGCATCAATCTATGGTCCATCTCAACGATTTCATTGTTAGTTTGATGATGCGTAAGAAGATGTGTCCATATTCCATAGCACCACTTTCATTCATGGATAATGATAAAATTAATAAAATGCAAATATTAAACCTTGGTAAAATTGCAAAGAGCAGAATGATTCCAATAACGTTTGGGGATGTGATATATAGATACCATCGGAAATATTCCATTATTTCAGGTGATGAAATAATGACAATAATTTCATCCGTGCTTAGACCATCTAAGATTATATTTGCACTTAATGTAAACGGCGTTTATAAGGACTTAGAAACAAGAGAGCTTATTGATATATTTGAAAACGATGAACTTGTCAAATTTTCAAAAGTGAAATCTGATATAACTGGAGGTATGCGCAGAAAAGTATGTGAAGCCCTGAAAATTTCAGCGATGGGGCTAGACGTGCATATTTTAAATGGACTGAAGCCCGAAAGAATTGTAGATCTCATAGAGAATGACAATTTTAAGGGTACAGTAATAAGGGGAAAGAAGATTAATACCTGAATTGCCTGATAGCGCAGATTTGGTTTCGGATATTGAAGTCATTAAACAACGGAAAAAAGAGGGAATCGACATACCATTAACTAAAAATGTTCAGGCTAAAGATTCTACTACATATCTTGAATTTGTTAAATTAATCCATAACGCGTTGCCAGAATTAGATTTTGAAGAAATAGATACAACATGCTCCTTTCTAAAACATTCGTTTTCAGCACCAATCCTAATAGACTGCATGACTGGGGGAACCCCAGAGGCAACAAAAATTAATATGAGACTGGGACAAATCGCAGAAAAATTTCAACTTTGTATGGGCGTAGGAAGTCAACGTGCAGGTCTTAAGAGTAATGAATTAAGAGATACTTATCATGTAGCCCGAGCAAATGCTCCTAACGCATTTCTCATCGCCAATATTGGTGGTGCTCAATTATCAAAGGGGCTTAGTATTGATGAGATCGAGAATATTATCGAAATGATCCGTGCTAATGCATTAGCTATTCACCTTAACCCGTTACAAGAATTGATTCAACCGGAGGGTGAGCCACGGTATAGTGGTGTTCTAGCCAAGATCACTGAATTGTGCAAGAATCTAAAAATCCCTGTAATAGTCAAGGAAGTTGGTGCGGGCATCTCCAAGGATGTTGCATCTAGACTAGAATCGTCGGGCATAGCGGCTATCAATGTAGCAGGTTCAGGTGGTACGAGCTGGGCAGGTGTCGAAAAGGAGAGGGCACAAGAAGTTGGCAACCAGATTAAAACTCATTTAGGAGAATTATTCTGGGATTGGGGCATACCCACTGCGTTAAGCCTGATTGAAGTAACTAAAACAGTTAACATTCCAATTATTGCATCAGGAGGTTTAAGAAATGGTTTAGAGATAGCCAAATGTCTAGCATTAGGAGCGGACGCTTGTGCTTTAGCGTACCCCTTCCTAAGGCATGCCTCAGAATCCTTTGAAAGCCTGAATAAATTTACAAATACAATTATAACAGAACTTAGGAGTACAATGTTTCTAGTAGGGAGTAAAGATATTTCCGGACTAAAAAAATCTAGATATATGCTAACAGGCGACTTGGCAAGAGTGATACTTGAGTGAATATTGATAATACAGTTAAGGATTTAGAAGAAATTGCGTTAAGGGTGAATGATTTTATCTTATCTCATCTAAATGGGAATCCTCGTGAGTTGTATGCTGCATCATCATCTTACATACTAAGTGGAGGAAAGAGACTTCGACCTTATTTAGTTATTAAAAGTTGTGAAATGTTTGGAGGTAGTGAAGATAAAGCAATACCTGCCGCAGCTGCAGTTGAACTTGTTCATAATTTTTCACTCATTCACGATGATATAATTGACAATGATGATATTCGTCATGGAAAACCCACTGTACACCGGAAATACGGTTTGCCCTTGGCATTAATTTCAGGAGACATTCTATTTTCAAAGGCGTTTGAAGTCCTATCAGAGGGATCTAAATTAGGATTAGAAGACAAAATCATTAAGAAAATGGTTTCTAAATTGTCTTCATCTTGCGTCTACGTTTGTGAAGGTCAAGCTATGGACACTGCTATGGCAGCTTATGAAAATATTCCCACGACGGAAGAATATTTAGAAATGATAGGTAAAAAGACAGCAGCACTTTTTGAAGTGTCTTGTGCAATGGGAACGCTATCTTCCTCAAATTCATCTGATATTGATATAAATAATTTGGCTATATTCGGAAGACATATCGGAGTTGCATTTCAATTAGTTGATGATCTCATAGGTGTTGTCGGTAATACCAGAGTCACAGGCAAAGCTGTCGGTAATGATATTAGGGAAGGCAAGAAGACATATCCAATATTGTTAGCACTTAGAAATGCGAACAATAATGAAAAAAGCAAAATAATTAGGGCATTGGGAAATAAGACGGGTAGTCGTGATGAATTAGATGCGGCAGTAAATGTTATCTCGTCATTAAATATAGAAGGAGAGGTAAGAGACCTAGCATACTATGAAATGGAGCAAGGCATAGGGCTTCTAGAAAAATATGTCGAGAACCATGCGAAAAGGGCGCTAATTTCATCTGCTAAATTTATTGTGCAAAGGAGTCTATAGATGTGGAAATTGACGAAAATTTAGTCATCTCGATTGCCTTAAAGAACGCATGTGAGCATAATGGTAAGGCTATGTTGGATGCAGTATTGTCAAAAGTGGTCGGATCAGAACCTCAACTTAGAAGCACTTTGAAATATGCTATTCCTAAAATTAAATCCATAGTTGACGAAATTAATCGTCTCGATGAAGAACAGCAGAGAAGAAGATTAGCAACATATATTTTGCCAGCTAAGATCAAGAAAGATAGAACTTCCCTATTACCTGATCTCCCCAACGCCAGGTTTGGAGAAGTTGTTACTCGATTTCCACCTGAACCGAACGGATTTCCTCATATTGGACATGCAAAGGCTGCAACAATCAATGATGAATACTCCAAAATATACAATGGTAAAATGCTATTAAGATTCGACGATACAAATCCATCGAATGAAAAAATAGAATATTATGATGCAATTAATGATGGTTTGGAATGGCTTGATATCAAACCACACTTGACGAAGAATACGTCGGATGACATTTTTGAGTTGCACGAATACGGGAAAAAAATGGTTGTTACTGGGTATGCATATGTTTGTACCTGTTCTAGTGAAATTATTCACAAAAATAGGGCAGACAGGATTGAATGTGACTGTAGAAAAAGCGAAAATTTAGATAGACTTGACAAATTTTTTAATGATAATTATTCACAAAATGAGGCGATTATTAGATTTAAGGGAAATATGCAAGATTTGAATACTGTAATGAGAGACCCGACTCTTTTTAGAATAGTTGAAAATCCTCATCCTTTGTTAGGCTCTAAAGTACGTATATGGCCAACATATGATTTTGCTGTTCCAATTGAAGACAGCAAGGATGCAGTCACACATGCACTACGCACAAAGGAGTACGAGTTAAGGAATCAATTGTATTATCTCATCTTAGAAATTCTTGGATTAAGAAAGCCAACAGTTATTGAATTTTCTAGACTTGAGTTTGAAGGGATTCCCGTGTCAAAGAGAAAAATAAAGCCTCTCGTAGATAGTGGCCTTATATCTGGCTGGGATGACCCACGTTTACCTACCCTAGCTGGAATGAGAAGACGTGGTTTTCAAGCTAGTGCAATCAAAAAATTTGTGTTAGGATTGGGTTTGACTCTAGCAGAAACTAAGCCACCAATTAACACACTAGAGTCTATCAATAGGAAATTGATTGATCCATTTTGCATGCGGTTATTCTTTGTTGATAATCCAGTTAAATTATATGTTAAGAATTCTAATTCCGGGAAGGTATTGTTGAATAATCATCCAACGCAAAATCTTGGAAAACGTGAGATCAACATTTCAAGTGAATTTTATATAGCGGGAAATGATTGTGTCAATCTTGAAATAGGCAAAATAATAAGACTAATGGATCTATACAATATTCAAATTACAGATGTTGCAACGGAAATTGACAAGAAAATCATAGTCGCATCCAAAAAAGGTGATGAGATAGTACAAAATATGAAGAAAATCCAGTGGGTAGCAAAAAATGATATGGTTGACTATCACATTTACGTTCCAAGGGAGTTATACATAGGCGATAAATATAATACGAATTCCTTAGAGAAAATTAGTGGCTACGGTGAATCTTTTGTTTCTAATCTTTCACAGGGTACTATTGTTCAATTTGTTCGCTTTGGTTTTTGCAATGTCCAAACAAGGCGATCTGCTAACTTTACACATAGGTAGAATAAGAATGAGGATTGCAAGAATTCAGAATGAAGATTTTGGAGAGACATACGGGATAATTTCTGTTGACAATAAGAAAATTATGACAAAATCAGATTTCCAAGAACAAACCGGAATACCAATTCCGCAAGACGTTACCGAATTCATCAGAAAGGGTTGGATTCATGACGTCCAAAATAATATCTCCAATTTAGAATTCAGGCGAGATATCAACGATTTTCAATTATTAGTTCCTATTCCTGATCCTTCTAAGATAATTTGTCTAGCGTTTAATTACTATGATCATGCAAGAGATGCTGGGCTTACCCCTTCAGATGAGCCAGTAATTTTCATGAAACCTAGAACTGCATTGAATAATCCTTTTAGTGACATAGTCTGCCCTAGCTTTGTAAAGCGTTTAGATTATGAAGCTGAAATAGCTGTGATAATGGGCAAAAATGCTAAACATGTTGAACCAGTAAAATCATTAGAGTACGTTTTTGGATATATGATATTACATGATGTATCTGCAAGAGATATCCAATTTAAAGATAAACAATTCACAAGAGGTAAAAGTATGGATACATTTGCTCCATGTGGTCCTTGGATCACATCTAAAGACGAGATTTTTGATATACAAAATCTAAATATTCTAACTAAAGTCAATGGCGAGATTCGCCAGAATTCATCAAGCAGTAAGATGGTGATATTAGTTCGAGATATTATTTCAAGTCTTAGCAAGGCAATGACACTTGAACCAGGAGATATCATTTCTACCGGAACTCCAGCAGGAGTTGCTATGTCTATGAAAGAACCAAAATATCTTCAAAGTGGGGATATAGTAGAAATAAGTATTGAAAATCTAGGAACCATTAGAAATAGAGTCATCTTTGACTGAAGATTCTATTTCAAATTATTATTTTGACAATTTTTTCTTAGCTTTATAATTTCGCCTTCTAGTATTCTTGAATACTGCTCATACGACTCCATTAGCTTGCCTCGAACACTTGCTAACTGAATTGATAAGTTGAGTGCATCAAGGCAGGTTTCAAAAGACCGTTCAGAAGCAAATTTATTCATAGAAATTTTAAATAATTCATTTAACCTCCTTTGTTCTACACTGTATTCATTAATAATTTTTTCAATCAAATCTACATTTTTTGAATCGTTCATACTAACCGTACTTTTTAAATCAATGAAATTTATCACTTCGCAACGAAATCCCAGAAAATATTGATTTATATTAAAAATCTAACAATGCATTTATTAACCATTAGGATTTTTCAAATTTATATGGTAACTGATAATAAAGGTGTAATTACATATGTAAGGGTACTTAAGGAAGACCTTTCAATATTTAAAATCGCACCATCAAATGACCCAGTACCAGATTTCAGGGCGGGACAATTTGTTACAATTGGTGTTCATGTGCCAAATGAGGGGAAAATCATTAGGAGGGCTTACTCCATTGCATCACCTCCGGAACAGAAAAAAGCATTTGAACTAGTAATTCGATGGGTAAGAAAACCAGTACCAGGTCGCTTGACGACTGAATTGTTTAGTAAAAGGGAAGGTGACGAGGTATTTTGGATAAAACCCACCGGTATTTTTACGATAGATGAAAAAAAACATGATGGTTCTCCCGACAATAGGAGAATGGTTCTTATTGGTGGAGGAACTGGTTTGGCCCCATTTATTTCATATTCACTTCACCTAAAATCCATAGGGAGCAAGAGAGAGATTGTTGTTTTGCACGGCGCCAGCTATGTAGACGAGCTAAGTTACAGAGAACTTTTAACAGACCTTGAAAATGAGAGCTTGGATTTAGGCAAAGATAAATGGAATTTTAGATATAGAGCAAGCATAAGTAGGCCTCAAGAATGGTTCAATAGGAGTTGGAATGGCCAAAAAGGAAGGGTAGAATCATTTTTGCGTCCAAAACCGGAAACCGGTCGATCACCTTTGGAGGAACTTGTAGGTGAAAAAATTACTCCCGAAAATACTATATTCTACGTCTGTGGCTGGCAGGGAACAGTAGATGGAGCATTAGACTATTTGGTCCCTAAGGGATTTGTAACTGAGAGAAACAAGAGAAAAGATGGCAGCTATGATGTAAAATTTGAGTCTTATGGATAATTAGTCAAACATTATATTTAAGAATCAGGGCAATGTATGGATATGAAATTTGAATTTGAAGAGTTTTCCACAATAGAGGATGTTTTTCTCTATCTTGTTTCCGTTGCTCCTTATATGAAGCAAGTACTCCCAATCAGCTCATATAGAGGATATATCTTTTCAATAGTACCGATCACACCTATTTCAGGTGACGTATTAATGATGATTTATACCAAAGGAGTTATAGAACCGGGAATGGTAGAATTTGATATTTCTACAAAAAAATACAGAACGGTTTCGTCGGTTGAAAGAGCAGATAAAAACTATTTTATAATTCTAACACCAAAATCGACATCGATAGCTGATAATGCAATAAATTCACTTGAGCAGGATGAAAAATAGAAATTTAGAGTTTTACTGTTGAGGCAGTTGTAACAGATCTTTTTCTAGCGTACCGATCAACTATGTCTTCTGCGACTTGACCATTAAATAGTTGCTTTGATAGGCCTCTAAGATATTTCATAATTGCCCAAGTTCCGGCCTTTATTAACAAAGCCATGAAAACTTTCATTGCTGGACCATAGGTCTTATTACGAATAATAATTGGAATAATATCATTAATTACCCATAAATTATGTTGCCAGCATTTCCAGAACAAAGTAAATTGTGCTTCATTAAGATTGCCAAAATGCATTGAATTCTTTTCCGAAAAATCTTGATAAAGCAATGGAGCCACCAAACCTCGCATATTCATATGTTTGAAATCTTCAATTAAGTCAATGGTATATTGTGTTTCATCTGGTGTTTCGTCCGGCCAACCGATAATCAAGGTTAATGCTGGGAACCAATGATTCTTATTCAAAATATTACATCCTTCTCTAACTACTGAACCCCATTCTTCTGGTTGAAATGGTTTTGTCTTTACACCTAAATGTTTTTTAACCATTCTAGGTGCCACAGTTTCTATTCCTAAGTTAGTTGCTAACCATCTTCCGCTTGAATCCATGTCATTGATATTGGATAGTTTCTCAATAAGATCTGGTGACGAGGCAACTGCAGACAAGGTCATGTGAGTAGTTCCTACAAAATTGGCACCCGTTAGCTTCAATCCCTTCCATAAACCAATTATGGCGTCAGAGTTTGGTACAAAGTCCTTGTTATCGCACCCATACAGCAGCATTTCATCCGATTGTAGCCAAATTGAATCGAATCCGTAATTCAAATTAATCTTGGCTTCAGTTTGCAATCTTTCTAAGGGGATATCCTTTTTTGACCTTTTATTCACATCACAAAAATCGCAACCCCTACCACACCCTCTCATTGCTTCTATCAATGAATTAACCGTAGGTCCTTGAATCATGGGAATATTTTCAATCTTTCTTACAAAAGTATGAAGTAATTCTGGTGCATCTCCAGCTTCAAGGTCATGAAATAAATCCAGAGCCAATTCGTCTGCCTCACCAATTACGACAGTATCAATGCCATGTATTTTCATTCTGTCTGGTTTTGCCAATTCCCAAGAACCATTTCCACCTACGACGACTTTAAAGTCATATTTTTTCTTAAGTTGTATGATAGAGGCGCACATTTTTTTGAATTTCATAGCCACATAAGACAATTTTTCAGGCGACATGGTAGTAGTCACTGGAGCCATGCCTAAAGGATCCATAACATTTATACCAATTACTTTTGTGTCTGGTCCAACGCATCTATCTAACATATTTGGATGTGCTACGAGTATTTCATCTCTGGTGTATTCCTTTAATAAGGCGCCTTCCACTCTTCTAAGTCCACATTGAGCAACTTTAACTTCTCCGGTACTCCTAATTGTTTCTACACTAGGACAAAAAAGTTTATCGAAAACAAATTCCGGTACTAATTCGTATGGACCACAAGCTATAAAGCCATAAAGGAAATTACCTCTATAATTTGTCATCAAACTTCGGTCCGCTGTTAGGACTATGCGTCTACCGGCCACCATTTCTTATTCTGAATCCTCTTTATTTCGTTTACGAATTGAATATAAATCTATTACGATAAAGGAAAATAATCCATGTAAGTATGTAATATTAATACAACCCCCTTCTTCGTCCCCTAAAAAAAATTATTCTGAGTTGTCTATGGGATAGAATATCTAAAACATCATCAAACGTGACCCATTTGTAAGATTCGTGCTCGTTAGATATTATTATATCTTTGGTATTTGATGTTGCGAAATAAAACTTAACTTCCTTATGGGATTTCATCCCATCTTGTTTAAAGTAATAATACCTGATAGTTCCTATAAACGAAAAAATATTAATATTTTTAATCCCGGTCTCTTCTTCTACCTCTCTAGCAAGTGTCTGAACGTCAGATTCGCCTCTTTCTTTATGTCCCTGAGGAAAGCCCCAAAAACCTCTCCTGTTTTTTAGAATCAGAAATTCAGGTACACTTTCATCGTTATTTGATAATGTGTACTTTATTACTGCGCCAATCGATTGTTCCAGAACTATTCAACCATCATAATTGATATTATGGGTTAATTATAATTTTTATCTAATGACACAGTTGTATTTTTGTTCGCCGCATTTTAATAAATTTTAATTTAAAGATATTAATATCCATATAAAGTCGATGATACATGGGCCGGTCGTCTAGTCTGGTAGGATACGGCATTGGCATTGCTGAGGTCGTGGGTTCGAATCCCACCCGGTC
>CAVPGE010000009.1:0-11991 GCA_963703885.1 uncultured Nitrososphaerales archaeon
GGGGGTTTGGTCCCTGCATGTAGAAGGGCTCAAGGAATTGATATTTTAGTCTTTATTCCATAAAAATGACCTCTAGGTTAGGTACTATCATTTATAATATCACTATGCAAATAATAACTGAAATTGGTTTATTCTAATACTATAACTTGGCTAAAGGCAATATGAATTATGTCACATGTTATCTTACACTCTTATTATCAATAATTCTCACCGAGAAGACGTCTAACTAATCCTACTCCTAAATTACATACTTCTCATTCTCAATTCGTTTCCAAATCAAGCAGTACTTCAGAATTGTTCACATATTCAAATCTTGCGTGTTGTTCAAGGAATATTTAGACTCCTGTTAATACTTCGTATTGTCGTTCACTATGGCAAACGCGCGGCTTTGATATCTACCGTGTCGAAAGCTGAGCGCTACCAAAAAGTACCTGAAAAAGCACGACACCAGACAAGAGCGCTACCAAAAAGTACTGAAAAAGCACGACACCAGACAAGAGCGGTATTATACTTTGTTAGGTCAGTACCGGTAGGTACGGGATAATTTTGGTTGCCTATATTGCCTTTCAATCTACCCAGGTTTACAATGTCCGCATTGCCTTTATTGGTAGATAAGTAAACATACAAATCAGGCCCATTGGTAGCCTTGAAATTCTCCAACCTCAAAACATCAGTTCCATTAGCAACTTGTATTACCTTAGCAACGCCTTCTGCGTTATGGAATCCATCTCCAGAACCTACGAAATTACCAATTAAGGTTTTGTTTGATGAGTCTGACATTGTTGTTGCCGACACATTCTCGTTTAAAGTATCGTTTTCCTTTGCAGATATAGTCATTATCATGTCCTTCTCATTTTGGGTCATATTGTTTGCTGCCTTTATTCTTTCGTCCTCAGCCATATTCATGAACCTATTGAAATCAGCTTGGATTTCACATAATTAAGTATCTCTTCGGATTTCACTTTACAATGAATTACATCAGACGCATCTACTATTTGATTAACATATATTGCGCTATATTTGTCTTCGACAATTTTGAATTTACCCCTTCCCTTGTGTATGATTTTCGCTTCTATTTCAACTCCATTTATTAAAAGGGCACACCAGCATGAGTATTTTTCTATTATTTTACTGAAATCACCATTTTTAGTATTATCTTTTTTAAGGTAACTCTTACCAGAGCAGACTATATAGGCAGTAGTAATAATTTTGCTTTTGAGATAATTTACTATCCACATTCTTTAACCACTTTTTTATGTATAATTACTACTAAACTCACAGGTTCCATTAGTGATGCCACTTTGACTGCCACGGATGTTAGTTTTATTAGTTTTGAACTTGTTGACATTATTATTTTTCGATTCATTTTTTGTGGATCACTTATTTCAGTTATCATATAAATCAGGGGACAAATTTCATACCTGAATTTCAGATATGGAATTTGTATCATTGTTTATATTAAAACAAAAAGTAAAAAATAGATAGATAAAAAATGAGCAGCAGCAGAGAGCGTATAACAAATATACTCCTATTTTTCATATCCGCTTATAATGTAATTTACCTTAATTATATTTCACTGTTTTTATCTAGTGCACAAACATCTTTTTGGAAGTGTATTCCATAAAGATGAATATTTTAAAAAGAATTAGATTAGATGGAAGTATTAGTAACAAGCTAATAAGTGCTTTAGCAATATCACTTATCTCTGTCATAGTAACTTTAACTGCAGCCTCTACCTTTGATCATGTCCAGTTCGCATCAGCTGCTAATCAACAGGAAAATATTAATACTAGACCTGCTTCGTTGTCTACAATCTCAACTATTATTGGAACCGGAGCAGCTGCCACAGGAGCTATAGTAACTGTACCAAGTTACTTGAGGACTAGAAAGCAGCCAAAATTCCTAGCCGCATATCTATTAAAAATCCATAACAAATATGAAGAGCTCTGCATCAATACAAATCATTCAGACAAAACCAAAAATGAATATCTGAACTTTCTGAATACATTACACAGCGACATTATTTATTCATTGCAAAATGGAAACATAAATGAAAATCAGTACAGACTGCTTGAAGATAGGATTGCCGAATATGTAAATAGAATAAATTACCTAAAGTAAATATAATTATCGATATAAACATAACTTAACGGAACAATATTTTAGTTGGCTAGATTTCATCAAAGGACGAATTTCAGGGTTCCATAGGATCAAATCATCGAATCTTGATCGATGTATTAAAAGTTTGATTAAGCAATTTCATGATCCAAAATAGTTAAAAATGATATGAAAAGTAGTTGCTTATACTGTAAAGGTCAATTTGCTCGATGGCACTAGGATTTGATTTCTGTCTGATTCATAATACTTAAGCTCATGGAAATGTTGAGTTTGTTGGGATATTCAAAATATTGCGTCAATCTAGACAATTGATTAGTTATCACATTGGGTAGTCTATAATGTGATCTGGTTTTTAAAGTCATTATAATTATTATTCTAAAATGAGATGGGTAGTCAGATCTAGAATTTAAGATTCTAGAGTTAACAAGATCCATCAATACATAAATAATTAGAATCAAACGAATTAGTATCAATCCGAGGAGCCAATAATGATAATTTCCAGTCAAGAAACAAAAAAAGCAATCCTAGCTGCCTTGGCTGATGAAGATATGACAAAGATCCTAAACTCGGCAATGATCCAGCCCAGGTCCATAAAGTCTATAATGATAGAACAAAATATTCCATATACGACCGTCTACAGGAAGACCAAATGGCTCTTAAACCAATCACTTCTTGTAATTGATAGACATGAAATTACACCTGATGGTAAGAAATCCAGCTTGGTTTACTCTGCTCTTCGATCAATTAACGTAAAGTACGAAAATGATGGTAGCATTATCGTAGAAGCGGAAGAAAATCTCAACGCCCTAAAAAAAGTAATGAAAAAATTTTTCTCGCTGGATTGAAAATGTGATATAATAAGTTTCCATCTAAGTTTTCATATCGTCAGTATTAGGCGTATCTGTCAGAGTTTTGATACCTTTTTCAGAGTAATAGAGTCTAGTCCATACAACAATGGCAAGAAAAATTGTTGCAGCAACATGTATCTGTGAACCCAATTCTTCGGGAATGGATAATGCCGTACCAAGTTCTTTAATCTCAAAGAGTTCACCTATAACATATAGTCCTATGAATATCAAAATTTGAGATTGAAAAGACCGAATATTTTTAGATTTAATTGATAGCCATCCAAACAAAGTCAAAGATACAAAAAAAAGAATCGATGTAATCACAGACATAAATGGAATGAATTCAGGAAAATCTAGATTCAATTTGTTAAATCCTAGCCTCTTCCTTTTCTCTCTTTGTTTTTTTTACCGAAATGAAATATATAATTACAAATATCGTTAATGCGACTGCTGACATTGGTTCAAGGATTCCTTTTGAAAATAATTTAAAATCCATGGTTCCTACGATATGATAAATAAATTGAATTAACATAAAACTAGCTAGTAATATCATCAATTTTACAAGAATATCGCCTTCGATCTTTTTCCTTCTTGACTGCAAGACAAAGTATAACGGGACTAAAAAACCTACAAAATAAAAGATCGTATCAATTAAGTGATATGAGAGTTGAATCAACTTGACTATATTACCATTTCCTTCTCAATAGAGATTCAGTAATATATGCATTGGAACTTAAAAATGGATCTACAAAATCCACATCTGGAATCTACGTCTGGAATCCACATCCAAAATTCGTGTGGTCATTTATATCAAAAACTAAAGTAATAGCCAGGTACCAAAAATGAATAAGAAAAAAATTAAATCGAAACAAACATCGCTGATAACATCGACCCTTGTGGCCGTACTATCAGTAACAGCCATAATATCTGGAATTAGTGGCCAGATCTTACAGAAATCATTTGCAGAAAATTACGTCTATGGAACAAGTGCAAATAACGCATCATCGATGTCAACTGACACGGTATTCAAGACAGTCAGTCCATCCCAATCAACAAACAAGGAATTCTGGATAAATACAGTACATCTTGATGGAAACACAAACGTGCATACGGGAGTAAAATGTGATACATGTCCACAAAATACTCCACTGCATCCAGCTGAACAACCTCCTGTAAATTCAACTATCCCCCAAGGAGGCGGTTTCAGAGTAACGGAACCAAATAAAGTTGGGGCTTGGGACTTCAGATCGTTCACATTCTCCCTACCACAAATAGTCATCAACCAAGGTGATAAAGTCACTCTACACTTCGTAGGAGTACAAGGCGCACACCATGTCATAAGTGTTGAAGGAGTCGATACTTTTGAACTTGTAAGAGGTCAGATCCATACTGTATCATTTGTAGCAAACAATCCTGGAACTATAACATACATCTGCCACGTGCATCTGCCAAATATGGTTGGACAGATTTTGGTCCTACCAAAAGCTGCTGCATAAAGAAGATGAGATAGGATAGGAAGTAATGTTGAATGGCAGTCTCTACTTCCCCTTTTTTTTGATTTTCGACCACACTCGAGTGAAAATCAGATTATGATAGACATACCCCGTCAAATATATATTAACCACAAGTTAATTAAAGACTTCAAGAAGAATTTAACAATATCTTATTGATCTCATTGAAAAATAAACAAATTAATCCACAGCTCACAGATACATTTGGATCGAGTAACAAACCAATATCATATCATTTTGATAGGTTAAGCAAATGTAACGTTACTACCATTCTGGACTATAATACTGGTTTCTGTCTTAATTCAACTTCAAAAAGCAGAATACACTTACTGCATTTAGATAGAGGAGGTAATGATATATTAAATGATTACTGAAATTAAATTGCGAAATATTTTAGTGATATTAATCTGTTGTACAGCCTTGATATATTTTGTCGCGGCTCTTCAAGATAGAGAAGAATTAACGGAATCGAATTCCAATTCGCAGAAAAAATTAGCCGTTAAGCTCGAATATTCATTGTTCCTAATTGTTGGTATCGGATATTCCATCATGCCTATCTGGATATTGGTATGGAATACAAAAATGATTATTCCTTATTCAATAATTAACGCTGGATCAATTATCTTGATTGGAATCTACTTACTTGCTATTACCATTGGTGTACCTATAGTAGGAGTAGAGGCTGAATCCAATCTACTGGCGACGGTAAGCAAGATGCTCCAAGCATCAATAATCAGTATAACAGCAATTTTGATATCTTCTATAGAATCAAAGAAATCGATATCTAAAAGAATAAAGGAAGAAAGAAAAAAATGTATTCTTTGTGGTAGAGACATCACTGATGAGTTTGCTTCAGTCAGGCTTCGAATGCCCCATGGGAGTACCTATATATTTGATTCTGATAATTGTATGAGATATTTTCAAAAACTAAGTAGTGTGTATGGTGATAATTTAATATGAATGATACCAATAATCATGCTCAATACATAAGGATACTAATCACATTCCAAAAACTGAATTATTTCCATTTCCTCCCGATGACGAGAAGCAGATAGAATCGATTCTTAGTGTGAACTGTACTCTCCTTTTACTTCTGCAGATTTAAAAGAGGGTTACCGTAATTGACTTAAGTTCAGTGTGAGGAATTGACGCTTTCTTAGCATCAAGAATAATAAGGGGAAAATGGTAAAGTTATTGGTATAAACTTCACTGAGAATATGCCAAATAGAGAAAGAATTGCTTCTCAAGAAAAAGTAATGATTGCAATGTACAATGTAAGGTATTCAGATATGAAAGATCTAGATTGTCCGTTTCTAATTTGCTGCAATAAATTAAAAAAAGATTTCCTATCGATTCTGTTGCCATTTTAGGGTTAAAGGACATTCATATCATTTCTGGAACCTGTTAAAGAAATATTTTCCAGATTATCCAAAATATGTTGAATGGTTGAACATAAATGGAAGGAATTTACTCAACTAACAAATTATATTCAATATCACATATTTTTTGAATTCATGCAGTTAACCTATAGGTATTTGCTCTTAGTCTCCATGAACTCACTAATAACTGATAAATGCTTTAACTAATGTGATGAGAAAGTAATTTCTCAAAGTTTTTCATGTCGATGAATGATCAATTGAGCATGAAGGGCGTATTCAAACTTGAGATAAGGCGACGGCGAACTGGACAGTGATTTCACACTATTTTATTTGAAATTTGGCCTAATAAAGTAAGAGTATAGTAGTGGACCCAAAGGTCTCCGTGAAGATACCGGTCTTAAAAAGTGATTCTAGCAAATATGGATAGAGCAATCGAATTTAAAGTTTGTGTAATAATATTAATTCGTTAGGGTGTAGTCAAGATGAAGTTGACACTGTTGACGGTCTTTCTCTCTCCTGTATTATATTTAAAATCCTAATAAAGAACATATCATGTCTGGTTCGACGGTATCCCAAATGGAATCACTCCAATAAAAGGATTCAATAACGGAAGCAATTAACTAAGATTTAAATTTTTTTAGCATACAAACTCGTAAAAAATACCGAATTAACGGGGTAATAAATAATATTAAAATGTATCTCAAGTATCAATAACAGTCGCAATAATACTATGCTATTCGAATCACACTACACCATTTTTATTGCTATTGTTGATGATGATACTAGGCTCGTAATTATTGGCAGTAGTTTCGATAGTACTAGTAATAATAGTAATTTGAGAATCCAGCTACCTATTAGTATATAATTGTCAATGAATAACCTTATACATATGCGCTACGAAAAAAATAGTCATATAAAATTTTTGGGTCCAGTCTGTCTAACTACGATGCTTATTCTAACTGTCGTATTAACTACACATTCCGGTTTGGCCGGTGCACAGAATAAGACATCTTCAGAACTTACATCTGCAAAGGGCACTGTAACAAACGCCAGTAAAGTCAATATAATTTTGGTTCATGGCTTGTTAGCAGATGCATCTTCATGGAGTAAAGTAATTCCTATTCTACTAAATGCAGGACACAAGGTTATTGCTGTGCAGCTCCCTCTCCACTCTTTATCAGATGATGTGGCTACAGTAAAACGTGCAATTGATCTGCTTGGTGGCCAAACTATTCTTGTAGGACACTCATATGGTGGAATGGTAATCTCAAATGCTGCTTATAACAATCCCAATGTTAAAGGTCTTGTTTACATTGCAGCATTAGCCCCGAAGGAAGGTCAATCTATCAGTAGTTTTGTTGACATCACAAAGTTTCCGAAAGGATCTTCAATAATCGATAAGGGAGGATTTGTATACCTAAATTCGACTTTTTTACAGAATTTGCTTGCCCAAGATGTTAACTCGACCCAAGCTAGCGTCATGGCTGTTACGCAGAAACCATTCAATGTTTCAATTCTTGATGAAAAATCCGGTCCACCAGCTTGGAAGCAAATTCCGACTTGGTATCAAGTTTCCGAAAATGATCGCAATTTTCCTCCTGCTGTCGAACATTTGTTTGCTAGACAAATGAATGCTACTACTATCTCACTTTCATCAGGTCATCTGTCACTTATATCCCATCCAAAGGAAGTTGCCCAATTAATCCTAGATGCAACGAAAGGAGTTACCAAATAGCACATCCGAAACGGATGCTGTGTCTACTCCTATTGGATGAAACCTAGGATAAGATCTAATTACAGTTGGATAGTATCTATTCCGTTAAGTTCTTAAAATATCAACGCCGAAAAACCAAATTTGAGATATTGTGGAGCTGATGCTGGAAAATTATTTGAAGCTAAAAGATAAATGAGTGATTCGAAGGCTGAGCTCCACCAAAATACAGACATAATAGTAGTAATGCTGGATAATGAAGATTAAAATCCAAGGGGGTAACGGTCATTTTTGACGCAAACCAAATACCATGAATTAGTAGTCACTATCGCCAGGTTTACTCTACATACTAATCAGTTCAGAATTCCAAAGGAAAAATGTCAAAAATATGAATATGCAAGCCAATTGTTGATTTGTTACTAATTCTGAAGTTGTTTAGCATGGACGAAGACAACGTATATACCCATTGAGATGGTAATAACAGGTGTGGTCACTAGTTAATTCTCTCACCTGATTCACTCCAATCTGCAAAATTTACCTCTAAAAATATAGATTCGTCTTTCTTTGCAGCTATAATCCAATTTTTTAATTCTTGTTTCCAATCAAATTCATTCTCATCTTCTATGTGCAGGTCATAGCAATCTACAAACCTGGTGTAAGCCTCCCCAGCTTTTGTGATTGCCCTGAAATACTCATCCTCTTTTATCCCAATAGCAAATTCATTTCTATTTAAGTTCGTATAGATACAAATTATGCTCTTTGAATTATGGGAACCTTCAACACAGATTGGAGTTATAATTCTTATCACCTAATCATAATTTTATTTTTTATCCATAGTAGCATATTAAGTGACATGAATGCAACACTAGTAATTTCATAATAAAGTATAGAATAGGAAATATAAGCAGTCAACCTGAAAAGGCATAAAACATCCTTACTATAGTATATGAGGAACCTATATCACCATACAATAGCTAATGGATAGGAAAGAATCTGCAAGTAAAAATAGCGCTAAACCAGGCAGACAGAGAGCACTTGTTCTTCAAGGTGGAGGTGCACTTGGAGCCTTCGAAGTAGGTGTACTTAAGACACTATACAAGAAGCTTTCTGAAGAAGATAAAAAAAATGGAGAAGATAGATTGTTGTTTGATATCATTGCAGGTACATCAATAGGTGCAATGAATGGTGGGGTGTTAGTAAGTCAATTTCTTAAGGAAAAGGAAAGATTTGAAAGCGAACAAACAACATTTAGTCCGACGTTATCATGGAAAAAAGCAATAGACGGACTTGAAAGGTTTTGGAAGGAGGGTATAGCATTGAAGGAAGGTACCTCTTCATATCATGATGTCCCACCTCTGAAAATGTTTTCAATGTTTTCTTGGTGGGCTCCATGGACAAAGGAGACTCCCTGGTGGAACCCGTACACGAAGAAAAAATGGACGGATGAAAGATCGTATCTTGGAAAGAATGTAAATACAGAAAACCTTGCATCAGAAGAAGCTGCCAGAAGATACTACTCTACTAAAGTCTTTGTTGCTGGAGCAAAAAAAGTATTTTCTTTCAAAGAGACCAGGGATGATGATAAATTCTTCGATGAAGATAATCCCCTTGCAAAGTGGGTAATACTGAATGATGAACCGTTACAAAGACAAATTGAAACATTCGGTAAATTTCCGATTGCAACAAGTTTTGATGAAGGAGAACCAAGACTTCTCGTAACAGCTGTTGACATAGCTGAGGGCATAACTGTGACATTTGATAGCTATAAAAAATCTGACGGTAGAAGAAAAACTGTATATTATTCTGGAGGTAAGTATGGATATAACAGATACGGAAATAACAACAGATCAGATTCTAAGCCAATTATCATTGAGTATGACAAGGGCGTTACTATAGAACATGTTATGGCAAGTGGTACATTACCAGAATTATATGACCCAAGGGACATACGTGAGGATAAAGAGAGGGGATATGAGGGTAAATTTTGGGATGGAGGTTTACTAAGCAATACTCCACTTAGAGAACTCTTGGAGGCACATAGAGATTATTGGGTAAACGTTGAAAAAAGAGATCAAGCTCCTGATTTAGAAGTATATATAATAAATCTACATCCTTCTAGAATTGATCTTGTCAATATACCTAAGAAGTATGATGAAGTAAAAGATAGAAATAACGATATATTATATGGAGATAGAACATATAGTGATCAGTGTACAGCTTCATTAGTAACTGATTACATTGACTTAGTCACGAAAATAAAGGAACTTGCTATCAATTACATAAAAGAAGATAGTAACATGAAAGCGTTTCAGATGGAGTTTGAAAGGCTTAAGACAGAAGACGCAAATAGCACATCAAAGACACTTGGAGAAGTTAGGAAATACGGCGATCTAATAAAAGGTAGATTTGAACTTACTAAAGTTGAGCGTATAGAACGTCATTATGATCCTTGTGCGAGTACTTCACTAAAGACCGGAGATATAACTGCCGAGACAATAGATAAGCTAATAGACGAAGGCGAAAATTGCACAAATTGACATTTCATTCAAAATTGTGTGCCATCATCATTAATCGTCTAGTAAAAGATAATTGATTAGGGGTTGTATAAAAGTTAGCCTTTAACCTAAATGGTAGTGGGCCCAAGGGGCACTAGTACACATGTGTACAAAGCCCAGTTTTTAATGCGTTTTAAGGAAAACGATTTAAAATAATTCTGATAATAGTAAGAATTGGATCTAATTAAAAGTTTGAGTTTCATAAGTCGTTTGGAATTCGAAATATCAATTTAATACATTATTTTAATACATTATATGAAATCCCGTTAAAGTTTTCGAGTGATTTGTAAATCATATTTGACCTAACTAGCCGAAAATTAATTCTGTGAGAGTAGATATAGCGATATTCATCCGCTGAAATTTTTTTCACCATAATTTATAGTAGCTTGGACTTTATGTGAAATTTTGCATACAATAATGCAAGATAGTAAGGTAATTACTTGTGTTACTAGTACACATATCGAGCAGAGGAATTTGCATCAAGCCTATAAACCTCTAAGATGCAAGGAATATTTGGATTTATTGGTAATTACAGGATAACATTCTGTTTTAACGGATGTGGATGAAAACACTAGCAAAGCCACATCCACCTTTGACATGATAGCTACCCAGGTATTTATTATTATTCAACAATATAATTAAGCCTTTTAACAAGTGGAGGGGAAAAGGACAAGACCCCAACACTTGCTTCATCGCTAAAAGCGACTTCACTACAGATTCTATCAAGACTATTAAACTGAGCGACTAAAAAATAGTAATGATAAAGTAGATTCAATGAGAATTTGTTAAGTTGGAAATCGTGGATTAAAAAAGACCGACAGACAAACATAAACACAAAGGTTCTTGATTTATAGCTCAAGTCCAAATTCATTTAGGACCCTTGGTACTATTTTCCAAAGAATTTGGATAGCTGGTTTATTACAAGTTTTGATTGTTCTTCTGGAAACCAGTATCCTGATAGAGGAACCTTAATGCCAGTAACATTTTGAACTAATCTTTGCATTCCATAAAGTGACAGGCCAGGGCAGCCATGAATGAAAACAACTGGTATCCCCTTTCAGTATCTTCAAACTCAAGTCATTTAATTCTACTATTCAGTTATACTACTCCTCCGCTCTCTAGTTTTTGCATTTTTGATGGAAAACCATCAGTCACATGCCAAGTTTCAGTCATTTTTCCATTTTGAATTCGATATATACTTACGCCTCTATAGTGAATATTTGGTCTATTGATTTGATGACTGTCAGAGGAAGATGCTTTTGGTGTCAATGTTCCCTTCCAATACGCACCTACAAAATCCGGATAAGCTTCTGATGCAATCATTTCCTCCACTACAAAGTTGAATTCGTCTAATTTATCTAATAAATTCTTAAGGTCATTCTTTGCTCCGGCGACTCCTATTCCAGGGGAACCCATATAAGCAGTTTGACCATGGTCTATGTAATCGGGAGCTATTATTTCATCGAATATTGATTCATTTTTGTTATTGTATGCTTCAAAGTAGCGGTTAATAAGCGTCTTGTTAAGTTCGACTTGAGACATGATATTATTAGTATTCATATCTATATAATATACTTCGATCTCATTAATTATTAAATTGCTGATGTTTTAATTACAGAATTCTACAGGCCAGTGGATACCATGTAGCACCCTCAGTGGAAACAGGATGTTTTCCATAGTTGTTTCCTAAAGATTGTATAAAATTCAGATATAAGCATATCTCTTTCTCTCTTTCTATATAGATACTAATGTAAAGGATCGTTTTTTCTATAGGGTCAATTGCAATCCAAAGAAACACAATTTATCACCTACCTGAACTGCTTTAGGAAGTATTTTATAGATAATTTGATTTATATTCTTATCACATTC
>CAVPGE010000010.1:0-14891 GCA_963703885.1 uncultured Nitrososphaerales archaeon
TTATCATTTCATAAACTTAGTTTTTGACATTTGCTTCCAAGGCACTACAAACATACCTGCGAAACGAATATTTTCATGTCAGGAACACGTCTGCGTGAAGACTTCGAGAGGAGCTAATTAGACTGATGCGCAGGATCAATTTACGATAAATTCAGACTGAATTTAATAATGCTAACACCAAGAGAATTAATTTAAGTGCTACTAATTAAATGAACTGCCATAGCCTATTATCAAAATTGATGTAATTAGTTCTATTCCAAGATGCATTTTGATATTGACGTGGTAATCCGGAACATTAAGAATAAAGATTAGAAGCATGATATGAGGATTAAAACTAAATATCAGGCATAATTATGATCCCACCAAATATTTGGTGCAATTTAAATATGTTACTTGTTTAAACTATACAGATTTGAAACAACGTGAAATATTCTTAACATATAAGGAATATAATACTAAATATTCCTATTTATGATAGTTTATTTGCATAACAATTGACGATTCTGTAATCTCAAAAGACCCATTAATATCAAGAATATTGTTCAAAGCTGCCTTTAGATAACCATGAAAAAATCCAGACCCCTTTTTTCCCAGCCTGTGCCTTATCACAATAACTTTCGTAGCATTGTGATCTAGTATGTCATAAGTCCCCAAGTACCCATATCTGCACATTATTTTATCAATATATTCTAAGACCGTATCGAGGGTCAGTTCTTTTTTCCAGAAAAGTATAGTATCTCTAGGTATAGTTTCACCCATAGCCATACCCAGTTTGTATACCTCTTCCTCACTTTGGCCATTCAGCAAAGAAACTAATATTTCACGGTTTATTACTACCAAATCAATTTTTGACAAAAAACGCGTGAATTCCGAATACCGCTTTAACACTGAATTTACAAGCCCGTTTACTGAAACGCCCATACGCTCAGCTTCAGCATCTAGGATAGATGATAGATTTTTGTCAATCCTAAAGGATCTTGTAGTGGACGTCATGAAATAATTTATAATCAATTACTTAAATGTGTTATTTTGCAACCAGATGTGCTCTTATGTATTAATTTGAATACTTTGTAAACATCAATTATAATTATTTTATCATATCGTCATATTGTATGAGCATAACTAACTTTGCGATAGAAGATAACAATGAGTGTAAATATTGCAAAAGTACTAATTTGGTTTTTGATCCTTCAAATAGCGAAAAAATATGTTCCTCCTGTGGAGTCGTTCTTGGTGTAGAAGTAGAAGCGCTACCAGATTCAGAAAGTCATATCGAGAGACGATCTTCTATCACAACATTAGCTCATGCAGACAGAGGGTTATCTACGATGATTTCGGCGTATAATGTTGACGCCAATGGGACTGCAATACAGGGGACTCAATTATCTACTTTGAAGAGAATTAGAAAGTGGAATAAGATTTCTGCAAGTAACAGAAGTTACCACAGAAACCTAAATAATGCATTTGCAATTTTGATAAGAATCAAGGAGAAATTATCCATTAGCGAACCAATTATTGAGAAAGCTGCCTATTATTATAGGAAAGTTTTGGATATTAATATAATCAAGGGTAGATCGATTAAGGAATTTGCTGTGGCATGCGTCTATGCAGCCTGCAGGGAACTTTGTGTTCCTAGAACCATTGAAGAAATTGTTAAAGTAGCCAACGCGGACAAGGTGTTCTCAGGTAAATGTTATAGGTTACTTGTTAGAGAGCTAAAAATTAACCTTCCAGCAGTTGATTTTAGCTCCTATTTATCGCGAATATCCAATAATGCGAATATAAGCGAAAAAACAACCAGACTGGCTGCAGAAATGATATGGGTGATGAAAGACAACCCGATATCATTTGGCAAGGACCCAAGTGCCATATCAATTGCAGTACTATATGGAGCATGCTTACAGGAAGGAGAAAAAGTTAGCCAAGTTCAATTGGCATCTGCCGGACAAATGAGTATAGTCACATTACGAAAAAGGTATCTGGACGTAAGAAAAGTATTCCCCCAACTTCCGCGCGGGCCTTGTGACCAACACTCCACAAAAAAATAACTGAACTGAGTCTTCTCTAAGTTGTCGATCGCTTGTTTATACTCTGCCACCACATTTTCGATAATTGCAATCAGAGTTCAATTAGTGTTTATTCAATTGTCTATTGAAATATAACACCTCGCAAAGCTTTAAAGGAATAAAGAATTGAAAAATACCAAATGAGGAAGAGTAGGCGACATCTTAAGATAATGATAGTTGAGGATGAATATGATATTCTGCTTCTCTATAAGGATTATTTATCTGAACGCGGACATCAGATTCTTGCTACAGCTACTGCACCTGGGACGATTATCACTGACTATGAAATGATACATCCTGACGTTACCCTTGTCGACTATAAATTGCCTGGCAATTCAAATGGACTTGATCTGGCAAGACAAATCCTTGGGATTAATCCTACGGCTGCTATTCTTCTTATCACTGCCTATGATTCGGTCACAGAAGAGATATCGAAGGACCCAACTTTTAAGGATAAACGTTTTGCAGTTTTAATTAAGCCTACAAAACTCCGCGCGCTAGAGAGTACAATCTATAATTTGATCGATAGAGATATTACTATTAAAAAATCGCTAAGCTGATACCCTGCTGCTGTTAGTGACCAAGAAAGGAAAAAGAGAGTTGGTTTTTTTACTTTTGGTATCTGTGAAGCAATTAAGTTCCATTAATTGGTATCGATCAAGGTCAATAATGTAGTCGATATATTTTATTACTTTACATAAGAGGCTGTAGAAAAAGAAATTATAAACACTTTTTCATTAAAATTGATTTCATAAATTATGCAAATTCATTTCGAGTTGAATTGAGTAAATAACATCTAGGAAAATTAGGATTAATCAAGATACTGTATCATATTGTATCCTCTCGGATTATAATCCGACAAAATACCGCACCGATCAAATATTCCGACTTCATTAATCGTAAATATTTTATAGTCAAAAGGGCTATTGACAATATTATTCTATTGCTCTAAGAACATAATACTAACAGTTTTTTAGACAACCTAGTTTAGCAATCTGTATTATGTTTATATGAAATGCAATTCCATGATAAAGCAATTAATTCTAATGTCCATGGCATTGTTGATGGTAACTGCAATGGTAAGTACTAATGCGATGCAAGAGATTCAGGCAAAAACTAGTCATTCCAGTAATTTTAATGAAAACAAAATAGTAAATCAAAATAGTACCTCGGTGTCTAGCGATAATTGCGGAAAAGATCAAGAGTGTAAAATGACGATCGATAAGATGATGGACAGTCTGTTTGGCTCGGATAGTAATATTAACAGCCAAAACAAAGAGGGTGATGAAAACAGTTTGAGTGGTCAAAACAAAGAGGGTGATGAAAACAGTTTGAGTGGTCAAAACAAAGAGGGTAACAACAAAAGGATTTTCGAAAGTTCATTTTTACCATTGTAATAAAACAAAACCCACACTAGAAAAGACACCTAACTTCTCAAATTCAATCAAAATGGAACAGGAATAGTCTTCTAATTTTTTTGTTAATTTTCGAAAGTATAGTACACTTGAATGTAATTTGATTTTTAGTTACCAAATAGGGATTGTTTGTCAAGAAGACCAAAGTTTCGACGTGAATTATTACTTCCTAATGTTGGTTGATTTCATCCAAATTATATATATAGTAGTTATCGAATCCTATGACTAATGAATAATAGATTATTACTTGACAATCCATTTTCGCTTTCACGCTGGTCAGCTATATTTTTACTGGTGATTTCCTTTATTTTTCCTAATTTTTTTAGCCCTGTCTTTTCTTCTACAAATGTGTTTGAAAGTGATAGAGAGGAAGATGGGAAGGATTCAACGAGTAAGGAAAGTAAAGAATCCGAGAATCAGGCCGATTCTGATGATGATTCGGATACTGAAGATTCAAATGCTAATGATAGTGAAAGGGATAATTCTAACGATGAAGCGGATGAATTGATCGATACAGGTGTAAATACACAAAAATGGGCTGAATTTAAAGGTACTATTGCTAACTCAAGTGACCCCAATAGTGAAATTTCCAAGAGCGGGGAATTTAGGACAGTCCTTACACAATATAATGAAAGTCAAACTGTATTTGCTAGATTAAGTGGAGCCGCTGTTGGTGATACCGGCGCACCCTGATCATCCAAATCAAAAATACTGTTTGCTAATTCATCGCACTGAACTATGCAATTCCGTATAGCCATCTAAGGATATTTAACTGGGAATTCTAAATGACACACATTTCTGAAAATGAGAATACATTTTACACTGGATAGAATAGACGGGCTCACAACGGGTCTATTGCAATGCAAATAGGAATAGTCGGAAGGTTTCCCGTAGTTAATCTTATAGTCAAACTATTTTATCATAACAGAATAAAGGTTAAAAACTCATTTCAACCTCATGAAGAAAGAAGCTCTTGCTCTATGTGTATTAATCGCTATCTCTGTCTTGTATTTTGATATCATATTTTACCATAGTTATCTCATTTCAGAAAAATATGGTTCAGAAATTCAAAGGGCAATTTTAGGAAATATTAATAACAATCGAGCAAATGCCCAAGTTAATGATTGAAGAAAAATATAAGGTTTGGTTTAATTTTAATTTTAATTTTAATTCAAGAAAGGTCGATAATCATATAGATCATAGGAGAGTCAGTCATTTCAAATATGGAAGCTCATAGGGAATTATGTACACAAGAAGATTAGAGGTATTCGAAAGCGTGGGTCTTGAGCAGACTAATCCCTGAAAAATTAAAAAAGTTGATAGATGGCCGGTATAGTGAATTTACTGATACTCAGGCATTAGTTATTATTATTTGTGGACGTTGATTCTATGTAATAAATGCTGTACCTGTGTTACCTGATTTTTTTTATCCAGCATTTACAGGAAGAATATAGTCTATGATGTTTATCATTTGATTTTAGTGTTTACAAAATTAACATTAAATCCGCCAGGATACAAAAATCAGTAGAAGTTACATAATAATCACGAAAGGATATATAATAAATTCATAAATTTATGACATTTATTGCTAAATGGTATTATTTAGATATCAGGGATATCAGGAACAATCTGCAGCAGTTATGTTTTCAATCTTACCTTCTATTCTTTTTTTAAGAATCAAAGCTAAAATAATAGACCCTACTGAGGCCAGCGAAGCCGTTAAAAATATGAGCGTGAATGATATGCCTGATGGAACATATATCATCTTTCCTTGCAAATCAATGAGTAATTGATTTGTTTGCATATACATTCCAGCTACAGCAGGACCGATTGATGCTCCAATTATTCTTATAAGACTACTCATTCCAAGTGAGATACCCGTGAATTTTTTTGGCGTTGATAAAATAACTATATTCATGGCCCCGACACTAGTCAATGACAATCCAGTAGATAAAATAGCAAGATTAATTGAGACAAGCTCTTCAGTAGAATGAAATATAAGTAATGTGAAAAACCCAAGAGTTGTAATAATAGTGCCAATAATTATGGGCTTTATTGAACCCAGTTTTGATATTATAAAACCTGACGTCGGACCAAAGATCAACAATATTATCGCAAATGGGAGCTGCACCTTTCCAGTATTTAGAGCATTTTCACCAAATCCAACAGGACTTGGCTCCCTAACCAAAATGGGTATCGTTTGAAAAATCATAAACATTGACATTCCCACAATCATTATAATCAAATTGGCTGGCAAAATTGTTTTATTCAATAATAAACTGAATTCAATCAAAGGATTTCTTGCCCGCCTTTCCATAATAATAAATGCAATTAATGACGATGTCCCTATAGCTGCAAGAGGACCAAGAACATAATTAGAATTTCCAGTTGAAATATAATTTGTGGAATTTCCAAATCCCGATGTTTCAATTAAAGTCATGAATAATAAGAAAGAAATAATGGTTGATGCTAAAAGTATGGCCCCTTTAATGTCTATTTGGGCCAATGAAAATTTTTTAGAACCAAAGCCAAAGTCGCTAAAACTAATATTAGCGTGCTCTTTTTCTTCAATCTGTTTGGGTAGATTATCTGAAGATTTTTGTGGCTGAATATCATGTCTAATTTCATTCTCGCGAATATGAGTAAAGAATTTTATTATTATCAGAAGCATAATCGCTACTGGAATGATCGTATAAAATGTAGCTCTCCATCCGTAATCATGAATTATGACTCCTCCAACAGATAAACCAATTACAGCTCCTGAAGCAAACATAGAAGTAATGAATCCTTGACCTATTGATATCTTTTCTCTTGGGAATTCATCCCTTATAATTCCGAATGCGATTGGAAACATGGACATTCCTATTCCTTGGATTGCTCGGGCAAGTATCATAAATTGTATATTTGAAGCAAGTCCAGCAAAAGAAACACCTGCCAAATAAATTGTCATAATTATAAGCAAAATTTTCTTCTTACCAAAGATATCCGACAGTTTACCAGCGATTGGTGTCATAACTGCCCCGGACACGAGATATGAAGCAAGGATCCAAGATGACATTCCATATGACACCTTAAACTCATTTATTAGGTCTGGTATTGCTGGTATCAACATTGTCTCTGCATACATGACCATCGTAGCAATGCAGCTGAGTATTCCTAACAACTTCCAAGCATGAAGTGGAATTTTTACGTCAGTGACTTTCGAATTTGAATTAGAGTATTCGCCAATATGATTTTTCTTATTATTTGACTTATTGTTCATGTCTTTGTTCCTCGATGATTTCATTTACATTATCTACTTCGTTGTAGTAAAATTACTGCTAGAAACTTTGATTTTTTTCTCTAATTTATTTCCTAACGATGATAAATCATTTGCTTTTAGTGCGGAAAAATCCTGATATGTGAGGTTTTGATACATTTGTTTCAATACAACTATTAGGTCGATTATTTTGTTATCAGGTATATTCTTCACTGCTACCTTCCTTATCTTCATTCCGCAGGATATCATTTGATTCCACAAATTCCTAGCTTTTTGGGTATGATATATGCGATTGTTTCTTCTGTCATGCGAGTCTACTTTTCGTACCACGAGACCTTCGCATTCCATCTTATCAATTATAGGTATAAGAGTTGGTCCTTCGAGTCCCAGCTTATCTGCTATTTCCTTTTGAGTCATGCCATTTTGATTTACCAGCATCACCATAACTTTCCACTGACCGAATGTGATACCAACTTCTTGACGAAGTTCGGAGTCAAGTGCTTTGATAAATGCCTTCGCAGTACAATTAACAATAAATCCGATGCTATTTTCAAAATCATATTTTTGCATAATGTCCTAACTAATAGTGTACTATCTAATACTAATAAATCTATATTTAATTGCAAGTTCCTGAAATGCACATAGTCTTTAGATTCAGTGTAAGTCGGAGGATTTTTTATTATTGTATTTTTCACAATATATAGGCTTTAACAGCTTTAAATTATTTAGTAGTATATTATACATAGTTTCCGAAGATGATTAGAAAATCTTTTTTGTGATAGTCTACTATTCTACATCATGCTTCGAATAATTTACCGAATCAATTTAATAAGAGTTCAGGATTGGACTATACATAATTTTTTTTGTCATTAATACCCCCCTCAAAGATTCCAAACCATTTTTTTTAACTAAAGAAAAGTGCACATTAAGCAAACCACAAGATTCGTTAATCAACCAACTTACAGTGAATGCGTTGTAGATCAAAACTAATATCAATTATTAGATAATTGTGCGAGATTAGTCTATAATCGTTAAATTAAATAAAATATAATTCTATTATGTGCTTGAAAATGAGTGTGAATATTGTGGAATGAAATTCGAATCTGCTGAGGAACTCGCGAATCATACTGACGAAAAACATCAAGAATAATGAGTTCTATTGAAAGCCGGAAGTAGTGAGTGATGAAAATGAAAGCATACTGATACCTCCTGAGGGAAGGTTAGCCTAATTTTCTATTCAAAGCAGCAATACAATAAGTTTAATTCATCTAAATGTCTGTGTCAGTTTATGTGATGGAATGGAGGAATTTCGAGACCATGAAATTTTTATATTGTACGAGATTTAAACCCAAGTAGGTTTTTCTTTATAATGCATATTACTAGTTACTAAAAAGTGAAAAATACTATTTAGATTATATTATGTTTATAATTTTTCTTAATAATTAAAGTTTTAAGTTTTCTGCTGCGTCATTTGTTGAAATATCATCTGAATATCCCAGTACTGATTTATCTTCTTTAAGATCTCTTTAAAGAGACTAAGTTACAAAACAATAATCATTAACTCCGACTTTGAGTCGGCGAAATCTGAATTGAAAATGTTGTTATTTGAGGTACGAGAAATAAACAATTGTTCCAAATTGAAATTTTACTATGATAATTTAAAGTAAGCCATCTTAATATCTAAAATTTTCTGAATACGAGTCAAGTCAAAAAAATAATTAATGGTAATTTTTCATATATCAAATTCATAAAAATCTTAGGTGGCTTCCATAGAAGTGGTAAGCTAGAGTAAGAAATAGTATCATCCATCCCAAAATAAAATTGAGTTGGAATCGCACTGTTTATTAATAAACCATCGAAAAGCAGACGAAAAAAGTTTACAAAATTAATTATGCATTATTAAAATAATTAAATTTCAGGACTGAGAGGGGCACAAGAGAGGTCATAACTAAGTCCGATACGCATCAGAAATAGCATCTCTCAATGTCTTTATCACTATGGAAAAAAGTCTTGGATCGGCTACATTGGGAACAATATAATTTGCATTCAGCTGGTCACTATCTACCAAATTTGCAATCGCAAATGCAACAGAAACTAGAATGGATTCATCAACGTTCTTCACGCGGGTATCTAATAAAGCCCTTAGCATCGAAGGGAATACCAGTGCATTATTTACTTGATTTGGATAGTCTGACCTTCCGGTCGCTACTATTTTTGCACCTATGGCCAAAGCCTCGTATGGGTTGATTTCTGGAGTAGGATTACTTAATGCAAAAACAATGGCATTTGAGATCATCAATGATATCATTTCTTTAGTAAATATCATTCCCTTACCAGAAACGCCTATTAGAACATCTTTTCCGGATATAACTTCTAGGAGTACTCCCTTTTTACATCCTTTATTCGTAATTTTCGCTAATTCGCATTTAAATGGGTCATTAATTGAGTTGAGGTCCGTCCGACCTTCGAACAATGCCCCCTTACTGTCAAGTACTACGATATCTCTAATCCCTGCTTTAATTAGTATTTTGACGATGCCATATCCTGCAAATCCAGCTCCTACCACCACAATGCGGATATCTTCTAGTACTTTATCCACTAGTTTCAATGCATTGATTAATGCAGTTCCTATGAAGATTTAGTGCGTCCTCCTTTGTACTCAATACTGTTGAAATGGTTCGCTTACTATTATGCTTTAAAGTTGGATTCTAAGGCATCAATTAATACTTACCATTAAAAATATCAACAAGTAGCTTTGAAAAGGTCAGTTACGGTCAGCTGACTTAATTTTCAATTTGACTTAATTATGCATAATTTACGAATTAAGAAATTATATTCTTAATAACTATCAAATTTTTTGAATTGAATTATCTTAGTGTAAGCTAACTTTATTTGCGTTAGATCTAATTAAGGAAATTCACTAATCTTTTTTTTGCCCATTTTCTCTTTTGCTTTATCAAAAGATCAATTTGATGATCCAATAAATTTTTGTGCTGCATTAGTAGATTACTCAAAAACCAATTTTCTTCGCAGTCTTCAATAATTCTGGCCAAACTTCTGGTTCCTAATTTTAGCACTATTATTGTCTTGTCAAATGATTTCGTAGTTTGCTCGCCGTTGAACGTTGATTCTGACCGAATATTTTCGAAGGAATTATCATAAATATCCTTTACCAATGATCTTACTCGCTTTGAAGATATTCGATTTTTAAGTATCTTTGTAGCAAGCTCTGATTGCACTTTTTTGTCTTTGATTGGCATTAGCTCTTCTGCAGAAGACGCATAAATTTTTTTTTCTGCGATCATTTCTATGACATCCTGTGGAAGGTCTAGAAGCTTTATCCTTTTTGTTATATAACTAACACTCTTTGATAGTATATGTGCAAGGTCAGAAGTACCCCCCCAGCCATACCGCTCTACATACTTTCTAAATGCATTTGCTTCTTCAAGCGGATTTAAAGTACATCTCTGAACATTCTCAACTAAGGAAAATTCAAATGCCTCCTTGTCATCTAATTCTACTACGTGACATGGAATTTTTCTTATCCCTAATTTCTTACAGGCAAAATATCTTCTATTCCCCGCAACAATCTCAAAACACGAATCTGCAATTCTAACTACTACTGGTTGCAACAAACCTATCCTCGTAATCGAAGAAGTAAGTTCATCTAATGATTCTATCGAGACTCTAAGTTGCTTAGTAGAAGGAACAATCTCGGACATACTAATGTCTTGTATGCTTCCCACGATAGTGTTTGAGTATGATTCAATTTGAGTCATAATATTATTTGTTTAGAGGTAATGTTAACTAATTGTAAACCTTATTTGAAATTATTCAACAGAAAATACGATTTATTTACATTTGACATGAGTGAAATATCCAGCAAGAATTTAACTTGAAATAAATTCGCAACAAATGCATTCAAAAACCTTTTTTAGAGGAGTTTGTAACATTTCTAGGTATTACTAGTCGAAGCTGCATGATTAACTGCACTTAATAGATCATGTGTTGACTACATATGTATTTGTATGATATCGGTTTGGATAGCGTATTTGTCTGCCTCGTAGACAAATTTTAGAAATGAGGATTACGAGTAACACCCATAATTTCTCTACACTTCAAATTCTAGTTTTATAACTAGTTTTCATATATTCAAAAAGTAAATTTTTTTCTAGATTTCAATCCTAAATAATCAGTTCAATATATTCACGAACCGAAATATACGAATTTAGCTAAAGCCTGATAAAAATTATGTTATACGAATTCTAAGTAAAATGCTGAATTTGAATTCAACTACCAAAAACATCCAGATAAATATCTACTGCATGACAGTAACGCTTTACTGGCAATCCTTTGCATCATTCATAGAAACTACTAATTAACCATCTAATTGAACTAGATTGGAATTGGTAATTAGATAAAATAAAAGCTCTTATCATCCAATCTCTACATTAAAAAGCATAGTACCCGTGATCGTAGAATCAGAAGCTATTTGGGGGAGGATATGAGATCCAAGGTATTACCATCAATGTCTTTAATTTTGCATAGCATACCTCCCCAGTCTTGCCTTGTGGGCGGTGTTATGTCTACACCTTTTCCTTTCAACTCATTATATGTTGAGTTTATATCCTTAGTATATAACCAGATTCCAGTCGGTAAGCCAATGCTATTCTTTACCAACTTAAATTCATCATTTTGCATTGTTTCGTCCGGAACCCTTAGGCTTATCGTTGTCTCCGAATCTCTTGGAGAGACTTCTATCCATTTTCCTTTTTTATATGGCATGTTAATTTTGATGTCGAATCCAAGCTTTTCCGTGTAGAATTTTACAGCCTGACCTTGATCTGAAACCATAACCGATATGCCACCAATTAAATCAATCATATCTATTTCGAATAAATCATAATTAATTAAATTTTCCAAACTCACTTTAATAGTGTACTTGAATCAATTATGTTCATTGAATATCTTTGACATTACAATCTTAATATTTTAATATTTTAACAGGGCTATTAAAAAAACTTTCGTTATTGTTGACATTTCAAAACCTGAATCTCTATATATATTATAAGATGGGAGACCAACAGTTTGAACTGAGGTAACAAGGTGGACAATAAAGGATTCCAAATAAAGTATGTTGGCCTGACTTTTATTCTAATGTTTTGTTTTTTTATTATTTTTTCTTAATGTTATTTGTAATTTGTAATTTGACTTGACAATGTTGTCGTTACCAAATTAGTTAAAGTTATCATAAATTCATAGTAGGCTAGATCTTGTAGCATTTCCTAACGTAAATTTTGATTATAAAAGAATTCTGAATATCATTTTATCTTTGTAAAAGCAACTAGTCCTAATTATATTCAAGAATATTTGATGATGTGAGGAGTATTGATTTATCAAAAAAATTAGAAATGTTTTGAAAATATATGACCGATGAAAAAGAAGATCCCATTAGGTGTTATAGATTGCTATTTCCTGAGACAAATCTCCAAGTAATTATTGTTAAAATGATATTAAATCAGCAGACCGAGGACGCAGTCAAAATCTTATCAAACTTCTATCGAATACATCCCCCAGGTTTATTTGTTGGCACAATTAAAGGCAAAAGAAGAACAGTACATGCAGTTTATGTCGAGCGTAAGGAGTCTATTTATGCTGCGAATTCGACAATTTTTTATAATCCTTTTGTAATTCTTCATGAATTTTATCATCACTTGAGATCGAGAGGTACAGGTCACCGGGGATCCGAAAAAAACGCAAATATTTTTGCTAAGAATTTCATTGATTCCTATAAAAGTCACTTTTCAACAATCAATGAGCAAAAACCGAAGCCCAAGTAAATTTATCCACTAATATCAATATTGAAATTTCTACAGATCTTAACGGAAACACTTTAAAACGTAAGTATTGAAACACTTGTATAAAACACAAAAATCATAAAAAGAGAAAACTTATTCCGGCAAATTCTTTTAAGTTAGACGATGTTAATTTCTTTATTTCCAAATTGCAAGAATCGCATACATATACTAAGAAAAGAGACTTGACATCCATTTTCAAAGGAAAATTTGACGTAGTAAAGATAAATGCCATGCTGAAGTACGCAGAAAGATCGCGGCTTATTGAAGTTGATTATGATGGTAATATAATATGGATAAAGAAAGATAAAATTGAAACTGCATCTTTATGCGAGGTAGCAGATTTTTCAAATGAATTTTGTGAATTTCTCGGTAGTATGCGAATGAACAAGGATAATTAATCAAATTGTGAGGATAATTTTGTTTAGTACTAACGGGGATGATCATTATAAGTAATTATTGGCATAGTATAGCGTCATGATTTTTTCAATAAAAAAGTCATTATGATAATTTAAGACATAATTGGAATCATTATTGTCATATTTTTGGAGTGCAATACATAATAGGAATTTTTCTTACCGGTTCATTTTTCAATTTTTTGTTTTTAAATAATGATTAAAATCAGTGTAAACAAATATTCTCCGGTGACCCCCTTTTAGATGGCATGAATCGAGATGAGTCTCCTCGACATTCAGGCATTTTTTACTCCATTTATTACAGTGGATGTTGATTCATATATCAATATGGATAAAGAATTCATTGTGAAAAATTATTTCCTAACATAAAATGGCATTCTGTCATAATGTAATAATAATTTGAATTTACATTCCAGAAGTATAATTCGTCAAGGGTTGATATAAATAACTGATATATCGTTGATAAACAGACCCATTATGACGATAGAATAATCTACCACTAATTTTGGCGGAATGTCTATTATTTTCCCCTTAAATCCAAAAATTAAATAGTAAATGGTCATAAATTGTAAATTAACTTGATTCGTGTTAGTCGTATGTCTCCTAAACCTATTCCTTAATCCTGATTAAAATCTTGATAAGATTCAAGGTTATTCACTCCCAGTTATTTTTTATTCAGCAATGGATGATTTTTTTTCTACTCATCATGATTTTCAAATTCCTCAAAATTTTGATTCTCACGGAGAATTTAATAATTCCTGAAAATTTATATCAAAATACAAGATTACTTACTACGATTCTATTCCACACTTTTTGAAATCCAATATTCCATAATTTCTATTTCCGAAAATACATAGTATGTTTTCGAGCCATCTAATAGACTACTACTTTCGTTGAGAAAATAGCCTAAGTTATCGGCAAAAAATTTGACTCCCCGACAAATTTTAATATAGTTTAATTTATTTTCAAAATCATCTGCCAAGCCGCACGTTCTATATACGACAATGTATGAATTTTGAATTGGATTTTGAAAAATTTTAACTATCACCAGGTGTTTATATTTTTTCAATTAGTATCCCTATTTCATTATAAATTTAGCATAAAACGCCTCAGCGCTGATTTAGATTCAATCATAATCAAAGCTTAATTGATTTCTGCATAGAAAATAATAAATTACTAGTAGTATGTTACTTGGTAATGCTACGCAAACGCTATAAGTCTGATTTTATAAAGTAGGTATCATGAAAACTCCACTTATTAGTATAAGAGCGACCATGTTTATCATCTTGTCACTTGCATCACTATCATTTGCAATTGCCGTAAGCCAAGAGGTTGCGGCCTATAGTTTTTCTCAAACAACAACATACGATAAAGGTACTAATAAAAATGATACCACTACTAAAACCAATTGTGATAGTACGGATTGCGGAGCAGAAATGGAAAGGATGATGAATAATCTTCCAAATGCAGATAAAATAATGAAAGATTTTTTTGATAGCGCAGATATTTCAAGTTTTAAACCTTAAAGTCTAGTATGGATAGTTATCTATTCATGAAAAATAAAAATTAGCAAGTTTAATATAAACAGAGTCTTTACTTAATGTAAATTTAATTCATACATTTCATCAACTGCGATATGTCCTACAAATAGGATTTATAATTTATTTAATTAGCTAAGTAGTATTGATACTTTAGATTTTACTCCTGTTTGTTTTTCTTGGACCGATAAAATTATGATACTGAAAAGGGAATGAAGTGAACCAAAAGTTTTTTTCCCCATCTAAATGATGATAAAAAACATAATATAGAAAATTCAGGGTCATTGGTAACAGCAGATATTGCGATAGTAGATGCATATGCTTTTTGTGATATAAGTATAA
>CAVPGE010000011.1:0-11000 GCA_963703885.1 uncultured Nitrososphaerales archaeon
CTTTTAAGAATAACTAAAGGAAGTATAACTTATACGATATGAATAAAGCTGTGAGCGCCGAACCAACCGAATCTAAATCAAACGACAAATCAGGGATTTAATCAATATCGTTATTAGAATCCAGGCCAATGTCGTTCCTCGGCTTACAAGAATTGTGCAGTATTGGGTTATTATTGATTATTGAAATAAATGGAAGATTGCAATTCCGAAACATCCACTCGCCTCTAAAGCCGATAAAGTAGCGACTAACCGTGCAATTTTTTGCGATTTCTGGAATTTATTATGTTTGGGAGGAGTTCACTCTCAAACAAATTTGTGCACATGGAATAGATTTTCAGGTTACAACGACCTTGGTCTGGTTACAGGCTCAAAAATAAACAGTTGATTTTCCAGGGTATCGATCGAAAGTTTTAGCAGTTACATTGTTATTAAATCAGACCGTTGCACCGAAGTCCATATTTGTAGATGATAATCACCCATCGAATTTCAATTGTAGCAGTAGTGTACTTTGGACAGGAATCAGGTCTCTTTCATGGCATTCAAGATAAAGACACACATTTCCCACAATTTTCCCATATTTGAATGATTGTCAAACGAATGGTACATCTGATCGACTAGTTCGTAAAGAAATAAGTAATGTTGTGAAGTTAACTAATATTAGACTATATGCAAATCGCTCACATAAACAATACGGCAGGCATTGCCTCTATTATAGCGCACGGGCAAAAGAACTATGGCAACTTAGTGGACGTATTTGTATTTAATCGAAAAACTCAGAATCTCTTTGGAGGAACAAAGATTAATTATAAATTTCCCGTCACAAGATGGAATTTCTTGCGAAAGCTCCAAGAATATGATGTCTGGCATTACCATTATCCGTACGGGTACTTTGAAAAGAGAGCTAGAAAGGAGAAATAACGCAAAAATTTATCTCAAGCACTATCATGGTGACGACTTACGTGGAACCCAAGATTATGACTATTGTTTGGTTTCTACCCCTGACTTGCTGGCCCATGCCCCTAATGGAAGGTGGCTACCTAATCCAATAATGATAGGGGAAATAGAATCGATACCAAAAAAAAAGCAAACTAGCAGAATCCCTAAGATAGCACATTATCCGTACTACAAAAACTACAGCGCGGAAGACTACTTTACAAACGTATTAAGCATCTTACGAGCTGAAGATAAAATAGAACTAGTGGAAATTTTCGACATGCCTCATCTTCTTGCTTTAAATAAAATGAGTGAGTGTGATATAATAATTGGAAAGATATTGCCAAACATTGGATGGTTTGGAAAATTTGAACTTGAGGGAATGGCACTAGGAAAACCTGTTATAGCTTATGTCTCGGATATCCTTTTTGAAGAATATAGCCCTCCAATATATAGAACTTCAAAAGATACTTTCAAGTATGACTTAGAATTTCTTATCGAAAACGAAGCTGAAAGGTTAAGACTGGGAAGAGAAGGCGAAGCATTTGTTCGAAAGTACCATTCGATTGATACTGCTTTAAAAATAATTGAGGAGAGCTATAAGAAGGTAGCAAAAAGTGGATAGAAAAGAAAATAAAATTAGTTTCATGATAATCCAATTGTCGTTTATGTTCGCTTGCATAAAGTGTCCTAAAGAACTTTAAACGATGTCTATTTTCCCCCGTTAAGAAAATGGCCAAATTTGACAAGTTAGGGTAAACGTAAATGGATAATAGATAAAATCTTGTTAAACAGGAATGATATATAGGTCCATCATGCACCAATGCAGCAATCCGTCATAAAGGCATGTTGGAAATTGATATCGCTATCCAAGGAATTGGCATTTTTATTTGGCACCTAAAAAGAGTGTTCTGGGCTTTAGAGATACCACTCCCCACTCATATCTGAATAGAACAGTTAATTTGAGACTGATGATTCAAGTACTATTTTATGTCCAATTTATTACGTTAGATCGCATTTATTTATTACGTTAGATCGGTTTACTTGTTAAAATTGTCCACCTTCGGGAGGTCATTATTGTGATACCGCTTAGTCAGCTAAAATAAATGGTTTTAGAAAAGATCGATATCAACCTCCATGGTCGTTACAACTGACGAAGCATTGGCTAAAAAATAATTGACATCATTGATTTGACAAGGAGGAACAATTATCTGGAATACAATTTTGACAATAGAGATGTTACGTTAACAGGCAGATGTTCCTGCGGAACAGAGCTCCTTAAGTTCAATCCATAATCCAAAACCTTCAAACCACAGGCAAGCGATTCTATTGCCGTCTTACTCAGGTTCTCTAAAATGATGTTGTTGACATACCTTATATCGACGTAAACCTCATATTTATTCAACAACTGCGGCATTTCTTTAAACATTATAGGTTTTTTTGTTCTGTCATACACCTCTATATCAAGATTAATGTTGTTACTATTACAGTACTTTAAAGCCAATTCTGTATTAGTGACTTCGGTATTTATTGTCAAGGCCTTTTTTTGCTTATTAAATGATGGATATTGTTTAAAATGATCGGTATCTATAGGGGCCGGCAAATGGATAGCACTATCTACCAACCCCAAAAGATCGGGAGTCGATACTAAGGTTATCCGTGAAATTCTCTGCGCTTGAGTATTTGCTGATTCAAAATACCCAAGTTTTAACAAACGGCACCTGTTTCTAACTCTTGTTATTGCTCTCCTAGATCTAACTATGATTTTTCTTCCTAGGTCCATGCCTGTAAGATCGTCCCCTTTAAATCCTCTAACATCAGTACCATGATAGTGGAGAACAATTTTTTTTGAGGTCCGAAATTTTCGGTAAACTTCTAGGAATAGGTCAGATCTACTATGAACATGGATCAGATCGGCACATTCTGCTTCCGATAAGCAAGTTTTTACAAAATCCAAACGATCTATCTTGGTACAATACTTTCTATAGAATTCATAAATGCCGTATTTGTCAATCGCACCGACTATGAGCACCTTTGACTCATGACCTAGAAGGGTCTGATATTTTGCCAGAGTGCAGGCTACTCCAGCTTGATCCCAAATGTGAAGAATTCGCACAAAATATTCACCTCGAATATGTTTGCTGACATCAGTGTTTCGCATTATATCTCATTGGCAAGCCATATTAGCCTTACAATCGCATTTTTGCATATTTTTATATTAACAGCCGAGGATACACAAATCTATATTTGAAAATTCTGCATTTATCACACGAGTCTTTGCCGGATTGGAGGGTGGAAAAATCAGCACTAACTGGATTGCTTGCTGGACACGAAGTTTTATTTGCAGGAAGAAAAATTTCTGGTAATTATGATAGAAACATATTCGCAAAAATATTTGAAATGAATTGGACTGCAGGAGCAAGATATGGGATTCCCACATACTGGCGTTCTGTTAAAAGACAATTTGAAAAAATCATAAGAGATGTAAGACCAGATATAGTACATGCCCATAACATCTTTTCCGCTAAGCTAGTATCAGAATTTGGAATACCTTTTGTGTATGACGATCACGAATATTGGTCAAAGTCATCTGAGATATCAAATGAAATTGAGTATCAAAACTCAGAAGCTAACAGACTACGAAAACTACAATTAATAGATTACTTTAAGAATAAAATAAAAACGACAAAAAGAAGATATATTAACAAAAAAATAAGCAAGGTATGGACAAAATGGGAAAGGGAATTAGTTAATTCTTGTCCTACGATCACAGTGTCTGAAAAAATTGCTGAGGAGTTAAGACTCATTGGTAACAATACTAATAAGGTATTTGTAGTTCCGAACTTCCCTTTACAATCAGAAGTTATGGACATTAAGAGACCCGCAAGACATACTGGTTTGTCATCGGTTTATGCAGGAGGAGATGGCCATAATAAAATCAAATTTCCACAAAGAAATATAGACGATTTTATTGACACATTTAGTAATCAGAACATAGGTTCTCTTACAATAATTGGGTGGGATGGACAAACCTCATTGTCTTCAAAGATAAGTTACACGGGTTTTCTTACCAGACAAGATATGTTTAATGAAATGTCCAAACATTCTATTGGATTAATTCCTTGGAAAGCACATTGGTCTCATGTATATTCTAGCCCAAATAAAGCATACGAGTATGCACATGCAGGATTATTTGTTATGTGTACCTCATCCCTTAAACCAGTAACAGAATATTTAAAAGACAATTGTCTTACATTTGATGATTCAAATCAAATGCTTTCGCAATTGAATTATTTCAAAGATAACTTGGCAGAATTATATAGTAGAAGATTAAAGCTTTTTGATTTTGCAAAGTCAAACCTATTATGGGAAAATCACGAAAAGAATATTCTGAGCGCGTATGAACTAGCCTGAGAATTGCAAGCAAAATATACTTCGAGTACTTAATTTCAAATACATATGATTCATCTCTCTTAACTTAAAAACAATATCTTAGTTTTATGTCCTACAGTGATCTTCCTAATTTGCGTCTGAATGATTGCCGTCCATCTAAACAGAATTTTCCCCTTCTTTCTTGCATATCATTAACTCTGTGCTAGGTCCCTCTTTAAATAGTCTAACAAGGATCGATTCTATAGGATACAAGAAAGCTCCTATAATATGCCCCAAGTTGGCTCCCTTTCTGATACATCTTGTCGTCAATTTCCAATGAGTTCGGAGTAATTGACTGTTTGTATCTACAGGATTGTTCATCAATACGAAGAACGGAATGCGTTTTAATATCTTAAACCCCGTTTCACGAAGAATATCTTCGATCTCGTGTAATGATCTGCTGGTCTGGTAAGGTGATCTAATGCTATCCACATGGAGAAAATTTTCAGAGAAAATGAAAAAGCCACCGGGTCGAAGTAAGTCATAAATATTTTTGAAGGCTCTTCTATATTGCTCGTCCTCAACTATGTGGAATAAAACATCAACTGAAGAGATAAGGTCATATTTTGTTGTAAAGAGGTTGTAAGATTTATCCAAATTGTCACCAATATCAGCTCTCAAGAATTCGTATTGAGGGTATTTTATGGCCAAATTTTCAATGGCGGTAGATGTTATATCAATCCCCGATAGCTTTTTGCAGCCTAGTTCTTTCCATATGGCTAAATAAAACCCAGTGCCAGATCCCACATCAAGTATACTAGCATGAGAACAATCAACACCAAGAGATCTAACTTCTCGAATTACTACCTGTCGCCTTATCTTGTACATCCACCTATTATAGCTTATTCCCAACCCTATGAAGCCGGTTCCATCTAATCCATAATTTTTTTTTAGACGTTTTTCCCAATAATCTGCTGGATTTTGAATATCCACTTTCCCTTTAAAGGAACCAGAATCTACTTAAAAACCTAATCATAAAAAGCAATGAGTTCTTCTGAGTCTCGACCATCAGGCAACAAAAGAGGATATACTAGGAGAATAAGTGAAGCTGTTGTCTGTTTGTACGTTCCACATTTATTATTTCTAATAAAAACGTGTTAACATTAAAAGTTGATTCGAATTCGAAAATTACGTTTCGATCCATTTGAGAAAAAGCCCATAAATTGCGCTTACGGAAAGGTCTGAAATTAAATCTATTCCACTGTAAAAGCCTTTGTATCTATGTTGCAATACTTGTATTGGACGTAAAGAGCAATTCCCAAAAACAATCACACGTGTTTTGCTTTTCTTAATGAGCGATATATCTTATGTACCCCGGGTATAGAAGCCAAAAAACCTTTAGTTTTTTTCAAGGAGAATGGCTCGCCTTTCCACATTTAATTGGTTCATCCGTATTTTTAATCTTTTAATAGAATCCACATGCTTGGTTAAATAGCAAATGTACGAGATATTATCAGAAATAAAAAAGATGTTTGCCATTTGTGATAACTCCTGCTTAGACCACGCAGATCTATGAGTTTCATAGATATTTCCAAAGGCATCTTTTTGTGCGCTGGGGTGTTTGGGTGTGGATATCAAAACGCCAGTATTCTTTGATAACAAGCTATCCAGTAAGAACCGCCCTTCTTCCTTGTCAAAATGTTCGAGCACATCAAGAAGCAAGACTAAATCATACCCCATCTCTAATTTGCGGATAACTGTGATTATGTTATCATTATAAATATTGTTATAAACGAAATGATGAAGCGGTGTGATATATTCTTTAAAGACCTCTACACCATCGATCTGGGTTGCAAATTCATATTTTTGTCGACCGTCCCACAGATCTAAATATTCTCTACACAATGCCCCATATTTCCCAAAACCAGTCCCAACATCGAGAACCTTTAGGGGTTTTAGGGCGATTATCATATGCATGAGTTTAGAAATATGATAGTATTGGCTTGATGGCATTAGAATGAGTAAGTCATGCGGGTATAAATTCTCAGTCCTTGCCCTTCAACTAAATTTCTATCCCGGCAAACAGGGGTTCGATCCTCTTCTCCCTTGTCTATCTCACATGGGGTCCAAGCTAGAATAAATATCACAATCAAGAAGAGACATAAAAAATGAATATGATTTAGCTTTGGAGTAAGGTCTTTTAACAAGTTAATGACTAGTTTTGTTTTTTACTAATTTTTTAAGATCTAGAATCATTTTTCTTTGTTCCCTTTAGAATTCATTTCAATAATAGCTTCGCACTAACATACTCAGATGCGCGTAGTTCCTAATCCAAAGTGGTAATAATGTCATTAATAACTTTTGATGTGTTACCATTTCCGAAGATAGTACTATCGTACTGAGAAGTTGGATGCTTGCTTCTTATAGCATCGATTATCTTATTACTATCCATACCTGTCATTAAATTCCATCGGCCTCGGGTAGTTTCGATCCACTCCGTGTTCTTCCTTATAGTAATGCAGGGCACTTTTAGTAAATACGATTCTTTTTGGATGCCTCCTGAGTCGGTAATTGCTTTCATTGCATTTTGTAGTAGGGCAATAAAATCAATATAACCTACTGGAGATATCAGTCTCACATTTGAGCATTTTAAAAGTCGATCCAATAATCCATATGCTCCGAACATTTTCTTTGTTCTAGGATGTATGGGGAATACTATTGTAAGATCAATAAGTGATTCAAGAGCCTTTAATAGTTGTACAAAATATTCCTTCGAACTAGTATTTTCAGCCCTGTGCATAGTAAGTAGTAAAAAAGACTTGGATTCTAAACCAAGCGTGTCAAGTATTTTGGAATGCACAGATACTAATTTTGCATTGGCAATAATTTCTACGGACAAATCACCCGTATTAAATATTGCGCCTCTCACATTTTCCTTCTTCAAAATCCTTGCCGCATTTTTCGTAGGAGCAAATAAGTAGTCACTAAGATGATCTGTTAGAATTCTATTATTTTCTTCCGGCATAGTTCGATCATAACTACGAAGTCCCGCTTCAATGTGTCCTAATTTTATATTACACTTATTGGCGCATATGGCTCCTGCTAATGTCGAATTAGTGTCTCCATAAACAAGAACCAGGTCAATATTCCTTCCATCAAGTACATGTTCAAGACGTTTTGTCATTTCGCCTATTTGGAAGCATGCACTTCCTGATCCTACTCCAAGATCAACGTTTGGTATTGGTAGCCCAAAATCGGTGAAGAAAATTTTGTACATTTCGTAATCATAGTGTTGGCCAGTATGAACTATAATATGCTCATAGCCAGCATCATCAAGAGCCTCTATGTACAGGTCCCAATTTCACGAAATTTGGTCTTGCCCCAACGACAGAAACTATTTTCATTTCTCTATTATGGATTAATCAAATATAATGAAATAGGAATATCATTCAAATTGATTACCAGCAACATCACTCATTCAAGTCTGTAAATACCAGCCCAAAGAGATCATATAGGCTGACTAATATGTCACGGCAATTTAGAGCATAGTCGCCTTTCTCAAAAGTAGAAAATATCAGTCTGATACAATCACTCCTTGCGACATTTGGGGTCAATCGGGACAGTATTCCAATACGATTCCATCTGGGATAAATCTGATCATAATATATTGGTACAGCAGTGAGATGAGATCCGTTTGCCTTTGCCCGGCCATGCCACACGCCAACTTGGCATTCAGAGAACTACAAGATGCTTGACAGATTATACTCATGATAAATCAACAATAGTCTTTACCTACAATCACATTTGAGTCTATATGTATTTTGTCCAATGAATGCTGCATACTCCTGTCGTCAATAGATTGTGAGACCTGTACTATCCAAAGATGTTTAAATTTGTGTATCTAGATAGTTACTATGGGTACTTATAGCGTCATACTTACTTGTAGAAATTCGGAGAAAGGCATTCAACAGGCCATAATCTCTTTGATTAATCAAGATACCAAGCCGGAATATATCATAGTTGTCGACGATGGATCAAAAGACAATACTCCAACTATGCTAAAAGAATTTCAATCTAAAAATGATAATCTTTATATCATCACTAATCCAGATTTGGGTTACGACATTGGCAGGGTGGTTGCCAATTGGAACAAAGCACTTAGATTGTCTAAGGAATTAGATCTTAAACCTACCGATTATCACATGATTAGTACTGATGACACTCAATATGAGAAAGACTATGCTGATACGATAATGAAGCATATGGACTTAGACCCATCGATTGCGATTGCATCGGGCAATTATGATAAAATTGATTATGCGATGCCCCACGGTGCCGGACGCTTCATAAGAAACTCTTTCTTTTTCTCTTTTCATGGATATTATCCAGAAAAAATGGGTTATGAGTCAGTCATATTGTATACAGCTTTCCAAAAAAGATTGAAGTTCAGAGTAATACCAGAAGCCCGTTTTCTTCACACACGAGAGTTAGGATCTGGTCATCATTTTTACGAATTTGGCGCCAGTATGCGAACCTTAGGATACCATCCTCTTTTTGCATTGGGCAGATTTGTTAAATATTTTTCTTCTGGAAGGCCAATTGGCAGGTTGGGAGCTATTCATATGCTCTATCATTACTTGTCATACAAACCTAAACAAGAGGGATATGATAGTATGCATAATGCAGAGATTCGAAAAGACATTAGGGAGGCGCAAGCAAAGAGAATCAGACACTATATGGGATTAAAGAGTCCTTGATCAAGTAAGGCACATTCGTATTGAAATTAATTCATTATAATTTGGGCTAATGGGAATTGCAGGCATGATGTAATCCAATCACTGCCCTAGAAACAAATTCAAAGTCAATGTTGGAGGTAGATTATAATTTATCCTACAATGAGCTTTTTGAACTAATTTCAAAAGTAACAAACATCTTGTACCATATTTCTAGACTCAATAAATGTAGCAATTTGCTAATGTATCTTACATCCAGAGTGTCATCAATTCGTTTCAAAGATCGATTATAAAACTCCTTTTTGATTAGCTTATCTTCGAATATCCGAGCTTTATCTAAGTTCGAAGTCACCATTTCTTTGGCCACTCTCATCCAGAGAGCCCTAAGATCCATTCCAAAGCCGATCTTTGCATCGGAAACCCTACCTATGTCGTGATTGGCAATAATTTTTCTTAATGGAATTTTGCCTTTTTTAGCTACACGATCATACTTTAGTGAAGGAGGCATTTTGAATGACGTAGCTATGATAGACTTATCAAGTAAAGGTGCAATTCCTATCAAATTAAAGTGATCAAAAAATTTTTTGTTTGTTGGAACGAAGTCGTACATAAGTTTACCATGATAGTCTGCCATGAATACTTGATCAAGTGGATCTAGATCGTTATCGAAATATGGCCTGAGTAGAGAATATATCGAATCCCAATCGAAATGCAATTTAACGCCGAATATTTCGTCCTGATCTGGAACCCAATCTCTCTCGTGACATTCCAGATAATGACGCGTCCTGTCCTGCCAAGTTAAATTTACACTATAAGAAGCCAAAAATTTCTCGTACCTGAATATATATCCCCCGAATAGTTCATCCCCACCGTCTCCTGTGAACAAGACATTCGAAAAATAAGCTGATTTTTCAATAAAATAATATTGATAGATGTTCCATCTCGGTTCCTTGACTAAACTAATTAAGTAGGGTAACTCTCTTAGTGGATTCTCAACAATTACATTATGAAAATTGGATGAGTTATTTTCGGCAATTTTTTTTGCAGCGTGTGCCTCCGTCGATTCATCAAAACTAACAGTCACACAATTTATATCAAGTTTAGGGAACTCATCACGTATTAACGACAAAATCACATTGGAGTCGACCCCCGAGCTTAGCGCCACTGAAATACGTTCAGGCTTATATTTTGCTATAGTCCTTTTGACGACATTTCGAATATTTGCCTCAACGTCTCGTGATGTGGGGTATGGTTTTCTTCTATTCTTGACTACATCATTTCCTATACTCTTAAGAGATAGAATGCCTCGTTGTGTGGGATCATATCGAAGCGTCATAATATTACATATGTTGATCAATGGATTTTTCTTTTCGTAACTCCAATAAAACATTTGAGTCAAAATTTTCGATTGACAAATCACCTAGTAATTAATGAGCCAAATCTCCAAGATTTTTCAAGCAAGATTTAATTTACACGCCATGATATGTGTCAAGAATTGGTGTCCTAAAAATAATTTACCCGTCCGCTTCAATGATAGTCATTATGATTTATGGTAATTTTTCTTTTTTACTAATTTTTACTGTTATAAAATTTTTTAACGTGAATAATATAGTTAAGTAAATTTCCATTTAGGGTTGAGCCTACCCTGAACATATACTTAAAATTAACAATCATTTAAGGATGGATTCTGCGTGCGGATTCAGTCGATGTCGAAGATCAATAAAGAGGATAGAAATTACCTATTGGTACTGTTTGTAATTGCAATCATAGTTAGATTGATTCCAGAGCTTATCGCCTACCCGTATCCCATAGGATATGATGTAGTAAACTATTACATTCCCGTTACTACCAATTTCCAAAGTAATTGGAATATGGTTTCCGATCAGTTTCCTCTATATGTTTTGATGCTCCATGTGATAACCATTGTTACAAACTTAGATCCTCCAACTGTTGTACGCTTTG
>CAVPGE010000012.1:0-19435 GCA_963703885.1 uncultured Nitrososphaerales archaeon
TCATCCTTGGATGGAAGGTGTAATAACCGTTACAGGGAAACCTATGATTATTCCTAATTATCCTGTTGATGCTTCTGGTAAAAAAATAATGAAAATGCCCATCTACCTTTTTACTCCTGATAGAAAAATGGAGGTGGGATTGAGCTGGGATCCTAATGTTTTACTGACAGGCAGAGAAATATCTTTCTTTGTTAACTTTTTTGATAGTGCAAATAACAAACCAAATATTTTACCTTTCGATTTCGTCTTGATACAGTATGGAAAACAACTTGAGCGTGTCCCGAGTATGGCACAGATAGGAATGAATGTTCAACATTTTGTATTCTCAAATTCAGGACCAATAATGATAAGAGTAGAAAACATTGGAGGAGTGAAATCTTGGAGTACAGAATTTAACAGTACGGTATTCGAAAATCCTGGTATGTCTTTAGATGCTGCAAATCAGCTGGCAGAACAATATAAGAGTTCTGTGAATAGCCAATCCAGCAATCCTTTTAGAGTAAGCCCCTTGACACTTGTATACTTGGTCTATGCTGTTATATTTGGAATTCCAGCCGCAACCGGTTTGATTTATTTTCTTTACAGAAAAGGAAAAATCTAATAGTGATAATTATTGTTAGTGTCATGTTATTGACAGGCTAGTTAAGACATTTACTGATTATTATTATCGTTCCTTCAACCATTTTTCCTACTTTAGGCCAGACTTCTCTATGTGCTCGGAATCCAATCAGGCCACTACCGTTTAGGTTAAAACCCTCTATTAAGAAAATTTTAATTTGATTTACTGAAAATTTATTGTTGTGAATATTTAGTGGTCACACCACCAGTAGAAGTTTCAAACTAGGCTTGTCTTATAGTATTCTACTAAAATAATAGCAATAATTATGTCAGCGATTTAGAAATAATTACGATGTTGATATACCAAATTAAAGACTAAAATATCAATTCTTGAACCCCTCTACATGAGGGGGCCAAACCCCCTTAAGCTTAGCTAAAAGTTTATTGAGCTCCAAAATGATGTTGGAGCTGTTGCTATAACAATTAAAGAGTTAGGAAAAAGGGGGCACATTAGAAAGACATGTATACAATGATATACCACCTTACTGATATTAATCTTGATGTTCTAATTTTGTTCACAATTGTAATTGTCATATCTATTGCGAGTAAATTATTAGGATGTGGATTACCGGCAACAATCTATTTGAGAAATAAATCAAAAGCAATGCCGGTAGGTATCGGTATGATTTCAAGGGGGAAAGTTCGTGTCATAGTCGCCGGTATCATGGTAACTTCGAGTAGTTTATCATCAAATATCAAATATTTACAGGACAGTAATCATTATGTTAGCTGTAACCACATTAATCACTCCTGTGTGGTTAAATAAAGTGTATAGTAAAGAAAAAACTGCACCGAAAATTGACTAGAAGTTATTGGAAACTAAATGCTATCTATGTCCTTTACTGTCACCAACCAACCAACCATAACCTATCATTTCTTTTTATTGCGATTGATGCCTTCGTTTGATGATTGCATATCACCCTCCGATGGTAACCTCAACCCGTTGTCTTTTCTGATCTCCAATATCTTTTCTACCTCTTTGTCATAAAGCTTTACTAGGTCTGAAATAGTAACCATTCCAAGTACTCTATTATCTTCATTGGACAATACAGGCATTTCTTGGAGCTCATTAGATGAGAGTTTAACCAGAGCGTCATGAAGAGAGTCTATTGTGTAGGCAAAGAACGGGTCTTTTATCATAACACTGTCTAATTTCACAGACTTACGATACTCTTCAGGGAACTCAAAAAACTTGGACCTGTTCACCACTCCAAGCAATCTGTCATTTTCATTAACTACGACAGCAGTTTTAGTTTTATCACGATTCATAGCCTGTAGAGCTTCATCAATAGAATTATTTATAGAGAGTTTGGTGACAGATTTTCTCAGTACATCTTTTACGTACAAATCCCTCAGAATAGGTTGTTGATATTCTCTCCTATGAGCAGGTGAATCAGACCTGTTTATTACCTGATTCCTGAATATCGAATTATGTTGTCCTGACATTATATAAGCAACAAAGGTTGCAAGCATCATCGGAGCTAGAAGGGCATAACCACCGGTAAGTTCACTTCCCATGATTATAGAGGAGATTGGTGTTTTTGCTGTAGCGCCAAAAAAAGAAACCATGGAGACTATAATTACAGACGATACATCAACCCAGGCAAATAATCCTAACATGTGAACAACTGTACCGATGAATGCTCCCAACAGACCCCCAATTACCATTGAAGGTCCAAACACCCCAGCGCTTCCTCCAGAACCTATAGTTAATGAAGTTGCTAAAATCTTGAGGATAATTACACATCCAATGATGTATAGCGGCAAAAGAGTGTAATCTTTGTTTATTGCTATTTGCAACCATCCGTAAGAACTTCCCAATATTTGTGGGAAAAACATTCCTATTATACCAACCAGAACACCACCTATTGCAGGTTTCAGAAACTTGCGAAAACGAAGTCTACTAAAGTAATCGCTGATAGCGTAAAATGTCTTCACATAGGCTACACTAACACCTGCAGAGATTAATCCTACTGCTGTGTACAGGGCTAAAGATTCAGGACGAGTATACTTGACCAAATCAAATGGAATGGTAAAGAGCTTATCCCATCCAAAGATAAAACCAAATATTGTATACCCAGTTACAGATGCAACCAATCCGGGTATTAGAGCACGGATTTCAAAATCTCTTCTGTAGAAACACTTCGGCGCTAAATATAGCCCCTCCTAGAGGCACTTTGAATATACTTCCAATACCGGCACCAAGACCTGCAGCGACTGCAATTCTCTTTTCATCCTCATCCAGATGGAATAATTTTCCTATAAGAGAGCCAAAACCAGCTGCTATCTGGCCAGCAGGTCCTTCTGTTCCTCCGCTTCCTCCACTTCCTAAAGTAATCGCCGAAGCAATTCCCTTTACCAAAGGTACACGTCCTCTTATATTACCTCCTTTGTTATGATATGCTTCAATGACTGCATCCGTTCCGTGCCCTTCAGATTCTGGAGAAAATTTCGTTGTAATTAATCCTACTAAAAGCCCACCAAACCCAGTTATTATCGGTATCATCCAAGGTTTCTCAACAATTAGGACATAATTCAAATCCCCATGTAGCCCCCCAGGGACAGGCGGAGTGTAACCTGCACCGGAGACGAGGAACAAATCAGTAAAAAAAGCGACACCCAGATACAGGGCTAATGCACCCAAACCTGCAACTATCCCAAGTACAAATCCTATCAGAATCCACTTTCTAAAATAAGTAAAGTCTAGATAGTTCCATTTGTTATGTCCTATCTCTTTTATTGCCTTTATTATTCTGGAATAAGGTGGTAGTGCGTCACCTTTCACTAGCTATTTCGCCAAGTCCTTAAGGAATCATGAGTCTACTTGTTTTTTAATTCTTGCTATAAAATTTTCTGACATTATTATCCTTAATAATTTACACAAATTTTCAAGGCTGGGTTTATAACGGTATTCAATCCAATTAATTTTGTGCGTATTGACAAATTCGTAAAAATTATACTGATTACATATGAAACACGTCATCCATAATATCCAAATAAGATTAATTTCTTTGATTATATTTCTTGCTAATTGAATAAAAAAAGAGGAATGTTTCAGATAGTATCTCTATTACACCCTATTTATTTCCGGTACTTCTACAAACCGGCAGTTAACTATTGTGCCTGCATTCCCAATAGTCAGTTTTCCGGTATTTGCAGAAAACAAGATAGCAAACGTGCCTATCATCCACATAACTCTTCTTAACCTGTTCGTATTTGACATTTACAAGGATCCTGTTATCTTTAATTGCATACTTTGTCAGTATGGAAATTGTGAATGTTTTTCGCAATTTCATCTAGACAATCTTCGACTGCAAAGTGTCCGGAGTCCAATCTATGCATCTCCGCAGTTGGGAGGTCCTGTAGGTATGCCTCACCGCCCTCTTTTGTAAAGAAGATGTCTGTCTGACGGAATATCTCAATGATTCTAGGTTTTGTCTATTTTCTGCAAAATTGAGTGGTGACTTTGACTGGATTTGCAATTTCGTTTTTGATTCTCAGGAACAGTTTGATCTTGAAAGTAACAATTTCCTCAGCATCTTTTCCGAATTGATAGCAGACTTCCGTACATACGATTCAAAGACTACCAAAGTGGTTCCATATACCATGCTCGACGAACATGATTTGGAGTTGCGAAAAAGACGAGTATATGATATTTTAAAGTCCGCAAAAAAATATGACAACATAAACGATAGACTCCAGGCAATATTAGAAGATCTAGTGAAACATTATAATGCAAAATTTGCGAGGGTTTGGTTAGTTGATAAGGAAAGGAAATGGCTTGTTCTAAAATTTAGCGCTGGAAAGTACAAAAATATAGATGGAGAATTTTCAAGGGTATCCATAGATTCTCTAAAAATAGGTCCAATAGCCAAATCTAAAAAGCCTCAGGTTTCCAATGACGTTTGTCATGATCCCCGAATTAGGTATCCTCATTGGGCTAGAAAAGAAAATCTAAAATCCTTCGCAGGTTATCCCCTTACATACAAGGGCATAGTGGTAGGTGTCTTAGCGCTATTTAGCGAAAAGAGATTTTTAATATCTGATTTCGAAATACTAGAAATCTTTTGTCGTCAGTTGTCAAAAGAACTCACCACTTTTTTTGATGCAAAAGAATTCTTATCAGAAATATGATATATAATGGATGTTTAGGCTCAATTAACTTTTAAGTAAGCTTGGGGGTTTGGTCCCTGCATGTAGAGGGGTTCAAGAATTGATATTTTAGTCTTTATTCCATAAAAATGACCTCTAGATTAGGTACTATCATTTATAATATCACTATGCAAATAATAACTGAAATTTGGTTTATTCTAATATTATACCATGGCGAAAAGCAATATGAATATGTCACACATGTTATCTTTCACCTTTATTATCAATTATTCTCAGCGAGAATGCGTCGACCTAATCCTAATCCTAAATTACATACTTCTCATTCTGAATTCGTTTCCAAATTAAGCAGGACTTTAGAAATGTTTACATATTCAAATTCTGTGTTGTTTCAAAAGAATATTTAGACTCCTTTTAATATTTCCTGTAATCGCACACTATGGGAACAGGGCTAAGATATCTACCGTGTCGAAAGCTGAGCACTACCAAAAAGTACTGAAAAAGCACGACACCAAACAAGAGCAGTATTATACTTTGTTAGATCAGTACCGACAGGTATGGGATAATTTTGGTTACCTATATTGCCTTTTAATCTTCCCAGGTTGACTATGTGCACATTGCTTTTATCTGTAGATAAGTAGACATACAAATCAGGTCCATTGGTGGCCTTGAAATTCTCCAACCTCAAAACATCAGTTCCATCAGCAACTTGTATTACCTTAGCAACGCCTTCTGCATTATGGAATCCATCTCCAGAACCTACAAAATTACCAATTAAGGTTCTGTTTGATGAGTCTGACATTGTTGTTGCGGACATATTCTCATTTACGGTATCGTTTGTCTTTGCAGCTATAGTCATTATCATGTCCTTCTCATTTTGGGTCATATTGTTTGCTGCCTGAATTCTTTCATCCTCAGTCATATTCATGAACTTATTGAAATCAGATGAAGCTGACGACGGTGGCAGGGGTTCGTCTACTGCAGTATTTACAAAAAGGGGAGAAATGGTATAGATTGCAGAAGGTATTACAATGGCTGCTATTATAATTCCTATGACTAATTTTGTCCTTGCATTCACGCTAATTTATACTGTTCTGGATAGAATATAAATACCACATAGTCTTAGTCGGTTAATACATGTCTAATAAATACCAATTTTAGATATAGATGAATTGATTTTTTCGTAATGAAAATTTTACTGCTTAAGAAATAAAAGATCTTATTTTATCTATTATCATATTTCTTATCACAAGTAAGTTGATAATGTAAATAAAATAACAAGTGAATTGACTCTACGGTCGCAAAAGATTACACGAGTATAAAGTCCGCAAAAGTTATTGTAGATCAGGATCAAGTGAAACCTGTATTGAAGGGCAAGTTTGACGACATAGTTGAAAATATGCACAATTACCTAGCAAATACTTCCCCCAAAATTAGATATTCAATACATAACTAATTGTGAATTCTAACTAGAGGGTAATCTTTAGAAGAGTTGCTATTCCTGCAAGTTCCGCCACATGAACGGCGACAAAATATGGAAGCAATGCTTCATTGTATAATGGAGCCATGGAAAAATAAGCATATACAGCGATGGCATTGTGCAACACTAACATACCTGCAAAAAACATTAGGCCAAGGGTGAATATTGCTTTACTACTTTTGTATATTCTTGCATATAGAACTAATAATGCTACCAAGAGTGCTACATTCGTAAGGCCAAGTGCTGCACTTATTCCCATTAAATTATTCATGTATCGTGAAATAGTTTGGAATTGCTTTATTTACCTTTATCCAAATTTGATCCAAATTCTGAACAATTATTTATTTGAAAATTTTGGACTTTATCTCGTCGTATGCTGCCAAATTGTGTTGCAAATAGTCAGAAATGAAGTATAAGACTCCATACTTCTCTCCAGCCTTTATTATGAGATTGTTTTTCTCTAGCACCGAGATATGGTGTTGTACTCCCTTATAGTCTAATCCGAGGAACTCGGAGAGCTGATGTATGTTCGATGGTCGCTCCCTTAATATCTCAATGATTCTAATCCTGTTTGGTGCGCCTCTGGAACCGCCAAAAAGGTACCACAGTAGACGCTTCGCATTAGAATCAAGCATTTATTTACTAATTATTGTTAAAAATAGCACAATTTAAACTTCAGTTAATTGTCAGATATACTGTTAGAATTTCGCCTGAAGAAATGATTTCGATTGTGACAAATCAGATATCTAGGAATTGGATTTAATATGGATATGATGTGGATAAATGGTTTTATAGTCATATTTAAAATGAATGTCAATGTCAAATACTAGTAACAAAAAAACTAGGACGGTATGGATCATAGGCACGTTTGCTATTTTATTTTCTGCTAGTGCCATAATTTCTACCACCGTTATTCAACAAAGAAGTGCGTATGGAATAAGCAATAATATGACAGCTGGAAAAATTTCCTCTGGACCAATAGTACAGCATCTTGCAAAAGCAAATGTTCCGGTAGTACTACCACTGATTAAAGGTTATGTGAAAGGACATGAAGTATTCTATATAACAACCGAAGCATCAGAAAAAGCTGTAGCAGATCATTTGACTAATCTTACTGGGTCTAGAGTCGTTTATGCACCGGCATTGAAGAACACACCCGCAGATTCACTTGCAAATATATACGAGTTCAAAAATGGCGTAAAAGGAACTGGGCCCGAAGGATTTCAACCAAATGTAGCAGATTCTCAACCAGGCGATCCAGGATATAGTCCTGTTTGGAGAATTAATCTTGTAGAATGGAAACAGGGTATTATACCAAGAGAATTAAAATCTGAAATCGATATTATTACAGCCCAAGAAAAAGGTGATCTATTAATAAAACCTGCCAATGTTATAGTCAACTGTCCATTTGTAAAGTGGGATGGTGGTTCGCTGAAAGAAAGAGAGAATAAGACATTAACTGATGAAACTGCATATGGAGGAGGACAAGTCTTGAATATCGATACCAAAAACAACCAAGTTACCTTTGTAGGACACAGAGGATTTGCACCAGATGGTTCGACAATATACTACATCGCAACTGATGCTTCGGTCAAGGAGGTAGCAGATGCATTAGGAGTCGTATTTGCAAACAAGACGAGTTCGGCGTTGAAAAGTGGAGCATCATCGGACCTGTTTGTATTCACTAATGGTATCAAAGGTACTGGTCCGATGGGATTTCAGGCGAGTATAGCTTCCACAAATGCGGGAGATGAAGCATACAGTCCACTATGGAGAATACAAGCAACTTCATGGAAAGATCCCTCTCATGCAGAATTATTAACAACTGCAAAAGAAATCTCGTCTGCAGGTTCGGATGGAAAATTGACTGTTGGCATAGCAGGTGCAATAGTCAACTGTCCATTCGTGGAGGTAGCAGCAAGTACTTAGAAGACTGCATTTTATTCTTTTTTTCTTTTTACAATATAGCAGTATGTGGCAGCATGTCCAAAGATGCATCAATTCAGGGTAAGGTATACCATTAGAACTAACTTGTCTTAGTTACCTTCAGAGAAATATTGAATGGAAAGAGAGAAATTAATCACGGCTGTAATAATTTCATGTTTTTTTGGTGGTCTAGTAGGAGGTCCAATCGCGAGCCTAATTGATTATAATGGATCGCCTGAAGAACGATTTATGCTTTTCATTATACCAGAAATTATTGGATTTATTAGTGCAGGCTTTGTAATTTATTATGGAAAGTGTAAGAAAAATAAGGGGACTATACGAGGTCATAAGTTTTAAAACCCAGTTGTTACTATCCTACAGAATGTCAGTGACTTATCCTTAATTTTTTGGCGATTCTACTATATCTATCAACAAGGTGGTTAAGCATTTAACTTATCTCCAATTGAAATTTCATTACCCGAACCGTAAACATTGTTTGTCCCAAATCATGCGTACTCCTACCTAACTAGACGCTTACTGTCTGATATCCAGTTGCGCCATCTGGGAATGGCTTGTTGAACTCAGCCGTTTGGACTTGACCCGACTTGTCAGTTGCTCTTACAATTATCTTGTACTTTTCTTTATCTGCAGGAGTAAACCCAGCGGTCCATAAAACCCATGTATATTGGGAAAGCGGATCTTTAATAATTGCTGATTTCCAAGTAGCTCCATCATCAATACTAACTTCAACCTTTGAAATTCCACGATCGCCTCCAAAGGCTATTCCTGCAATGGGTGTTTTTTGGCCAGGTACTATTTTTGGCATTTCATCTAACTTTCTAAATCTTTCTCTTAGCTCTGCTTGGCCAGGAATAACTATGGTAGATCCAGTATGTACGTCAGCTTGGTTAGTCCAACCGTTTCTCTGCCAGTAGCCTTCATATATTGTATCAACGACTTCTATCTCTGTTATCCATTTAGGATTCATCATACCGTATAACCCTGGAACAATTGCTCTAAGAGGAAAACCATGTTTTGCTGTTAAAGGAGCCAAATTCATATCATAGGCCAGCATACTGCCTTCCATTAGTCCATTTTTCAAAGGAATCCCTACATCGTAGCCATCAAAACAACGAAATGCTATATATTTTGCTTCTGGTTTGATTTTGGCTTTATCAAGAATGTCTTTAAGTTTTACGCCTTTCCAAAATGCAGTACTTATTAGATTACCCCCTATCTTGTTACTCACACATTCGAGCGTAGCGAATTGCTCCACCGGCGGCATAGCTTTTATTTCATCATAGGTTATCTTTATTGGATTGCTGACCAGACCTTTCACAGTAAGGCTCCACGTCTTTTCATCAACCACAGGGACTACGGGATTTATGTCAATTCTATAGAATAAGTATGTTGGAGTTAATTCGGATCCAAGGAGTGGGGACAACATGGGATCTTCGAAGCCAATTGGTTTTGATGTTGATTGGGGTATTATTTGTGCTAGGGAAACGGAAGATTCCTGCTGTTCCTGTTCTTGTCCTGAAAATAAGCGATTTAGTCCTAAATAGAAAATGGGAAATGCAATAGCGGAAGCTATAAGTAATTTAATAAATTCCCTTCTGTTGGGGTTGATCCGTTGGGCATCAGACACTTTTTCACTCGGTTCTTTTTGTGTTTGTCTTGTCCTAAAAAAATAGGAAAAAATAAACCCGAATACTATCTGTGGCAAGGAAAGGGAAATTGCCAAAAGAGAAAGTGAAATTGCGCTTGTACCTGTTCGAGATTGTAGCGTTGCGATAAGTAAAACGGATATAGTGAGTAAGATGGTATAGGCAATTATTGATGCCTCTAGCGCTTTAGCAATGTAACCTTTGAATGGAAATCTTGTATGAATTTTTTCTACAAGGACTCCAATTAATCCATATAATACAAAATAGACAATTACGGCTGCTGTAAAAGCAGAGTACTTTGCTAGTGGACCAAAATTTTCCACTGCTTGCGATTCAAATTCGCCTGGAGTAAGTGAGAATAATGTTTGGGACGCAAGTTCTGGGAGGAATGGGCCCCCAAGAAATGATCTTGTGATAAGTGATATTGCTATGGCCAAAGCACCTGCAACTATTCCCGCTAAAAAGAATTTGCTATATTGGTGACCTGCTCTCCATGTCACATTTATGTCTCAAAGATGAATGATTTAAGTTTTTTTCCACATTTTACGGCCCTGTTAACTTAATGAGTTAAAGCTATAACTGTAAATATCCTTTTTCCTAATAATAGATGTCAATCTCTTATAGGGATAGAACTTAAATGTTATGCATCGTGTATGCACTTATACTTTCTAGGCTTGAGCATTCGGAATACAGCTAAGGCGATAGAACCATTTGAAGAAAGGAGTCACCTGACTATCTGGAAGTGAGTACAACGTTTTAGGCCAAACAGAATCTATGGTAGAAAGAGAGTAGCTGTCTTTTCAATAGACGAATTCATAATTCCAATTGGTACTGATGTAGCCATAGATCCTGTCAACAGATCCGTTTCTGGTTTCTGGGTGTATACATATCGAGACAGGACCATGCCAATAGCTGAAGTATTCCTAAAACTTCAGTAAAGGTCTATGGCAAGCATCCTATTTACTCAGAGGGGGTACCTGGCATCCACAAATGTGTGAATTCCTGGGTTTGGTATTCTAGCTCTCTTACTTTGGAATTAAGAAATCTATTGCATCAAATACTGCTTCGAGCTCCTTAGATATTTCTTCTGAGAACACTCCTAGAATTTCAAAGTCAGCCGCTAGGAGTCTCTTGGTGCTGAACATTGCAAGAACTCCTACGACCTTGTGAGTATGAGTCAGAGGATATCCTGCAAATGACTGCAATCTTTCTCTTTTGGCCCATTCAGGATATCTTATTCTCTTGTCATTAATAACATCATTTGTAATTGTGGGTTTACCGGTAATCACTATATTCCCTATCTTATTTGAATCGGCAGGCACTCTTGAAAACTCTCCATCAAGGTTCTTGTACTTGCCGGCAGTAAATTTCAAAATTAGGTTTTTCCTTTCTTTATCTAACAGCCATATCCTAGCAAACTTTGCATCGAAGTGTTTCACTAAACTTTCGACTATGAACTGGAGCTTGTCGTTTAGCTTTTCATATTTCTGTAAGGAATGGAGAATCTTGTGAACCCGCCACTTTTGTTCTATTACCTCCCGGTCATCAATTAGTGCATAAGGGGAAGCTTTTACCATACTTGATTCATAAGAGTGGAAATCTTCTATTAATTCAACAAACCTATTCAAGAAATTGTTACTTTCAAATTCATATTGCTCAACGGAATCGAAAACAAAATGACATACCCAATCAAAATCACCTGTCAGTTTAGCAGAGTAAGTACAAAAGGATGATTCCTCACAATATTTTCCAAGACGAGAGATCATAACTGATGTGCTAGCTGTATATTTGAATTTAAGGAGAATTGTACGATTTATTTTTTCAGAGAGTAAAGTTGGATTCAAAATGAGAGAGTACCCAAGTATAACATTGGATTTTTCTAACTTTGTTATTCGATGGCGTACAGTTCTATCAGTAATTGTGTATCCTAATTCTTTAAGGTATTTCGTTATATCATATGATGAAGTACGTGAATTCTTACCTAGCTGGACTAACAGGAGTCTATCAATTTCGTCTACCAATAAAAAAATATGCAGATTGTTATTATTATGTATTGCCGAGTATTGCCAATTAGGCGATGCAACAATGAAAAAATATACGATATCAATATCACTGTGCGTTATCATTTCCTAATCGGCAACAAGACAGTGCATTTGTTTCCGGAGAGAATATAATCTTATTTCCCGTATACTAAGATATGAAAATGGATTATTTCGAGATAGATAGAGTAGTGGAAGACCTCGCAAAAAACTGTGCGGCGCCATGCACTACAACATGGTTCAAGGTAACAAACAATAAGAAACCATCACACGGAGAATACCGTGCTAAGGTAGTAGAATTCATGAAACAATTCGAAAATATTTTGTTGGCTCAATTTCCAGACAGTGAACAAGCTGCACTTTGCTCAGACTATGTCAAAAAGCAATTACAAGCACAAATTTCACTTATTCGAAGAGGAAATAATAAGGAAGTGGAGAGGCGTTTCCAATACTATGTCAATTACAATTAATTATTATCCTTGGAATAAATGTTCCGTGTTGCCTGCGTTGAATTATCAAACGTTCCCTCTTGCCATCGACTTGGACGCGATAACGAAATCTTGTAGCCATGTTAGATATAGCTAGATTTGCGGTATTAGTCATTGCAATACTCGCTATCGGTGGAATAATTAGCTTTCTTCTCGCCTATAGCTTTTATCCTGAAAAACATGAGAATGTTACCGTCGATGGCAAGTGTTACGAGTTACTCGATGCCGCCCATAAACAGTATGTGAATCTTGCCGCAAGAAAGGAAATAGAGACTTTAAGGTTACAATTGAGCAAGATCGAACCAAAAGATGCGATAATACCTATCATCTTTAGTGGCAGCGACTCTGACATCGAGCAATTTAGACATAGCTACCAGCTATTTGAAACATCACAGCAAAAAGTGAAATATTATCCAAACATTGATGCAAGCGTAATAACCGCGAATATTTCCAGGGCTGAACTTGCAAACATAGTGGGAAACTTAACTCTCGGTGACTTTTACCCGTCAGCGAAAACTGTAGCCGGAAGCCTTGGAATTGAACCAAATAATTACATAACATCAGCAGAAGTAAAGGAAATTTCAAATAAATCAAACAAATTCATGAGCGACGGAATTAGGGAAATAATTGGCAATTCGGATGGCGCAAAATCAGCATATTGTCGTACTGGAGTATTTTAATTAGAAACAGAGGTTGTGGACAATTGCAACTCGGGTTTTATGGCATCGCTCACATTTTCATTATAAGATAGAATCAAGTGGGAACCGCACCAAAAGCGGGTTGGATTTTAGTGTCAAATTTGATTCATAAACGGCCAACTTGGTGTTTATTTATTTGTTAAATGGAGTTTTATGAGAGTTCTTTTATTGCTTTTTATGCTTGGCCATGTAAGTATTGATAGTCCTTCGGATGGACTTCCAAATCCTCCCCACTTTTTAGCATCAATATCACCTTTTCTGGCTATTAGACCAAGATATTATCAGAATACAGGGTGTTTTTTGCCTGTTCACTTAAAAATAGCTGTTTCCTTTTTACCTTTATTTCCTATTTCAACCAAATACAAATCTAGTGTTTGTTTCACACATCATGCAACGAAAGCCTTACCAATATTCAAATACAATAAGTACGATCATGAAGCCAGAAATTAGAAAGAATGAATTTAAAACTATATTAATATCTCATAGGACTATATCGTATGTCTGATAACCAAGCAGATAGTGACTCGGACAATAAGAGTAAAATGTCCCGGCGTGATTTTCTAATGCTTTTAGGAGCGACCGGCGCGGCAATTACTTTACCATCTCTTGTGCCATTGAGAAGAGCTTTTGGTGTTAGCACTAATACAACCGGTAATAACAGTAATGCGAGCAGTCAGGCAAACATAACAAGTTCTCAGCTCAAGGTAAACACGAATTCGGTTTATACATTTAATTTGGATGGGACTGTTCCAGAGGTATCCAACCCAAACGGAAGTAGGACCACAGCAAACGCAGATAACTTCCCCATACTTTCTGGAATGGGAATGCTTCTTCTCCGTCTTGAAAAAGGTGGAGTGCGCGAACCACATTGGCATCCCAATGCTTCTGAACTCAGTTACTGTATAAAGGGACAAGCAGCTATGACTATATTCAGTCCTGGGAATAATCACGATACGTTTACGATTAAACCAGGAGAAATGACCTATGTTCCAAAAGGCTATATTCATGATATTCAAAACGTAGGGAATGAAGAAGCGAAATTTGTTATTGCGTTCAACAACGAACGCCCACAAGATTTGGGGATATCCGGCTCAGTAGGTTGGATGACAAATCGTGTAATGGACGCGACGTTCGGAATTAAACCGCCTGGATTTTTTGATAGGCTTAATTATAAGGGCCAACAGGACGTAGTAATAGCACCCAAGCCAGCGGTAGTATCACCTAGTAGTTATGCGGTAAGCATACCTAATGCCCACAAGTTTAACCTCGAAGGATTACCACCTCAAATTCAAACTGCAGGAGGTAGCGTCGCTTTAGGAAATGCAAATAGTTTTCCCATACTTAATGGACTAGCATTATACTTGTTGCAGTTTAAACCAAGCGGCATAAGGGAGCCACATTGGCATCCTAATGCGGCAGAACTAGATTATGTTGTTGACGGAAGAGCACGAATGACAATCTTCAGCCCTGATGGGACAGGAAATACATTTGAAATTGGACCTGGCCAAATTGTCTTCATTCCACCTGCGTATTTTCATTACATAGAAAACATAGATCCCGCTAACACCACTCAATTTTTAGTATTTTTCAATAACGAGAGGCCAGAGGATACGGGGATTTCTGGAGCCCTTAGTTCTTATTCAAATGAAGTATTAGCAGCTGTCTTTAATTCAGATCCTACCCTCTTCAGTTCTCTTCCTAGATTAGAACAGGATGTATTTCTAGTCTCAGGGGCGGGCTAGCGTATGTAGAATCGTTATTTCTGACTCTAGATAAAAAGTGACCTAGCACAGAATCTAGATAATTGGGAAGATAACAAAACATGGTTACCATATCTCTCATTGCAGTTTATTGCAGCTAGGAGATACTATTAATAATCAATTACTGTGGCATTGCTGAGTAAATTTGAGATTATTTCTGGCTTGCCTACAATTGCCCCGTCAATTATATCGCTATTATTGTATCCGGCTATTCTTAGACATACTTCACAAATAATGACTTTTCCACCGTCTGCAATAAAGTTCGTTACATTTGCAGTTAGCGTATCGAGTCCAAGATAATGATGAGGATGCGTCACTCCTATTTGTACTCCTTCTACGCTTAACAATAGTGTTACATTATGTCCTAAGTTCAATAATGTAGTGGCGTCGGAGATTGCTACTGTTGCTCTCCAAGGCTCATCACTGCTAAGATGGTAAACTATTGGATTAACGATGGCATTTGCAGTGACGTAAAATGATGAAAACAAGGTCGTGTGTACAACACCAGCACTTACAACTGTTAAGCTGATGACGAAAAAGTTTAATCTGAAATGACCAAACGCAATCATCCATCCCATTTCTAATGAATTCTAAAAACATTGTTATAAGATTTTTGGCTCATAATGGTATAATTACCCACTTCAATTCTGCAGTGTGCCACATATGATGCTAATAGATTTGGAATAACGAAGATGATGTATAAAGCATTTTTGTCGTATACTCAATTGAGGAACTCCCTAGAACAATTAAGGATGGAACACTGACATACCATCTCCATCCAATCACTGTTTGTCCGAGTCAGAAGATTAAAACTTTAACGTTTCAGTTCTATCCTTTTAGTAGTGACCTCATTTAAGCTTGCTACCCCATCTATAAGAATGAGACCCTTATTATTGAGGACTTTACATATCGGAAAAAATTAGTGCATACAGGTAACGATCTGAAGAGGTCTAAAAAATACGCATAATCTATTCTTCATTTAAATCGGGAATTGTCAACGATTATGATTTTTGATGCGCTCGATCTTTTTTTAATTACTCCGACAACAAAGGTTAACAATTGATTCAGATAACTTATTCTCATATGATATCAATTGACAACCATTCCGTCTCTAGATTTTTTCTTCTTGAAATTTATGAAATTTTATTTTTTTAATATCCTTATATGTCCCTGTAAATAGATATAATCATTGTCTTGAATCCTAGAATCGTTTGTCCTATTTGCAAAACAAAGATCGTCGAACATTCAGAGTTTCAAGATAAAATATGTAGGATGATAACAATAAAGCAGTTTGCAAACAATTCCCCAGGTTTTGATGTGCCTTTTAGACCCTTCTTTGAAGATGATGATACTCCATGATTCTATTGATTAGGTTATGCAGGCATGATCTTATAGATTGCACCATCACCAATTGACAGTATATATAGTAATCCATCAGGACCAGTCTTTATATCAGTAATACCCCCAAAACCTGTTCCAGATATTAAAGGAGCGAACTCTTGGTTGTTATCAACTACTCGATCGGAAAGACCGCTACCAAATTCATCAAGTTTCAAGTCATTTCTCTGGTCATTAACATGGAAGGAATATAGATTACCACCCTTATAGTCTCCAACAAAAATATTGTTCATGTATTTTGTCCCTAGTTTAGACGAATTAATCTATACAATCGTCGGCTGATGTCCGTACCAGATTACACCCTTTTGTGTTCCGGTACACAGTACAAACCGGTTATCTTTTTGATTATTGCGTCCTGCTTCTAAGAAACTACAGATCCGACCCCTATTAATCACTTAATTTGCTGAATGAATGACACAAAAAATTGCAGGCGATGTTTTTAAGAAAAATATCTTTAGCTTTCAAACCATGGACTTTGATTGCGTGTTCCGCACCCATCTCCAAGAGTTCCTCTTCTGTTCCACCCTTAATTACATAATCGCAATCGTATCCTGTCTCACGACACGAAAATGATAACAACGCTATCATTAATTAGATCTCACATCATATTTAAGTTCTCCTAATCACAATTGACTGATAAAATCATAGTACAAAATATATGGCACAACTTGTTATACAATGTTTATTTGAGACGCTAAGATAATTTATGTGCAGATGAGAATCATATCTTTGAACGTTGGTCTTCCTCGCCAAGTCACTTTTCAAGGTCAATTAGTAACTACTGGAATCTTCAAGGAACCCGTACAAGGACGTGTAAGACTTCGAAGATTGAATCTTGATGGAGACAGGCAGGCTGATTTGACAGTACATGGGGGTGTGGACAAGGCCGTATATGCCTATCCAGAAGAACATTATGACTTCTGGCGTAAAGAACTGCAGGGGATGCCATTACCTTGGGGAATGTTTGGAGAAAATTTCACTACACAAGGTATGTTTGAAGATTTGGTAAACATTGGGGATCAATTCCAAGTTGGATCAACAAGACTGGTGGCAACTCAACCTAGGATGCCATGCTACAAACTTGGAGTGAAATTTGGAAGAATGGATATAATTAAAAGATTTTTGGAAAGTGGTCTTACAGGAATTTATTTCAAGGTACTACAAGAAGGAGAAGTCGGTGTAGGTGATGAAATCAAACTTATCGAGAAAGATGACAACAAGGTAACTGTAAGGGATATCGTACGCTTGTATACAATAGATGAGAAGGACGTGCAAACTATGGAGAGAGCCATTAAGGTTAAAGACTTACCAGATGGATGGAGATATCATTTCATGGAACAATTAGGGCAATTTAAAAGGTGATTGTGTGATCACGGGCGGAAATTTTAACAGGTGACGGGTTACACGCCTAGCGAACTGATTGATAATTATGGTAGAATTGCCAAGAAATTAAGGATATCAGTCACTGACAGATGCAATATGAGGTGTATCTATTGCATGCCACAGAACAATAAGGAGTGGTTGGACGATACTGAAGTCCTTTCTTTTGATGAAATAGTTAGACTCACGTCTATTTTTGTGACATATTTTTCTTTGCTGAACAGTGTGTTATATAGATCCTTTTCAATTTTAAAGAATTTAAAGGCAATCTTTTGATTAACATTTATGCCAAACTCGCATTATGCGTATTTAGTATTAATTCATCTCATACTGTTGATAAACATGATTTCTCTCTTTGACTTCCCACTCAAAAGAATTCTTAAATGATGCAATATAATTTTACTATCTAATGTCCAGTGTACACAAACAACCTCAGCTCTTACCCATATTGTTGACTAATTTTATAGGTACTCTAGGTTTCAGTATTGTTTTACCTTTCCTAGTTTTTGTAGTCATGAGATTTGGTGGTGATGCAATAGTCTATGGTCTACTGGCGGCAACTTACCCTCTTTTTCAACTAATAGGAGCTCCAATTTTAGGAAGATGGTCTGATACTTACGGAAGAAAAAAGGTTCTTCTATTAAGTAATGCAGGAACATCAATTGGCTGGATAGTATTCCTTTTTGCATTATTTTTGCCTGCTGAAAAGGGTTTCAGTATTGACCTCGCTCTATTTGGAACCTTTGTCATAATTCTTCCAATATTGGTTTTATTTCTTGCCCGTGCCATTGATGGTATAACTGGCGGCAATATTTCTGTTGCTAATGCATATCTTTCGGACATATCAACAGATGAAACCAGGAGTAAGAACTTTGGGAAAATGGCAATAGCTTCCAACCTTGGATTTATTGTCGGACCAGCACTAGCTGGAATTTTAGGAGGGACTATTTACGGACCAATAGTACCGGTTCTGGCTGCGTTAATTCTATCTTTAATCACGTTAATTGTATTAGGTGTCATGTTAAAAGAATCCAAGCCCTCATCTCCTGAAATATTGGTTCCTGAAGGAGAAAGTATCAGCAAAGTCTTCGGACAGGAATGCAAAGAATGCTATGATACTGTTAGTCCTAAAAAACTTGGGTTCAAAGATGTTTTCAAACTAAAATATATTTCGCTATTACTTGTATTATATTTTCTAATATTTCTTGGATTTAATATATACTATGCTTCATTTCCTATTCACGCAGCTAAGGATTTAAAGTGGACAATAACACAGTTGGGAATATTTTATGCAGTATTAAGTGGAGTCATGGTATTGGTTCAGGGACCAGTCTTACGTGAAGCATTAAAGAAGTTCTCTGAAGAAAAATTAGTTATAATTGGTAGCATAATTTTAGGTACAAATTTTATTTTGTTTGTATCAAATAATATTATCATGGTATATGGGGCTGTAGTTTTGTTTGCAGTTGGTAATGGTCTCATGTGGCCCTCCTTCATGTCTATATTATCAAAACGTGCAGGAACAGTTCTTCAAGGAGCAGTACAGGGTATTGCGGGTAGTTTTGGAGGTCTAGCAAGTATCATTGGGTTAACATTGGGAGGACTTTTGTATGACTTAATCGGAGGAGCTACTTTCCTAGTTAGCGCTGTAGTAATATTCGTAGTCTTTATAATGTCTTTTCGGTTACTGAAAATGAAATAGCTCTGATGTAGTTGGAAATAAGAAACAAAATTTGTTATGTTTTGAAAACATATTTGACAACGCCGTTTGGAACTTTATCTATTTCTATATTCTGGCAGGACAAGAACACAACATATAATATATCGTGGAAAATAAATAATTCGAAAGGAAAAGTGATATTATTTTATTT
>CAVPGE010000013.1:0-22826 GCA_963703885.1 uncultured Nitrososphaerales archaeon
ATTACTTTTAGTCTTTGGTTTCACCATCTCTTTGGAAGGAGTTGTAAACACGGGTTAGCAAACCAAACTATAAGTATCATAGTCATGACTGTTGTTATTACTTGAAGAATTTCTCATGACTGAACCATATCATTCTTGTTTAAATCATCTCCTGCTTAAGTAAATACTATTTTTGAGGAACAAGACTATAGCCAGCTGATGAAAATATCCGCAAGTATGTATTATCAGTAATTATGCTGACGCAACATCCAATTTTGTTTCGATGCAATTTTGGTTACCCATAAACTCCATTGGATTGTAACAGGCTCGTACCCAAGCTTGAGTTTCATAAAAAATATCTACGAAGAATAACGAGGAATAAATTATGAGACAAAAAAATTAATAAAATAAAATATTTGATAAATCTAATTTAAATATATTCAAGACCCGCCTCCAATCTGTGAATTTTATCCAAAATTTTTGCATGATCTGCATCTACTTCAGTTGTTAAATAAAGCAGCATATTCTCACCAAATGGTAAAGTTATACGTTTGATCTTTTCATATTCTGCCAAAACGTATTTCCCCTTTCCTATCTGCTTCGATATATCGCTCCGCACTTTCCATGAAGCCATAGCCAATTCAAGAGATTTCTTACTTTGTTCTTTGTCCAACAAATTCTGTACGCCTGACCTATGTCGCGATAGCATCACATTTCCTTTACTATCACAAATAGTCACTAGTCTAATTCTTGGGTCTATGTTTACAATATCTCTAAAATGTTGTCTGATTTTATAGAGTCTGATTCTTAGTAATGAGCTCAATATGAAGCCAAATATTGCTCCCCAGATCATATGAAAAGCTATTGCAGCAAGCGTGATCTTTGTCATGGCGCTGTTTATATCGTCAGCTGAAACTGCTTGTTGTAAAGACATTGATAGGATGACAACTATACGCTGAATTTGCGGCTGTATTAGCAATGTTGTTATCGGTAGAAATACAACTAACCATATTACAAAGCCTGCCCCAATACCAACCAACGCTGATTTGAGAGGATCGAACATGCGAATTTCTTTCCACCTAATACCGATACCTCCCAGTAATGCTCCTATCAATGTGCCCACCAATATGTGAAGGCCAAATCCTATATATCCAGCAGATACTATATCGTTTGAGCCCAGACTTATACCGATAATTGAATAAAATGTACTAATACGAAGGCCAAGAATTAGTTCGGCAGCTACAACTGCTGATGAAATGGCCCAGGTTGCAAGAAATCCCGCAAAAGCTCCATATTTTATTCCCTTAAAGAGCACCATTAATTCGATCTGATTCTGAGTATTCCGAGTATTCCGAATATGACTATTGGATTGCATCTAAACCACCTCTCCTGTATTTACATCATCATGAGTACAAGACTTGCCCAGTTTAAATTTCCATGATCTATTTGTCGTGCTATAATTTATCGCACTAATGTATTCGTAGCTGTTATCCATTATTGATTTACTAATCCTGTTGAAAAGTCTCTTATATATCTCTTGCAACGTTCTCAAATGTCTTTGCAGCATTAGCATTTATTCTTGAGAATTCTTTTACATTATCTCTTGCATTCTGTATTGAGACCCTAAATACGCCAAAATTTGCGAAGACTGTATTATTTACTAATCTAGTTGCTGTGATTGTGCTATCTGCTATATTGCTTACTGTTCCTGCATAATTCTCTGTTACTCGCCTTGGTGATGTCCAGTAAGACCAATACGTGCTTTGGAGATTTTCAATAAATGGTACCCATGCAGATTGCAATGAATTTATAATCTCTTTTTGTGATTCTAAATAATTATCTGCAATATCTTTCGTAGCTTGAACACTTTGCTCTTGATACTGATTAAAAGCTTGTGTAAATCTAGGAATCTCTTTTATTGCCTCATCGACTGTTCTTTGAATATTGCTTTTTGTTTGGTCTAATGCCCTATTGATAGATTGTTTTACTTGTCCTAGGTTTTCAGATACCTTGTTATCTGGTGATGTATTATAGGAAAACTCCGTTTCTGTGCCTGTATCTTTTTTTGAAGACATTACAATGTAAATATCACCCACCGTATAAATACTTTGGTATTAAAAGGCAATTAAAACCATAGAAAACCATAGACTTCATCCAAGATAACGAATAATTGTTTTCTCAATATAATCAATTCATACATGAGGCAAAAATGACCGACACTCCTTGGGCTCAATCCAAGTATATACTAATAGGAGTTAGGCGAAATGAATCAAAAAGATAAGATGATATTCAAACAAGGTTCTAATGTTAGAATACTAGCGTTATCAGTTCCACCGAACCCGATTCGCTAATTTATTGCTTTATAGGACTAGACCTCTGTATGACGTGCATGTCAAATTTCGCTTCAATAAATCAAAACTTATTACCAATTTAAAGAAGTCACTTGTTGCTGAAGAAATTAATAGTGCATTTCTACTTTGACAAAAATTGTATGAAAGTTACAACCCTTAGATTAAAATTGTATCAACTGACAGACGCATGAATTCTTCCATATATTTCATTGCGGTGACATCATTGTTGCACTCGTATTTGCACTATATATCTGTCCTCTGATTTCTCCGGTGGGAAAGGGCACCGTATGAATATTGACATAAGTTTCTCCTAGCTCCATTTTATTCACAAATCCTACTACTGGGGGCAGATCAGCTGAAGTAAGGTTACCTTCTACCAATGTTCCATTTACTGGGCCCGTTGGGGTTCCAGAATGGAATAGTGCAACTATGGGATCACCATTTTCATCAGCCTTTCCATTATGTATGTGAGCTCCCACTACCCTGTCCAACCCTGTTACGTTTAATTTATACCAAATAGTGTTATTCGTTTGTACAAACCATGCCCAACCCTTCGCTACGGAAGTGTTTGGGGGAATCTCTTGGTTTCCACCGAGCTGGGCCATGAATGTGCGCTTCTGCGCATAGCCAGAATTGGATAAGGTTGGTGAAATTGATATACAAAATATAACTACAACTACAATCAAAATACATAGGACTAGAGTTTTTGTTTGAAACATATACTGTATTATACTACAAACTTTCTTATAAAATAATCCTGAAGGCTTATAGGGCTCCTACCTTAGATGAAATTAGAAAAATTTTAGAATACCCTGACCGAAGAATCAAATCAATAGTCTATATTATGACTTCTTCAGGGAGTAGAATCAGAGCTTGGGACTACCTTAGATCGGAGTTATCTTTCCAATCATTAGGAACGAAGAATTAATAGCAGCCAAAATGATTGTTTATCCTGGAGAATCACATGAGTATATTACTTTCATAAGCTTAGAAGCATATTATGCATTAAAATCAGGGATGAAGTTTAGAGAAAACTCTGGCGAATTAATTAATGATGTTTCAAGCTAGCTCACGAGAAACTTGTGGAATTCTCTGATGCCAGCTGAGAATTAAAAAAGTAATTTAACAGTTCTGATCAATATTCTTTATTAATTGCAATAACCCAAATTTGTAAAACATAAATAAATTGATTAGGCATATCCTAAAACGCAGGATTCATATTACTTTATTTTGAAAATGCCTAACTATTTTAATTCTTTACGATCTTGACTTCTGATCCTCCTTCATTCTTAACTGTGATGTGCGAATTAATCTTTATTCTTGCTTTCTGACTAGTATGTTATTATCTTCTATCTTTACTTCATATGTTGCAACTGCCTGCCTTGCGGGTGGCTTTGTCGGTTCACCAGTCCTAACATCAAATTTTGAACCATGCCAAGGACATTCAACTTCATATCCTTCAAGCGTTCCCTCATCTAGGGGTCCACCAACATGGGTACAGACGTTTCCTATCGCGTAATAATTTCCTTCGATATTAATAATACAGACTTTTTCACCTGCTACGTCAACTGCTTTCATACTTGAAGGTTCAATGTCTTTTGACTCAGCAACCTTAACAAAATCTTTGCTCAATTCTTACGCCTCATATTTCAGGATAGAAACCAAACCCTATATGCTTTTCTCCCTGTTTTGCACTAGAACTCCGAATGAATAACATTGGAGACTTATTACTAATATTGTATTCATGACCGAAATGCTGAGTATGTATTCAGCTGCTGATAAAGCTGAGTAGTCCATTGATTTTATTGATTTTATTATTGGCAATACTACAAGAAATTTCTCATATTCTTCTGGCAATATTTCATCAATGTATTTTGTTGAAAGAGACAGTTTCAACAAGTAAACTAGAATACCTACTTAATCAAAGGTCAGGGAATCCTTGAAAATTTCCTTCAATGAATTTCGCTCTTCATCAGTTAAATCAGCTTCATCATATGCTTTAATCTTTTTCAATAATTCTTTAGCCTTATCGGGACCCATCATATCGTTCAACTTTTCTTTTGAATTTGTGCCTTCCCAACAATTGAACAGTTTAATGACATTATCTTTAGTATCGGGACTAAGATCTCTTATTGCATTTTCTATGATCTTCGTGTAATCTCTCCCAAGGTCTTTGGGTCTAAACACAGCTCCCATGATTATATTGTGAAGTTGTTAATATTAAGGCTATTTGATAGATAGACTGTCTGGACTGTCTGGACTGCCGTCCATTTAAAAAGATCTCTAATAAAATAACTATCGTCAGCTAATTGCTCTCCGCATCTAGTCCTGTATTCAAAAGATATCAAATAATAAGATATTTTTTACATATTAACTCGCCGGGTTTATGAGAATATATCAATTTAACGAAACTAGATGAGCATTATTTTTAAAGCCATTTAAAATTAAAAAATGAGAAACCAGAAATTCAACTTCTCAATCAAATTTGTTCTGGGTCGCAAAATTGTGTCAATTCTGTCACCAATTCTATCACATTAGGACCAACATTTTGCTGTGTTTCTAATAATACTCGAATTCTTCGGAAAAGTGTTATACAAACCTTAGAACCTGTTCTTGGCGATATAAAATATAATATCACTTTTTCATGTACTTATTATGCCCTAACAGTACCCTAATGACTAAATTTTTTTGCATTAACATTATTAATTCTGTAAACACACTTAATTACCAGAACGCTGTCATTCGTGTTTGAATGTCAATCAATACTCAGAGAATTAACGAGCTTGAAGAGAGGATAAAAGATTTTCTCATTAAAGATCCAAATATCACTCAGCAAATAATAGACAACATTGCAGATCGGGGTAAATCTGCTCTCATTAAGCAAAATGCTGATTTGATTACTGCTGCCGAATGTTTAGTAGTAACCAGACTGTTATATGACCTAAGTGTTCGTGGCTGAATTCAATAATCTTTAGTGGGTATCTCTAACTTATTTATTTAAATTATTATGTACAAAATTATGAAATAACAATAAAGAATAATCAGATGATTGCTACCATTCCAAAGACCCGAGAGGGTAGCATACGGCTCTCTCGACTGGAATAAATTCTATGCGTTAGAAGTTCTGGATATCCGAATATTTCGGTATTGGTAACATATGTTTCATTATTTCTTGTAACAAAAAACAAAATAAAGGCTTACGGGTTCTTCATAACTTTCTATAATGTTTTTAATTTCAAAATAATTCGATAAAAATGACTTTTTGCGGTTTGGTAAAAAATCTAATTTGAAAACTATTTATTTCATAAGTATTACTGTGTATTTTCTTGCCTTTATTGTATAGAAGATCATTATCACTTCTAACCGAAAAATACAACAAACCATTATTTTTTGATACTCTACTGGATTCTGTGAAAAGAAACCTTAGATCCTCATTTGTGAATGACATATTATAAAACATATGTGAATGAATTTCATCAAAGTAATTGTTACCAAATGGTAAGCCTCCTATGACACATTAGAACAAAATTTTATTCTAATCTAAAAAAAGACCAAATATTTTACTACAAAGAAGCAGTATACGTGCCTGGAGCGAAGATATTAATTACCAAAAAAGCCAAAAAAGCTGAAGAAATGTTTGGATATAAAATTATACAATGGGCATCAGACGGAAATAAAGGGACACATTCGAAGAATGACATATAATAAAATGAAAGAAGTAGATTCTGACACGAACATAATGAATTTGAAAAATAAACTTATGATATTGAAAATGATCAGTTTCGATAACACACTCCTGACTATCTTTCAATTAAGCAGAAAGACATTTCCTATGATAGAAACGCGGTACCTAAGAGGTTCGGTAAATTCTTGAACGAAGATCTATACTCAAAGGATATTAGAACAGTAGTAGACGCCATGACATATACATTTAAGAGATTATTGCAGAAACAATATTTGTGCTGTTTGGTCTGGGGAAGAACAGAAAAACTGCATTCACTAATGTGCTAACAGCTATGCATGGCGTTGAGAACGTTTCAAATGTTCCCTTATCTGAAATGCTTTGAAATAAATTTGCACTCCCAGACTTAGAGAATAAAGGCCTTAATGTCGATAACTAACTTGCGGGCATATGGATAAATAGTGCAAAGTTAATAAAATATAAGAAACACAAGCAAATGATTATACCGACTCATTTGGAAAAGGTGTTACATTTTATTTTTGTACTACAATTACTGGCCTAGTGATGGGAATACTACTTGAATATGGTATTTACGAATAAATTCTGTTTGTGGAATGCCAAAGCAGGACTTCCAGTATTACACAAATTATAAATAAAGGAATTAGAGATGAGAAAGTTATGAAAATTACAATAGCGATTCTGTCCCTAACTATAGCTATCATTCTCTTTGGATTTAATTGCTCTTTAGATGATGCGGCTGCATCTGATTCAATGGTCTCTGTTGGAGGAAATGGAAGCTTATGGGCTTCGTTTACTCCTCAAAATATAGAAATCAAAGTAGGAGAGAGTGTGACATGGCGTAATCCCATGACGGTTTCTGAGCCACATACCGTTACGTTCATGATAGACAAAGACTATTTTCCCCCACCAGCAACACCATTTAGTATCTCTAATTTGACTGAATTGAAATCACTACTGCCGAATCCGAACATAGAACCGCTTGTAGTACCTGATCAAAATGGAACAACAGTTGTGATAGTAGATAATGCAAGACAATTTAGTCCAGTGGCAATAGATTCTACTGGGAAAAATGTAACTTACTTACCCATTAATGCTAAATATAGCATGGATGGGACTGAAAAATTTGTAAATTCCGGCTGGATGTGGCATGAGGGATTGGCACCACCAGGCGTAGCACCAATAAGTAGTTTTGCTGTTACCTTTGAGAAAGCAGGAACATATAATTACATATGTACTATACATCCTTGGATGACAGGTAAGGTAACAGTTAATTAATCTAACTAGCACTGAATTTGTAAGTAAAACCTGCCTTCGGAGTAGGAGAGTACCCTTACCATGTATGCGTGTAAGATGCTGAAAGAGCATATAATTACCATTATTTTTACGTTCCTTTGGCGGATTCACAAAACATAATTCTAGCGTTATCAGTTCCACCTAACCAGACATAAAATTTATAATATTATGGTCATGAAGTTATAAAATTCAAAAGTATGTTTCACCAATTGCCGGTGTTAACAGAATAACAATTTTGATATCTTGTTATAGTATCAACCGTGACAACTATGAGCAAATATATTTTTATGATTATTAATTACAAGCAAATTTGTTTCTATTCTTACAGGAACAGCCAATATTACTATTTTAATAAATAAATTGAACTACTTGTTATTAAATTTGCAAAATACGAATTCATATGACAAGACTAAAAAACTCATTAAAAAGGAGCGAACTATAATAATAACCACTCATTTACCTTACTTCTTTCAAAATCTAATTTCTTTTTGTATGATTCATCAGACGGTGGTTCAAGAAGAGTAGCAGGACCTTCTTCGTGGTAAAAATCCGCAGCAATATATCCTGCCTTCTCATTTCCAACTTCCATAAAACAGAAACCCTTCCCATCGAATCGTGACGATGTCTGTTTGTTTTTATCATTTTCGATATCATCGACTATTTGTTGGCTAACTACTTTTGCTTGAGCTTCTGCAAATACTCCAGCTTTAGGAATAACCACATTTTCGTTCACCTTAATTTCAGTTACATCCCCTATTGCAAATACATTTTCAAATTCTGTCTTAAGACTGAACTTGTCGACATTAATCCAATTTTGTCCTTGCGTTATAAGACCAGAATTCCTTATAACTTCGGGTACTTTGTGAGGAGGAATTCCTATAAGCAGATCATAATTTACCCAATTTCCATTTTCAAACTCTATTTTTTCCATATCTAGTACTGTCTTTATTTTATGTAATGGGTGAAAATTGATATGGTTATCATTAAGCAAGTTAATAACATCCTGACTAACTTTTGCTCCAGCTACAGGTAAAGAAATCGGGGTTGGTGTATATATATCGATATCAATTGAGTCTCTTGTACCATTCTTAACTAAAATATTATTAATTAGTAAAGATGCCTCAAACGGTGCTGGGGGGCACTTATACGGAATAGATGTTATGCATATTGCTATTCTCCCCTTCTTTAAGGAAAGTATTCTTTCTCTTAGTTTTGTAACTTGCTCTGCATCATACAGATTAAAGCCTCCATTTTCTAGAAATCCATTGACTTCTTCAACTGAGTATTCCGTACCTAATGCTATTATTAGATAGTCGTATTTTAACTTAAGATTTGATCCTCTGATTGTGACAGTCTTTGAGGCGACATCAATTCCCGTTACTTTATCATTTAGATACCTTATTCCTTTATTTTCTAGTCTATTCAAATGAATTTTAGAATCTTCAAGCGTTCTTATCCCACTTAAGATCCATAAATTTACAAGTCCCATCATAAAGTAGTCTTTTTGATCGATAATACTAATCTGGTATTCTACTGATACCGGTAATGAAGAAAGATTTTTCTGCAATAAATTAGCAGCTGTTAACCCTCCAAATCCTGCTCCTAAAATTAATATACGTTTTTCCTCTGAAGACAAGTAGCAAAATGAATAAAGTCAGGTCTAACGTAAAAGGATTTTTCATCTTTTCAAGATTGGAGCCCTTTTACGTCTCAATTACTCCACAATTGAAAGATTACAGATTCAGTACTAGAAAAGAAACCAGACCCATGATATAGCAAACCCGGTATGAGCATGGATTACACACACCAGTGTATTGCCATCCAACCTTGCATATTCTGAAAATTGTTTAGTATCAAATGCTATAACTGTTGGGGTATGCCTCAACTGGACAAAATACTTAATTATGGTAGTTCTAAGTTTCAAAAGACTTGAAAGGAGATTTTAGCAGGAATACTTTCAGACCAGAGAAACGGTATAGTGAGGTCAACATCCAACAGGGAAGAGTTCAAATCGATGCTGACTTTAACGAAGAAGTTGACATTGAAAATTATCACAACAGGGTAAGTTTATCAGATATTATAGGAAATCATGGCGTACCCTTGGATCAAAAGGATGGATTTGGAATAGAACCAATGGGTAACTCATATCTGATTAAAAGGGGACGTTATTATGTCGACGGAATAGTATGTGAAAATGAAAATTTTCTAGATTATCAAAAAGCTATTACATCTCTTTTGATAGAAAATACGAATTCATTAAAGAATAGCGTAGAAGAATTGTCACAGAAGAAGCTGCAAAGCGAAATTATTTTCAATTCAAAATTAGAGAGAGATGGGGAAATTAACAATATCAGAAAGGAGTTTGACTCAATTCGATCTCATTTTCGGAATTTGATATCCATAGTAGGTTGAATGGAGATAATGAAAAGATGAGGGATGCAATCTCGTTTAGAAGATTAACTTCTAAAATTATTACGAAGATTGGAATTTTGGTTGTCATTGAAATTATTATTATACTAAGTAGTTTTGGTATTCTAACATATTTCGAATCCCAAGGCACATTTCTGGGAAATTCAATTAATATTGCAGGCAAGAACCGGTTCCTGACCGCTAATGTTCAGTTATCAACAGAAGAGTATCAATCAGGATCTTCTAGTCTGTTGGACCTGCAAAAGGCAATCGATACCTTGGAATCTAACATACTGGCTCTGAAACAGGGCGGTTCTTACTTGGGCATAGAACTGAAGCCTCTACCGTCACAGTTTCTAGATTATTGGGATAATATTAACCAAAATTGGAACGATTACAAATCATCAATCGTAGAAAAAATAATCAAACCAATGCAAACGACAACAAAAACACCGTCCGAAGAACAACTGATCACGACAAAGGAATTGAAAACCATGGCTTTGGTATTGATTGGATCATCAGATGTACTGGTTACCAAATTAGGGGAATTTGCAAAAATTAACTCTCAAAACCTGATCCTGTTACAAATCCTTCTGGGAATTTTCAACATAGCTGTTCATGCAGGTATGTTGTATCTTATAGTAAAAATTCTAAAACCAATATCGGCGTTGACTAAGGCAACAACTAAAATAAGAAATGGATATCTTGATGTATCGGTAGGGCATTCAGGCTGTGATGAACTGTCGGAACTAAGTCAATCCTTTAATTCCATGGTACATTCTATAAAGAAGGCATATGAAAAGCAGACTGAGCTAACACAAAAGCTCGAAAAAACAAACGAGGAGCTTAAACAAAAAGAAAAATTAAAGGATGAATTCATCAACATTGCCTCACACGAGCTAAAAAGTCCAATACAGCCAATTCTTGGTTTAGCTGCCCTCGCAAAAAAAGGTAAAATTAACCAAGAACAAGCCTGGGATGTTACTCTGCGACAGGCACGTAAGCTTGAACAATTGGCAAATGATATTCTTGATGTGAGTAGGATTGAAAGTGGCAACCTGTCATGTAAAATGGATAAAGTATTAATAAATGACATAATACTCGATGTGATGGGAGCCGCAAAATTAAATCCGAATCTAAGTGAAAGTGTCATGCTGCATACAAAATTAGACACATCTATTGAAATAGTAGCGGATAAATTGCGTATCACTCAGGTATTAGGAAACATCATTGGTAACGCAATTAAATTTACGAGGACAGGAAATATAACAGTAGAAACACGTGCATATGTTAAGGAAAATAAAGTGGAAATTAGAATTATTGATACCGGAAGTGGAATTCCTGATAATATGCTTACTAGCATATTTGATAAATTCTCAACCAAGAAAAGGGCTGGAAATGAAAGCGAGTCTGGAACAGGCCTAGGACTTTTCGTAAGTAAAGCCATTGTATTGGCTCATGATGGACAGATTTATGCCTCCAACAACAATGGCTCTGGCTCGACATTTTCGATAATTTTACCCATAGATGGAAATAAAAAAGAGATGAGAGAAGAATGACTTATTTTATATTTTTATGCTGCATTACTGTTAATAATTGCATTCATTTTAAAGTTATGATATCATTATATACCTGGTATGCCTATTAGACAAGTATTGTTAAAATGCTATCGTCCCCAGATAGTATCACAGAATAGAACCAAGGTAGGGAAACCTAGGTTTTGTCTGCAAAATCAAGTTATAGATTTTTCGTTTATAAACATTTTCAATTCCTGGGAAGCAAGAAGACCACCAGAGTGCTGGAATGAACTCAAATGTGCGTATCCAATACCTCCTAATGTAACATTTGAGAACCGAAAACTAAAGGAAAACCTAAATCATGATCAAAACTGCCATAATCAAGATGATCCTGCCCAAGTATCTTCCAGGGGAATGCTACAAGTGTCAGATGACACCTATGAACCGGCAAGAAAAAATTCCATAAATCTCTTGGTAGTAGATGATGACCGGGACATACTTTTCACTTTTAAATCAATATTAGATGTCGCAGGGTATCATGTAGAAGCATTCGCAGATCCAGACGAAGCATTGAGCCATTTTAAGCAAAGAGATCCAACTTATTATAATTTAATTATAACAGACATAAGAATGCCCAAGATCAACGGCTTTCAGCTCTATCAGAAATTAAAGGAAATTAACTCAGGTATTAGAGTTCTGTTTACGACAGCTTACGAAGTACCGGAGAATATGCTGGACACAATGCCCAACATAAATGATAGGGACATAATTAGAAAACCTATTGAAGAAGAACTTTTTGTTAATAGGATAAAGACAGTTATTAATTTTGAATGAGAAAACAAATCATTTCGTTCTGTAGTCAGGATATCGATCTGGTAATTCCAGATATTAAAATGTCGAAGATGATTGGATTTGAATTGTATGCCAAATTGAAATCGGAAGACCACACAATTAAAGCCCTACTCCTTACGGCACTAAGAGAGCTAGACGATTATGACGATTTTAAAAGAAAGGTTATTCCAAAATTAGGTGAGAGGCACTTCGTTCAAAAACCAAATAGTGGCATTGGACATTAGATCAAGTAAATTCGATGCTGCATTGAACTAACTTTGAAATATAAGATTAGTGTTTAGTGACACCGAACTTAAATAACTTCAAGTCGAATAATACAACTACAACGAATAATATGACACGAATATTGCTTGTAGATGACGAAAAGGACAGCGTATACGTATTTGCGTTGATTCTAAGAAATGAAGGCCATATCGTGGATGCCTATAGCGATCCAATTAAGGCTTTGTCAGCATTCAAGCCCGGATATTATGATTTGATAATTCTTGATTATCGCATGGCTGGTCTCAACGGCTTGGGGTTTATTCAAAAGATAAGAACACTTGATAAAATGGCAAAGGCGATATTAGTTACTGCATGGGAACAACGATCAATTGGGAGTGAGGTACAAAAATGGTTCATAAAGGTTTTAGGAAAACCGTTATCCGAAGAAAAATTAATCAAAGAAGTTAGACTTGCTCTGAATATAGTATAATGCATTAAGCATAGTCTTCAGACCCATTATGGTCAGCCAGATAACTTTTATTTCATTACGATATCAGATTCAGGATAAAAAAATTTCTAACAAAAATAATTACAAAAATGTAACTATGAAACGAAGTAACCCCTTGCAAATCAGTCGTACCTCAATGTCAATGAGCGTACTCGCAACGGCTATTTTAAACAAATTGCTATCTCCGAAAAGTTATAAAATTGTAAAAAAAACTGATTTAGCCAAGTTCAGGAAAAATGATATACGTAAAGTAAAGAAAAGCTATAGTTAGACGCAATTTGGGGCTTCTTTCTAGGGTCAATTCTGTCACCATTTTAACCGAACCCGAGACAAATATGCGTCATTTAGGACTCACCACATCAAATATGGTATAAGAATCTCATTTCAAGCATCAGAAAAGAGGGCAACAACTACTGGGTTAAACTTTCCCATAACTTTCAGAGACCTAAACCTTACTGCAAGAGCACCGACCCTAGAGGAGACTCAAAAATTGGTTGATTATCCTGATAGAATAATTAAAACTATTGTCGATAATATGATGTCCTCTGTAATTCGTATCCGAACTTTTGATTAACTCAAATGGAAACATATTATACCAAATTATAGTGAAAGGTGGGAAATCTTTGATGCCAAAATTGTAGTTTATGCTCGGAGATAATGAAGAGTATTGTTCATTCATTACTCCTGAAGTATATCAAGAGTTATGGGACTGGATAGATTTCGGCGCTTCATACGGTGAAAAAGTAACGGGTGAAGGTTGGGTATTCAGGGATTTTTGGCAAACTGCCACTATCGTTTATTTAGGCAATCTGTGTCTAGCAGCTTCCCAAGACACTCAAGAGAAGAGGAGTAAAATTAGTTATCAAAAGAGCTTTGTGGGTGTAGGGTCTATGGACTCCCTAACACGCGGAAGTAATTCATAGGAAATTGTACGATACAATGCAAAGGTATATAGGCTTTATCCGGAGGAAGAATAAAGATGGACAATAGACATTCTGATACTTTTCTTTACCATTCATTGGATATATGATTATCCACCACATAATAGCTGAATAACTTGCAGAGATACAACAAGAATCCAATACTTAAGCCTATTAACGCTAATTGGTGGGAGTCAGAAGCCGTATTTAATCCTGCAATATTGTATGACGGAGACAAAGTTCATATGCTTTACAGAGCTGTCGGAAAAGACGATAACTATATTTCAAGAATAGGCTACGCATCTAGCGTGGATGGTTTCAATTTTCAAAGACAGAACGGAATAGCTATGTGGCCTGTAGAAGATTACGAAAAATACGGCCTAGAAGATCCACGACTTATTCAAATAGGTAATCAAATATTTATAACATATGTAGTACTTTCTGATTACGTTTCAAGAGGTCCAATAGGGTCTACTGCGCTTGCTACGACTACAGATTTCAAAGACTATGTGAGATTCGGCATTATTACAAGCAAGGGATCGAATAATAAAGATGTGGTCTTATTCCATGAAAAGATAAACAACAAGTATCTATTCCTACACAGGCCCACTGGTTGGGTGGGCAAAAAATTCGGTGTTGATAAACCCAGTATCTGGCTCGGAGAAGGTGGCTCACTTACAAACTTTGAAAATCATACCATACTATTGAGACCAAAATACCAATGGGAAGATTCTAGAATAGGCTCAGGACCTCCTCCAATCAAAACTAAAAAAGGGTGGCTTTTGATTTATCATGGGGTAGACACGAATTTGGTTTATAGAACTGGTGCCGTGTTACTAGATATAAGTGATCCATCGAAGGTAGTCGGAAGGACTGAAAATCCAATTTTGGAACCTGAAGAACTGTTTGAAAAAACTGGTTATGTCAAGAATGTTGTATTTCCAACAGGTTCATGTATTATTGATGATGACTTATTTCTTTATTATGGGGGAGCAGACAAGGTGTGTTGTGTTGCAACAGTTAAGTTAGATTCTCTACTCGAGAGAATTTTATCAAAAAATTGATGTTATCTCCCATAGGTATCTGACTACGGCAATTAAAGATAGAGTTTAATTAACCTTCGCCATCATTAGGCTTAGGTTACCCACGTCCCGAACGGGCTCATTGAATTAAATTGTTAATAGTGTCTATCGTTAGTTAAGTATATCGCTATTTATGCAGGAATCCGCTAACTTCTATTAATTATAGTTCAAACATAAACATGTATCTAAAATACTAATAAAATTTTGTTCTTAATACTTATTTAAATTTAGCAATAACATACAAAGAAATATTTTAGTTACAAGTTGCAACATGCTAGATAATACTAACGATCCGTTATATGAGGAAAATCCCAGCGTTAAATAGCCTGAGGTTCAATTATCGATATCTGTAAGAATGAATCTTAGGCTGTTTGGTTATTTGCTCAAATAGTTAAGTATTATGGATATTTCGTAATAGTAGCCTAGTTATACAACAGATTATGCCAAATCTCAAATATGATAAATTACTTTCATAAAGCAATAATTTCCTATAATTAATACAACATAAGAGTGTAGGTTAGTAATTTGACTCACATTGGAGTGATGTAATGGCATTTATCTCCACGTGTTGTGCGGGGATATCTGTTTTCGACAATAAAATAGTTCGTAATAGAGTGAATATATATAATCACATAAATGAACCTTAAAATACTAAGTGCGATCATGATTCTATTTTTCAGTAAAGTGATTAATAGTACCTTAGTGTACTAAATAGCATATGAAATCTGCACTTGTACTTATCAACTGTCATTTTCCATTTGACATAAAGATACTGGAAAAATTCAAAAAAATACCTGCGATCACTGATATCTACAGATCAAAAGGCATTTATGATTTAATCGCAAAAATTACATCTTCTTCCGAAGAAGAATTTGGCGAGATAATGAATGATATAAGTAGAACGGATAATGTTGATGCTACCGTTACCTTGACAATTATTGAAAAACAACACCTAATAGCCAATATGAAATAATGTAACGCATAAAGTAAGAAAGCCAACTTAACAGACGTGTCAGCGCATACTGGACATTTCATCAATTTTGTCACCAATTCCATAGAACCCGATAATTATACGGGTTTTCTTAGATTCAAAGAGAAAAAGTATGGATTTAGACTCGGAACAAAAATGGATTACTACTTGGAATGATTACCTTTGGAGAATAAAATAAAGTCTGTTTCCAATAATTGAATATTATTTGATCATGTTAATCCTTCAGCTGGAGCAAAACCGTGATAATATGGAATTTGTTTTAGTTCATCCTTAGCAGGAATTTCTGCAATGGAAATAAGATGGCCATCAGGATCTTCAATTATTGCATGCTTTCCAAATGATTCGTCGGTTAACTTTTTGTAAAACTTGACATCTTTCTTCCCAAGTTCCTTGCAAACATTTTCTATGTCATTAACCTTAAACCCTACCAGCATATTCGGAGATCCACTATATTTCGTTCTTTTAGGATGCAATGCAAGTACTGCGCTTCCCCCTTCATTTACAAACTCAACCCAATCTGGAAACTCCTGTTTTATTTTCATCCCTAGAATATCCCGATAAAATGTGACAGATTTCTCCATATTATCAATAAGGAGTATCACTGCACCTACTCTTTTGAACATGCAATTTCTCCTCGTCATTGAGAGATTTAAACTTGCTCATGTTATGCCTTGCCTGATGTTGTTAAATTTTTTTATCTAACGGAAAAATGATAACGTAAAGTAAAGAGAAGCTATACTTAGAGGCAGTTTGGGTCTTCTTTTAGGTCAATACTGTCACCAATTCCGCCGAACCAGAATATAATTTACATATTTCAGACTGATTTATTATAGATATCACATTCTTTTATGATATAATTAACTACACTTTCATTCCGGGTACATAATAAGAACTAGATATCTACTATAGTGATCACGTTTTTACTTTTAATTTACATGTGTCACCAAAAACATTCCGTCCAGTGTCAAAGCCCCAAACAATACTGTTAGGTTTTTATCATCATATGCCATCGAATTTGCCGATTATCGACTCAATACGTGAGTCAGGGACATACCGAATATTTGGGATAACCGAAACTTCGAGGGTGCTATTACCTGTCCTTCCTACACTGGAGGAGATGGATACGTTGCAATCTTTAATTTAACGGAAGCAATTAGATGGGATATCCAAACTTTCCCATTTAGCAAGATCGTTATAAGATTCTAGTATTCTGCCGTTCAAAATATCAATGATGTTTTCTTTTAAAACTGCACTTTTTGACAACTGGATAATATATTTAGTATTCCTATTTCTAGTATTGGATTTTGTAGAGCAACTATTCCAATTAAAACCAATGAATTATTTTAGTAATTTCAATTTATGAGCAATTAATCTTTATTAGCGATATTTCTTAAAAAAAGATGTACGATATGGAAGATGAATCAAAATTAGAGATGAATTCAAAGAATATTTAATTCAGGACATTGCTGAGAATAAGTGATTACCCTAGAGTGATCCTACTAAAAGGTAAATCTTGTACCAACGCCTGTTTGTATAAACTTTTCAGGGAAAGTTTCAATGATCCTATTCGTAGCTTTCCAACCAGTGCAATGACAAGGTACGACATAATCAGGATCAGCTTTCTCCAGCTCTTTTATAGTAGGTTCTATTGCTTCATCATATATACCACCTGCTGGAAGATGAAAGCCTCCTACAACTGCGTAAATCTTATTTATTCCGGTAACTTTCTTTGCATAGTTAATCGTATTTATTATTCCTGAATGACCGCAAGCAGTTAAAATTACTAATCCTTTATTTCTGACATTCGCCACTAATGCTTGATCATCTTTTACCAACGGATCGGGTATGAGATCCTTTTCAATGTCATGTGGATTTTCTACATATTGAATCGGAAAGCCTTTCTCAAAAGTTTTCTCTCTTGGTATCTCCCCTGTAATAAGAAGCCAAGGAAATTCGTCGCTGGGGAGAAACCTCACGCCAGTATTCTTATGTATTCGTACTTCCATTTCTTCAAGCTGCTTTTCATCTAAGGACGGCATCTTTGCTCTTCTTTTATCAGGGAATATTACCCACCGTTTTAGAAAAGCATCAGGATGTGTGTAGAGACTAACATAAATATTTGGTCTGCTAGAATGTATTCTTTCAATTATATTAACAAGTCCTGTGAAATGATCAAAATGACCATGACTCAAAATAATACCTTCTATGTGATCAAAATCTATTCCAAAAATGTTAGCATTATAAATTACGCCATTTTCGCTTACGCCGGTATCAAAGAGAAATGAATTGCTATTACCTCTTGTATTGTTGTTCCGATCATATTTAACGACATTAACTAGGGCAGAGAAGCCATGTTCTGCTATGGGCGGTGGTAAGTTGAATTTTTCATTCATTATCAGAGGAGTTCTAGTTGCATGATCAGAGTTTGTTAGCAGTAGATCGGTCGAATTATCCATGAGGATTGTAACAGTTACCTGATCTATTTCATGAAGAGACATTTTATTCTCCAATTTACTTACGCTGCCCGTATAGTATATAAAGATACATAATTCGAAAAGAAATATTGGCATCCGATATTTACAAAAAAGCTGTTTTCTTAATCCAATTCACAAGTTGATACTAAATGAGTTTAGGGCCCTTTGAATTCCACTACGGAATAGAATGCATCTGCCCTGAATCGTCAAAGTAGAAACTTGGAGTCATAATACGCATTATCTTTGGCTTAGCTGCCTCTGCAAGCTTTCAGAAAAGAATTCTAATCATTTTGCGAGATAACAAAAATATTTTTCCTAAGCATTTACCACATTATGGCTTAGTTATTGGTTCATATGGTCTGTCTCTCAGTTGGTCAATGAAACAATAATAGTCAGCATTTTTTCCTAATCGGTAAAATATATTTTCTTATATTTGCTATTTTGGTATTCTAATTTTCTAATTCTATATATCCTTGTCATGAATTATAATCAAGCCAAATTGACATTAACCTTAGAAGGTGGGTTTCACCCGGTAAACAAATGTAAATAGACGAATAGCTGGATCTACTTTTAGGGTCAATTCTGTCACCAATTGCACATTCATGACTGCCAAAAACAGAAACAGAAACAGAAACAGAAACAGAAACAGAAACAGAAACATTTAGAATTATAGAAGTTGTTACTAAATACAGAATATATTTAATAAAGTGATTTCGTGGTGGATACCATCGAACCAGTAAAATTCTCATGACTTGTCCAAAAACTAAATATACATGTTCCGCCTGATAATCTATTATACTGCCTTTAGTAAAGTAATCCAATATCCGCCTCTTCTGTCACTCTCATCACCTGTCTGTTCGTACGCGTCTTCCACTACTTTTGAAGGATGATATTCAGACCGTACAAATTCGAAGAATTGCTTTACCTTGTCATCAGAGAGTGACTTAGCTAATGATCCCTCTTGAAATGAAAATCGTTGTTTATAGACGTTTGGGAATTCATCTCTTCTTGCATTGGCTAATTCTACACGTATACAACACCCTCCTCTCTTTAAAAGAGAACGTAAATTCTTGGAAATTACCCTGTTCACAAGTAATGACTGCAAAAGTTCAGGATCTTCTGGAATTTCTTCACTTATTTCGGCTCCCATAGCTTTTAGACAAGATTACTGCATTTTCAATCTCACTGTACTCTAAAAATTTCAAAAAAGAGTTAAGGTCAAGATCGTAGAGATTCGAAAGTATGTGGGGAAAGGTAAAGGTTAGTAAGTCTGCCTTTTTGTGGAGCTGTAAATCCGCAGGTAGGGGGTTCTTTAATAATTTTATTCTATCTGATAGATTAGGTGCTTTCTTTCTTAAATAATTTTTTGCGATTTTCAACATTGCAGAAGATCCATCAATCCCAATAAATTGCGTTTTTACAAATCTAATGGCAAGCTCACCAAGTAATCTGCCGGTCCCACACCCATAATCTACAATCAAAGAAGGAATGGGATGAGTATGTTTGGCGACGTAATTTGCTATATTTCTGTAGGCATTAGAATGCGATTTGTTAGAGGCGCGAATATTCCACCACTTAGTAAGAGTTGTATTATATCCTCTAAAATTAGCGCACAATTCCTTATCAAAGTCAACCTGTACTCTTTTAGAATGCATTTTCTCATCTCCAGCTATTAATGCAAACCATCGGATGGCGTCTTTCTCAAGTTATTAGGTTGTGAAGAATTTGTATATGTAACTCTTCCGGATGAAAAGCTGACACCTGGAGGATCAAAAAGCAGGCATAAAGACTATGAAAATCTATCCAACAGATATCAAAATTGAAGTCACTGAGAACGATGACGGATCAATTCCGTCACCAATTCCAGTTCATATATCAATAAATTAGGCAAGCTGAAACCCCGTTAATAGACTAGTGTGATTTTCCACATGAATCCCAGCGAACCAATATGGGGACTGCGTTACTTCACAAAGTTAAACATCATTTATATTATATGTATCAGGTAAAATATCATATATAGTTTTACGGAAAAGGGAGATTACCAAAATAATGTCAAAACCTAGACGAGTACTATTTACTTGCCGATTTATTATTCCATTTCTATTAGTTAGCTTGATTTTAACTTCATTACTATGTCACCAGTTTGTCTTTGCTAAATCCGCTAAGACAGACCAATTTCTGCTATCGGATAACGCAACTTCGACATATCCTATGTCATCTGTATTAAAGAGACTGCCTATTGATCTAAAGCTTAACTCATCATCGCAGTATAGCAGCAGCTCTCCAGAATCCATAGCAAATAGTATGAGAAATACGAACGAAACAACACCCATAGCTGGCCAACGCCCGTACATTGCTGCTAACAGGAATTTTGTCTTTTCCCAAAATAAGAGTGAATTATCATCCCCAAGTAATAATTCTCATACCGGCGAGTTTGGTGAGGGAGTAAAAATAGCAGCAGTCATGCCTACATTCACTGCGGCGGCTTACAATAACGCCTTCTATGTATTCTACAATAAATATGACAATTTTTCACGCGGTGTAAATATTACAACTGACTTGAATTTGCTGTCAAGTAAAGTAACGAATGCGCCTTCCTCAAGTGCGTCGGGATTTGCTATGATTTACCTACTTGGAAATCTAAAGTGGATAAGCCCAGACTCAAAAATCTCCTTTCTAACTGATCAAGATGTAGATGGGGGTTCAATATTTCAAGGAGATGGAAGCAATGCTTTTGACGTAGTAATTCTCGGTCATCAAGAATACGTTACTCAGAAAGAGTATGATAACTTAAAGCAATTCGTAGCTGAAGGGGGTACTATGATAGTACTTGATGGTAACGTCTTTTATGCTCAAGTCAAGTATGATCGGACTACAGGAAATGTAACACTTGTTAAAGGTCATAGCTGGGCATTCAACGGTAAGTCTGCGTGGCGAAGCGTAGACGAAAGGTGGAAAAACGAGACAATGGAGTGGGTAGGTAGCAATTATATTAGTAATATAGCAAAATTTGGGAATAATCCATTTGAATATTCACCACATGAAGAGCAATTTATAACAAATCCCAAAGATGTAATATTGCTAGATTATAATGCCACCGTACCCTCAGTTAACTCCAATAAATCAGGAGGAGTGGTAGTTGCGACATATGAACTAAATTATCTAAAGGGAAGGGTAATAGCAATAGGGCTCTATTCAGACGATATTATTACAAATGGTAGCTTTGATCGCTACTTTGACAATTTGATTCTCCAATACGCTGTTAGATCAGAGGATTAATTGATAAATTAAGTCGAGGCTTGGATGAAAAAAATAAGTGCTAGAAAGAAAAAAAGCAATTATTGTTGCCAGTATAATAATCTTGACCGCCTTATTGCTGTACTTTATCTCACTATCTATTATCAAACCAGTGCCTTTTAATGCAGGCGGCAAGTTGTTCGACAAATTTGGGATATTGGAGGTTTATCCTACCAAAACCGGCGGACGAGAATGGTTTATCAACATGGAAAACCCAACCAGTGATGACATATTCAATCCTCGCTCCAATATATCTAAACAGAGCGATGGTTCATGGCAGATCAGTGGTCGACCAAATACAGGAAAATACAACAATGAAATAAGAATGGAGGTTAATACACTTAAAGGACAACAGCCATGGAAGAATGTAGAAATCACAGGCTATGCCAAGGTGATACTTGCTAACCCACCATTTGATTCAATTGTATGGTACGCCAGAGGAGGGAAGCATGATAGTCTAGTGCCGTGTGAAGGTACATCACTTAAGGGAAGACTAACTGTAAATGGTACTGCATCTTGGATAAAGGAAATATGGCATACAGGAGGTTATACAAATGAAAGAGCCAAAGTTCAGGCTACAGATTCGATACTAGGAAGATGGATTGGATGGAAAGTTGTAATGTACAATCTAGCTGGGAATAAGGCAGTTAAGATGGAGTCCTACTTAGACGATAAGGGAAATAACAAATGGATAAAGGTTACTGATTTGATTGATAGTGGAGGGTGGTATTCAAATCGTCCAGATTCTGTCTTCTACAGTGCAAATTGTGGCAAACCCAAGGACTATGTAATCACAAATGGAGGAACTATAGCTACATTCAGATCCGACAATATGGTCTGGGATTTTAAAAATTTAAGCGTAAGAGAAATTCAGCCTCCACAGTAAGTGCTTAATCTCATAATTCATCTGTGTGATATGCATACTCGTTTTCAGTACTATCACAACCTCATATAATGAATGGATTTTGGTGCATTTCTTAGTTTAGCATTAGAAGGAAGAATACTTTTCCATGCCCGTAAAACTGCGGACGATACTTAGTCATTATCAGTCTATGCCCAATATTCTAATTAGTATGGTAGATTATGACTGAAAGTCATTACTCCTAAAAACCGATAAATCCCATATGTCGATAGTGAGCCTAAACTACCTCGTTCATTTCATCACTTACATTAATGGTTGGAATTATGTTCCTGAATGAGTTACTAGTATACCAATTACCACAAGATCAATTTTCATTTATATCGC
>CAVPGE010000014.1:0-36378 GCA_963703885.1 uncultured Nitrososphaerales archaeon
TCGATCTTTTTGCAGCACACATAACCTAAGGAATTGTTTCAAAGACCGCAATTCTAGAGTTCCGAGTGTCAGTTATGTAAATTGCACCCTTATTGTCTACAGCTATATCTTCTGGTTTTTTAAATTGTCCTGGTCCAGTTCCAGGTGTTCCTGTCTCTCCTAAATATTTTCCATGACTATCAAAAACTTGAACCAGTGCTCTAACTTTATCCAAGACATATATTCGATTACCATCATTATCAACTGCAATACCAGGAGCGGTTAAGGAGAATTGTCCCGTGCTGTTCCCAAATGATCCCCACTCTCTAATGAATTTATCACTACTATTAAAAACCTGTATCCGAGAATTTTTCATGTCGGTTAAATAGATGTTATTATGAGAATCAATTGCGATACCGTGCGGACTATTAAATTCTCCAGGTTTGATGCCCTTAGAACCCATGGTTCCCATGAATGAGCCATTGTTCGAAAATTTCAGAATTTGATTTCCGCGAGTATCAGTCAAATAAACATTTCCTAAAGAGTTTACTGCGATCTGATGTGGTGTTCGTAAAGAGTCACGTCCGCCAGTACCGTTATAGCCCCATTTTTCAATGAAAGTACCGTTTGGAGAGAATTTTTGAACTCGATGATTCTTCAACTCTAGTGAATAAATAAACTTATTAGTGGGATCTACAGCGACATCATGCAAACCTAGAAATTGTCCTTCCCTAGATCCCTCAGATCCCCAACTTGTAAGAAATGTTCCATTTGAAGAGAATTTTTGTATACGTTTGTTACCGGTATCACCTACATAGATGTTTCCATCACCATCTATAGCCAAACTGTGAGGGTACATGAATTGTCCGTCGCCAGTTCCTATCGACCCTATCTGCTGTTTATATTTGAGTTCTGGCTCCTGAAGACTAACGGACATACAAAAGATTGTATTTGGAAAAATCAGTATTTCAAATATGACAAAAGTCAAGATAAATAATAGCATCTTATTTGAAATATTCATAAAGAAGTGATAAGAAGTACTGCAAGATAAAGTACATCCTATTAAATTCGCTTGGTATTACTAACATGTAATTATATCTTGTGATAATTCAAATGCAACAGGGTAGGATCGAATTTTAAATTACAAAATAATTGAAGATAAAATAATGAATATGCATACTCATATTGTAGGTAAAGGATCATACTAAATATTATTTGCAGAAAGGGATGATAAGATGAACTTAACTGTACAATTAACCAAAATTGAATTGTTTCTGGATTACTTTAGAGTAATTTTACGTGTTTACTCGAGAGGACAAACAGTTATTATTTTGTTATTAGCCACATAAGCTTCGATGCATAAGAACTAATTATTTTAGGTCTGACGTAAGGAATACAAGATAGTAATGCAATCCTACATTCTAACAATTTTACATAAATGATAATGCAATTGATTATTGCAGGCTATCAAAGTACGTCCGCTATGTATAGATTATTATCAAGGGCAAGGCTTAATTTAATCAACAAGTTGCAATATTTAAACGTGAATAAAAATGTCACTGCCGCTGTACACCAAATATATACTTTTTACCTAAAAATTGGTAAATTATATTACTTTCTAAGGCGATATCCAATCCCCTTTTTTGCAATGATTGGCTTACTTTTAGGTGCAATAGTGTTCCTAATAATGAAATCCCAGGAACTTGCACAATGGATTTGGTTATTAACTTTAATCTTGGGTGGCGCACCAATTGTAGCAGAGACTCTTAGAGGCATGATTCGGGGTCACTTTGCATCAGATATTGTAGCCATGTTGGCAATTGTTGTAGCTGTGATATATGGGGAAGCGTTACCCGGAGTCATAATCGTATTAATGCAATCAGGTGGTAAAGCATTAGAAGATTATGCCTTGACAAGAGCGTCGTCATCCTTGAATGCTTTACTTGCGAGATCGCCTAAATATGCTTATAAAAAAACAAATAACAATCTCGAAAAGATAGAAGTATCTTTTATAAAAGTTGGAGATTTACTGGTTGTGCGTCCTGGTGATTTGATCCCAGTGGACGGACACATTACGAAGGGAAGAGTCTTAATAGATGAATCAGCCCTTACAGGCGAACCAATGCCAAAAAACAAGGATATCGGAGATAATGTATTTAGTGGCACTGTTAATAACGGCGATGCATTTGAAATGATTGCAACCAAAATAAGTGAGGAAAGTCAATACGCTAAGATAGTCCAACTTGTCAAAAAAGCACAGGCCGAGAAAGCTCCGATTCAACGCCTTGCCGACCGGTACGCTATATGGTTCACTCCGATCGTTTTAGCCGTAAGTTTTTTTGGTTGGTTTATTACTACTCGACCAGAAACAATACTGTCAGTTCTTGTTGTAGCAACACCTTGTTCACTTATATTTGCTACCCCTGTGGCCATAATGAGTGGAATTAACAAGGCAGCAAAGATAGGTATTATGATAAAGAGTGGTTCGTCGATGGAGCAAGTAGGACGAGCTGAAGTAGTAATTTTTGACAAAACAGGAACAATTACACTTGGTTTTCCGGTCGTAGAAAAACTAGTGGCATTTAACAACATAAATGAGAAAGATCTTTTATATAAAGCTGCGAGTTTAGGACAGTTATCATCACATCCAGTTTCTGCAGCTTTGGTTCAGAAAGCTCGTCAGAATTTGGTAGGATTGACACTGCCTACCAATTTTCATGAAATACCCAGCATTGGCGTAGAGGGCGATATTAAGGAAGAACACATATTCGTAGGGTCCCGAAATCTTATTGGAGACGAATTAAGACATCTACAAGAAAATACATCTTTGAAGGATGAATTGGAATCTCCAGAAAGAATGCTGGCCTTCGTGGAAATAAACAGGACACTTGTTGGTGTAATTATATTAAGCGATAAGTTACGTAAAGGTGTAAAATCAATGGTTGAACAATTATACAAACTAGGCATAAAAGAAACTATTATTTTGACGGGAGATAATATTTATAATGCAAAAATTATAGCCAAGCAAGCTGGCATTACACAGTTTGAAGCTAACCTTCTGCCTGATCAAAAGACAAATTCGGTAAAAAAATTGCGGGAGATATATAATCCTGTTATAATGGTAGGCGACGGAATAAATGATGCTCCTGCCCTGGCATCTGCTGATGTGGGCATCGCAATGGGATCTCAAGGCTCAGCGATATCAGTTGAAGCAGCAGATATTGTCCTGCTAATTGATGATGTTACTAAAGTTAGTAATGCTATTGAGATAGGAAGGAAAACAATACAAATAGCAAAACAGAGCATCATCGTTGGTCTGGGAGCCAGTATAGTTTGCATGGTCATTGCAAGTTTTGGGTTCATACCACCAACACTTGGTGCATTACTACAAGAGATAATGGATGTGTGTGTCATTTTGAACGCGCTTAGAGCAAGGTAAAGATACTTAATCTATGGCAGTCAAGGAGTACTTATATTCGAATAAAAAAGAAATGTACGTGTATGATTATAGTTGAAATTTATTGCAATAATTAATCAACGATTAAATAACTATAAATGAACTTGATACATAAGTGATATGAGAAATTAACATTAGATTTTCACTTCTTTATATGCACCAGTTCTTCCATGATTAAAAGCTTCTTTTATTATAGTAAATTCTACCTGCTCAGCCATTTTGGATAGTTTTCCTACATCATCACGATAGTCCTCAAAGGAGGTATGTTCCTTATTACCTAGATAAATCTCTTTAACGTTATAACCTGAGAGTGCTGCTTCGATTAAGAACCATACATCAATTCCCCATCCGTCTGGAGGATTCTTTTCAAGTAAACCCTTCCAGACATCTTTTCTTGCACACACTTCACCGCTCAAGGGTTGCTCAAAATGAGAGAGTTCAGGGAAAAATACATGAAGCATTGGTCTCGCTATGAGTTTTGTAACAGCAGCATCGCGGGTATGCCTTTGATAGTAGCCCCTTACCATATCGCAGTTAGTACATCCATCTACCAGTTTATCAATCCAGTCAGGAGTAAGATTCTTAATATCTGCATCAAGAAACAGTATTATATCTGCATTGCTGCTGATAGCCTCCTTAAGTCCTGTTTTCATAGCTACCCCTTTTGCGGGAAACATCTTATCGTCTTGTTGAATTACTTTAGCGCCCGCACCTTGAGCAAGTTCAGCTGTTTTATCCGATGAATAAGCATCGACCACAATTACTTCAGGTTTACTATTGCTTTTTTTTGCAGTAGCGATAACATGTACAATAGTAGCCTCTTCATTTTTTGCAGGAAAGATTACTACTATTTTTGGGATGGCGCCATGTTTACTCATAGAACCTACAAACCCTACACCCACAAATTAACATTTTTATCTCATTTTACTATGAATACATTTCATACCAAAAAATTTGTAGAATTACATGTTTTCGATTTAATTCAAAGCTTATCACGGTTCACATAAGATGTTAAAAGTTTTTGTTGAACATACTATTTCGCTTATGTTGCACTGCAATGCAATAGAGTGCATTCCATTAGTTCTTATATTGAAATCTTGGCATATTTTTTATGGTAGCAAATATAGCGATTAATGGATTTGGTAGAATAGGAAGGTGTTTTGTGAGAGCTGCACTCGCAGATAAAGAATTTACACAGCTTGCTCGCATTATCGCAATAAATGATTTAACCGATGCTAAGACTCTTGCCCATTTGTTCAAATATGATTCAACTTTTGGTAAATACGATGGAGAAGTAAATGTTGTTGAAGATGATCAAATTATGATTGATGGAAATAAAATCAAGGTATTTTCTGAAAAAGACCCATTAAAATTACAATGGAAGGACCTGATGATAGACATAGTTATTGAATCTTCAGGAAAATTCAATGATGCCAAGGAAGCAACGAAACACATCACTGCAGGAGCTAAAAAAATAATAATCTCGGCTCCGGCAACCGACCCTGATGCCACTATTCTACTAGGAATCAATGACGAAATTTATGATACTAGTAAACATGACATAATTTCTATGGCTTCTTGTACTACAAATTGTCTTGCACCTGTACTGAAAACACTTGATGATAAATTTGGGATTCAAAGAGGATACATGACAACGTGTCATGCATATACAAATGATCAAAGAATATTGGATTTACCACATAAAGATTTGAGAAGAGCCCGCGCAGCTATGATGTCAATAATACCTACTAGTACTGGCGCTGCGAGGGCAATAGGTTCAGTTTTGCCCAAATTAAGGGGAAAGTTGGATGGCATGGCACTAAGAGTTCCTGTTAGCAACGGTTCTATAGTTGACATAGTATTGACATTGAATAAAGATGTTACTAAAGACGAAGTGAATTTGGCGCTAAAGGATTCTTCTAATACTAATCTTAAAGGAATTATGTCATATACTGAAGAGCCTATTGTTTCTACAGACATAATAGGAGAGTCTGCATCATCAATTGTTGACGGACTTACTACCATGGTATTAGGCGGAAGAGGTAATTTAGTCAAAGTCATGTCGTGGTACGATAATGAGTGGAGTTTTGCTTGCAGATTAGTTGACCTGGTAAAATTTGTTATCAAGAGGATGTAAACTATTATATCACATTATGACACTCTGTCATTGATTACTAAAGTTGTAATGAAAGAGTTAATGTGAGATCTAAAGCATATTTTACGAATACATGATTAAGATATGTTGAGTGAGCCATTAAATAATATATGAAGAAGCTTGGTTTAAAATAACAAAACTATGAATGTTGTCTGGACAACGACAGACACTTTTAATAGATGGGATTATTATGAATGGTGTGAAAGAGCTCCCAGCAGATTATTCTAAAGCACTCGTTACCGATATGATGGACAAAAATATAATTTTGTTAGACGAATTGACAAGCATTAACGAAACTGCAAAAATAATGGAATCAAAAGGGGCATCGAGCGTTTTAGTCAAAGATTCAAACTCAGGCTCAATCAAGGGGATCGTAACTGAGAGGGATATTTTATATCGTGTTGTAGCCAAGAATGTTGGGACGTTTAAGGCCAATATTAGTACTATATTAAGTTCTCCTGTCATTACCGTCGATAAAGATACACCGGCAATTGAAGCAATTAAGCTCATGCGGAAAAAAGGAATTAGACGGCTTCCAGTTCTAGACAATGGAAGAATTGTTGGTATTGTAACGTTAATGTCAATGGTGGGGAATACTTTAAATGAAAAAGTTGAATTAGCAGAACTAGAAATACCACATTCTGCTACACTGAAGGTAGGATGTCCATACTGTGAATCTAAATTCGAAGATAAGAATGAACTATCCCGTCATATAGACGGGATTCATTTAGGCAGTGGCTTGTTAGAAGGCGATATGAGAAAATGGGAACGATAAGACTAGTTCTAATAGATATATCATAGCTGTGGTGTTGAATTGTCAAATTTGTATTCAGTGAATCTCTCAAACATTTCAGCAGATTTCACGGGGAAACTAGGACCGTAAAAATCTGCAATTAGCTCCGCCGACCCATTTACGAACTTCAAAATATCCTTTATAGTTATGATCCCAACCATTTTTTGATTCTTGTCAACAACTACAAGTCTCCGAATATTTTTATCGCTCATAATCTGCATCGCACTCTTCACAGATGAAGTCTGTAAAATCGTTGTTACAGGTTTAGACATAACATTACTTAATGTAGGTATTAAATCTTCTACGGGCTTTTTAGATAACCAGATATTTATTTTCCCTATGGTCCTAACAACATCACTCTCAGTAAATATGCCGATGGGTTTTTCCCTATCTTCTGCTGATACGATTATTACACACCCCACCTTGTTGTCATCCATAATTTTGCAGGCGCCATTAATTCTGTCGTCCTCAGTGTCTACTATTACATTAGGAATCATTATGCTAGAAACCTCTGTAGAGTCGAGACTCATATATATCTGATAAATTTCCTTCTATTTCTCTCTTCTGAATATAATGTAATGCATGGGATGTGTATTGTCCGAATCATTAAAATAAACAAATACATGAAATAATACAAAATTCTATCAGTGGATTCAAGTTAGATTTCCATAACTGTCAGTTGAAAGTCTGAATTTTTAGGCTTATGGAGCCCTAAGGATATAGTTTAATAGGTTCAAAGGACCTAAATGACTACAGAAAAGTTATCATTACCTCGCCCGCCATCACAGATTGACCTTTATTTACTTTTATTTCTGATATTTTTGCATTTACTGGAGACTCTATTTGGTTCTCCATTTTCATGGCCTCAATGACTATTAGGACCTGACCTTTTTTTATTTGATTTCCCGTCGTTACCAGGACATCAATTACTCTTCCACTAATAGGAGCTTTGATATTCTTAATCGATACTGAGTCGCCCTCGGGCCTAAATACTGAATAAGCAACTCCATTTATAATCATAAGAGTTGGTTCTCCTTCTTCAACAAAGTCTACATAAAATACATTACCATCTAAGCTAATCATGTCTTCGTTTAGCTTTATTGACACTTCCTTACCGTTGACAGTTGCTTTCTCACCCAAAATTTCTATGTCATAATCATTCCCATTTACTTTCACATTCATTGAATCCACCTAGAGAATAAATTAGAATTATAATTATAATTTGGATCAAAATCAATCCAATTAAATCTGCTTTTCATCCAGTTATTTTGTTCTGATGGGCTCTGTAGGAATATGATTTTTTTTGGGAGATGATACAATATAGCTGCTGCTATTTCACCATTATTTTCCGTATATGGGCATAATTCATATATAAAAGAGGTATCATAGTTGCCCTCTACAAATCTGTTATCATTTAAAGCAGCTAGATGAAACGGAATAGTAGAAGGAATGCCAGAAATTCTAAATGACGAAAGCGAGTGTTTCATTCTATCTATTGCTTCGAGCCTTGTATCACCATAACATATGAGTTTACCGATTAGAGAATCATAAAATGGTGGTATTGTATAGCCTGTGTATAAAGCACTATCTACTCTAATACCAAAACCTTCGGGCGGGACAAATTTCTTAACGGTTCCGGGAAAAGGGACAAAGCTTAGAGGGTGTTCAGCGTTAATACGGCATTCTATGGCGTGCCCATTTGATTTTATATCTTTTTGAGTGATGGTCAAGCCAATTCCAGATGCCACATTTAACTGCTGTTCTACAATATCTATTCCTGTAACTTGTTCAGTTATAGGATGTTCGACCTGTATCCTAGAATTCACTTCCATGAAATAAAAGTCTCCATCTTTGAATAGAAATTCAACTGTGCCCGCATTGTTATATTTTATTTCATTCATTATAGATATTGCAGTATGAATGATCTGTTTCCGCGTATCACTTGTTAAGGCCGGCGACGGCGTTTCTTCGATAAGCTTCTGATGACGTCTCTGAACAGAACACTCCCTTTCCCCTAATTGAACTACCTCAGAATCGTCTCCTAGCAACTGCACCTCAATATGTCTGGGTTTCTCAAGATATTTTTCAATATACACTCTGTCAGATCTAAAGCTTATCATTGATTCATTTTTAGCAGAATTAAATACTTGGGTAAGCTCATTGGGAGATCTGGCTATCCTAAGACCTCTACCACCGCCTCCTTTTACGGCCTTTACTATGATAGGATATTGTAGGTTTTCTGCCAAGGCTAAAGCCTCTTCATTTGTTGTAACTTCTTTGCCGTGAATTACGGGCGCAACTTTGGATGCGACCTCCTTAACCTTTATCTTGTCGCCCGAAATTTTTAATGTGTCAGAAGAAGGCCCAACAAAAATGAGTCCTCTTTTTTCGCAGAGTTCTGCAAATTCCGAATTTTCGGCAAGAAAGCCATAACCTGGATGAATCAAATCACATCCCATCTTGTTTGCTGCTTCTATGATTTTATCAGCTCTAAGATAACTTTCAGCAGCAGTGTTTCCGCCAATATTTATTGCTTCTTCACAGTACTTTACATGCAGAGAATCTCGATCAGAATCAGAATATATGGCACATGGAGTCATGGTAAGTTTTCTGCACGTTTTCGCCACTCTCAGCGCGATCTCCCCTCTATTAGCAATGAGGACTTTACTTGTCAAGAATGTATCTAAGAATTCTAAAGTGTTAAATAGTTATTTCTCAATTAAATTAGCAGACATTACAAAGTACTATATTACGGGTTTCGTGGTGCATTCTGCAGATTTAATAAGTCATGTAATAAATTAGACAGGGATATTACCGTGCTTCCTAGGTGGCTTAAATTCCCTTTTCTTGTTTATAGATAGTAAAGAAGAAATTAATCTTTGCCTCGTTTCTTTGGGTTCAATAACATCGTCTATGTACCCTTTAGAAGCCGCTACATAAGGATTGGAGAATCTTTTCGTGTAGTCCTCGACTAAATCGATTCGTCTCTTTTCTGGATTTTCTGAAATTGAAATATCCTTTCTAAATATTATATCACAGGCTCCTTCTGGACCCATAACGGCAATTTCGGCAGTTGGCCAAGCGAAATTGTAATCAGCTCCGATATGTTTACTATTCATCACGCAATAAGCCCCACCATATGCCTTTCTCACTATAACTGTTAGTCTAGGGACCGTAGCTTCTGAAAAGGCATACAGAAGTTTTGCTCCATGACGTATTATCCCTCCCCACTCTTGGCTGGTACCGGGAAGGAAACCAGGCACATCCACAAATGCTACTAATGGGATATTGAAGCAATCACAAAATCTTATGAATCTGGCGGCCTTGTCACAAGCATCTATATCCAGAACTCCCGCCAGAACCTGTGGACTGTTCGCAATAACTCCTATAGAATTACCATCTAGTCTTGCAAATCCTATAATAATATTTTTGGCCCAATATTTATGCACTTCAAGAAATTCACGATTATCAACTACTTTGCGAATTATTTCATACATGTCGTACGGTTTGTTTCGACTGGAAGGCAAGATTGAATTTAAGGATTCTTCACCTCTCTTGGGATCATCTTTTGGTTCAATACGTGGAGGATTCTCAAGATTGTTAGATGGAATGAATGAAAGTAACTTTCGGAGAATCGTGAAGGAGTCTTGTTCATCTTCGGCTAAAAAGTGAGCTACACCACTTTTTTCATTGTGAATATATGCTCCGCCTAAGTCTGTAAAACTTACATTCTCTTTTGTGACTTCTTTAACCACTTCTGGGCCAGTAACAAACATGTAAGCAGTTTTGGTCATAATAATAAAATCAGTTATTGCTGGCGAATAAACAGCACCTCCTGCACAAGGGCCTATTATAAGAGAAATTTGGGGAACTACTCCAGAGGCCTTGACGTTTCGATGGAAGATTTCAGCATAACCGGCGAGGCTAATTACGCCTTCCTGAATACGTGCACCTCCAGAATCATTTACACCAATGATGGGAACCCCTTGTTTCATAGCAAGATCCATAATTTTGCAAACTTTTGAAGCGAACCCCCAGCCCAATGAACCACCAAAGACGGTAAAATCATGACAGAAAGAGTAAACTAAACGCTCATCGATTTTCCCATATCCAGTGATCACTCCATCACCTAAGAATTTTTTATTATTCATTCCGAATTCAGCACAATCATGAGTTACAAAGGGATCAAGTTCAACAAATGTTTCTGAATCGAATAACGTTTTAATTCTATCAATTGCTGTAAGCTTCCCTTTCTTTCTTTGTTGTTCTTGTTTTTCTTTTCCACCACCAAGCTGATGTTCGTTTCTTTTATTTTCAAGCTGAAAGTCCATATTTACCAGATTTAGTTAAACATTAAAAAAGATTAAGATAACAGGCCTAGAAAGATAGTATTGCATGATTATTGGATAATCTTTGAAATCATTGATGAGATTTTTTGATAAAGCAAAAAATAGTAAACTTTCTCTAAAATTACTTTTTTAATACTCTCATAATCTGATCTCGTATCCCTACTTTTCCAACTTTGAAGAGATTTTCGTCCATTTCTCTTATGGAATTACTAACGATAGGCTTGAATTCCATTTTAGCTATAATGTCTCTTTCTATGTCAACTCCAGGCGATACCTCTTCTAACATTACTCCTCTTTCAGTCAATCTAAATAATGCTCTTTCTGTAATATACAGAATCTCTTTTTGATATTTCAAGGCTTGAGGTCCACTGAATATGATCTTGAAAACACTATCAACGAATTTTGGAGAGCCGTCTTTTCGAATCACTAGTTTATTGTTCAAAATGTCAATATTCTTCGTTCCCGACGTGAATGCACCGGCGAAATAAATTATTGGGGCTCCTCCAGCAATAACTGGAAACCCTCCAGGTCCAACGATCTTATTTGGCAAAATTGACGGATTCACATTTCCTTTTCTATCGATTTCAAGGAATCCAAGAGAAGCGACATCGATTATTCCGCCTTCAAAGTTGGAAAACATATCAGGAATGCTTGATATTGCAAATGGACTCAAAGCAAGACCAAAATCAAGTCCTGAAAGTGCGATGCCACCCCAAGGCCCTGATTCAAGAGTTGTTACAATAAATTCTGTTATATTCTCTTCTGCAGCTACTGAAGAAATCAATGCAGGAATTCCTATTCCTAGATTTACTAATATTGGAGCTTTTTTTGCTTCAAAAAGTCTAACCATCTCGATAACAATTCTTCGGGCAATCAGTTTTTCGTAAGGATGTATGTTCTTTCCTGCAGCATCTTCTATTAGCTGTTCAGTGACAGGTGGAACTATTCTGTACGAGATTCTAGGATTGTACTCTATTGTTCCTGATTGCCAGTGGAATTTACCGGGGGAAATCACAATTTTGTCCACCAGTGGACCGGGAATGTCTACACTTCTAGGACTCATGGTCCAAGGTTTGGTTAGCCATCTGGCTTGGGCAAACACAAAACCTTGGTTAGGTCTAGCTTTTGTGGCTTGAGCTATAGCAAGCACAGTTCCATTAATGCCCTCGTCTTCCATGGATAGATTGCCATTTTCATCTGCGGTAGTCACTCGAATAAGTGCACAATTAGGTTTTGGAGCTTGGTAAAGAAGATATTCCTCGCCATCAATATCAATTATATTCACCTTGCAGAACATTTTGTTGCTCCCTCTTTCATTTAGGGCGCCGCCATCTTTTCTCGGGTCCAAGAATGTATCGATCCCTATTTTGGTAATTAATCCTGGCCGCCCAGATGCAATTTCTCTGAACCAGTAAGCGGCTATACCTATCGGCCAGCTATAGCACTCAATCCTGTTATCTGTTACTAATTTCTGAAGCCATGGCGAAAAACCCAAGAAAGGCATTAATATTCCACGAAGAAATTTCTGATTTGAATCTTCATAGAGGCTTTGTGCGACTAAGTCTAAGGCTCTCCCAGGAGTAGCTGGAAGAGCATCCGAAATAATTAAAATATTCCGTGGATGTCCGTGTTGAAGATAGTAATTATATAGTTCAAGTATGAGATACTCAGGAGTAGTCGCTAGATTAAACCCTGAAATTGCTACTACACAATTATCTTTTAAGAGTGGGAAAAGTGTATCGGTTTGTACTATTTTATTATACATTGATTTATTCAGATTGATAGAGTGCTATTATTTACAATTTTTGTATATTGAACACTAGGTACGATATCTTCATCCAAGCAAAATGAGTTGAATAATAATTTTCTTTGTGACAATTTATGGGTAAACACATTTGGGGATATTCGCTCCTTTATTGGCCTATCATTCTTAGTAATTGATTCAGGTTAGAAATTGCAATGATCCAGAGAATTAAGGCACAACTACGGCCCTGCCAAGTATATCTCCCTTTTGTAATAGCTTGATTGCATCGTTTACATTAGATAATCCGAATTTACTTATGTGATGTCTAATTAGGCCTTTCTTTGCAAGTTCAATAACTTCGCGAAGCTCGTTATAATTTCCCCACAAAGAACCATATATCTGAAACTCCTTTATCACAGTATCAAATAATGGTAATTCGAGTTTTTCGCCAAAGAGTCCTATCAGCACTATTGCTCCATTTCTATTCAAAGTCTCAATAGCCAAGTTAAATGTGCTCTCCAAGCTTACAGTATCTAGTACTACATCAAACCCATTTCCGTTTGTAATTTTTCTTACTGCAGTTCTAAGATCTTCTGTCTTCTCAAAATTTACAGTAAAATCAGCACCCAATTGAGCACCCAATTCCAACTTATCATCTCTTCGGTCCATAGCAATAATATTTGCTCCAAATCCTAGCATTTTTGCATATTGAATAGCGTAGGAACCTAATCCTCCAATCCCTATTATGCCCACGTATTTACCAGGCACTATAAGATGTCTTATCTTTTTGATTGCTCTATATGGCGTCAAACCAGCATCTGTCAATGGTGCAACTTCCTCTGGACGGAGATTATTATCGTCATCAATCTTTACCAAGAATCGATAAGAAGGCACTAGAACATACTCCGAAAACCCTCCATTATGCTCAGAAAGACCAGGCCATTTGGGCCTTTTGCACATTTGTTCATCTCCCCTTTTACAATAAACACAGGAACCACAACCCCAGCCCCCAAAAACTGCAACGAAATCTCCCTTTTTAAAAATGGATTCGGGGACTGCAGATCCAGTCTCCTCAACCCAACCTGCTATCTCGTGACCAGGGATTTTAGGCAAGTCAATTGGAAGATTTTTCTTCCAATCTCCAGCGATTAAGTGAAGATCAGAATGACATAGACCAGCTGCGCCAACTCTTACTATGACTTCTTCAGAGGTAGAAATAACTGGTCTGTCTATATCCTCGATTATAAGGGGTGAACCATAATTGTGGATCCTAGCTGCACACATATCCTTAGCACTAGACTTTTTGATTTCAGTCAATTGTGAACACATTTCCTGTAGGTTTATTGTTAATCCCATATAATGAGTGTGAGTACACTGCATTACATTCCATGCTGTAAGTTGAAATAGCAAAATCACTGCTTTACTGCCTGACGATCTAAATTTAATTATATAGACTAAACGATCATGGTGGCAGAATCAGAAAAGCAGGGATAGAATGTGAGCAACACTAAAAAAGAATATCAGATTAAACGCACTACAGACATTTCGCTATATTGCTGCTAAATTTAAAATGTATAAAAGGGAATTAGGATGGGGGAACTATTATAAACTTTCCCTTGACGTGCGGATCAGTTGATGAATAAAATGAATAATTACCCGGTTTTAAATTCTCAGGTACGTATTCCACAAAAGCCCCTGGTTTGATAATATCAGTGTTAAACTTCTTGCCCGCCATTGGATCATCAGGGCCAGACCCGCTCGTGACAGAATGACCAGATTTAGCAACATTTGCGATTAGTACTTCACCACCGACTTTAACAGTGGCAGTATCAGGTTGGTAATATACAGTTTTATTCTGAGCTTCTTTTATCATTATTACCGCTTCTATAGGGCTTGGATTTGATCCAGTCTGAGCATAAGAGCTGTGGACGACAGGAAGAGCTAGAATAATACCAAATAGAATCATCGTAATGCCTGTAGATATTCCCATGGCCTAGCTATCTGCCTCTTGGAATATAATTCTTTTTGTAGTTATTGCATACAACCGATCTTTTCTTCGACGAAATAATTTATCATTACCTCAGCGCTTTAACCGATGTAACTCCTATCCTATAATATCATTAGCCTTTGTGTTATCCCTTTTTAGGTGTGGTTCTGAGAGAAGAACATTTGGAAGACCATTAAAGCTGAACAGTCGTTACTTCATCATAAGAATTTTACAATGTTAATCAGTTCATAGTGAATTCCAAGATCCTAATTGTTAGGTCAAATGTAGCACCAGTTATGTATATAATTTACACCTTTTCTTGATTTATTATAAATGCTGTAATATTTGTACCTAGAATGACATAGACTGAGTATATAATTAGATTGTAATTAACATGTCTGTTTCGAAAGTCCCTTATTTTACATTTTTTTACTGTGTAAAACAATAAAAATTACTTAGTGAAGTTAACATCAAATGAGTTAATTACATTTTATTATTACTAAATGAGGAAGCTATTTTGCACCAACTATTGTGTAAAATTCTACAGCGCATATTCAGTCTGGCTTATTAATTGTGAACTTATTTAAACTATCAATTTGAGCATTGATTTTGAGTATAATTAAATATTCGTTGCATTGCATGTGATTTTATAATACCAAAAGGTAGTTTTTCCTTTGTTATTTAATATATTCGTTTGAAAAATAAGATCACGAAATATCAATCGTACAAGTGATTTATGTTCTCCACAAATCTATACTGCATGAATTGCATTGGATAAATATAGTTTGTTATAATTTCAGGTTTATTCAGTTTTATTCAATCCAATTATTTAGTATGTGAACTTAAAGGCATGAGAAGCATTTCCAATTAAGAATCAAATTCCTATTCTCATTCATCCTTTGTTCATAATTTGCATTTGCCTATGTATCACAATAGTATTACCTTAAGTATATGTCTACAACTTCTGGTGTAATACTAGGCGAATTATTTCCTCCCTTACATGCCAAGGTTGATGTCTTTCCTGCAAATGCACATACGTTATATTCTGTCCCAGTGCTTATTGCAACTTGAGGAAAATCTACGGTATATTGGAGCAATCCTCTTTGGCCTGGAGCATATGATACATTACTGGCTGACTGATTGTAGAGATTTTCGGCGTCAAATGTTGTAACTTTAGTATGATTGTTGACTGACACGATGCTTACAATATCTCCGGTCTTGGACTGGTCCACTCCAATTATGGATATGGCCACTCTGAAAACATCATTTCCTTTGCCTGTCTCAGCACTTGCTTGTAGCTTCTCTTGTCCATTACCTATAAACACAAAAAGTGAAATAACACAACTAATAGTTACTAATTTTAAGATTGAAATAGATTGATACTGATTATATTTTTGAGAATTCATTCAATTGAAATTTTCAAAGGCATATATAAGAATTCAATAGAAACAGAGTTGTTCGACACTAGAACTAAGTTACTATTGTATTTAAATACTAATATATTTGGTGAAAAAATTTTTTGATATAATCACGCTTTACATCCATAGATACTGATGATGAGGTTACGAAATGAGAATTATTAAAAAATTGGTGGACGTGTTGATATTTTATATTTAAATCCCTCTCAAAATAAAGTGATTATATCGGAAGTAATTAATTTAATTGATAGGAATCTAAATACGTATTTACGAAAACGAAGGTCATATCTTGTTTATTTCATGAACTAGATTCTAATGCATCATTAAATGACTTTTTTTGACGAGTTAACTTCCTTTACATATAGTTTGTCCTTTTTTTGTAAAAGGCAGACTGTAATGTATGCTCATAACTCATATATCGATGATTATCTATTTTGGTATCTTTTATGTTACCATTAAATACTTAGGGTGAATATTACAAGAAAGATGAGAACCAAACACCAGCGCAAAGCAAATTAGTCCTCCTGTCATGTGAATGTTAAAATATTGTTCTCATAGCTATGGAAATAGAAATATGATGTTCTTATAGAAGTTTGATCTTTATTATGAAAGCATAACAGTTATATAAAATATAGCTTGCCTTAATAAAGGAATCCTTAGGTAATCAAATTGGGAAGAAAGAGATTTTCTGCAGAGTATACCATGCTAGTTGTTCTCGAATATCTAGCCCTTACTTCGCGTGAAAAGCCTGTGACCAAATATCATATTATGACACATATATCAGAATTAAAACAGCAAAGACAGGATAGGATTTCGCAATTTGTTGATACTCTAGAAAAAAACGGATTCATAACTTTAATCGATACAGCAAATGCAAAGTTTTATTATATTACGGAAAATGGTTTAATGGAATATAATAGGTGGGTCAGAAATTTTCTAGCCTTCTTTAGAGGTATTAACAATTTAGAATACGAGGATGATTATATAAAAAATAATATTGTTCAAAAAAACATATTCATCTAGTAGAAGAATTTACCGATGCCTTTTCGACCAGTATCATATTTCGCATAACCTTATCTGAGGATCTACCTACTAAATCTAAAATTTTATTATCAACCTCAGGTGATATAAATAGTGAGAGACCGACTTTGTTACCTGTCTGTGATACATATTGAGATATCATTTTAGAAAAGGCCATTATCTCATCAAATTTGATTTCATTGTCTGTTATTTTAATGATAATAGCTCCATAGTCATGTATTGCTCTTGATAAATGAGGGTCTAATGTCCTATCCTTATCCACAAGAACGTCGAAATGAATTCCATTAGGCATCTTTGCATCAATGAATCTTGTAGGATCTCTCATTGCCTCTCTTGTAAGACCTTCTCCAATTTCTTCTAAAGTTTCGCCTATCGCTTTTAATGCATCTTCTTTAGTTCGTCTGCTTAATGTAAGGCGCATAGTAGTACTGATGGAGTTTCTTTTAAATATGTCAGACCATCTATCAAAAATTTTCTTTGATTTTAAATTTTGACAGTGAAAATAAAATGTTACTCCGATCAAAATTGTACAAATACTCACAATTATAAGATCAAGTGTCGTATCCGAAAGTGAAATAAGATGCATCTCATTCAGTATATCAAAAATTCCAAATCCGAAAATGCTTATTAGTAATATGCTAGTTAACATAAAATTTCTAGACGCTTTTTTAATCAATTTCGAAGCGTCACTAGCATAAATACTCGGCATGGTTGGAGAGAAATTTCTCGTATAACTATCAACATCCTTCATATACTAATATCTTAAAGAAAACATATCTACATATAAAACTATCAGGTAACTGTGTTCTGCTAGCCTACCAGTTAGTTATAATACTGCTTTTATGCTATACTAAGAAAGCAAAACTGTGAATATAGTTATTTTGCTGGTATATGTTGAAGCGGCTCTAGTCCTATCAACAGGTCTTGTTTATTTCATGGTAGCTTCAAGTGCATATTCTGATTTGAATGAAAACACACAAGATGGTCTTTTAAGTGAACTTCCAGAAAATCAGGCAGAGACATTGCTATTCAGTATAGCTGCTGTGGGTTATGTTGTTATATTTGCATGGATAATAATTAAGAAGCTGCAACACAAAATACCATATATTATAGCTTTAATTGGATCGGCTGCTTTGATAACAATCTATATTGCATCAAGAACAGTTGGTGTACCAGTAGTCGGTGTGGAATACTATATAGGTAAAATTGACCTAGTCTCGAAAATACTTCAAGTATCTGTCATCTGCCTTGGTGGTTATTTGATTTATTCTATAGGTAGAGTAAGAGTAGGAGCTATCGCAAGGTAACAAATTTTACGTGCAATAATATCAAATATAAAGCAATGAAGTACTGTTTGTAGTAACTATGTAGTAAGTATCCAATACAAACTTTCCAATTATTATACAGTACCAGTCATAGTACTAGTAGTTATAATAGTAACAAGTAATTAACAAATAAATCCAAACATTTAATAAATTCATGAATTATAGAAAATTTATGAAATATGTCTATTCAGCAACAATTTTAGGAATAGTCTTGGCGTTAGGCATTTTAGTAACGTCTAACACACTATCATCCTTCGGTAGTACGAATTCCAGCATTGCTATTGGTAACACAACAAATGCAAACACTACATCAGCAAATCCAGTAGTCAAAAATCTTGGTGATGCTATCAACTCGCTTAAAAGTAATGACAACGTAGCAGCTAAAACAGATTTGAGAAATGCAGAAAAGGAAATGGAAGCCGACTCTTCTCTTCAATCAGGAGAAAAACATGTAGAAGCAGCACTAGCAGCTCTAAAGGATGGAGACACCAATGGCGCAATTAATCACGCCCAACAAGCTCTAGATGCGGCAAATCAAAAATAATCTAATAAGTTGGTAAAAAGGTGCTCCACCAAACCAATTAATCCCTAAATTTCTTATTTTTTATCCTCTGCGAGTATAGTACAGCAATATTAATGATATACATTTCATTTACTCGCATCAAATAAACTGTATTGAAAGAAGATAGTTTATAATTAAAATGACAAGTCAGACGACAACTGAGATATTTATTACTTAAATCTATGATTATTTTGTTTCGATATAATTAAACTCTTCCTCCTACCTTTACTTGGTTTTTTGATAGGATTCGTGGTACTAATGATTGGCTTGGTTCTAGGTGTTGTTCGACTTCCTGTTATAATGAGCGTACAAAGTTCATTTAGTGTCACCACAGGAACTAATCTTGCTGTGAGCACGCTAGGGAGATGATACGCAAGGGATATTAATTAATGATATGATGACTGCTAAATTAATGTACACAAATCTACATGATGTGATACTATGGTGATCTTTTTTACTTATGATTACGAAATTTCCAAAATCTTTAAATTATTTGAAATTACCGTTGATTTTCTAAATCTGCATGGTCACAGACATCTATACAACTAAATCAAACAGTTTTGACGCTGGTAACACTTAGCTTTAAGAAAATTAATTAGTACGGCTCCTGTATCTGAATTGTCTTTCTTTTGTCGTAATCTTGTGAGCCAGCCTTTTCTTTAACGAATCACTCATTTGATCAAACATTTTTGCCAAGTCCCAGCCATTGTTGCTGTAACTCGTCACTCCATGTGTGGAGACAATACTGGAATCAACCTCGTATCTCTTTCTTGCCCCCTTAATGTCTCTAATCTTGAGACGACAACGTACCTCCTCTATGTCTGGGTATGTGGTTTTTAGTAATTTGATAATATTTCTGAGTTTGGACTTGGCTAGCTCGGCATCTTTCGGATCATCTGGCAAACCAATAAGAAAAATAGGAATGTCTTCCTCTATTTTCTCCCCAAGTAATTCGATCACATCTCGATATGTAATTATCCCCTGTACCTCGTCGCCTGTTTTCAATAGACAATATGTTGAATTCTGCGATACTATCAAATCGGCTACGGATTGAAGTGTATCTTCAACACCAGAACTCACAATATTCTTGTCCGCGAGGCCAGATATGAGGAGATCAAGTCTATCCTTAGTTTCATCTATTCCGATCGAATTTCTGCCAACTCTTTCTGTTTCTGCCACTAATTGTAAAATATCTTTGGAAGTTATCATCCCGACTAGCCGACCCTCGTGGACTACTGGTAGATGATCAATTTGTCTTCTTTTCATTATTGTTACTGCATGAGAGACCTTGTCAGTTTTGTCTACAGTAATGGGGCTTGGAGTCATGATTGCTGAGGCATTTATTTTGGGGATCTTAGCAACAAGCATATTATCTCTAATAGATTTGACAATTCTCTTAGCTGAAATTTGGCCAACAATTTTATCTTTATCTAAAACTGGAAGCGCCCTAAGTCTATACAGACTCATAATGGTGGCAGCCTCCACTATTTTACTTTGTGGGTGAAGAGTTGGAATTATACGTCCAAGTGTAGCTGGATTTGTTGAAAGGATATTTTTTACACCTAGCAAATCTCTTACATTCAGTGCTTTAACTTTCCCAGATAAAGGCAAAAATATGTCATAAGATTCCCTATGGTCAAGAAACCCTATTAATTGTGAGACAGAATCACTCGAACTAGCTAGTACTTCAGGTTCAATAAAATCATTGACTGGATTATTACGCAGGTCCTCAAAACTTTGATATAATTCTGATCTTGACATTTTATCGATTACTTTAATTATTCCTATTTTTATAGTCTTTGCATTTTTCAGGATTGATGAAATAATAGATTTTTAAAGGGCGCTCTATCTTGTAAAATTTTCCTCCAGACAATGTGAAATGAATTAATTAATTAATTATTCTCTGTATGTGTATAAATATTTACGGGAAGAATACTCTGCAGAAATTTTATTTATTCAAATTGGCATTATTAATACAAATAGATTCATGCATATTCTCTTGTAAAAATGACCACTTTTTGAGGATAGATATGGTCAAAGAATAATCAAAAATTTGGTAATATCCCAGTGGATATTGAGGGACAAATCTTCTGTGCCTTTCACAGAAAATGCCGCCAAGATTACAGAAAAAATATAGCAATCCTCAATATTTTTATATGCTAATAGGCGTGATATAAGCCACTGTACTGTATGAAATATTTGAGTCACAGTCCAAATCAACAAAATTCTTGATATTGCAATTAAACATGGACAGAAATCAGTTGGTAAAGTAAATCAGAAATATCTGAAGAATATCTATTCAAATGAAAGTAATTTTGGAAAGCTCCGAGTATTCGAAGCAAGGCGTTGCTTCATAATAAAAATATCTAGCACAAATAATCAATGCTTTACACAATTTTCTCGAGTAACCGCTCTAAGTTAAAAGTCGCGACACAGCACACTTTATCAGCTGCACCGTAGTAAAGATATAATATATCATCAATAATGCAAGAGCCAGTAGGAAACACTACGTTCTTAACATGACCAATCTTCTCAAATTGCTCTTCAGGCTCCAAGATTGGTATTTCAGTTCTTCCTATTACAACTGACGGATTACTTAGATCCAGCAATGCCGCACCTGCTCTGTAGATTAAGTTCTTGTCCACGCCATGATATATCAATAGCCACCCTTTCCTAGTCTTTATTGGGGGCGGGCCCGATCCTATCTTCGAATCCTCCCAATCATATTTGGGCTTTAGAAGAATTGTATGTTTTTCAAAGCTAGTCAGTGAACTGCCCTCTCCAAGCCAAATACTGGGTTTATCAATACCGAACTTTTGGCCGACCCATCCAGTAGGCCTATGCAGAAATAGATACTTTCCATTTATCTTTTCTGGGAATAATACTACATCTTTGTTATCCGATCCTTTGCTCGTAATGATTCCCAATCTAATGTATTTCTTAAAATCAGTAGTCATCGCAAGTGCAGTTGACGCTGTTGGACCCATTGAAACATAGTCAGAAAGAACCACGTATGTTATGTATATTTGGTCATCGATTTGTACGAGTCTAGGATCCTCCATTCCATATTTTTCATAATCTTCAAGTGGACTAATAGCAATTTCTCTTTGTCTTTCGAAGTTTAATCCATCTTTACTGTAAGCGTATCCGATTCTAGAGATATATTTTTCTTGTTCTCCTATAGCTCGATAGAGCATATGTACTTTGTTGCCATCATACAAAATGGCGGGATTAAATACTGCTTTTGATTCCCACCAATTATACTGGTCTGCAACTAGAATCGGATTCTTGCTATACCTTTGCAAGTTATAGTACTACTCTTAGTTTTTCAATAGACATAGTTTCTTCACTTGCTTCTACAAAATTAATAAATTCGCTATGGTGCGTTTTTTAGTACATCCCAGCTAGTTGTGTTTGTATTTTTGCATTATCTTGTAAACTTGCCTATCGCTTACTTCTGGAAAATATTGATAATACTCACCAACTGGTTCGCATTCTAGCGGTGCATTTAAAACAATAATCGCATCTGTGAATTCTTTGAGTTTTTTGATCACGTTTTTTGGCCCAAATGGCGCGGCGATTATAAGCTTTCTTATATTCTGTGAACTGATCCATTTAGCAGCTGTAGACATGCTTAATCCTGTGGATATTCCATCGTCGATAAGAATGACGGTTTTGTTGTTCAGGCGATAACTACTCGTTCCCCTAAGCTTTTTCAGACGTACCAATATCTTTTCTACTTCTGAGGATATCTGGTCATTTATATATTGCTGGGGAACCTCGAACTTTTCAATTAGCATCTTATTCGGAAAGAACTCGCCGTCATGTGTTACCGCACCGATCTCGAATTCAGAATTAAAAGGAGCCCCTATCTTGGCAGATATTAAGATATCTAACGTTCTCTCAAGGTTAATTGCAACGATATCAGCCGTAACAACACCACCATTTGGAATAGCCATTATGATGACATCATTGTTGTCTGTACGCACTATATTTTTCAAGTTGTGTTTTGATACAAATGATTTTATCCCACTTGACAGCATTGAAGCCGCTTGTATCCTGTCTCTAAATAATATGGCCATGTCTGAAGATAGCAAAGAAATAACAGAACCCTGATATGTTCTTTTTTGAAAAGGAAGACTGTCAAATATCCTAGCCAAACTTCGGAATATTGTTTGATTTAATCGTTTGTCAGCAATCTTAATCAATAACTGGAATTGGTCATTTTATGAGCTTATTTTCTTTCATCCGAGATATGTTGTTTGCTCTACGGATATAGTGAATATAGCCTTGAAATATCATAACCATAGGTGAAAATAGAATGCTGTTGTACGATCCTAAATTTGAGTTATGGAAATGGGATGCACAGATCACTTTTAATACCTATTGCTATTGAGCAAATTTGTTGTTACCTTCAGATAAACTCTATTCTAAAATACTCGTAGGAATAGACGGGTCAAGTGATTCAATGAGGGCTGTAGATAAGTCCATGGCGATTGCCAAACAAAATGAAGCAAAGTTATTAGTATTACACGTAAGTCCGGCACATTTTAGAATTGGATCACATTCTTCGAAAATGGCGACCCCATCCTCACCTGAATATTCAAAACAAACTGACGAAGATGTTGAGAAATGGTTTGAAACAATAAAGCATAAGGCGAATGCGATGAATCTCTCACTTGAAACTAGAGTGATTTCATCTGGTTACTCTGTAGGAGAAATCATGGTTGATTTGGCTGACAAAGAGAACGTCGATTTGATTGTTGTTGGAACTAGGGGCACCACAGGATTCAAGAAGCTATTACTTGGAAGTGTGGCTTTAGAAGTGGTCACATACTCATATTGTTCTGTTCTGGTAATTAAGTGATTCAAAATTCATATAGACGGAATTACTTAATTGCTAATTCTTACCACTATTAACAAGAACTGACCTATGGTATCAAAAATGCCTATTATTCGAGATTACTTGATACGTGCAACCCCAAATGACTCGATAATATTGCTCCTAGTTAATCTTCTATCCATATGCGATATGATTTTAACTGCATTGCTGTAAGGAGCATTTTACTGCAATACAATTTGTCAGGTTAGGGTTATATTCCTAGTCACGATGTAGTTAAGTTAAGCGCTTAGAATAATTTATATTATTTTATGTTATTTATTTTATTTGATCCAAGGGATAGTTCAGTTATCGACAGCTAACGATATTGTTTTCCGAACTGCAGTTTGATAAAGTATTTCGTGTTGCTCTGCAATCTTACTCCACGACAAATTCTGTTTAAAGGAAGCAACGTTCTTTTTGTAAGTATTGTAATCTTTATCGATCTTTATTATTGCCGAAGAGAATTTATTAGCATTTCTTCTGACAGAAAGTCCCAATCCAAGAGCAGAGAATTCTTTGAAAAATTCTATATTACTTGCTATAAACGGCAATCCATGCGCCAGTCCATCGAACATCACGCCCGATGCTGAACTCACAGTATATGGAAGTAATAATATGTCGGCAGAGTGAAATAAAAAGGACAGTTCAAGATCCGATAGATGTCCCCTTTTTAAATCGATTATATCCACATTATTGAACTCAACTTTTGTTTTTTCAATGTTATAATGATTTTTGGCTGAGTTGACCACTATTTTCCATCCATTCGGAACCTTTATTTCGTTTAATAAATCCCAGCCTTTGGTCTTAGTCAAGAAACCTAACGCCAAAGCAATTTTACAATCTTCAGGAATCGAAAAATAATTTCTGGCTTCAGACTTTGATAATGTGTATGGCACTAGCGCTTCGGCTCCATGATAGATTTTATGAGTTTGTGGTATTCTCTCTGACAAATAATCTGAGAAAACAATACCGTATTTTTTGATGCCTAGTTTTTTAGTATTTAGTGAATGAAATGATCTGTAATTTAATAGATGCTTCCAATATTTTAGCGCCATCCTGCCATAAATTCGTAGTTTACTATCGGTTCCCGTTAGATCTAACGGAACGACTAATTTCATCCATTGTTGAAAAGTGTAGGCTGAATGAAAGGTAGTAACTATTGGAGCTTCACACTTTTCATAGAATAAATCTATATTAGTATGTGTTTTGTTTGGATTAATTGCACCTAATTCCAATCCATAAAGACCGTGTTCATACTGAACGTGTATTAAATCCGGATTGATTTTTTTTACGATATTAAGCAGTATCTCGGAATTATACTTGTTAGTAGGAGAAATACCTGTAAAATCGCCATTTCCTCGTTCGTTGCAAACAACAAATACCGTGATTCCTTTTTTCTTGAGAGCAGCAGTAAGGTTTGCAGTATAGCGGCCAACACCCCCCATCATGGGAGGGTATTCAGTAGAAACCATCAATACATCGAGTGATTTCCTATGATTCGTCATACCCTCTTCTGTCATCGATATTCCCCATTTAGTAGAAGTGTTGGATATTTGTATATTAAGAGTACACTGCATTGCGAGTTGTAAATCTTTCAACTTTCGCGATAGCAGCATCTATGTCTAGATAATAAATTCTGTTAATAATTGAAAATTCGATCCGTCTGTGGTGGCGACAAGTAAGAAACAGCATTACTTGCGAAGCTTTCGGCTGAGTATTATCCAAATTGTTGTGAATAGTATTTTTTGATGAATTATGTTATTAAAAGAAATTAGATTTTCAAGCTTACTACAAATCAAAGCAGAAAAAAAACGCCAAGTGGATATTTTAACAAAAGGACTTTCAGTTGTCTTAAATTGAGCTCAGCTAATCCTACTAACTAGTATAGATATAACAGCAATCATATGATTAAAAATTTCAATCTTTCCGTAATATTGTTAACTAAGGATTATTTAGTTCCGTTCTAAAATTATTTTGTTCTGTTGGGACAAGACTCCATTCAGTCATTAGAACCTCCTAGGATTGGGCAGTCTCTGGGAGACCAACAGAACTAATTTAATTTAAATTTAACTTGAAATAGCAGATGTGGGGGTGTAAATTTATTTCCACACCTACTATGTTGAATTACCAGTCCATTCATATTCGAATGGTAAGAATTTAAAATGATAACGAATATTAAAAGACAATAGTAACTTAGTAAATAGCAGATGAGGAGGAAAGTTGATTATTTTCCCACATCTGCTACCACTCTATCCGAATGGCAAATTAAGAGTATCATCGACACTATTAACTGAACGTAGTACAATACAATGCAGTGAATTACATAATAATTACAAGGACATATTACTAATATAGGAATATTGATCCAAATAGTAACTTATCGGAGAATAAGTATCACTCTCTAGTTTAGTAATGAGCATTTTAGTTACCTCGATATGAAAATTTTCCTTTTGAAATAAAATAAATATATATCTGTACGTAATCCTTTGTACTACTGGCTTTAGGATTGGTAGAAAAATGGGATGACTATCAGGAAGTAGAAATTCAGGAAAAAATTGGAAATGTGGACAATTTGACTACGTTGGAGAAAGGTCATATTATGAATCACATAATTTTCAAATATATGAGATTAAAATCCGTAAAGTTCAATATAAAAAGTTATGACAAAGTGTACAATACTTTACTGAAAATTATTAATGATCCAGAATTTAGAGAATTTACCTTTAACCGATATCATGTCTTTATTTACCAAGACGTAACGGGAAAATCAATTTGCATATCCAAGATCAGTAATGAAATATTAACTTTTATTCATAATAGAGGTAATCTCAGTGACGATGAATTATTAATCAGAGTAAAAGAATTGATAAGAAAATCAAAATTTCTTCAGGCAAAATTGTCTGCTTACGTTAATAGAGATAAGCGAATGGATGAGGCTTAACAAGGATGTGTTTACCCAAAGTCATGGTACTCCGCCACCTACTACATGTTTGTTCTGCATTATATTGTACACATAAAATCTAAATAAATAGATAAAATAATGTTCATGTAGTTGTGCCGAAAATAGGTATTATGGTTCTCTCATCCTGATCCTAACCTTATATCCTTGTCCTGCTCACTGACCAATAATTAGTATTATTACTACTCCAATAATTCATACTATAATAGCAATAATTGTACATGTTAATTGTTTTTGTTTCTTATCCAATTCTGTTAATCACCTTCATTCCTGCTATTACTTGTTGAATAGCAGTTCTAGAAGATGCTAAGGTTTAGGATTTTGTCAACCATTTAATTCAATTAATTATTTGTATATTAGGATCTATTTCGGTCTATATGGCGGAATCATCCGTATGGCAAAGAGTTTGTTATTTTAGTGAGTGCCTTTTTGACATTGTCCAAGGAGGGTTCGTTGGTTCCCAATACTAAAATATCCTGATTTGAGCCATCGTCAAGGGCCTTAAATGAATATTTATCGACAATCTTAATCCCTGCGTTATCGAGGGTTTTTGTTTGTTTTTCTACACTATCTGAAGGTACCATTAAAAATGTCAACGTATTAAAGTTGGGTTGAGCCGAAGCGGTAGTTGATTTAGGTTCAGATGTGGAATTATTATCTTGGACTTTAATCGTCCCTTCCATGACAAAGTTGGGATCATCCTGATTTACGTCCTTTTCAAAGTACTTGTAAGTCCCGCTTTTGTTCAATAAAAGTGGTTTACTAAGTTGATTAAAGTCAATATCTCCACTTTTAAAGACGTTATTCGACGCACTGTCAACCAATGATATTGTTCTAGTATGGCCAACGTCGCCAACAAACCAACGTAAATTGGTACCGGGACTAACTACTATATTTTCAGGGACATACGGCTGATTTATCAATCGTTGTTCTTTAGGCAGCTTTGGTGATTCATGACCTTCATTAGGAATTAGAATTATCAAGTTCTTTGCATTGTTACCGACGTCGAGAGTCTTGCTCTTATAAATTTGAGAAGCATTAACGGCCTGAGCATAAGCCTCATTGATAGGATCGGTAATCAAAGTAACCAGAATGTAACTGGATATGGTTGTTACAATAGCTAATATGACAATATATGATATCATATCAACATAACCCGAATCACTTAATATAAATTAATATCGAATGAAATTTGTTCCATTATACAACTGTAATTTTTCCTTTAATTCCATACCAGTAGTGAGAACTGAAATATATACTATAGAAATCGCAGTACAAAAAAATATTAATATTTGTTACTGAACTCAATACGACGTATCCACCGTACGGTTGAAAAAGAGCAGCTAATGTAATTATCTCAATTCTTGTATTACTAATTCAAGTACGATGCGATGTAGATTGAACACAAGGATTGATTGGGTTTAAGATCTTACTCTACATCTACTGTTAACTAAGTTACTGTTGTATTTCAATACAGGGGGCGATATTGTAAATTGTACCATTCAAAAAAGACTGGTTGATTCAACGTAGCTGGTGTGGGGTAATTACATGCATCATTCACCCACATCTGCTGCATAACTTTAATTGCTGTTAGTTTTGTATACCAATATTATACTACGAATTGTGTTGTCTCATATGGAAAGGTATAATTTTTTGTCCCATTTTTTAGTATCGTCGTAGTAATTTTGATTTAGATATATTGGAGTTTTAATTTTCAGAATTAATAATCGAAAATATATAGCATTATTATTTTTGCTGCGTAAAAAAAAGTTTCAAGTATAATATGAACTTGTTATGGATAGCACTAGTAACTTTTATTGCATTATTTTGTTCTTGTAAATAGATGAGCACAATCCCTTTGAAATACATATGCATAGTTTGTCGAATGTAAACGTTCGATCTTACAAAATGCGGTAAAAATTAAATAGATTAAGCTAGAGTTCCTACCTTTAAAAAGCCCATCAGAGTAATTTTTAATCAAAATTCGAATGAAATAATGCACTGCATTGCAATATGTACTTACAATTTAAAGTCAAGCGCAGTTAAATAGAAGACATACGTGTTGCATTTGACTAAAAATAAGATAATTTGCATACCCAAGACGCGTAAAAATTCAAGGAGTAGCTTATTAAGAGAGCAGGACGATTCTAAAACATGATTCTGAGCTTGCTTGTAACAGTAATTATGACTATAATTGTAGGATGTTCATTTTGCATTGTTTTTCAGGGCTCCTACGGCCAGTTTGAGATACCAAGGATTTATGTTAATAACTCCCAGCTGCAGAGAATCGATCAGTCCATAGCAAGCTATGCGGTAATAATAACGCCAGGAGCATCTTCACAAATTAATCCTCTTCATTATTATCCTGAATTTTCTGCGATTCCCGTTAATACTACTGTCTTGTGGTACAATAACAATACAGACCAGGTGCACACAGTCGTAAGTGGGCTGCCAGCAGATCCGACATCCGGACAACTATTTACTTCAGACTTAATACCTTACGATTCCTACTTTAGGTATACTTTTGATAAGGCGGGAAATTATTCGTATCATTGCGAAATTCATCCATGGAAAGTGGGCTTTGTAAGAGTAAATGATAAAGTAGTAAGAAACCATGATTTTGAGATCTCTTCAGGAACTGGGAGCATTCTAAATCTAACAGACCAGGAAAGGTCATTGTTGAAATTTAAGCCTATTACATTTATCCACGATCCAACAAAACCAGCTCCATATTCAGTTACGATATGGAGAGATAAAACCGAAGAAGTATTTTCCGATGTTTTTCACGTTAAAGGCAATGACCTGCAATTAGATTTGGTCCCTCTTGATATACCGACAAGAGTAATAGGGCCTGATTTTATAAAACCAATGACGGGTGCGTACCATATAGAGGGACGTTTTTTAACACAAACTGGAAATTACACTGTAAAGGTCCAAATAACACCAATTGATAATACTCAGCAAAGAGCTTTGCAAGGGGAATATACTCTAAGAATAGAGGCAAAGCAATAATGCAATATTAAGTCGTGGACATGAAAATATAAAATAGGAATTGCAATATCAATGACAGTATATTATTTATTTTTGAAATTTGTAAGAGGTAACTTATCTATGTTGATGATAGAAATGATCTTATTCACTACTACCAGTTTGTCAGGAATTTCGTTAATACCATATTCATCCGCTGCCGATATCGTTTGTAAGTTGTCTCCCTGTTACGGGAGCCCTCAAAATGATAATTTGACTGCTGTTTGTTTCGGTCAATCCAATGGCACTCTTGTAAATGGGAATGAAGGTAATGATACTATCATTGGTTCTACTTGTAATGACACTTTGAGTGGCAATAAAGGAAATGATATTATCATTGGAAATGCAGGTAGTGACAACTTGGTTGGAGGAACTGGAAATGATATTATAAACGCATCATTAAATGATAATGCAACTGATATTTTGAAAGGGAACTCAGGAAATGATACATTTATCTGTCTCACTCATAAATTCGATCATGTGACTGACTATAAGGCCGGAAGTGACGTAATCATTGGAAATTGTGGATTATCTGCTCCTAGAAAATAAGTGTAAACATTATAACAGACGGGATTAATATACAAACAATACCCCCTTTGTGTCATACTTTTCACATAGAATAATTGGTAAGTAGTGATATTCAAGTTTTCTTTTTTTCGACTGCAGTTATATGTAGATTCAACATAAAGGATAAATAGTGCTGTGCAATGCACTAAAATCCTACAGGATAAAAGGCAAGTGAACTTATGAAAACAAGATGCAGATTGCCAGAATCTAGAAGTTATGACTCTCAATACACCCAATCACCGTTCAGTAACAAAAAGGATGGGACATTGAATAATAATGGGAATTTTGAAATCAAACATAACTCAAATCCGCGAAGTATTAAAATAGATCAGATTCTTCCTCACGTATCCAGAAGACCTTACTTATCTGTGTCACCTGATGCATTATTTATTCAAATCGGTACCTTTCTTGCTACTGGAAGCCGAATTTATGTAGATGGATTGATCGTGGAAAGGGACAACAAACTTGAAGGAAAGATAGGTGGCCACCATGTTTTAAAACAAGTTCTTGATATGACATATGACGACTGGTCAAAGATAACAGCAAAAGATTTAATGGATAGTGACACAGCGACAGTTGAAATAGATTCCTCGCTATATGACATCTTAGAATATTTTGCAAAAACGAAGTTTGCTATAGCGCCCGTCACAGACAAGGGTTCATTAATTGGATCAATAGCAATCCGGGATCTTTTGTCGTTGGTCTCTGAATTGAACCTTGATACTCCTGTTAAAACAATCGCATCTCCAATTGTCCGAATTGGTAGGACTGAATCGATCAAAAATTCTATCGAGATAATGTTAAGAAAGAAAATTAGAAATTTGGTTATTACTGAAAGAGATGAGTTTCATGGTTACAAGAATTACATTCTTAGTGATCGAAAAATATTAGAATTTATCTTTAGTCATGAGGGAAGGAGAATTTTAGGTTGTGAAATCGGAGCCAAAGCTCTGAGCAGCGTTAGTATTAAATCTCTCGATATTACTCCACTGTCCCCCATTTCAGAACACCAGAGTATTAGTAAAACCGCTGCTATGTTGGCAGACCTTAGTAATCCAGCACTGCTATTGGAAAACTATATCGTAACCCCTTGGGATGTAGTAATGAGAACAATAGGACAGGAAAATTGAGTAGCATGTTTAACTTTGATTCATATGAGGTCATAAGACACGGTTATACAATAATCTTGAATAAAGTGGAATTTATGGTTGCTTGGTTCCGAGGTTGATGAAATATTGTTAGAATGTTTCTCATGAAATTAAGGGAATGATTTTCTTTATAACTTCCTGCTCAGGGAGATTCCGCCGCCTATGATTCCAAGGATACCACCTAGGCCAAAACCACCTATGCAGAATAATCCTGCGATAGATCCAAGAACAATCAGTAATCCCCATTTAAGTTTATTATCTGATTCCTTGTACATCTTGCAGGCTGATACGATTACAGTAGCTCCTGCTGTAAGTGAGAAGAATATGATAATAATTGTTAACCAATGCGGATATACCTCCGTAAACACGTAAAACACTCCACTAATTATACCAGTGAATGTTGAGAAGTGCCAGACTAGTGTTATTGTTAAATCTAAGCCTCCTATGATTATAAACGCTCCTCCTATCATAGAAAGTATTAGTGAAAGCGAAACATTGTTTGAGGCCCGAACCCTTTCCACTTTATGTATATTTTATTAAGAATGAATATAAGATAATGGAGTACACTGCAGGGCAGTAAACTAATGTTAGCTGCTTATTAACTGAGCAAATGCAGCCAACATCCTTTTACAATTCTCGCATTTCCCGAATATTGGTAATTTTCACAGAAAATGGCTGATTAATGCTTGCAGATGAGTTCCTCTATTATAGAATTCATATAAATTAAATGCAGTTTGGCAATTCGTAAGTACAGATGCTTATGAAATACAAAAGAAAATTTCATCCTTAATTGATTTTTAAAAATGAGCTAGTATGATTCCTTTATGGCACGCTGTTATCCCTATTGTTATAAGATGAAAAAATTGGCATAGGAGCTCCACTTTATCTAGATAGACACTATCCTTTTAAAATTTCAGTTTTCAGATTATCTTCATGGTAACTATTAGTTAATACCAAATTGGATCAGAATGTCAACATATTGAAACACGTGTTAGTCTTATCTGGAACGGCCAATGCTGATTTATTTTTATACACCATCTAGATGTGACCATTAGAACTATTAAGCCCGCGTTCTATGATTATGTAGAAATTTCAATGCATCTTGCATGATTAGTACTTATTTCCAAATAATCCCCTCTCATTTAGTGCGGAAGGATGGATATTTAATTGACAAATTGACCGCGTAGAATCAATTTTTATTCAATAGGAAATAAGGATAAACGTCACACATACAAGGAAATAGATATTGTTTGCATCAATGACCAAAAATAAATATAAAAAAATGGAACATAGAAATTTTACTTCCGAAATACAGCTAGAATTGACTGACACTTATTGCAGTACATGATCTTGGCTCTAATCCCAGTATGGTGTTCGACATCTATTTCCTCAGTGCTCCAACCTGTTTCATTTATTACAGTCTTGCACGATGGACATTTACTTGTCATTGATTTGGATAGCCATTAATCCTTTAATATATCTATTTCAATTTCATATAGACTAGGAAATTGAAATTATTTTAACCAGTCGGCTTATAGAAACTAAGAGAATTAGCTAATCGATGATTTGATTTCAGTATGGAGTTAGTATTAAAACCAAACGAGAAAAAGTAATAGTCGGTATCTTCGATTCATATAATCGTCATCGTCCAAGACAGAGCTCGAGTCTTGAATAAAGATTATGATTTGAAGTCATATTTAAATTCCACTTTCATATTCTCCAGATAGTAGAAACTGACTCAAACTATGGAGTTATCATTATACTCACATTTTACGCCAGATTTATTTTTGCAATTTCAAGCGTATGATCCTATGTATATAAAATAGCTCTTGCAAATTCGCCTTTAGAATTTAATTAGTGATAACGTATACTACTGTGGCGCTAGCCTACTCGATCAAGTTTCATGAAATATAAATTAGGATAGTCCTTCAGATTATTCAATCTCGCATATCATGATTCAGTAATAGTATTTGACATTAAAAATAAAATATGAAGGTTGGTGCAATTGCACCGATATATAAAATTAAGTAATGAAGGTAACCCGTAAAATTTGTTATAGTTTCTATGCAGATCGAATCATATGCTGATATGAGTACTATGCATGGCACCGCAGTCTGACTATTTATTACAATAGAATGCGTATTTTACCAGCAATATGATATTATCGGAAATAGATTCCTCACCAGAATCACCAGAATCACGTGTTATTCCGTATGAAAATTTCAATGACTTGCAAATAGCCATATCCGGCGAAAGTTTTCCGGAACCTATTTTGGTTGTATGCAAAAGCTGTCACTGGTCCTGTACTTGTTTTAATATCCGTGGACTAATCGATATTTGTCCAGTCTGTCATAAGGACGCATTAAAAATTCCGTTAACGATGGATGAAACATCCGAAATTAGTTACGATAATCAGCAAGGGTTGTCTATTAGATTTACTCGGAAGTTACCCTTGAGATGATACCTTTCCTGTTTACTTGAATGAGTTTGGGTCGTAAAAACTAGCTCAATTTAGCCTAACCCCACAACAAAAGCATTGTAACGATACTTTATTTGGGACTTTGTAATTAATCTACAATTATAATTGATTTAGTGTACAGTATCCAAATAACTGACGCCTTAGTAATGGTGACGATAACTTACGAGCATGAATATAGACCATTTATAAGTTTGGACTGCTTTGTTTTAATACTACTAGAAATATATTTTTGGACTCTGAATTGACTGCTTAATGACTTTAAAATTTTTAACGTCCTCATGATATATTATGCTAATCCGTTTATGAATTATGGGATATTACATGAAGATTACCTAGGAAAAATAGAACTAAAGTTTAAGGTTTAAGTTAATTTATAATACTGAATTATTAATGATGTATTATGTCTACTACTGAAGAAATTAGCGGATTTGATCAGTATAGAAAAACTTGCTCTGTAATCTTTGGTAATGCAACGGCATCACAATTGAGATATCTTAATGCTTTCATAGAACTGCAACAAACAGTTCTCACTTCATGTGATGGTACAATATCTAATCAATTAAAATGGCTTCAAAATTATGTAGAGAAAAATAAAGCTCATAGGTCTGGTATAGATGCATTTCTGAAGAGCTATACTAGTATCGTTAATATGGGCATGAACTTAATCTCTATCTCATTCGACTTCATAACGTTGTGCATACAATATTACACAAAATTTTTGGATTATGTGAATCAACATTCTTTTAGAATGCAGAGTTAACAAGTGGAATCAGAGGGAGTCCTGCTTTCCGACTCAAGGTTTTAAGCGACCAATAAAAAATTAAGCAGATAACCTAGAATAACTATCAAAATTTTAGTTGCCTCTCTTAAACATATTTGCCACAATTTATTGGATTGGTTTAGAAATAAGGTAAAATTAAATTTGTTAGGGTTAATTCATCACTTTTCTGCGATTCTTTTCTTTCTATCCCACATATTGAACAACAGGTGGTGTTCCGGTTTTAATATTTGAGGGTTCAATTATACAAATTATTGCCTCCTACTATTGTCAAAAAAATAATTAAATTAGGTATTAGACGGTTTGTTATCGTGATAATTGAAGATTTCATGAGTCGGAAATTAGAATATAGTACAATGAATGATTCTGTACAACAGGCTGCCAAGAAGATGACTGAGAAAGATATTAGCTCACTAGTAGTGATTGACATGAACAACCTACCCATAGGGCTCATAACAGAGAGAGACATGGTTAGGAAGGCATGTTCTCGTGAGGGAGTAAATGCTAGTACTTTACGGGTAACAGAGATTATGTCATCTCCGCTAGTTACGATTGATTCTAAGGCAACTTCGGAAGAAGCCGCTGAACTATTTTTGAAGAATAAAATAAGACATCTACTAGTTATTGACAAAAATACTAGAATGGCCGTAGGGGCTATAACTCCAATGGATTTTACAAGATACAGAGAACAAATGAGAACTAACGACCAAAGTGGTAGAACTGAAGAAGATGTTGCAATTGCAAAGATACTGGATTACTATCGAGATTAGATCGCGAACTTTGTCAAAAAGGCTTACAGATAGGATAAATTAGAAGGTTGCTTTCAGATAAGTCTTAACTTTGTATATGACGCGACACTACTTATATCACCTGCTTGATAGCATTTTTTGGGACGAGAAAAATATCCTCCTTATACTAAGTGTTAAAATAGCATATGCCAACATATAATGATTAATTCAAAGTAATTAGGAGCAGAGAATATGCAAAATTGCGTCCGCTGGATTTTAGCAAAATTAATTCACTAGATGGTATTTAGTTTTGTCCAAAGTTCGTAAGATGGCATTTTAGAGTCATTAAGATTCACAGGCGGACATAATCCAGCTACCGGTGTCGGATTAAAAAGCATCCAGGATAAATGAATAAAAATCATAACCAAAAATAGTGGATTACACCTTCATATACATAATAAGATTTGGTTTTGTCAATGTAATAAACAAACTGAAAAAAGATAAATTTCAATAATTTTCAAGGGTTATTTGATAAGCAATACTGGAAGTGATGAAAGATGCACTACCTTATTAGATACACTTCCTAAAATGTGCTCTTTGAAGCCACTTATACCATGACTTCCAATAGCAATAGCATCGAACTTTTCTTTAACGGCAAAATCCAAAATTGTGGAAGAAGTATTGCCTTGAAGTAAAGCTGTATTTATAGAAATGCCCTTTTGCTTTGCAAATTCGGAGCATCTGTCGAGTATGCTCTGACCCTCTCCCGTGTCCATTTTTAAAGTATTCTGCGATTCGATGTATGCGGTAGAGATACTTTCAAGAACATGGACCACAGTGATTTCTGAGCCTGCTTTTTTTGCAAGAATTAGGGCAGCGTCTAGAGCTCTATAAGAGATACGTGAGCCATCTACAGGCACTAGGATATTAGAAAACAATTCTCAGTCACAAAGTATAGGTCGTACGTTTAATATATCATATCTTGTAGTTTAAATTTAAT
>CAVPGE010000015.1:0-84590 GCA_963703885.1 uncultured Nitrososphaerales archaeon
GAACAATTTTTTTCGAAACCGCAAAAAATGCAAAGCCAAACATTATCCCACCTGCAGTTCTAACTGTGTTTAAAAAAAAGTTGTAGATGTAGGAATACAGAGGGCTTTCGTCAAGTCCTAATATCTCAAGGAGATGTAGGTGTTCTAGATATGATATTAGATATATACTTGCAAAATAAATTATGGGAAGAGTTACCATAACCCAATATTTTGTCTTAAATATTGAAGCATAATGGTTTGTCAAAAATACAGTAGCTATCCACAGAGTACAAATGATATGATCCCGATTAACTGATATGCAGAAAAAATTTGAGCCGCTGTTACTGGAGCATACGACGTCCATGGATTATATTGAGATGTTATGTAATCTGGTTTCCGTAGAAGGAAGCTGTCAACGAATATGAAGGTGATTATGCCACTCAATGAGAGTACAGCAATACTTATTGAGTAAGAGAGTAAGACTTACTTGGAGCGTTCCTGTATGCATAAATCTTGAGGAAAGAATTGCTAGTAATACACTAGAAGTGATTAGATTTATTCCCACTACTGTTTCCAAGAGATGAACGTTATATTCTGATGTGAAGACAATCTGGAATAGAATTGTTACAAGTATACCAGTTGCGGAATACTGGAGTAAGACTGTGATTACGAACAGGATCCTTCCAAACCTAAATCTATTTCTCTCTACCTTCTAGATCTACTCGTATACTTGATCAACATGTATTGCATCGCGATAGAAATTATTACCAACAAACTGAAGACGGTTGGTGAAGCCGTGGAAAAAAGTCATGAACGGATAGTATGACAGAATTGCCAAACGATCTGTCCATTACTTGGATGATAATGGAGACAGCGGCTACTACTATAACGAGTGACAGACTATTATTAATTATTATAGCACTAAGTGAATATCTGATCCTCTGTAATAAGTAAATGAGAAAACCTCATTAATTAGTGATTAACGTATAGATCGAGGTCGATATATCGTTTTCGAACTGAAAACATCATCAGAATTACAATCAGAATTACATCAACATTATTAGATTAGTCAATCTACACATGTTCTAGATAATGTATCTAAATACCAATTCTCTGTCATATCCCCTATTCGATCTATACACTAAATATCAAATAATTATTTTTGTAAATTGTAAAATTAAGAATGTGTGAAAACAGTAAAAATAACCTTTAGGTAATGTGCTCTTATTATGCAATCGATCAACATCCAACTACATTTCCTCCTTACTATCTTATCTTAATCAGTCTTCAATGTTGTCAGTCTCAAAAGATCTGCTTGCTTTCCTTGTGTAGAAACAGATTGTCCTTGAACATAGTTCATAGTATATACACGGCTAAAATTATTTGATTAATTTATCGCCCCTGCAGCATGATACCTCTTCCGTATTCAAAAGAGGGAATGAATGAATGAATATTGTTCCCTTTAAATGTTTAATAACGACTTACTCATAAGAGCATCGAACAAATTGAATGCCTTGGTATTGTATTCCCTGACTATAATTCTTGCATCAATAATTTTGTCTCCATCTTATTTTAAAGCTTCTGGCAGTGCTCCTACCTTTTTCCGAACAGATTCTTCCCCCCTTATGGGACACCATATTCAGAGTGGCTTAAGAATTGGTGGCAATGGTGGATAGGCATCCCAAATGATGAACATCCATTTACAAAATATAATTCTAATACAAATGATTCTAAAGCATGTTCCGTTCATCAAAATGGGTCAGTATGGTATCTACCGGACGTCGAGCCAAAAGGCCAGTCAAACCACGCCAATGTCCAATACTCCTGTGAAATTCCAAAGGGTAAGGCAATATTTTTTCCTCTTTCTCAGGCCGGATGCTGGTTAGGTAATCCGGAATTTAGCGACATTCCTGACAAGTTGGCTCCTAAGCCTGAGTCTGATGAACGGCTTAAAATATGCGCTATTCAACCCCAGGATAATACTAATATTTTATACGTTCGTATTGATGGAACAAATCTAGATACAACCAAGATACCTAGAGCAACATCAGACTTTTACAATGTAACAACCCCTAATGCCGTTAAAGGCATATTCGAGTTTGGACCACCTGGAACGTCGAGAGGATTAACTAATGGGTATAGTCTATTTTTGGCTCCCCTGCCGGTGGGCAGCGCTGGATCGAATTTAAAGTTATCGATCACCTAGCAGGTCTGGTCGAGTATACTGTAACAAGAGAGGGAAAATATACTGTTTTTGTAAAGTGAGCAAATTTGATATAGCTTGTTATATGATTAATTATGTTTCCAAACCCATTTCATCATGTTCGCACACACCCAAATTTCATATAGTGCGTTCTTTTATCAGCTGAAGAGGTATGAGAAAAAGGACTGTTGGTAAGATTTTCGCAAAGACACTGATAGAAGGATTGCCGTGATATTTTGAATGGGTCTCAGTATTTTATAATTGTTCCTCAATCATATTCCTAGAATCGGTGAATCCATATTTTCTGAACTCATTTACCAGCAATGTTCAAATCAAGTTTGAGTTGCTTAGATCCAAATTGCGCAGAACCTAACTTTGCTCAAGACATTAAATACAATATAATTGCTAAGTAATTTCTTACAAGTGTAGAAAGGTCCCCTAGGCTATTTTTATACGTGAATGAGTTCTAAGACTTGATGCGCATATTATGCCAGAGCAAGTCTAACTTCTTTGATTAATTTGTCTTCAGTTAATGGCTTACCTAAGATCTTGTTGAACCATTTTCGAACTTCATCCCCAATTGATTGTGGCTCCCATGCAGTTAACAATATAGCCTTAACAGATTCATCAATTTTTCGTATATTTTGAATAAACCCTAGACCATTGAGACCCGCCATAAAATAATCGGTAATTATCAAGTCGTAATACTCTGGCTTGAATGCTGACAAAGCCATAATAGGATCGGTATAATTATCAATTTTATAGCCTTCTCTAGTTAGAATTAACTCAAATACAAATCCGCTGTCCTTCTCGTCTTCTACCAGTAGTATTCTTATATTATTATCCGTTGCAATTGTATTATTAGCCTTGAAAATACTACAGTTCCGTGTTACTATTAATTAAAACTATCTCTATGTCTTTATAGAACTAGCACACTAACTAGTACTATATTAAGAAACTTACTGCAATTACTTATTGTGCGAATACTAACTAATGGTAATTTGCGGATGATGAATTAGTACATTCACAGGTAACTGAAAACATAACAGATCCTACTCAAGTTGTCTATTATGGAAAGTTTGAACATCAAGATACCAGTACATTGCCACACAGAGATAATACATATAGTTATGAACAATTTATACTCCCAGAATGGAGAGAATTCTGCGATTTAACCAATCGCCCTGGCTGACCTAGAGGTCTAATTAAGAACTATCGATTAGTTGAAGAAAACAAGCCAAGTCATATAACACAACAGTCTAGCTACTTTAAGCTGATAGGATAGGAAATGATTTATTTTACCATAATTAAAAAGTCCTGTTGGTCCCCTAGGTAATGAATGCCCAAATCTAGGAGAACAAGTGGGAATACTTATCCAACAGGACAAATTGTAATATAATATAAAATAATTTTTAAATGTTAGAAAAGATAATACTGAAAAATGTTCAGTATATTTAATTCAGGTTTGTTTGTTGGTTTATCGAGATAATTGTTTTTCCAAGTCCTCAATCCTTGCAACTAACTTATCAATCCTATCATATTTTACCTGCAATTCATCAACTTTCTTCTTTAGTCTGTTTTCTTCGTTTATGGTTAATTCATTTACTGCTTTCATGTATTCAGTTAGCAATTGCTTTTCTGTAGGTCTGAAATAAGAATCGTCTAATCCTATAGAATGTCCCATCAATCTTTCCTTTACGGCTAGATTAACATCACAGTTAGCCAGACAGGTATTGAAATACTTGCGGAATGCGTGAAATGTTGCTTTGGTATGTCTTTTATAATGATAATTCTCAACTTTAGGATTAATCTGTTTTAATTCGGAATTCATCAATAATCTATCCATAACATTACCCAATGAATTAACTATAAGCGGTTTTACAGTTCGTACAAGATATCTACGATTAAAATCAAATTCATTTCTTATAAGATAAGATTCCTGAGTTACTTTTTCACCCGCTCTCTTTCTTCTTTCAATATATTCGTCTATCATGGAAGCGCATTCAGGAGTACAAAAAGTGATATACTCTTCCTTCGAGTTTTCATAAATTGCGAATTGATATAGATTGTATTGCGGAATCTTCTTTAAATGTCTAAGTCTTAATTCAGTTAAAGCACCTTTTCTTATTCCGGTTGAAGTAAAAATTGCAATTATTAGTCTTGTACGAAAAGATGAAAATTCAAACATTTTTAAGAGATCTTGATGCGTATATGCCTCGTCTTTGATTGTCTTCATTGACTCACCAACAAATTTCTTTAATTTCTTTCTGTTTAAAGTGATATCATTTAATTCTAAAAATGAATAAATTGCAGATAGTCTTCCATGAATTGAATTAAAAGATAAGTTGTTTTCTCGCATAAATACGATATACCTAATTATTATCTCTTCGATTGCCTTAGTGTCGAGATTAAGTAGGTCTTCTATTCTCCTACCTTGCTGATAATCCTCAAAATATTTTATATATCGTAGATATAGTTTTTGCGTTTGTTTCGACGATATACTAAATAGAAAAGTTTCGATTAACTGTGAGGATTGTCTAAGTGTATCTTGCACTCAGTATATAAGTTGAATTTGTTTAAAATACTTTTTTGAGGTTTAAACTGTAATTTAAACCTCGACTCAAATTATAAAAGTCTAATTTTCATGCGATTAGAGGGTATAGCTACAAAGGCAAATCCTCTTTTGACAGCATGGGCAGTTGTGACCACTAGTTAATTTGCAGCGCTTATTGTGAGTTTCGCAAACTATGGTTCTTGCTTGTTCAGATGAATCCTCATCAAAGCTCATACTGACTTGAATTGGGAGATATTGATTAAATGAATGTTTAACCTTTTTTTAGTTTTAAGGCTAAAAAATTAAACATACCCACCTCAATCACGTCGGATAGAATAATTACTATAATACGTCCAAAATCTTAAGACTATTACGCCAAATCATACTTAATAACACCTTTTAAATAAAAATTTATTTTTTGGAGAAACTGCAATATTATTAGCGTCATGGGCTATTCTCATTTTAAGGATTCAGCTATTTACGATTACATGAAAGATTTAGAATACCAAAAATTTATGATTATGGTCAATTAAATGGGTGATATCACCAATGAAGGTTTTTTGGAAACTAGTCTAAAGCCAACTACAGTAAGCTCATAAACTAATTCTTATCTGGAATCAGGAAGTCGTAATCACATTATACAAATGCGATAAATTAAATGATCTGAAATCAAGTACGACCAATCTTATGCAGAAATAGGAATTTAAATTGAGAGAAATACATCATTAATCCATTTCGAAAATATGTTAAAAAGACTTGCAAATTAATATTCGATTGTTACACTCAGTGATAAAATCAAAATTGAATCTAGTTGTATGTGCATGTACAGCACTACATACAGTTATACCTTTGCTAAAATTTGAATATAATCCATATGTAACTATACTATGATTTACTCCTAATTTGAGTCAATTTGACGTATTTCACTTTGGAATAAATTAGAAATTCAAATGGGTTAGTATTTGATTATAACCCAAATAATGAATATAATTTTCCATAGGATCTATCAAAGTTTAAATCTTGTGCATATTTTTGTTTTAAAATATTAATAATAAGTTCTAACTTATTAGTATCATTAGTTTTCATAATAGCGAAAATCTTATTCACATTTTTGACGACCTGTATTACATGCTTTTCCAAATAGGGGTTCAGCATCACTAAAGAGCTAATTAGGGATGATTCACTCGCTAGTATGCTTTCGCATAATAACGATTGGATAGTATATGAAGTACCAGCATATTTTCTTAACTTACGGATATCCTTATTTGATAACACCAAAGCAAAAATAAGGTTTAGATAATACACTAGACCTAGGACGAGCGACATTGACTCGTCATGTTCTTTTGCATTTTTAATTATTATAATTCTGGAACCTTTGAATATTAAACTTGATTTTCTATACTCTATCCGTTCGTTTCTTATTGGAACGAGCAATACTTTTTTGTTATTAGCGCTTTTAGCACCCGGACCAAACATCGGGTGTACCGAAATTGGAGTAATGCTGCTGCGAGTTTTTAACAAAGCCTTAACTACGTCATTCTTGATGGATGATATTTCCAGTAATACAGACCTATTCTTCATAAACAACCCACATTGCGTAATCACCCATGGCGTTTGAGCGACTGGAACACTTATCACTACAATATCTGCAATTCTGACGCATTCTTCAATTGATTTGCACACCGTGATCTTTGACGATACGCGTTTCGGAGTTTTTAGATCATATATTCGAATAGAATAATTCATTTTGAGAAAATGCCTGCATAGCCATTTACCCATTTTTCCTCCGCCCCCGATAATTGATACGATCGTTACCATAGAATTTACTTGTCCGAAATTACTGATTCAATTATGTTTAGACCTTCTCTTAGAACTTTCATTTTCTGACATGCTGAAATTCTGACAAAATTGTAATATGATGAACCAAATCCTACACCAGGTGAAACCGCAACACCCATTTCTAACAATTTTTCTATAATTGTAAGCACATTCATAGACTTCATAACTCTAACAAAAAAATACATGGCGCCATCAGGCAAGTAAAAGTCTATTGGCATTAATTTCAATCTTTCTTTTACAAAATCTATTCGCTTCTTCATAATTTTCGCATAGAACAGGCTGTTTCTTTTTAGGGCTGATAGCGCAGCATATTGAATTGGTTCTGCTACACTGGTTATTGCTAAGGCCTGAATCCTGCACATCTTTTTTATGTTTTTTTTGTTACTTATGGCATATCCAATTCTATAACCTGTCATTGCGTAATTCTTTGAAAAGGATGAAACAACTATTCCTTCATCATAATTGTAATCAATCAGACTCTTAAATTTACTATACGCATAGCCAGAATACACTTCATCACTCAATAGAATGATTTTATGTTCCTTTGCAAGGTCAATTATATCCACTACACTTTGTTCTTCTAAAATCTTTCCTGTAGGGTTGTTTGGATAATTTAAAACTAGCATTTTTGTATTCATTGATATAACATTTTTTATCTGTTCTAATTCGGGGACCCAGTTATGTTCTAACTGCGTTTTTATGATTATTGGTTTTGCTCCAATGTATTCAGCACATTGTTTATACGCGGGCCAAGCTGGCTCTAGGATGATAATTTCGTCTCCAGCTGTAACTAAAGATGAAATCGCGCTGAAAATGGCGAATCTTGCTCCGGGTGTTATGATAATTTCATCTTCAGATACTTTATTTTGATATTGTTTTGCTATTGCAGTCCGAAGCGGTTGAATTCCTTGGGTCTCTGTGTATTTGACGTGGTTCGTGTCATAAGATTTCATTAAGGCATATTTTGTAGCAACTGGAGGCAAATAATCAGGTTCTCCTACTTCAAGATGAATTATTTTTTTACCTGTCCTTTCAAGTTCTTTAGCTCTAGAAAAAACTGTCATGTGATCTATGGAATTAGATTGTTGGTTAGTGTTGACTTGAAATCTTTTTGATTCTGAAATTAATAGATTCAGCAATCTTCCTACTAATTCTCTATTTGTTTGAGAATCATTTCTAATTTTGAATACATGATCTCGAATTTCTTGTTCTACGTTTGTATCCTCGACTTGAATCTTTAATTTGCTTTTTATCTCTCCAATCCTCCTAACCAAATCCATTCTTCTATCGACCAACTCTACTATCTCTCCGGTAAGAGAACGTATCTCTGCGCGCAAATTTTCTAAATCTTTATTCTGTTTCATTTTTTTTAAGCACCGGAGGTATCAACCCCGAGCGTATCGCGTGATCTGATAGGACCAGAGAGATTACAGATGCAACAACTGGCGGAGCTCTCGGAACTACACAAGGATCATGTCTCCCTGAGACAACTATATCGCATTCTTTATTTGTAGTTAAATCTATTGACCGTTGTTTTTTAGCAATAGAGGCAGCAGGCTTAAATCCCACTCTAACCACCAATGGCATTCCAGTAGTTATGCCTCCCAATATGCCACCGGCATTGTTTGTGTTAGTACCTATCCTACCATTTAAAAATACGTATTCGTCGTTGTTACTAGATCCTCTTAATCTCGAGCCTTCAAATCCAGATCCAAATTCCACAGCCTTTACGGCTGGTATGCTAAACAGAGCCTTACTCAAATCTGATTCCATAGATGAAAAAATTGGCTCTCCTAAGCCGGGTGGCAGCCCTGTGGCTACACATTCTACCACCCCGCCTAACGAATCGCCATTATGTTTTGCTTCTAAGATTAGAGATTTCATTTTAGAGGCGGTAACGGGATCAGGGCATCTCACCTCATTAGTGTAGGTATTCTTTTTAGCGGTTTCAAATGATATTTCCCCACAACTCAATCCGCCAATTTCTTTAGTAAATGCTATCGTTTGGATACCGACAGAATACGCCAAAAGTTTTTGTGCAATAGCTCCAGCCATTACCATAGTGGCAGTAAGTCTCCCTGAAAATCTCCCACCTCCTCTGTAATCAGCATAACCCCCATATTTTACGAAGGCAGGATAGTCCGCGTGGCTTGGTCTAGGAATATTCTTTATTGATTCATAAGATCTTGAGTCTGCGTCCTTATTCCAAATTAATGCGCAAATAGGAGCAGCAGTTGTATGACCGTCATAAATTCCGGAAATTAATTCCACGATATCTTCCTCCTTTCGTTGAGTAGTTATGATTGATTGCCCAGGCTTCCTCTTGTCCAATTCCAATTGTATATCTGATTCTGAGAGAGGCAACCCAGCTGGACATCCATCTAAAACCATCCCTACACATTTTCCGTGACTCTCGCCAAAACTCAAAACAGCAAAGCGTTCTCCTATAATATTTCCCACCATTCTCAGATTATTAATGAAATTTGGATGTTACTTATATTGTATTTGCATTTTTATCAGAGCCAAGTGTATCAATAGTTAGATATCTTGCATCCGAAAAACAGCTCACAATGAGAGAATTCTGACAGTATTAGTGCTTTTTTTTGCATTAAGTCAAATTTAATTTAGCAGGTGTTCAATCTACCACCATTTGGATAACGAAGTTATGATTTTCCAAGCTGCCATATTAAAGAGAGTAATTCAATAATCCCAAATCAAATGCTTGAAATCAAAATATTTATTGATTCGCTAATCATTATTAAGATTAATCAATTTTTGAAATTGGTATTATCAAATTGAATATGTCATACTTGCATTGGAATGGTACTAAATTAATCAAGTCTTTACTGTTAATCGATGGCAAATACTGCACTGGAATAATGGAAGGATTCAATTGATGTTCAGAAAGTTATGCTGTTTACAAAACATAAGGCGCATTACAAAACAGAGGTATAAAGAGTCTCTACTTCACATTGTTTATATTAGCACCTAAATTTCTCATTTCGCTAATAAAATCAGGAAATGACACATCCACAGATTCTGCACCATAAATTTTGGATTTTTTCGTCATCATGGATGCAATACAAAAGCACATAAACAGTCTATGATCGTCATGGGGATCTAGTATAGCATTTTTTAGTTGTTTTGTAGGGTTGATTATTAAATCGCCATCATCGGATTTACAATCGACTCCTAATTTGCGAAGTTCTGAAATAATTATTGTAGCTCTGTCCGTTTCCTTGTATTTAGTGTGTTCTATTCCAAAAATTCGTACTTTAGACCTGGCTTTTATTGCCAATATTGATACCACCGGAAGTAAATCGGGCGAATCTGAAAGGTCAAATTCGCCGCCATCTAATTGTTCGGAATGTTCAACTATTACCTGATTATTTTGTCTGTCATTAATTATTCTTGCCCCCATTACTTTGATGATGTCTATTATATTCGAATCTCCTTGCGGTAGGCTAGAATTCAGCCCACTAACTCTAATTTTATCGGCGGTTAGAACCCCTGCAGCCAGTAATATTGCCCCTGTTGAAAAATCTCCAGGAATATTGAAATTAGCACTTGAATATATATTAGGAGTAATTCTGAAACGCATGTAATCAGATGAATGCTCTACTGTTGCACCAAAATTACGCATTGTGGCTAGGGTAGCTTCTATATAGGGTCTCGAAACTTGATTATCAATTACTTTGATATCAATCTCATTGGAAGAATAGATACCTGATATTAGTAATCCAGAAATAAATTGACTAGAAATTAAGCCACTTATAGTAACGTTACCACCAGTAATTCCGCCGCCTCGTACAACAATAGGGGCCATACCATTTCCACGGGTCGAAAAACAAGGTACACCTAATTGGGTTAGCGTAGCTAACATGGGTTGCATCGGTCTTCTTCTGATACTTTCATCGCCAGTCAGTACCGTATATCCATCATTCGCCAAAGCTGCAGCAGCAGACAAAAATCTTAGCGTAGTACCAGAATTCTGCACATCAATTACATTTCTTGGAATATCCAATTTGCTCTTCCCTCTAATGCTTATGACACCAGATTCGCATTTCAGTTCAATTCCAAACGATTTGCACCCAGATATAGTCGCCAATGTATCTCTAGATTTTAGGAAATTGTTAATTCTAGAGCAACCCTCGGCTAATGAGCCCACTATTATTGCTCTGTGTGTGTAACTTTTACTTGGAGGACATTTAATGTCGCCGTGTAGCTTAGACGTTCTTACTAAAATACTAGTCAATTGTTTTAACTAATTTTGCTTTAACGTTATTCAGTGGCGAAACCAAGGTATTACCTTCCAAATCCGATAATGCTCTCTGAACTTTTCTTACCTGTTTGGCGTCAGATACCGCTGTGATAGCCGGCCCATTTCCTGACATGCCCGCAGCAAGGGCACCACTCAAAAGACAGTGCTTTACTGGTGTGTAATTATTTGATAGTATTGAGGATGTTATCAAGCCATTCAACGTCATTGCATTCCAATATTCTCCCATACTGGCTAGTTTATAGGCTTCGTAATATAGATTTGACAATATTTTTAATTCAGATAGATTCCCACGACTAGAATCATTTGGTAAGAAAATTATTGCAAATAAATTGTTCTGTGCTTTCTCTTGACGTAATATCTTTCTTTTATAATTATTAGTAACAACGAAACCACCATAATAACATGCTGTCGAATCGTCATACGCACCAGTAATCGTAGTTTTTGAATATAGAGATGCATTGATTGCGGTGTCTAGTATTTTCTGGTCGCCTATATCTTTTTTCATTAAACCGGTACATGCTAAGGCTAGTGCATTAGATACAGCGCTTGAGCTCTTCAAGCCAAATCCTTGTGGAATATCTGATTTTATTTTGACAGTCAATAATTTCCTTTTATGTATATTTGGTAAGAGATCCTTAATTATTTTACGAGTCATCTTGTTATCAGAACCTTTGCTGAATACTACCCCAGATCCCTTACCCAATCTCAATTCAACTTCAACCTTGAGAGAAATTCCAACCGCAGCGCCAAATCCTGTGGCCACGGCGTTAACTATCGATATTGCTCCGTGAACCGTTGCGGTAGATTTTATTACTATCTCGGCTCACCAAATCGTCCTAACAATGCTCTTTTCATTATTTCTATAGGTGGAGACAATTTGGTCCAAATTCTAAATGATGAGCACGCTTGTTCGAGCAGCATTTCATAGCCATAAATTACTTGTGCACCAGCATCCTTTGCTGATTTGATCAAATTCGTTTCTATTGGCCTATATACAATATCATACACAATTGAATCTTTTCTAATATTTTTTCCGTGAATTATACTTGGTTCGTCATGCATGCCAATTGGTGTGGAATTAATAATCAAATCACTTGACTTTGCGGCGTCTTGAATATCATTGTAGGGTATTATTGTGTGTTTCAATCCTATTCTGTTGCATAATTCAGATATTTGCATTGACTGTATTTTATTCCTACTGGCTATCGCTAAAGTTGAAATTTCACTTTCTGTTGAAAGAGCAGCAACGATAGCTCGACAGGCGCCACCAGATCCAAGTATTAGTACGGTTAATCCTTTAAAATTAATACCTCTTTTGCGTAACGGTGTAATGAAGCCTTCGGAATCAGTGTTATAACCAAGAAAATTTCCATCAACCATTTTTACAGTATTCACAGCTCCAGTTTTTTTAGCATTTGAATCAAGAGAATCCACGTATCTGACTACCTCCACTTTATGTGGCATAGTAACATTAAATCCAGATATACCAATGGCTCTTAGTGCGTTAAGCGATTCATGAAGTTCGTGAATTTGAACTCTAAACGCAATATACGTACAATTTAAACCAAGATGTTTAAACGCGGCGTTATGCATTGAGGGAGACAAGGAGTGGTTAACAGGATCCCCTATAATGCAGAACGTCTTAAGTTTATTTTCCGTCATGTCTATCAAAATTCTTTTTGATACCTGAATACAGATTCCGCAAAGTTCGAATAGTAACTTGACCTGGGGCAATTGGCCTATCCAAAGAGGCATAGGTGAAAGGTGCACTCCCGTACATAGTACATAATAATCTTGATATTATACCTACATCGCCCATAGCAAATGCTATCAAACTTGAGCTTGAACGATTTTCTATTGAATAAAGGTCAAGAATTCGCCAGACATCCTCTGTTTTTTTTGCAGTTGTTACTATTTTTATGGTGTCAGAGTATTCATACATCTCATTCAATCTTTTTACTAATTTAATCTTGGGCGGGGTACCTTCAAAATCATGCCAAGAAATCATGAAATGAGTATTTCGATTTTTAAGATAATCAATTATTTTGGCACTATGCCATACGGTCTCCAATTCTACGTCTACCAACATGGGAGAGAATGATGCCATTTTTTTAAGCAATAAAATTCTTTCATTATAAGTGCCATTAAATCTTCCTCCATTTGAGACTGGCCGCAGTGTGAAGATAGCTCTGTTTGCGATGGGTTTTAATTCTTCCAATGTGGCGTCAATATCCTTTAGAGCTAGATAATCGAATCTAATTTCTACAAAATCTGCACTTTCTTTGAGGGCTCTATCAATAAGATCTAAAAGCATTTTCTTAGAGGGAGCAGCTAGCGAAACACAAATTTCGTTCAATTAGCTTAAAATAAGAATTTTGTATATATAAGTTGACCAAATTAAATTTTGTGATTATATGAACAATCTGAGATATTTTGATAAATAGAAGACAATTTGAGATAGTTTGATAGAAGACAAAAATAATTATTTGAAAGGTTAGGGTGAGTAATCTCTTTTTAATTAAACCGGATCTTTTGGCTTTGTGTTTTTAAATCGTAATCTTGATGACAATTCCAGTGATTTCCAAATATTAAGAATCCTGGCAATAAAGCCATGAAAAAAAATCTCTGCTTGGTAAAATCTGGAAAAAAAATAGATTGCTTATTTCGATTCAACATACTATTTGCAATATCTAAACTCTACTATTTCTTGTATCCCGCGGGCAGGATTTGCTCCAAAAAGATTTAATCCTTTTGTTTGAGCCTGCGACTCTTCGGTGACTGCAATTGTTGCCTGATAGGCTGATCTCGTGTTCAGCTTAGAATAGCCGACTACTACAGCCGAAAGCTCTACCAGGCTGAGCTACCGCGGGACATTTTCCAATGAAGTTTGCTGCCATATAAAATGGTTGAGTATTCATTAAATAGACGTTTAACGATCCTATGTTTATTTATCCTAAATCTAGGTTTATCTACAAATTATTTTACCCTAAATAATAACATAATCTCATTTGCTTGGTAAGTTAGACTATGATAAAATTAAATAGTATCTATCTTTATAGATATTGCGTAAGGATTGAAAGATTACGATGGCCAAATAATATGGTTAGACTATTTTAATAAAAATTTGACTAGAAAGAAGGGTCGTAAAGTTTCTAAAGATAATTCGATATTTGATCCAACCATGGACGAACTAATGGGTGCTGCAAAATCATTAGGTCTCGAGGTCCCTGATGAAAATATTAATTTGCGAGCACGATATCCACGAAGATCTTTCGTGAAATCGGGGTATGTAATGATTACAAAACTGGAAAAAAAATCACAGATTCTTAATAAAATTGCAAAGAAAATGAGAGATAATAGAACCAGATGGAAAAAACCTAGTGCTTAGCACATTTGGCAAATGTTGTAATTAGTTTATCACGGAACTAATATTTCTTGACAAAAGAACATGATAATGAGTATATCAGATAATTGACATTCATAATGAATGAAGTAGGTGAAATTTTACATGTCGCTAAGAGCGGAAGAATCATCATTAAAGTTACAAATTACGATCCAAAAAAAATTGGCAGACTCGTGACTGATAAATCTGGAAAGAAACTAGGAAAAATTGTCGAACTATTGGGTCCAGTGAGTTCACCATTTGCCTCCATAATTGCTGAAATAAATCCTAACAACGTTATAGGTGGAGGGAAAGTATTTGAAAAGCAATTTAATTCTAAAAATGTTTTTTCAAGAAAAAAACGGAGAAATAGAAAATGACCTCAGTTGAATATTACAACCAATGTCCTGAGTGTAAGTCACTAACGATTCTTGATTTTAGTAAGGGTGAATGTATTTGCGTTAAATGTGGGTACGTCGTAGAGGAAAAATCGTGCGATTTTGGACCTGAAATGCATTCTACCAATTTTGAGGAAAGACGTAAAAATACGAGAGCTAGTGGATCAACTAGCTTCACCATGCATGACTTTGGGCTTAGGACAGAAATAAGCTCAAGCTCAAAAGATTACAGCGGACGGCCTATAAATTTCCAGTCAGCTGAAATTATGAATAAGATTAAAAAATGGCATCCGCGACTTAGAACTTCATCTTCAAAGCAAAGAAGATTGTCTAATGTTTTATCCAAAATTAAGGAATTATCTTCAATCCTTTGTCTACCTCAATCATTAGTGGAGACTGCTTGTAGAGATTATAGAAATTTTGAGAATAAGTATGAAGCAAAAGGAAAGTCTATTACATGTATCGCAGCAGCCACCATTTATTTGGCATGTAAGAAGTGTGGTGTGGTTAGGTCATTGGACGAAATAGTAAAGGCCGCAGGCATTTCGGAAAATGATAGATCGAGTGTTAAGCTTGCTTCTAAATATTTTAGATTGATGATGATGGAGATGAATGTGTCCTTTGATCCTAATTATAAAAATGATGCATCACAATGTATATCAAATTCAGTAACCTTCACCATAGATAATTACATATCTAAGCTATCTAACATAGCAAAAATAGATACGAAAGTTGAAAGGCTTGCCCTAGATATATCCCACAAAACCAGTAATAATCTGCTAGCTGATGGAAAATCCCCAAATGGACTTGCAGCAGCGTATATCTATTTGGCAGCTGTTTTATTAGGAGTTAATCTGTTACAAATTGATATTTCTAATTTTGCGGGGATTACTGAAGTTACCATAAGAAATAGGTGTAAAGATATTTTGAATAACTTTAAAATGATGATAAGTGTTAGGCCGGCAAGTAATCACGATTAGGTGTTATAATTGCGACTGTTAATTCAATATGATGTACTCAATATTTGTTTTAATCCTATTCAGTGTTTACATTTTTTCATTAATATGCATCTTAATCCGTACAAAGTTTATAGTTCTTAAATTGGGAGTACTTCCAGTTTGAAGTTTCGGATATTAGCAAAAGATAGTTTTAATTGGATAATGGCCGAAGTGAAAATCCTATTCGACGTTAAAATTAAGTATAAACTTAACTTATTAATACTTTTAGTGCATCTTTCACTTGATTTAGAAGTATAGTATTTTTTAAGTAATTAAGAACTGATCGATAAAATTCAGAGAATTCTTAATTCATGTAGTTATAAAATCAAGATTCATTAAAGTAAATATTATTTTGTAATAATATCTGATATTCAAGCTTTTGAAAGTCTGTTGTGTTCTAGTAAATTAGAACTTAAATCATTTGAGTAAAAAAATATAATGTCGTTTACAATCCTCATTTAGAACATTTTACGAAAGCTCAGGAATTGCTACATTGAAATATAACTTCTGTTTTTTTTGCAATCTTCTAACAAGCATATGCTTCACTGTAACAATTAGAGTATATTTGATAAAGAGATATCAAAATCTGGGATTAATACATCGGCTCTGTTAATTATACCTAAATCCTGAATTCCAGTTTTAAACTAGTAGCAAATAGATCCGGGCCTTTTTGGATCCTAATTGAAAGACTATCTACTGGCTACATTAAGGCAAGAAGCTATGGGGACATTGAAAAAATATTTAAAGTCTGCCACTTTGGCTTTCCAAATTTTAACTGGTGCGAAAAGATAATCTCCTATCAAAAACGACTCCTAAAATATTTGAATATGTTTTTATTCAAATCAAGAAATGTTTCGTCACTCTTAATGCTTTATTATGGTAGTTAGTTTATGTGGAGCTCTAATAAAATGACCACCCAATCTCTAACTTCTCTATGCACATATTGTAGCTATGTGCCCTTGCTAAAGGCAGATTCTTATTACACGCCCGTGTAATTTTTAAACAGGAATAGTTAGAAAACTATGAACATTTTCAAGTCTCAAAATATGGATAGTCAAAATCGTAAAATTGCGAATGATAGAATTTAATAACGGGTCAGAGCAAAAATGTTAAATGGGCGGAATGAAGAAGAAGTCAATGAGTAGTTCAGGAAAAACATCTCAGAACACTCCTACCGATGATAAAGGTAAGAAAGCAGAGACCAAAAAATCCACATCAAAACCCACACAGAAACAGAAGTTATCTGTAATTGTCGAGGAACCTGTAGGCATGAAAGCCATCAAAGGAATGAAAGCGATAACTACCCAGTCCCTGTCCAGGGCAATAGGTGTCAAAATATCAGTAGCGAATGCATTCCTTCGTTCATTGGAAACAAAGGGCTTGATCAGAAATATTGGGGGATACAGCGGGCATAGAATTTATGAATTACTAGGGAACTAAATTGCCGTACATATTGGCCATTAAGACCTTTCTGTAATTAGTATAAAAATCTACTCGGCGTGATTTCATTTGCTATGTTTGTAGTCATCACTTTCTTTATATCTCCTACCTTATAGTTTGCTAAGGCCCACATAGCCTTCACAGTTGCAGTCTCAGAAATCATATTAGAAAGTGGCTCTACTCCGAGTTGCATAAGATCTCTTCCGGTATTATAAACCGTCATTGCTGTTTGTCCCCAAATACATTGAGAAGTCATGAATACCAATGCCCCCAAATCGATTGCTTTACTAATCTGGTGAAAACAGTCACTGCTGATGTGTCCTAGACCAGTCCCCTCAAAAATTAGAATCTTTTTTCCCAGTTCAATGGATTGGCCTATCATATTCGGGTCAAAACCAGGATAAAATTTGAATAGCATAACTCTATCGTCAAATTTCGGCCTTGCCAATAAAGTTCTATTTTGATCACGCAATGGGATTTCTAATTCTAGATATTGGGGACATCTAGTTATCCTTCCGTCTTCAACTAATGCTATTGGCGATATATCGATAGATTGGAAGGCATCGCGCCTGCTACTATGATTCTTCCTAACGCGTGTACCTAGGTGACATGCCACTTGGTTATCAGAACAAGATTTATGCATTGCAATATATATGCCCGCAAAGTCACACTTTGCTGCTAAAGTTGTTGCGCCTAGAAGATTCAGAAAGGCATCAGATGAGGGTCTATCTGACGATCTTTGAGAACCTACAATTATTATTGGTATGGGTGAATTCTGGAGGGAAAAACTTAGCGCAGCAGCAGTATAATGCATGGTGTCAGTCCCATGGGATATGATAATACCATTGTATTTCCCTGATAATATTTGGTCTGTAACCCTTTCAGCAATCATGGTCCAATGTCTAGGGCCTAAGTTTTCGCTGTACTCTGAAAATAATATGTCTGGTTCAATAATAGCAATATTTTGTATTACTGGTACTGAATCATATAAATCCTGGGCTGATAGTGCAGGGCTAACAGCACCAGTTCTATAATCAATTCTACTTGAGATTGTGCCACCTGTACTCAATAATGATACTATGGGAAGCGATTTCACTTTATTGTTCATCAATTCACTAGATTCAGTTGTATTGATATGAAAAATACCACTTTTTTTCAGAATTGAATTACTTTTTTCAATTTTTTTGTCAAAGTTTGGAGAAATCATTTTCTGTATTTTCTTGATTCGAGACAATTTTATACCGATGTTATATCCGCTACTTAGCTTTACTACTATATGCTCTTGATTAGAATATTCATATCTAGGAATCAGTATCCCATAGGTGATTTGATCATTTGTTTCGACCATAATTCGATCGCCTATGTTGACCCCAGACTTTTTCAATAACTGGAGTGATTTCTCATAGTAACCTCCCGATTCCAATTATTACAAGTATTTTTATAATGTTATATTAATAAATCGCATTTTTATAATAGATTCTTGCATAGTAAATTGCAGGAGAATGTTAACTTATACTACTACCTGTCTATTACAATTACAATTAATCAAAAGTCCAGGTGGCAAATAAAAATTAAAGATTAAAGATTAATACTTCTCTTAATAACTCTTATGTGTTCAACCATATGAGTAACTCTCATAGGTTAACTACAATCTCAGTTTCAAGAGAGAATTATTTAAACCTCAAGAAACTTGGAGGAGCAGGTGATTCCTTTAATGACGTAATCTCAAGAATCTTTGAACAATTAGAAGCACAAAGGAAAGAAAAAGGAATTAGGACAGGGGATTATTCTAGCCCTAATTCACAAATGGCAGAGAACCCAGTTTCTCAATCAAAGTGATTGATAGTTGAAGTTCAAAAATTATATAGATAGTCTGAGTAATAAATATTATGAAAAAGATAAACTTTCTTATATTGACATAAAAAGTAAAGATTATGTCAAAGAGGTTAGTTCCAGCACAACCACCGAAACCTATTATAATCTTCAGTTAGTGCACTTGTGGAAAAAATACCACAATAACAAAGGAGGGAAGGAATATTATTGACTTATTTATCAACAGTCAAACTCAAAATCTTTACAAGGCCTTGTAAGTACTGCCAAAGAGAAGTTTTATTTGATTCAAGAATAAAATCAAAAAATAATACATTAATTCCTTTGAACGCAAATAGGACACCGCATGATCATCCGGACTTAAGAGGGATACTCAAAAAGAGAAGCAAACTACTGTCTGCTACCAGGGTAACACTAACGCCAACTGTTGTTGAAGAAATTGAAATGGAGGAATTTTGAATTGTCTTCAAATAAAGATGATGTAACTACTACTAAAGATAAAGATGATACAGCAACAGCAATAATTGATAAGAAGTTGGATTGCTTTGAAAAAGACTTTGTAGGATATAAGAGATTTATAATAAATTATATCGATAACAAATTTGATGAAGCAGTTGAAAGAGCAATTGATACAGTACTGAAGGAATTAAGAAAGCCTAAACCCTACGTGGAAGTAGGCTATCGCGGTTAAGGAAAGGAAATGTCATTCTTTTTTACAATCATTGGTAATGTGGAGTGTGGATCTGAGGATGATTTCAATAAACTACTTGAGAAGATCCAGTATATCATTGGGTCTGAGAGTCCGAGTTTAAACCTGCAAATCCATTTGAATGACACGGACTGGTGTAAAGTTTTGCACTTGAATAAAGGAAACCTGGTGAATTGATCCCTTCAATCATATCGATACTGCAATCAGATAATACAACAAACAACTATACCATTATGCAAATGAATTTCATAACTTTAAAATGTTTCTATCATATGACGTGGTATGCCTTGGGCATAACAACGGTCAAAATACAAAGAGATTATCGACAAAACCTCAAACAAATTGCACGAAAAAATCAGACATATCAAGAGTTAATCGAACAACGCACCAAATGTCCTATCGTAGGATGTAAATCCATTGGTGAGATGGAAATACTTGTTCCAATCAAAGGATACGGATCAGGAATAGTTTTTCTTTGCAATAGTTGCATGCAAAAAACACATACGGGAAACACAGAAAGTGAAATCATATAATAACAATGTTGGGGGAACCAACCCCAACCACAGGACAGAGCAGACAACCAGAGATTCCACAACCGGATTAAGATTATTGGAAAAAGTTGATTGTTAATGCAGATAATAAATGAAGATAGCAATAAACTTACCGCTGACATACAAGAACAGGATAAAGAGCAGGAGCAGTGGTCCCATTCTTACCTTGTAGATAAATTAAAGCAGCATTTATCTACCGTCGAATTATCAAAGTCTAAAATTCCAACGGATTTACTGGATACTCCTAATGATAAATTTAAAGAAAATTTTTGCTTGATTTCAAACAGACATTACATAAATCAGGCGTTCCATTACCTGAAGATAGGTATACTAAGTCCCGTTCCTGAATATGCGAGTTTCCCTATCTGACTTATCTCCCAAGTTGGTTAAAGAACTCGCAGCACTGGATATAGAAACTAGAGATTTTGTCTTAAAGCAGGCCGTTGGACGCATATTTGAGGACATCAATTCCAAACTATACCATAATTCACGTTTCCAGTGTTCTTAATGTGAGGTTAGTCGAATAAATAATGTCGACAATTTTGAAGATGAAAATAAAAAGAAGATATTAGACGAACAAGAGAAGGACTTTGCAAAGGATAAAGAATCTTCTGAGCCACTACTTTTAACAGATGAATTAAGGGCCGAAGGAATTGAAATGATTTCTTTCTCCAAGAAATATCTGTATGTAGAAGATTGCAACGGTCATTCTATTCATGTCAATTTATTCAAAGACAGTATTTCCAGAACTCTAGAATATTTTGAGAATTTAGTTAACGGCACATTTGACAATTCACTCAAGAAAGCAATTAAACTCTTTATTGCTGAAATTTGGGATGCGAAAATTAAGGATAATAGACAAAGCGGTAATGGTGAAGGTGACACTGATAAATCCAAAGAGAAATCTACAACTACAAAAGCCGAACTTGTCATACCACGTATAAAACCACACATTCACCAACTGTTTATTGATGAATACGATGTGCCACACGCTGGTATAACAATTGATAATCATGTCGAAGTATTGCGGCTTGACTCCAGGCGATTCAAAAACTGGATGGCTAGAAAAACCTATCTTGAAGAGCGTTATGTTATCGATAGTTCAACACTCAAAGATATTATTGGAATATTAAGTGCACAGGCTGAGTTTGAAAGTCCACGGGTACCGCTAGCCTTACGTGTTGCAAATGTTGACGGAAGTTGGTATTATGATTTGACCAATGAAGAATGGGAATTTATACAAATTACACCCGAAGGCTGGTATACAGTAAAAAATTGCGTCGTATTCCGGCGTTATAACTCAAAGCCTCAAATTCGCCCTTCTATGAAATACAGTCCAGATATTTTAGACAGATTTATCGGCTTGTTGAATATCCAGGGATATGAAAATAGACTTTTACTAAAATGCTATATTGTGTCATTATTTATCCCTGATATTCCAAAGGTTGCTTTGATTTTAAGCGGTGAGCAGGGAAGCGCCAAAACAACTTTAGAAGAATTAATTAAAATGCTGGTAGACCCTAGCCCGATCAAGACCTGTACATTCCCTAGAGATGTGACTGAATTCATTCAACAATTAGCACACAACCACGTAATGGCTTATGATAACATTTCAGTAATAAGAGATTGGGTTTCTGATCTATTATGTAGAGCAATCACTGGAAGCGGTTTTTCAAAGAGAGAATTGTACACAACTGACAACGATTTTATCTATAACATAATGCGATGTGTCTTGTTAAATGGAATAACCGTCGCCGCAACTAAAGCCGATCTACTTGACAGGAGTTTAATAATTCAGTTACATGATATAACAGATGACAAACGAAGAAAAATTGAAGATTTATGGAAAGAGTTTGATGAAATCAAACCCGAGTTATTAGGGTATATCTTTGATCTACTTGTTAAAGTCCTGGCATGGAAGAAAGAGCACGGTTCACCAAATATTATACTGTTCAGAATGGCAGACTGGACGGAATATGGTGAGATTATTGCTAGATGTATGGGATGCCCAGATAATGAATTTCTCAAAGCCTATAATGAAAATATAGGAATCCAGTTAGATGAAGTGATCAGTTCCAGTCCAGTGGCTACGGCTTTAATAAATTACATAGTATCAAAAGACTCCAATTTTGACTATAAAACTACAGCGACTGAATGGCTGAATAAACTCACGGAATATGCCCAGGTAATGGGAATAGATACCAGATACAAATCCTGGCCAAAGTCTGGCAGTTATCTTAGTCGTAGGTTGAAGGAATTGGAAAAAACATTACGTGATATAGGCATTAATATTGAATGGTCCAAGACTCCGGACACTAGAGCCAGACTCATAAAGATACGTAAAGTGTCGTCTATGCCGTCTGTGTCGTCGGAAATCAAAATCAAGCAAAAAAAAAAAAAAAAAAAAAAAAAAAAAAAAAAAAAAAAAAAAAAAAAAAAAAAAAAAAAAAAAAAAAAAAAAAAAAAAAAAAAAAAAAAAAAAAATAAAAAAAAAAAAAAAAAAAAAAAAAAAAAAAAAAAAAAAAAAAAAAAAAAAAAAAAAAAAAAAAATAAAAAAAAAAAAAAAAAAAAAAAAAAAAAAAAAAAAAAAAAAAAAAAAAAAAAAAAAAAAAAAAAAAAAAAAAAAAAAAAAAAAAAAAAAAAAAAAAAAAAAAAAAAAATAAAATAAAAAATAAAAAAATAAAATAAATTAAAAAAAAAAAAAAAAAAAAAAAAATAAAAAAAAAAAAAAAAAAAAAAAAAATAAATTAAAATAAAATTATAAAAAAAATAAATAAAATTAAAAAAAATAAATATAATTAAATAATAAAAAAAATTTAAAATAAAAAAAATAATAAAAAAAAATTTTATTAAAATATAAAAAAATAAAATATAATAATATAATATATAATATTATATTTAATAAAATTTAATTTTATTATTATTATTTTTTATATATATTATATATTTTAATTATATAAAATATATTATAAAATAATTTAATTTATTATATATAAAATAATATTATTTAATAATTTTTATTTTATATATTTTAATATTATATATTATTATAAATTATTTATATATAAAAAATATATATAAATATTTTTTTTAATGTATAATATAATTTTAAATAATGATTAAGTATTAAAAAGAATATAAAAGAATAGAGTTAATGGATGTTGTTATTTTTTGGATGAAATTGATTATTGGAAATTTATACATGAATTAATGATGCTATAGTTTATGAAGAAAAGAATTGTAAATATTTATGTTTAATTTAAAAAGTATGCAGTATAAGATGATAATTAAAATATGTAAATAAAATAATTTATATTAATAATATAAAAAATTAAAAAAAAATATAAATTAAAAATAAATTAATTTTAAATTTAAAATAAAAATATATTAAAAATTAAAATAATTAAATAATTATTATAATTTAAAAATAAATTAAATAAATAAATTAATAAAATAAAAAAAATAATAAATATAAAAAAAAAAATAAATAAAAAAAAAAATAAAATAAAAAAAAAAAAAAAATATTATTTTTAAAAAAAAAAAAAATAAAAAAAAAAAAAAAAAAAAAAATTAATTTATATTAGAAAAATAAGTTTAAAAAATTTTTTGAATTAGATAAACTTATTAATAAAAATGTTATTTTTTTAAAATATTATTCAAATATTAATAGATTAATTACTTGTTGAGATAATAATAATTTTAATAGAATAGAATTAATAAGGAAATGAAAGTTTTATTAAAACTTAGATATTGATATATTAGATTTAAACTGATATATTTAAAAAGTATTAGAAGGTTACAGAGTATTGGAAATATATGATAAATTTTTGAAAGAAGGAATACTTTAAGAATAATTATAATATGTTATAGGTAAGGTGATAGATTGAAGTTTTTGTTTTAAGATGGTAAGTTAGTAATGACTTTGGTTTTTGTTATTTTTTGGTAAATTGATAATAAATTTGAAGAATTGGTAATAATTTAGATAGTTATTGTAAGTTAATACTTATGAAGATAACGGTTAGATTTAAACTGTAGAAATTATAAATTTGGGGATAATTTTAAAATATGTTTATGTTTATTTTATATAGAAAAATAGATAGTTTTGAAAATTTATGGTTGAATTTAATTGTGAGATTTATTTATTTTTATAGTTAAAATGTAATTGGAATGGTAAAGATTATCTGTTTTAATTTTAATAAATTGTTGATTGTAATAATTATGTTGTTAATAATTTTAAATTATAGGAGTTGAAATGAAATGAATTAAGTATTAAAAGATTCTTGCATAGTAAATTAAAATTTTTTCTACATCTACAAACTAGATCTAGTTAATGGAAATGATGAAATTATTTATATTAATTGATCCAGACAATTCCGATAGCTTGAAACATTTTTGAAAATATAAGTTCAATAGATCGTAAGAATTGGCAAATTTTGTGTGCCTTATATACATTGCTTTACCTAATCATGGATCCTTGCCTCGCAAGAACCAGCTCTAAATGTCTAATATTAGTTCAATAAGACTAACAACTTTTAGCTAAAAAAATGCAATAGAAAATAGGGGTTCCATGCTATAATCTTGTATATTTCCAGTCACTGCTCGCTCAAAAATATTTTGATATCTAGTTCATAAAAATTGGCCGTCATTCTTTACGCTCCTTTTGAAAACAAATTTTAATTACAATTTGCAGTTGATACCAAATGAAATATCTATAGAATACGTACCATCAAATACTGTTAGGAGCTATTAAAAAATAATTCATGGTTTATTCTAATTGTTCGAAAAAATTAGTGGTAAACCAGCTACAGGTCTATTCTGCCTTTGACTTTTATAATAACCGCCATTAAATACAACAGTTACTTCAACAAGGATCACCAGAGGAATCCAACACAGGTGCGAACTAGACGCAAACATCTATTACTGAAAATACAGATTACATGAAATTTTATTCCATAACTATCATTGTTAGAGTAGATTTGACACCATTCAATTTCCTGAGTTTCCACGTTATTGTCTCCTTTACTCTCTCCATAGTGTCAGCCTCAACCTGCGCAACTATATCGTACACCCCGTAAACTTGATAGATTTCTTTAACTCCATCAATGGTTTTTAGTTCGCCCACTATGGAATCTTCACTACCTAATTCAGCATTCATTAGGACAAATGCTTTTGGCATATTGAGTTTTTGCGAGAGCAATATAAAAACGTGATGTGTCATAATTATTTCAGTATAATTGATTTTGTGAGAGAATTGGTTAAACGTCATTTTTATATAGTTGCTATGTACGGAAGTGTTAGTTTTAACAACCACTAACCTTAATTACTATTAAAGATATACCCGATTATTACGACCATAATGGCTCACGTACGGTATAACCGAATACCTGAACCGACCGAAATAAAGGGATATTGGAGCATCAACCAATACCCAAGTAATTACGCACAATATCGTATAATAAATCTAGTAAGTTAATAAAAGTCCGGGTGTGAAATAAACCGAAAATACTTGGACCATACACTTCGGCATGATGTCAAAGGCGAACCATACACTTCGGCATGATGTCAAAGGCGTTTGTAGGAACGCTTTTTGCTGCTATGGGTAGTTAAATAGTAGCATACACGAGAAATTAAAGTTCGCGGATAATTGATGTCATCATTAATACATTAGGAATGACCAATAGATTGAATTGTTCCTGATATTCATTTGAATTCATTTTCTTTTTTCTTATAATCTTTTATTGAATTTTCTAGAAATGAAGGATTTGCCATCTTTAGCATAAGAAAATAAATTTCTAGATGTCTCTCACCTATTGTCTTCCGTTGTGACATGGTCCAATTTAACGGGTTTAGTATATTAGTATCATTCCTGCAAATGAGTACGTTACTTCTCCATTTAGCCCAGATGTCTCCTAACTTTTTATAATCTTTCTTTGTAGCATTTTTGACATATCTAAAGGCATTAATAAAATCAACTTCATACTCCAACTCAATGTGCTCTTTATCTTTAATTCTATCAGTATTCAAGTATAAATAAAATCTCCCAGACTTTGTTATCAAATTGTTTATACCAATTAAATTCAAGTCTGTTATTTCTCAGACCATTCAAGCATATAGTGAGTTCAACTCTACTAAGTAATTTATTGATCAAATTAAAACATAGTATTAGAAAGTCATCTAATCCATACTTTGATGAGGTTTTCTGAATTACACCATTAGTGGACATCAGATACTTTCAGGAAATCCACGAAGTTTTTGAAATGAGCGTCCAACTAAGAAAATGTAGATACTTCGACTAGGTATTAATATTTGATTCTAGGATGAAAACTATATTCAACACCATCATTGGTCTAAATCAAGGCCGTACTATTCATGGTAGATGTTGGTAGAATAGAATCAAAATCTAAAATTGCCCGTGAGGTAATTACGTAACTATGTCTTCAGATTCAGAAACGAGAGAAGTAATTAAAACCCTGAATGTAAATGCGGCAAGGCTAAACAAGGCATTCCCGAAATTATTCGCAAAGAAATACGGAGACAATTTGCTGAACTTCTAAATCAGTTACCTAAACCCAAGCCGCCTTTAGAACGGGGTTATCAATTCTGGGCGGTTTTATTTTGGAATGACAACAGTGCTCCTTATCTTCAGACACCAAATAATTACGCGAATTGGTAATACAATTTTGTGGGTGTAAATATTATCCCTTCAGGCCCCACGCACAAAAAAACTTAGGTACAATGGGAAAATACGAAGGTCCTAAATCTGAAGGGATGGTCATAATTGATGGTAAGTACTAGCATAATCCCTCAGGAAAACGTCTCTAACTGCAATTTAGATCTAGACAATCAATTGGCTATTGATGAATTTTTTTTATCAGAGATGGGAAGAAAACATCATTGGCAGTGACAGAAAGGGTAAAACACCTTGAAAGTTAGTTGAAAAACGTCTACAGAACAGTTCAACGGCGCATGTGTATATACTACCTCTAGACCACTCAAAAAGAAAGTGGAAGCTCAAGCCCAACGCCAGACGTACCAGCGATCGAGGTCAAAGGATTGGGTGCTCAAGGAATCGGTTATTGTTCTGTCCACACGCGGATGGCTCTAAATGTGAAATTATTGGCACTTTAGATTTAGAATACAAGCTTAAACTTGAACAGTTTGAAGCGCATATTGATAATATCTATAGAAAGTATGGGCTTGAATGTGGTAATGTCAATGACAACAGGAATGGTGACCTAAATCCAAAAGAAAATCTATCCAAAGCAAATTGCATAGTTTATGAAGGCCAAGACCGTCAAGTAAATTACTCAGGGCAATGAATTTTTTGATAAAGAGAAGATTTAGAGATTGCATGCGAAGTCAAAATAAGGGCGATGTCTATGTGCTGGAATGCTGTTCGTTGTAACCGCCATTACCAGTATATGAGTTTGAAAGACAGTGGAAAGATACGGTAAAGTTTATTTAAAGAAAGAATAGAGAGCAGCAGGAAAATGACACTACTGTATTTCTATTGGCAATCATGGTTACGAGACTAAAGGTAAGAAAAGTGATTTTAGAACAAAATTTTCAAATTCAAATATAAGTACTAATGATGAATCTGTAACTAATGGCGCATCTGCAAGGAAAGATGCACCTGAAATATATTAATGGTAATACGAAAAGAGTAGTGAAAAATTACCGAAATGACTAATATTCGGTAATAAAAATATCTTGAGTCTAAATTGTATAAAAATGCGGAAGATTTTGTACTTGAAACTGAAATAGGAACGGGTACAGAAGCGATTACATCATAGCCAACTATTTAAGTAAGAATGGGATTGGAAAAAGCCTTCAACAGTTACATATGCATGTCTACGATGCAATTAACTACAATATACTCGGTGTTGGGAGATGCACAAGAAATCCTGCCAGCGTTAATAACTTTATCTTAAAATCATGGATATGTGATTGCCATCGCGTCGTCACCAATTCAAAGAAACTACTTGATTTTTTTTCTGTGTTTTTCTATCTCATGTTTCTTGCGCTCTATCTCGGTATTGAATCTTATTTCACACTTAGCGCATGTGATAGGCTCACTATCTGAATCATAATTTTGATTCCACATAGATATTCCTATCACCCGTCAGTATTAAAGTACTGTACACATTCAAATTCACAGACATATCCGAACCGCTGTAACACTATTTTGATACTAGCATCGAGTTTATTCCATGCAGATAACATATAGGGCAATTTTTATTACGTCTAACTTTATTATTATCACAATCTAAACCAGGCAAGTACGACGAACACCAAAAGCAACGTTGACATATCAAAAAATACCTTTCATCATTAAAATTACTATCTTCGCCTTTTTTAATTAATGGTTCTGTGTCAAAATAAGTTACAATGGATGACCATCTTCATTTCGAATGGCATTGTTATGTAACATACTTATACTGAAAGTTACCACATTTAAGGATATCTCATGTTTGACACAGAATTATATACTCTACACTATATACCATATCTATATTATAGCATGAATCCATCTTAAATCAAAGATTGATGTAGTAAAGATAAAGTTTCGGAAAAGTATTCCGGATCTAAGGATTAATTTTACGACTATATAAAGAAAGGGTATTTTAATATAGTTTTTTATAGTTTAAAGCGTGATGTAATCTATTCTCTATTTTATTATGGATTTATTCTGGACTTAGTTCTAGGAAAAAGCACACATTCCTTGATGTCCTCTAAATTGGTTATCCATCGTACCAGTCTCTCTATTCCTAATCCAAAACCACCATGAGGAACTGAACCATACTTCCTCAAATCTATGTACCACGAGTAATCTTTAGGATCGAGTCCTTCTGAAATTATTCTGCGCTTTAAATGATCCAAATTATCCTCTCTAATACCACCGCTGCTTACTTCTCCAAAACCTTTTGGTAGAAGAAGATCTGCGGATAATCCTTCTTCATTATTTTGCGGGTTTTGCTTGACATAGAAAGGCTTGACTTGCAGTGGGAAATCAGTTATGAAAACAGGGTTTACGAGATCCCTTGTGAGTTGCCGTTCCGATTCTAAAGTTAAATCGTCTCCCCATTCTATAGTGCGGTTAACACCATTTACTTCAATTTTCACCTCTTTCCGTTGAAGAATACCTATAGCACTTTCATATCTAATCCTCTCAAAAGGTTCATTAACCAAACCAAGATCAGATATATTACTGTGCAAAATCTCTAGGTCATCCCTTCGCTCTTTGACTATTTGACGTACTATGTGCGATATCATCTTCTCTTGCGACTTGAGTAAGTCTTCCATTTCTACCCAAGGCGCCTCTGCCTCTAAATGTAAATATTCCGCTAAGTGTCTTATTGTTCTGGACTTCTCTGCCCTAAATGAAGGGCCAATAGTCCATACTGGTCCTAATGCGAATATTAGTGCCTCGAGGTACAACTGTGCACTTTGGGATAAATATGCCTCTTCTTCAAAGTATTTTATAGAAAAGAGAGTAGAGCCTCCCTCAACGGCACTTTTGACAATTGAAGGAGGAGTTACTTCAACCCAGTCATTGTCTATCAACCATTTTCGAGATGCTTCAAGTACCTGACGATCTAATTTTAGCTACGGAAATCATCTTTCTAGTTCTCATTGTAAGATGTCTATTATCCAGCAGCAATTCAGGACTTTGGTATTCTCCAATTGGAAAATCAGGTTGAGCAATGTTAAAGACTTTGATAACTTCGCCCCTAATTTCAAATCCCCCTTCTTTAGCTCGCTCGTCTTTAAAGACAATGCCTGCTATGATTATTGATGATTGAACAGTTAATTCCGAGCAGGAGTTGCCCGGGACTACGCAGGCAACTATTCCACCTCTATCATCACGAAGTAGTATGAACGTTTTGTCTTTTTGCTTTCTAATTCGATGTATCCAGCCCCTAATCAATACATTTTCGCCTATGTATTTTTCAGATTTTATTTCCTGGGCTCTTCTGTACATGCAATTTAAAATATGTTGACATTAGCTAATAAATCCCTTTATAAAGGGGCAAATTGAAATCAAGAAATTATTTAGCAATGCCGCATTTGATCTGTAAAAGTAATGAGATATCTGCCGAAACTATGAAATTATTTTCCTTGAACGATAGACTGATTATTGTTGGCCGGACAGGCAACGTATTATTTGCGTTCGATAACTCATGTCCGCATATGGGTGCATCGCTATCCAAGGGTGATTTACGGAAAGGCAGTATTATGTGCTATATGCACTGTTTCTCATATGACGTATTTACGGGCAAACTAATCAGAATTCCTGAAAAATGGATGAACCAAAATTCTAATTGGAAAAAAACAGAATCCACTAACTATTATTCCAATTTTCGAAATTGATGGTAACGTGTACATAGAAATCTAGTCTTTAGAAAGGAAGTATAATTTTTTGTCATACCTCGAAAAATAAAGGCAGATTCTTTAAACGTAATTATTCAGTATAAATTTATTCAGGTACTGAATCACATTTAAGCTTACCATGTTCTAGTTTTACGAATAAATATCTATTATCCTTAAAAATTAAGGTAATTTCATTATTAGTTTCTTCCACATCTAGTAGTTCCTGACCTTTTATTCCATCAAATTTTGCCATTTACTTCTTTGACATTATATGTATTATATATAATTCGATCAACTGCCGAACCTGCATCTTATACTAACTTCTTGTGAGGAGCAATTTTTTTGAGGCCGCCGATATTATTAAAGGTTCAATGTTATAGTGTCTGCCCCATGACACGTTGATATTTGCAATAATCTCGTTATTACCTTCTCTTAAATCATTTCCTTTGATTTCAAATATCTTATTTATGTCGAAGAGTTCAGTTCTTGCATCATCTTCTGTTAATGGATAGAAAGTCATCTCATCTTTCATAACTGTAATCCAAATCCTATGAGGGATTTTGGGATTTCTGGTCCAAAAATAGATGGCTTTTCGGATAATCTTATCTTCGGAAATTAATGCACCATTAATTCGCAATTGTAACGTTATCGTTATTCTTAGCGAATTATCATGTTTATTGTAGGATCTTTCCCAATTTGTTTGATTAAATTGCTCTCTAATGTTTCCTTTTATCTTAAAGGATAAACTCAAATTCAATAAATCTTCGGCTCTAATTTTGCTTTGGGAATTTGTAAAAGCGATGTCCGCTATAATATTATTCTTAACCACGAAACATCACAGATGGTATCATTTATATCCTCAATAAGTAGTTGTCTTTTTGATGCTGGTAGAAATACAAAAAAGCAAGGAACATGAACTCGAACTTAAAATAGCCGAAGAAGATATTTCCATATTGCATATAGTCCAGCATGAATTGTTAAAGGAACCAGACATTGATTTTGCAGGAGTCATACTAAGACACCAATTAATGAAGGAATACCTATTTAGAATCGTTTCAAGGACAGGTGATCCTTACGATTCCTTGGGAAGATCAATCAAATCATCGCTTGAAAACTCTAAATATCTTTTAGACCTAGTATGTTCCGAATTTGGGAAAGAGGAGAAAATTTCTGTTTGAAATTTTGTCCAAACTGTGAAAGCAGAATGAAATCAAGGATAGAGGAACGGATACTGCTTTGCCCAAAATGTGGTTTCTCTACTAACAGGACGGAGAGTTTATCTACAAGGCAAATATTTTCTGGGCGTGTTAGTGAAAGCTCCGTCAAAATATTAGATTCTGATAAGGGACCTGATGCATTACCCACCACTAATATGGAATGTCCCAAATGTGGTAACAATATAGCCTTTTGGTGGATGTTTCAGACTAGATCCGCTGATGAAGCCACCACTCAATTTTATAGATGTACAAAATGCAGTCATACTTGGCGAAATTATTCGTAATTTTCTATATTAGAAATATTGTAATGACTTTCTGATATGCTGTTAGATATTAATGAAGATCACTTGCTTAAATCGAACGGAATTATTGTGAATAGTCTTTCATTTTTAAGTATAATTGATGTTTGGATATGATAATAAAGTTCGATAAGTATCCGAGCCACGTGCTCAGTCTGAGATCACTTTTTGTTGTTGAAAATATAAGATTATTAATCCGAGTTTATGTTAAGGATTAGATACTATTGGTATTTGTAGCCAAAACTAAATCATCTGAAGAGTGGAAAGCTGTCAGTTCAGCAATCTCTACGTTGGTTGATGAAGCAACATTTGAAGCTAGTGCGGAGGGGATATCCTTTCGGGGGATGGATCCTTCACATGTTGCTCTAATCGACATAAGCTGGCCAAACACTACCTTTGATGTTTATGAATGCGACTCTTCCATTAAATTTGGAGTGAGAGTAGACGAGTTTTTGAAACTTATGAGAAGGGCTGACAAAAAAGACATTGTCGAAGTATCTGTTGGGGATGATAGCATGCTGTATATCAAAATATTAAATGGATATCAACGAGAATACAAAATGAGATTAATTGATAGTTCTGCAAGTTCCACCCCACTTCCAAAACTTAATTTCAATTCTAGGACCATGTTGTCTGCTGGAGCATTTGACAAAATATTGACAGACGTACAGGTGGTATCCGAATATGTTACGATAGAATCCCGAGAGAAAAGAATCCAATTTATAGGCAAGGGGGAATCTGGTGAAGTTGATATTATTTTGGAATCTGGTAGTGAGGGATTAGAAGAGATTATTGTTAAAGATGAAAGTAAATCAACTTACAGTCTGGACTATCTTTCAAAAATTACAAAAGCAATAAGTACTTCTGGTGGTTCGATCTCTGTTGAATTTTCTAGCAAGATGCCATTGAGATTAGAATTTAGGATTGCAAATGTAGGTCGAATTCATTTCTACTTGGCACCACGTGTTCAGGATTAAACCTTGGACCCTCGCTATAAGAGGCAAATATAGGCGTAATCCTTTGCATTAAAAAGAACGGAGAAATCTTAACTAATAACATCATAATTTACCATTTCCGTCCCAAATTTGAACAGATGCGTATGTTGAAAGATTATAAAATTGAACGATACATTAATGATAATTATTGAGGAAAGCCAGTACCAGGTTTCGGCGATCTTAGTTCAAAGTAGGTTATTTTAGGGTTGGGCCCTGGCGCGCACGGTGCAAATGGAACTGGTGGAATGTTTACTGGAGATATGTCCTAACAGTGGCTAATTTAGGCACTGTATTGCCCAGGCTTTGCCAATATTCCTTATAGTACATCAGCAAATGATGGGCCTGTTCTAAGAGATGCATATATTACCTCTTGTGTAAAATGTGTTCCTCCAAAAAATAAGCCGGCAGCAATAGAATTAAACAATTGTCCATTTATCTTAAGGAATTTACCGTTCTTAGGAATGTAAGGTTCATAATCGCACATGGGATGATAGTCTCCTGTACCTTCTGTTCATTATCAAAATTGGGCAGATTATTATTTAGAACATGGTTTGATATTCAACATAGGAGATAGATATGTAATCGCTTCATATCAACCTAGTCAACATAACACCTTCACAAGGACGCTTAGTTGGGGTATATGGATTTCTTTATTTAGGACAGTAAACCTGCTAATTGGTAAACCCTTGATCGGTGAAAGTTATAGGTATAGTTTAGAGAACAAGAGAGACGATTTAAATGAAAATTATATTTTTGATATTAACTAAAAGTTAAGGTCAGATTCATGCTTGCGAAATATATTCAAATGTTCTATACACCGGCAGTTGCCTTGCCAAAAACAATAATAAATAAAGAAATTTTGATTATAATGATCAGCAAATTATGGCACATAGTCAACTTACCTGCAAAGCATTAAAAAGACCGTATTTATTCTATAAAATCAATGGAACTTAAATTGTGTTTACTAGTACTTGTTGCAACACTGACTGTAGGGTTATCCGCCACTAATACTTCGGTTATGGCACAAGTAAATCAAACTGCAATACCTTCGACAAGTGAAGAAAACGATAACTCTGGTTCTGCTAATGCAACTTCTGGCGCTGCCAATTCAGCTATGAGTAGTGCTGCTAATGCAACTTCTGCAACTTCTGGCGCTGCCAATTCAGCTATGAATGCAACTCTGGGAGCTGCAAACAAGACAGCTGGAAGTCTTGGAAATGCTACAAATGAGGCGATGAACGCTGCAATCGGAGCTGCAAACAAGACAGCTGGAAGTCTTGGAAATGCTACAAATGAGGCGATGAATGCAACTCTGGGAGCTGCCAATGCAACCTCAAACGCAACAAACTCAGCAGTTAATACTACGGTTGGAGCAGTAAACAATGTTAGCTCTGCAAATGGGACTGCTCAGAACAACACTGAGGGCAATCCTGTCTTAGATGCTCTAAAGAATATTTTTGGAGGAATGCTCGGTAAAAAGTAAATAACCATAGACCATGTTTGGTTACACCTATTCCAAATTTGGTGGCTGGAGTATATCTTCAAAAATTTAGAATTTTTCCAATTTTCATATATTTTTTAAGATTATTTGCAAATGTTCGGGTAACTCCGGTAAACCATGTGTATGTGATAAATTATTTTGTAACATCTCTGGACCTATTCTTTTAATTTCCTGTGTGGCTATTAACGTATCAATCGCAGATTCCAGTTCCTTTGTCGACAAATAATCCTTAAGCTTTTCCAACAGGATTCTTTCTGAGCTGTATTTCTCTAATGCGTACTGTATTAAAATTAATCTGTCTTGTATGGATAGAGTTACCATACAATATGCTTTATTTGGTTTATTAAAAATATTTCCACTTACTATTATCCCGTGTAAATCGATCATAATAACCATTAATAATAGAATCTGAACAATATTCTTCCCAATGCGTTTGGTGATGAAATTTGGTGGGAATGCCGTAAATACTGGCGAAAAAATTCTCTGTGTAACAAAATTAATTAAGTCATATAAAATGAAGGGTCACGAAATAGTTTGCATTTTCTCCGCTATGAACGGCATGACTGATGAGATTTTGAATACGGCAGAACATGTGAGGAGAGGCGACATGGGAATGATTAATGAATTTATAAGAAACACTAGAGTTGCTCATATTAATATTATTGAGCAATCTATCATAAAGGGAGAACTTCGCTCTTTGGCTACTGGAGTAGTCAATGATCTGCTTGAAGAGATGGAATCAGTCTTGAAGGGACTTACTCTGGTGTGTGAAGTGACCCCACGATCTTTGGATTACTTACTCTCGTTTGGAGAAAGACTATTGACTCCGATTGTATCAGTTGCGCTAAAAGACCTTGGGATAGAGTCAATCTATCTAACAGGGAAAGAAGCAGGAATCCTTACAGATTCAAATTTTGGAGAGGCACGTCCTTTGATGGACACGACAAAATTGCGGGTAAGATTCAATATCGAGCCTCTTATATCTAATAATGTTATTCCTCTGATAGCTGGTTTTGTTGGGGCAGATCAGAATGGAAGAGTTACTACTTTAGGAAGAGGTGGGTCTGATTATACGGCAACGATAATTGGTGCTAGTATTGATGCCCAAGAGGTATGGCTTTGGGGAAACGTTGACGGATTGCTAACGGCAGATCCTAAAATTGTAAATGACGCAAAAGTAATAAAAGAATTGTCATTTTCTGAAGCTGTAGAATTAGTTTTGTTTGGGGCAAAGTACATGCATCCTCGAGCTCTCGAGCCAGTTATGGAGACAAATATCCCAGTAAGAATTAGAAACACTTTCAATATATCTCACAAGGGAACATTAATCATAAGAAATCCCAACAAGTCTTCTAAACAAATAGTAAAGTCTGTTATTGCAATTAGACACAACGCCTTAATTGATGTTAGTGGTGGAGGTATGATTGGATCACCTGGGACGGCGGCAAAGATCTTTGAAGCTTTGGCGAAGAAGAAAGTAAACATTATGATGATCTCACAAAGTCCGTCAGAATCTAGCATCTCTATGGTTGTAAAAAGAGATGATTTGGATACAGCTACAACGACATTGGATTTGACTTTATTGGGCAAAGTAATAAAGAATGTTAAAGTTAATGATAATATTTCAGTAATAGCCGTTGTAGGCTCAGGAATGCGTGGAATTAAAGGAGTAGCCGCCAAGGTATTTAATGCTGTAGCTGAATATGGAATTAATGTGATCATGATAGCTCAGGGATCATCTGAATTAAACTTAGCATTTGCGGTCCATGACAATGATTCTGATCGTGCTGTAATTGCATTACATTACGCCTTCAATTTATCAAAGATTAATTCTTAGGACAGTGGAATGTCCATGAATAGTTAATATTGGAACCCTTTTAGATTTAAACATAATATGCATAAATTTGCTCATATTACTGATTGTCATCTGGGATCGTGGAGGAATCATAATCTGAGAGAGCTTAATGTCCAAGCGTTTGAAAAAGCCATTGATATATGCGTAGAGGAAAAGGTAGATTTTATAATAATTACTGGTGATTTCTTTGATGTAAACGTTCCACAACTTGCTCCGGTCAAAAGGGCAGTTGACATACTAAAAAAAGCTCTAGATGCAGGAATTATGATATATATGATTTATGGATCCCATGATTTTAATATTGTGAATGTCTCAATGATTGATATCCTTCATTCAGCAAGCCTATTCATAAAGCCAACAGACTTTGCACTGCATGAGGGACGAATTAAGTTAAAGTTTTTTGTTGACCCGAAAACCGGTGCAAAAATAACCGGCATTTCAGGAAGAAAAATGGGTCTTGATAAAGAGGTTTACCAATTACTAGATAGAAATGAGTTGGAAGCTGAAAAGGGATTTAAGATATTTCTAATGCATACTGGGGTAGAAGAATTTATGCCTTTAAATTTGAATGTTCCAGATGCAATTCCATTTTCAGAAATCCCAAAGGGATTTAGTTACTATGGTGGAGGTCATATCCATAAAAAAATTGAACGAAAACTAGATGATCACTCCATCGTGATTTATCCTGGTCCTATTTTTGGTTCCACATTTCAGGATCTTGAAGAAACTGCTGCAGGTGAAAAAAGAGGTTTCTATATTATTAGATTCGATAATAAACTCGTGAGTTATAAATTTGTAGAGTTACCTACAGTAGAGATTATTAGTCGAGAATTGTCTGCCAGCGCATTAACAAGTGCTCAACTTGATGAAAAATTAAAGGATTTCGTTTCCAAATTAGATGCGAATAATAAAATAGTTCTAGTCAAGCTCAAAGGGAAAGTTAGTGGCAATATAGGTAATATCAATTTCAGTAGGCACAACGCTGAACTTATAAAAAAGGGTGCAATAGTCAGCTCTATCAATACCGCCTGTCTGTTAACAAAAGAATCAATATCCATACCTGCTTGTGGAACTGATAAAGCCAATATTGAAAAGATAGTTCTCTCTGAAAAACTAAAGGAATTTAATCTCACTATGAAATGTGAGAAATCCGTTGGTGACGAATTTCATAGCAGGTTTTTGGGGAAAGGAGGTGAAAATAAGGCAACAAGCTTACTAAATACCCTCAAGCATGAAAGGCTTGAAAATGAGAGTAACCTGAATTATGATGATCGCATATTGGCCGAAGCGAAATCAGTTATATTCTCAGAGCAACTATGATATTAAAAAAAATAGAACTTGAGAACATTAGAAGTTACAAATCCAAAACTCGTATTAATTTTCCGCAGGGGCGAATTTTATTCAGAGGGGATATCGGTTCTGGCAAATCTACGATACTGTCAGCCATCGAATTTGCGCTATTCGGTCTTGGTGATATGGACGCAAATCACCTTCTACGAGTCGGAGAAAGCAAGGGAACGATATTTTTGGAATTTCAGAATGAAGGTAAAGATTATGGTATATTTAGATCGCTGAATAGAAAAGGTAGCAAGATTGTTCAAAATGAGGGATTATTATACGAAAACGGAATTAAGCAGTCCTACTCCGTTGGTGAGTTAAAATCAAAAATACTTCAAATCATAAAGATAAATGAAAAGGCACAAGCGAAGTCGACCTCGGTACTTTATAGATTCGCAATCTATTCTCCACAAGAAATGATGAAACAAATATTATCATCAAATATCGACAAAAGGATGGAAATTCTACGTAGGGCTTTTGGAATCGAAGAATATAGTATCGCAAAAACAAATGCAGAAAAACTATTTTCTTGGATTAGACTTTCTACTAAATTAAAAAGTGAAATCATCAACGAACTGGAAGAATTAGAGCTAATTTTTAAGAAGGTAGAGAATCACAGGGATATACTGAATGAACAGTTAGAGCTCTTATCAAAAAAACTATCGTCATTAAACGCAGAACTTGCATCAATTTCCGGATTGATTGCAAAAAAGTCTGATTCAAAGGATAAGATCCTAAAAATGGAATCATATATAATTATTCTAAAATCGGATCTTCAAAGAAACGAAGAGTTTCGCAGTAATCTCATCAATGAAAACGCTAAATTGAGTTCTGAATTACTTATGATGGAGGCCAGTGAACGTAAGATGAATAAGTTGAAACCATCGTATGAAGATGGGCTACGCTGGAGAAGAGAATTGACAATTGTTTCTAAAAAAATGCTTGAATACGAAAAACTAAACATAGAAAAGTTGAGTCTCGAAAATCTTATAGAAAATAAAAAAAGTAGGTTTGAATTAGAACTATCTCATCATGAAGCAATTATGGAGGGGTTAAATCAACAGATTACAACAGAGCGTTCGAAATTGGAAAACAAAGGTGAGATGGAGAGGAAAGAAATAGATCTATCCCATGATGTCTCAAATCTTAACGAAACCAGAAATACTTTAGAAGAAGTATCGAAAAAAATTACTGCAACTTCATCAGAGATAAATTCTATTAAAAACGAAGTAGAAGAAAATCGGAAAGAGCTAGACAGAATATCAGCATTAAAAAACATGAATACTTGTCCATATTGTGATCAAACTTTAAATGCAAAACATATACTTACAATTAGAAATAGACTTAATCATAAATTAAGCATTTCGTCTAAAAGATGCAATTTGCTTTACAATGATTTTCACTATTATGAAGAAAACCGATCCTATCTTAAGAATCAGGTGAAAATTCTAGAAGACAAAAACCGTGAATTAGTATTTATTCAATTGAGCCTGTCTCAACTAACGTCGAATATTAAAACCATTGAAAATCTTGAAGAAAAAATTGACAGAGAAATGGCAAAATTAAATGAAATAACAAGCTTATTGCACGTTGGTAGTTTCGCCTCTGATGAAAAGAAAAAGTTGGAACTTCTATCTAATCAATTTGATGTTCTTGAGCCAGCGAAGAGGCAGTACGATAAATTAAATCAGCTAGTATTGGAATTTCAAGTGAATAATATCGAATCGGAATATCTAGAAAATTTTCATATAGCGAAATCCAAATCCTTGATATTAAAGAAGATCCAAGATACTACAACTGAAATCGAGGACCTCGATGTAAAAATCATGAAGATGAGTCATGAACTTTCGATGAAAAAAGGCGAATATCTTAGGCAACAGAACTTGATACAAGAGATTTCCCAATTGCAATCAGATAAAACAAAACTAGAGAAAGAATTTTTGAGGACGAAGGAAGAAGAAGCTGTAGTAAAAGCAGAACTAAATCAAATTGCAGTTAGAATACAGGAGATTAATGCAAAAATCGAAACAAATACTAAAAAGAAAAAAGAATTCATATATTTAGAAAAAATAGGTATTTGGCTCAATGAATTCTTTTTATCCTCAATTGATGAAATCGAATCTGCCGTTATGTCAACAATTAGAGAAGAATTTAATCAATTATTCAAAAAATGGTTTTATTTACTGATCGAAACTAATGATGCTGAGGTTGAAATTGATGAATTTTTTTCGCCAATAGTATACCAATACGGAAAAGCATTAGACGTTCTATCTTTGAGTGGTGGAGAGAAAACATCAATCTCACTTGCGTATAGATTGGCCCTAAACGAAATTATAAAACGAATTGCCAATATTGGGGATCATTTACTTATTCTTGATGAACCGACAGATGGATTTAGTAAAGAACAATTGACACAATTGAAATTAGTACTTGAATCCCTGGAAGTATCACAGCTAATCTTAGTTTCGCATGAGAAGGAACTAGAGAGCTTTGTGGACTGGATCTACGAAGTATCCAAATATGGGGAATCTTCAAAGGTAGAGATTAGTTCAAAGATAGAGATGAGTTCGTAATTAATTACTTATAAAAAAAATCAAAATTGTAGATTATAATTGGCCATAGAAAGTTTTTCGGATATATTAATATTGGCAGAATTTGTTCTAAAACATATCAAATGAAAGACAAAATAAAATGCTCTCATATCCTCGTAAAGAAACAAAGTGAAGCATTAGAAGTTTTAGATAGACTTAAGCGTGGAGAAAGTTTTGCAAGTATAGCTAAAGAATCTTCAATGGACCGAGGAAGCGGAAAAAGAGGTGGGGACCTCGGAGTGTTTGGAAGAAACGTAATGGTAAAAGCCTTTGAAGATGCCGCCTTTAAGCTTGGGAAGGGTCAAATATCTACTCCGATCAAGACCGAATTTGGTTATCACATAATTAAGAGAGCCGGGTGAAGCTTTATTATTTAACATCGGAATTATTGACGCTTCCAATATTGCTGCTGTTTTTAATTCCCGGTACAGCAAAAAAGTAGATAGTCAAATATTAGATTTTGCCATGAATTATCGTGAGAATTATTTTAATTGCCCCAAATTCAGTTAAACCTGGATCGCAACAAGAATACCTAATTAATATCTAATAGTTTTGCGTCAATTTTCTCAAAATGGTCTATATTTGCCGCTAATTTTGACATCCAATATTTCCTTTGCTCGCACTGCTTTCTGCATTTCTCACTCCTCAGATAGTGAATAGTTTAATAGACATTAGCAATAATATTATTGGTGCAGGAATTTCCATTATGACTTTATGTAACAAATGTGGGCAAAAGCCAGAATATCATTCATGTTCACAGTGTAATCAGCACCTGTGCATTTCGTGTTTTAACAACGTTCATTTTGGTATCAATTCTCCCCGTGCAAGCAAATCAATTATTTACAATCGGTGCATTTTCTGTGGGGAGATTTACGGAATAAATGCTAAAATTGATGCTTGTGATAAATGTACAGTAATTCTAAGTTGGTCGTCAGGAATGAGTTATCTTGCGGCAGTAAATAGGGTATCTGAATTGATTAGGAAAAATCTTCTTAACCCAAAACTAAAAGACGAATCTTATTGTAAAGAGAAATTTGGAACTCACGCAACTCAAGTGATTATTGAGGCATTAGAAAGTAATACTGTCCAAATGTAGCCTAATAATTTCATCAAAATCCATTTGTCCTCAAAAGTATGTTTGAAAGCATTCCATAACTTGGAAACTAAAGAATTTCCTATTCATTCTTATCGTCGCCGACTGCTTCAATCGTTCTTGATTAAAGAAATACAGGGGAAAAGACCATATTGGCTTTGGTAATACTTATGTGTGGCTTACCAGGTGTTGGTAAATCCACTCTTGCATCAAAATTGGCACCGCTAGTAAATGCCGTTGTATTATCTACTGACCAAATACGAAAGGAATTATTCCCCAAACCAACTTACGCTCTTAAGGAGAAAGGAGTCGTATACGATGTGATGATTTTGCTGGCAAGATATCTTTACGAAGCCGGAGTAAATTGCATTTTAGATGCTACATTTACAAATGAACGATCAAGAACTAAAGTCAAAAACGAACTTCGACTTAGTAATAGCTGTATGCGTATCATCGAATGTATATGTCCAGAAGAGATAGTACTTAAGAGACTCATAAATAGGAGACCTGGCTACTCTGATGCCAATGCATCAGTTTATCTCAGGATGAAAAAATTTAACGAACCTATATTGAATCACCACATAACAGTAGATACTTGTAAAATATCAAAGCTTGATATGGAAAGGATTATTAATTATTTGTTGAAATGAATGTGATTTATCCACAAACTCAGCATCTTAAAAATTTAGACATGGATTTAGCATTTGGTAAGGTGAAACATGTAACGATTATTGAGACTCATATTTCTTGGATTTATCTTACTGGTAAATATGCATATAAGGTAAAAAAAGAACTTAAGTTTGGAGAAATACTAGATTTTTCAAAACTAGCTTTGAGAAAGAAATATTGCCAAAAGGAAATTGTATTAAATAGGCCGCTTTGTGGCAATATGTATCAAAGTGTTGTGAAGCTTGTAATACAAAACGGGAAATACAAATTCGTGAATCTACAAGAAAAGGCTAGAGCATTGGAATACGCTGTGAAAATGTTAGAAATTCCACAGGACTTCCGATTGGATAAATTACTCAGCAAACACCGGGTAACAAAGAAGACAATTAATCAGCTCACTGATGTGATTGTTAAATTTCACATCTTCACAGATACTAATTACAATATAAGGAAAAACGGTAGTCCCGAAGCGATGAATGAGAAAATCAGGGAGAATTTTGCAACTCTTTCCAAATTTACTACTAATTGTGATTACCTTAAGGAGAAATTATATTCTTTTGTTGAGCGTAATAGAGAATTATTTTCTAATAGAATAAAAGAACTAAAAATTCGCAACATACATGGGGATTTTTACTCACGAAATATTTTTTTCAAAGATGGAAAATTCTATATTTTTGATAGGATTGAATTTAATGATGTATTGAGATATGCTGATGTAGCTGAGGACGTGGCGCATTTTGCTATGGATCTCGATTTTCACAATAAACAGGACCTGAGAAAATACTTTCTATATTCTTATACGAAAAGTAGTAACGATACTTCTTTGGAGAATATTATTTATTTTATGATGTGTTACAAGACTTGTGTTAGGGCTAAAGTCTCACTGTTTCAAGCAGAGGGAATGACTAATACCAAAGAGAAAATGAATTGTATTAAAGATGCTGAACGACATTTTAAACTCGCTAGTGATTACGTAAAGTTATTCTAGACAGAGGTTATTGTCCGCACCAAAGATAAAAGTGCAAGCCGAGCCAAATCAATTTATTAACTAAATCAATAGACCAAGTGACAAACAACTAATTCATCATGCACAGGTAATATTTTAAACCCTATCACGTATTAACTTGCCTAAACTTTCGATCATTTACGACTAATAGAACTTAATTAATCCAACGCAATGTGTAATTATTTAGTTACCCCGAGTATAAGATCTGAATACTGAATTTCAGCCTAAATTACGTCAAGACCTTCGGCTATTTGATTGGTAATCAGAGAAGTGAGAATTCAAGACTTTGTTAATTCTTTCTAAATTAACAATAAAGCTATTTTAGTTTCATACGTTCTATATCTCAATATTCTTTATAAAAAATAGTGCTCGTGCACTTATCGACAATTTTGTAAGGATTTTTTTGTGCAAATGCACTTTCTTAAGATTCCTAAAACATACTTACCGGGACTACTACCCAATGATGAACATTGTTAATAGTGTACCGATAAACACCTACTGCGACTTTGCTTTAACAACATACAAAAAGTATGGGATCTAACCGCTCTGCACCATTAGAATAAATGCCTTTGAAATGATATTTTAATTACGTTGTATTCTATACGAGATAATACCCGAATTTTACATACATAATTATTTAACTAATTCTTAATAAGACCTCTAAGACAAATGAAGAAAAAAACCAGAAGAGTTCTTGGAGTCTTGGGCATGATTGTTGCCATATTGGGTGGCATTGCTTGGTTCACCAATCAATATATCCCAGCAGCTTTTTTATGGGGAGGGGCGGCATTAATTGTTATAAAATTAAATAAAAATAGAAGGCAAAAATAGCCTGCCAATTCGAATCATAAACCCATGCAATAATTGAAACAAAGTTGCATAGGATTTCTGTGATTCTTCTTACATCAGATGTAATTTTTATTATACCTAATTAGTTCAAGTATTAATCTAATAGTATTTTTTGGAATAGATTGGGTATCATTCACATAATTCTGGGATGAGATGTGGATTTACTTCAAAAATGAAAACAGGGTAACTTTTGTCAATACCGATATAGACTGGCGAAAAAATTAAATTTAAAGACTGTCAATATGTGCGCCTGAGTTTTGCTGAATGAATGTTCGGATAGGTATAACTAGGGTTGAAGAAATTTATAAACTACGAAGGCTTATCATTAGTACTACCTCGCTTGATTCAAAATGATTTTGGCTTTATGTTACCAGAATTAGTCACCATTAACGCTACCCCAAATAATATCACTATCATTGCAAGTATGGTTACCAAGTCCACACTTTCGTGTAATATAGCCCATCCTAATATAACAGCAATTACTGGACTTACGTATGCGAATGTATTAGCCAGCGAGGCAGAAGTGACTCTGAGCAACCAGTAAAAATCGGTAAACCCGATTACAGTAATAATCACTATCAAATAACATAGAGCTAACCAGGATTGTATTGATACTTGAGTTAGATCGAGTCCACGGTATTCCCCAAATACAAAGCTCGTCGCAATTATAATCAAGCCTCCGGTTACCATTAGCATTCCTGACGAAGCGAGTATGCTTACAGGCAACTGTGCTTTAGATGAAAATAATGAACCAGCAGCCCAAAAAAGTGAACTTAAAATGAGTGAAATTACACCTATCGGACTAAGAGTGCCACTGCCAATAGAAGGCCCGATTAGCAACATTAATCCAGCAAAACCTGCTATTAGTCCAAGTACTGTCAATTTTGTCATTTTGCTCTTATAGAGAATGAATGCTAGGATCGCTACCCAAAGTGGAATGGTTGAATTGAGGAGACCTGTGATACCTGAAGATATGTACTGAGACCCCCACGTTAGTAGACCCTGACCACCAAGAAACAAAGTAACTGCAAGAATTAAAGTATCTCTCCACTGACGCCTTCCAATATGTTCTTTTTGACGTTCAAATTTTTTTTGAAAAAAATAAGCCGCGTAAAGAATACCACCTGCTACACCGAATCGAATACCAGCGCTGAGGAATGCTGGGATTGTATCGATAGAAACTTTTATTGCAAGAAAACTCGAACCATTTATTACCCAAAGAGCAATCAGAATTAACCAGACCTTCGATTGCTGTTTCAATTAACTCACTAGTGCGTATAAAATAAAGACCTTAAAATTGTTTATGAACAAATGATCAATTAGCACTAATCAGCAAATATTCATCATGCAATTCTTTGGAAGAAGGTGTTAGACTATATGATAATTCAAATATTCTTAAAAATAGTTAAGTTGTTATGCATGGATAGGTAGCTAATGTAATATGGTCGTAGCAATCGACTTGACTGGATTACCCTCACAACTAAGATCGATTTTAACTGATGAAATTAATAAGATGAAGGAATCATTAGAAAATTTTAGCATTTCAATTGAGCCAGAAAATGAAACAAACTGGGGAGGAGACGCGGACGCCGATATATCAATAATTGAAGAAATTAAGCGCCGATTGAAAGATGTTCTTATCAAAAATAGGGTGAGAGATTATATTGTTATTTCAGATCCAAACTGCAAGGCCAAAATTAGAATATTGGAAAGAAATTGGTCTCAAAATTCAGTTTTGTATCATTGTACTCACTGTGGGATGGAATTTGAAAATGAAGTACAGTTTAGTATACATCATAGAATTCATTTTTTGATTTAACATTTTTATCTCAGTATTTTTGGCTAACTTTTCTTTGCAATTTAAATGAATTTTATATTCGATAAAATATTTAGCCTTCTAATAGTTCCATATTATCGTATTTCTTTTACTCAAGAACTACCCTAATTAGCGTGTGATTAAAAAACCGACAATGCTTATTCTTTAATTATATTTCTTAATTTGACCGAGACCTTCCATAACGATTGATAAATGACTCTATCTTGCACTTAGTATCTGGAGCGGAAGTGTATCAACCAAATTATTATTGAAGTCAGAAATCAATAATTTGAGGAGCATACGCGCATTCTTGCTATTAACTTCTTTATACTATTTAGAACAATGAAAGATCGCTTCCAGAATAGAACTATGAAAGATCACTTCCAGAATAAAATTATTCAGTCTAGTTGATTTAAGGCTAATATGACTTATTAAGTTTGTAAATTAGTATAGTTTCCATGATAATAAGAAATACCGATCCATTCAAGTTAAAGAGATGTACTAGATGCAAACTGGATATTAAATTGCAAGAAAAATACTTCGCATATCCACTTTCATTGCAACTATTCTGCGCCTCTTGCGCATTAGACGAAATCCCAAAAGTAATAGAATCACTTCAGAATGATTTGAAGAAACTGTTGTCTGATAAAAAATTGTAATTAATTTCTCATGTAAGTAAATAATTAATTCGGAACGTGGCCGTATGTCATACTTCGTCCCAATTGTCAGTCTTGGAGTTTAAACAAATAACTGACCATTAAAAATTTATAGCAGAAATGACACTATTAAAGTATTTGTGTTACTAAATATAGTAAAACTTTATAAATCTGAGATAATTTCACACTTCGAAATTTTTTTCGGAAGGGTTGACTGCGTCACTGAATATCTGCATTCGTTTATTTCCAGTGTTCAAAATTGCATTTTCTCTCCAACATGTGACCTATCAGAATCTTTTAGTTTTAGATTACAAAAATTAACCTAAATGTTTCAAATTCTGATTAAGACGTTTAAATTCGAATGAACTAATTAATTACACATAGCTATTTAGATTCCACCGATATGCTTCAAAGAAAAATTCAGAGTCAGAGTATCAAGACGGCAGAACTGATGACTGTTGTCCACAAACCATCCTTGTGGCCCTCAGCAGACTGAGTAAAATTTTGAGTTTTATATATTTTTCCTGATAACCTCCATTGTTCTTCTCTTTCATCCCACGTAAGCGAATGATCATTTGGCAAACCCATAGTGGTTGCCAACATTTCCATGGCCATATCCTCTGCATAATCGCCAGCTTTTTGAGCAGTCTCACCTGTGGAATGATGTTCAGACAAGTATCCGTATTGATTATCATCGGCTGGATTTGCCAGACCTACTGATGCGGCAATTAATCTATTTGGTTCATTGGTGGATGCTCGGGCCATCACTGCGAATGCGATTTGACCCGGCAATAAATAATTTCTACCTTCTTGAAGACCAACGATTTTGCACTTTGGGGGCTTTATGCTTGAAACTGAAACTAAATTCAGATCAGATATTTTTGCGTCGCGCAAAGCCAATTCAAAACTAGTGAGATGATCTTTGTGGACCCCCTTTCCTTTAGTAAAGAACATTGTTTTTGGTACGTAAAATGCAGGATTAGTCAGGGATTCAATATGAATAGCTTTTTCATTCATCTATCATTATCATCTTTCAACGCGATATTAACATTACTAGAAATTGTCAGTTGATATTAAGGTTAAAATTGATGTTCTCGGTTCTAACCTCTCGGCGTTTACAAAGATATGCAAGATCCAGACTACACATCGTCTGCTGGTGATAACATCAATGATATTAGATAAGCTTAATCAGTTATTACTTTATAGATGCGTAAATGGAGTTCTGCGTTAAATTATTATCAAGACTGCAAAAAATACAACTTGCACAAAGATAAGAATTACTCAAAATATATTGATGACAAAATATTGCGAAGGTACCAAATATACATTTCCGGAATGTCATAACAATATTCCAACAATATTGAGTCGGAAATTATTTATGCTCTATTCGCAATCTGATAATTGAAATAATATTTTCTTACAAGAAAAAGCCTATTAATCTTCAAAATCATTAGCTTAATATACAATGATGTCACCTATGTTGCATTAAGATATTAAAACATATCCAGGTGCTAATTCCCTGTGGATGGATAGTTTTGGTCGATCGATTGAAATTAGCTAATTATTTCAGCACTAAATAATCATAACTTGAACTAATTTCTTCAGGTTAAAACTTACTATTCTTGTACATTCAACCTAATTCATCGCGAGAGATAAAATTTCCTTCGTCTATATTGAGGTCATAATCAAGCAAGAATGACTTAAGCTTAGTTATGGGAACTATAGTTGAATTGCCTCTCTCATATTTATGATAGTGATTGTGCAATGTAACTATTATCGGTAACACTTTGTCAATGGCTTTGTTTCGCTCAAGAAAAATTTTTGCTCTGATCAGTTGTTTTAGTCCTTGTCGTTCAATGCTTATTTTAGACATTGATTTCCAATGTTTACAATCTATGACTAAAGCAGCTTTTTTATCTATTCCAATCACATCTATTTGAACACGCGGTTTAGAGAAATTAATATTTGTCAAACTTTTAAATCCAAGTGAATCTATAATTAGGGAAGTTAACGATTCAAAATCCTGCCAGTGAAGTCTCTCTGCCAATAACTCCAAATCATATCCAAAATTCATGAGTAATTGCAAACTCAAAGCTTTATCTTTAATTGAAAATGAGATGAAATTCTGGGAAAAGTGCCCAATTCTTTGGGCCTTCAAAAAAAGAATAAAGTCCCGTGTCATTTTCTTGCTCGGTATTTGAGAAGCAATTTGGAAGGTTGATGTATGCATAGGAACTGACGGCATAATTAAAACCGCCTTGGCAAGTATGTCCTTATTTTTTATAGTATCTCCACTCAAGCCTTTGGCTATGTAATGTAGGTAATAAATTTTAACGACTTTTTTTCAAAATCTTGTAAATTCTTGTAAATTGGACAATTTTTATTAGACTGATGGACTACAGAAGCTTTAAAAGGTGTTTCGACGAATCCATATGAAATAACCTTGATACAGCTTAGAAGAGATTACACTCTTGACAAATTTGTTATACTGCCAGAAACTAAGAAATCTACTACAGGAGAAAAATGTCCTTACTGTCCGGGAAATGAACTAATGACTAGTACTTCTATTCTGTCATTGGTGATAAAGGATGGTATGTTGAAGAAGCTCTCTGACAGTGATGAGAACGTAATTCGTGATTGGAGCGTTCGTGTCTTTTCATCTAACCGTCCTGTTGTGAACACATCCGTAGGTAATCATTATACCGATAAACCTCTATATAGCGAACCTGCATATGGTTACCATTACATTGTTGTAGCGACTCCAAATCATGGAGAGGATTTTGCTAGCCTTTCAGTTGACCAATGGTCGAATGTGCTATTGGTGTTACAGAATCAGATTGGAAATCTATACTCGCAGAAGAGCGTCACATATGTCTCAATTTTTGTTAACAGCGGTATTTTATCCGGCGCACATGAGAGTCACTCGCATTTTAATTTAGTGACGCTTTCCACTATTCCACCAACGATTGAATCGGAAGCTAAAGCTTCAAATCACTACTTGAACGAAAACGGTAACTGTCCTGCGTGTAATATAATTGCAGCAGAATCGGAAGGACCGAGACAGATCCTCGTAACAGACCACTATATTGCTTTATCCCCGTGGGCATCAACTTATCCACATGAATTTTGGATATATCCAAAACGTCATATAACTTCATTTTCAAAGATAAGCCAACGAGAGATTAGTGATTTGGCCCTTATACTTAGATCTACATTGGGCGGTATGTATCGGATTCTTAACAAGCCTTCTTACAATATCGTATTTCACTTATCTCCAGAGAAGAAGAATAGTAGGCAAATTCATTGGCATGTAGAAGTATATCCACAATTAAGTTCATGGTCTGGTTTAGAAAGGGGGTTTGGGATATTTGTAAATGAGATCTCGCCCGAATCATCAACAGCAACCCTTGGTCCAGAATGTCGAAAGGAATTTGCAAATTTGAATGGAATTACATAATGCTTTACATTATCTTAGTCAAACACCTGAATTCATGCATTAATTGGAACTGTATACCTTGGTAACACTAGAAGTTTGGGTTTCATTTGCCTCTTTGGGATTAATTGTCATGTTTGTCATACTATTGCTATCATTTATTATGGCCTTAATAGGCCCACAATCCAAAGGTCCAAGCGTCGTAGTCGAACCTAGAGGAGCGATAATTCAGATAATTTCAATATCTGGTGCTCCTGGTGTTATATTGGCTGGCATTACTTTTGGGCTTGTAAAAGATTATGGGTCTAAATGTGCAGGTTTGATTATATGTGGAACTGGATTTGTGCTAATCTTAGGTATGGTGACATCAATCAAAATGTTGCCAATGGTTCCAGTATATTACTCCATTGGTGAATTCTTGCCTGTTTGGTATGGTTTTCTTGCATCGGCTATTGCTATCATTTTAATAGGTATAAAGATGACTAGAGTCAAGAGAAGGAGAATACCTTGGGACGATGTTAATTTTTGAAGGAGGTCTATGCAGGTGAACAAATTGACGTAAAAAGGAAAATTCTACCCATTCAGATTTTCCCTGAAACCTTAAATAAAATTTATCATCTATCAAATGAACTAAAGTCTCCTGTCTTATCAGTAGTAATAGGAACCAAACCCGACTTTTATAAACAAGCACCAGTAGTAATCGAAGCCATCAGGCAAAAGCTACCCACCTTCGTTATTGATACCGGTCAACATTTCGATAATTTGTTGGGATTTGGCATCCAGGAATTTAATTTGGAGAATGATATTGGTTGTAATTTACAAATTAGAGGAGATTTAATGGAGAAAGCAAGCGAACTGATACTAAAGTTCGGATCTTTTGGGAGATATATCAAAAAGAAATATAATAATTTTTCACAAATATTACCATTAGTCCACGGTGATACATTGGTAGCCGGTATCGCACCTCTTGCGTGGGTATTTGGTATGGGCCAAAAGGTAGCACAAAATGAGGCGGGTTTGCGATCAATGAGTCCTGAATCTATCAAAACTATAAACATTCACGAAGATCCTACGAAATACACCATTGAAAAATTTGTAAATTCACAATTTGATGGTGAATGGTTCTTTGCGAGGGAAGAACCATTTCCTGAACAGATAGATACTTGGATATGCTCAGCTGGAACGCAATTTTTCTTCGCTCCTACAATGATTAACAAGGAGAACTTAATTAGAGAAGGTTATCCAGAAGAATTCATTTATGTAGTCGGCAATTCTGTAGTTGACGCCATAGAAATTTCAAGAAGGACTAAGTCAGAAACTAGTATCTTTGATTTATATCCCAAATTAGAAACAGGGGAGTGGATAAGAATGGATATTCACAGAAGGGAGAATTTAACAGAGCATAGATTCTCGTCAATAATAAAGGGCATTTCCTATCTTGTCAAGAATACAAATCATAAGATAATACTAGTAATGTTAAATGCTATGAAGTCGAGCCTATCCTCGTATCAACTAGAAGAAAATCTTTATAATCTAGCAAAAAAATACCCTCAGAAGTTTATCATTACACCATTGTGGAAGGAGTACTCACACGTAATAGAATTTCTTGATAGTGGGCATTGCTGGGCCGAAATGACTGATTCGGGATCAATGCAGGAAGAATTGTTATACTTCCCAAAGGTGGTATCACTTACTGTCAGATTGAACACAGACAGACCTGAGACAATATTCGATGCAAGAAGTAACGTCTTGGTTCCACCAATTAATTCGTCATGGATAGCATCAATGGTTGAGGCTGCATTTAATAAAAGGGAAAGTTTAGGAATGCAACTTCGAAGAAAGAATAAGATTTACGGTAAGCCTGGCGAAGTATCTAAAAATATTGTCAAAATAATTAAAAAGGAATTTGAAAACGGAGACGCTAATTTTTATCCTTGGTTTCACCAGCGTATAGATCTTTGGAAGGAAAAGCAAGTATTGGATTATATGTAACTAACTGCTATATCTTAAACATCTCCTTCCTAATACCCTTTTCCTGTCTTTCGAAAGAAGTCATACGAAATACATCCCTCATCATAGCTACGTAGGCTGACGTCATTATTATCTTCCTTCTAGACATCATACGGCTTTGGGTTTCTATGGCTGAATCAATGTCAAGCTCGACATCTTCAGCTCCGATACCAGATCCGTTAATCACATAACTCGGAACGTCCTTGGCAACCAGACCATAAATATGGGATGATACGCCAATCCGTCTGCCTCCAAATATGCTAGTATTAATCGAAGACTTTGACATGTCTCCAAAAAAGGAGCCTAATTTCATCATATTTGTATTTAGTTTTCTGCCGTTGTATGAATTAATACTTATCTTACCATATGTCATTTTTAGATCTGATGTAGTTGTATTAGCTCCCAGATTTACCCACTCGCCTACATATGAGTGTCCTAGATAACCATCGTGTGCCTTGTTGCTAAATGATGATACAATGCAGGAATCAATCTCGCCACTAACTCTACATTCCTTCCCAATATATGAATTATTCAAGATTGTAAACGCTTTAATTTTGGCGTCATCATCTATGTATAAAGGCCCACTCAGGTGGCATTGTTGCAGATTTACATTAGATCCTATGTATATTGGTCCCCGAGTTGTATTAAATATCGTCCCATTTTCAATAATTAAATTATCTTTAATCCTAAGAGGATAGTTGCCTATCTTTTGTCCTCTACTTGGTAATGACGCCCTAACTTGAACTCCAATTGAGTTAATTTGATCTATTAGACTTTGTTCCAAATTATTAATTATGTCCCAGGGATAAATACACACCCCTGCCAAAACAGATGCATCATCTAACTCTATTCTCTCAGCTTGAAATTCGTGTAATTCAATATCGGCATTGCTAATTATGCGATTAAATAAATATTCAAAGTCTTTTTTTCCAAGGTTTGCTGCAAGAATCTTGCCTGAGTTAGCAATAATATATTTTTTTTTTGACTGAATAAATTTTAGGAATTTTGATTTTAACGGAAAGAAATTCGAACTTATAATTATATCATCATTATCGTATTCTGGATAATTTACATCACAATTTGGATGTCGTTCCTTTGTAATATCAGCAAGTTGGTCCCTAACTAGAAGCTTTAACACATCAGGGGTTTGCCAATCAATTGGAGTGAATGCCCCCATTTTTAAGTCAAAAACAGGCCTTGTGTACGTCAAAGGTACGAAATTGTACCATGAGGTATCATCGAAAATAATATTGCCCATTAAAGTCTAAATTTCACCTAGTTTATCAACATACTTCTTGTATGTCTCAAGATATGACTTTTTATCTCCAATGTCTATGAATCCAGAATTAATTTTAAATCCTTTGACAAGTTTTTTTTGCTTTATGGCAATTCTTACGGCGTCATCCATTCCAAAAGTATTCTTGTCGGGTATCGAATCTACAAACTGAGGATTAATAATATAACAGCCAATATTGATTAGCCCTCTAATGATAGGTTTTTCATTCCATGAGACTACTTGTAGATTTTTGTTGGTATCAATAAATCCGTATTTTAGTTTTGTTTCATAGGACAATAATCCCATGGTTATAAATGCATTCGATTTCATATGTGCATTTATCATCTTACTCAATGAGAATTCGTAAATGGAATCTCCATAAACGCATATAAATGGCTCGTCGAGATACTGCTTTGCAGTTTTTAGTTGTCCCGCAGTGGCCAGGGGTCTATCAGATCTCGCATATTGTATCTTAATTCCAAATCTTGAACCGTCTTCAAAATAATCTTCAATGGTTCTGTGGAGATAACTTACGCAGATTATTACTTCAGAGATTTTCGAATTGTGATTATTCTTAGTACTAGCTTTGGAGTTACCATCAGATCTAAGCCAATCTATGATATGCTCAAGTAGGGGCTTATTACCTATTGGCAGCATCGGTTTGGGTATAAAGAAAGTATAAGGCTGAAGTCGTGTCCCTAAGCCAGCAGCCAAAATCACAGCTTTCATTACTTTAGAGTCCTATCTGCGTAATATAAGGTAAAAGATAAACTAGTATTTTTTTAGTATCTTGGCAATTTTTTTCACTACTGATAAAGGATTCTCTCCAAAGACTAAAATCATGGGCTCCTTACCAAAACCTCCTGTATGATAGATTACTTCGGCCGTTGCGACTTTTTCAAGCGCTCTACTTATTCCCCAGCTAATTGTAGTTCCCTCCTTACTATTCAATTTTGGTGATTCCTCAAGTCGGTCATAAGATGATACTATAAACAATTCCTTACAGATACCTATGAGATTCGTATCCAATTTTATATTAATAGCAGATCTCATGTACATATTGAACCTCATGTATGCGATTACCGCCCTAGCTACATGCTGGGATACACCAAATTCTACATTTGATGTCGGTTTAAATGTATGAATTAATTTAACTATTCTTCCGTCTACCCCTGCCACATCTTTAATCCCTTTTGCAAATGGCAGTGCGTATGTGAAGTTCGACTGAGTTTCTGGGATTATACTACCAAAAGATGGTATCTTTATTAGACATTTAAGCGCTCTATTCAGTTCTTGAATTACTTCATACCTCAAGGCACTATCATAAATAGAAAAATAAGGACTATTAATTCGCATACCTTTTCCAATTTTTATGGCATCCATAATGGAGTTGCTTACAAGAAGATTTGCACAGTAGCAAGATTCAGCAATGGAATACTTTCTTGCCATAAATGCAGTCACAGCTGAAGAAAAATTGCACCCATTTCCATGAATTTTATCTACTCTTATTCTGGGACTATTGAATGATCTCTTTTCTCCTTTCTTGTTTACAAGCACATTAAATATAATTTTACTATCTTTTACATGACCACCCTTTATTATTACATTTTTTGCTCCGAGATCTAAAAGATAATTTGCCGCCTCTACTAAGCTCGATTCATTGAGTATCCTTATACCACTTAATTTTTCTGCTTCTGGTATATTCGGAGTAATAAGATCGCTAAGTGGGATCAGGCTGGCTCTGAATTCTCCCAGAAAAGCATTGGAAAGAAATTTTGTTCCAGAAGTGGAGGTGATTATAGGATCCAATACAACTGGTATTTTTTTATGAAGCAAAGATCTAGATACCGCAGAAATTATTTCTTCATTCATAACCAGCCCTATTTTTATCGAATGGACCGTGATGTCATTTAGAATTGATTCTATCTGTTTTCTGACCGTATAGGCGTCAATTGAGAGTATATGACTGATTCCCTTTGTGTTTTGGGCGGTGATTGCTGTAATTACTGTGCATGGATAAACCCCTAATGACGCGATAGTTTTGATATCTGCCTGTATTCCTGCCCCCCCGGCAGAGTCACTTCCCGCAATAGATAAAGCAACTCTTACCAATAAGTGTTAGTTGATCATATCATTATTCAATTTATCGAAAAATAAAATCCTAGGCATAATCTGTAAATATGCTATTTATGTATGAAAGTAACTCATCTCTAAGTCGAATTACCTTAGTTCTTTTTTCACCATCCAGGTCAGTTTGGAGGAGTACATCAAGACCCTGAACCAAATATTGGATATTTGGAAGAGTTAGCAAAGAATTGATTGTTTCATAATTATCACTTGTTTCACTCATTGTATCATTTACGTCATGGAGAATGTTAAAGGTTGTGGCAATTCACGTCAATTTTTGAAGATTTTCTAAATTTCGTAGCAAGTTCAAATGTCTGTCAAAAAATTCGTTGAATGAAAGCTTAAGCTTCAGTCTTCGAATAACCAAATTTTAATAACAAGATTATTGAACTTGGCACAATTTATTATCTATTTCAGAAAGTATTTTTTGTTTGACGAATCTAAATGACATGCTCCTCTGAATTCGGTCAGTTCTCAAAAATAGTGGACTATTTTCAATCATGAATATGGGATTATAATCATATAGTAATTGCTCTAAAATAAACTATTAATAGGCATTAACTAGTAATGGCTTTATGACGATGAATTGTCCTAATTGTGGAATTATCATGGTATGGAAAGACGGTTCCATTAGTCATAATACGCAAATTAGACATTATGAGTGTAGGAATTGCGGTATTGAGCTTGTTACAGACCCTGACGGTTCTTATGAAATTACATCAAAAAATCAATGATTACAAAATTAAAAATATCCGGTAATACAATTTTCCCTCGATATAATTTGAACAGCAGGTTAAAATTACTTAAGAACTCTGTCAATAAGAAAAATGAGTTAATTATTTTGCCCGGGGTATTTGATGCACTTAGTGCAAAGTTGGCTGAAAAAGTAGGCTTTCAAGCTATGTTTCAAACGGGCTACGGCTCTTCCGCTTCACTTTTGGGGCTACCTGATTTCGGATTTATGAATGCGGGAGATACGCTGTCTAACGCAGAAAGAATTCTGAGGGCTGTGACAATTCCAGTAATAGTTGATGTTGATACCGGATACGGTAATCCACTGACAGTGTGGAAATTAGTAAATGATTTAATGTTGGTGGGTGCTGCAGGTATTTTTTTGGAAGATCAAGTTTGGCCAAAGAGATGTGGGCATATGAAAGGAAAGGACGTTGTGGGATTTGACGAATATTTGCCGAAATTAAAGGCAGCCATAAATGCGAAGAAAAATTCGGACTTTATAATTGTGGCTAGAACAGATGCATTAGCCCCACTTGGATTGGATGAGGCGATTGAAAGGGGAAGAAAATATTATGAAGCTGGCGCAGATGTAATCTTTGTAGAAGCCCCAACTACGGAGGAAGAGTTGAAGGAGATCGCAAGAAAAATTGATGCCCCACTGGTAGCTAATATGATTGAAAATGGGGTAACTCCTAACCTATCTGCTGAAGAACTCAAGACCATGGGCTACCGAATTGTAGTCTATCCCTTATCTGGATTATATGGAGCAACTTACGCAATGAAAAGAATTTTTACCAATTTGAAGGAAAGGGGAACAACGACAGATTGCAAAAATATCATGATAGATTTTAACGATTTTAATGAGCTAGTTGAGCTAAATAAATTTATGGAAATGGAAAAACAATACACCTAATCGCAAGGTGGAGATGGCAACGGCAGGGTTTATAGTTGCTCTGAAGAAGTGAGGGATGGAAATAGTGATAATGATAAAGTTTATGGAAATATTGGGCATGTTTTGACGGCGGAGGGTTCTCGGCGCTGATTCAGTGTTAGTTGATTCTGGTAATGACGATTTATTTCATGGTGACTCAATTAGAGTACCGGCTGATACACAGACTGATGATAGCAAAGATGATATTCAATGTGGCTCAAGAATTGATACAACCCATATTAATGTCATTGTGTACGGAAGCACCGCAGAGAATGATCGCGAGATAGTAAATGCTGGTTAAGTTAACTAGAAAGCTACTTTCTTACTGGCAATATTATTTAATTTACTCAATTCTTCTTTTTCGCAACAATACTTGATGCATTATTCAATGCAGCAGAATTAGTTAATTGATCATCTTTTGAAGATGAAGTATCACTTATCATAATAAGCACAGTGATCCAATATAATGTACAATGACGCTAGTTATGCCTTATACCTTTCCTTGTTAGAAAAATATAGGATACAAGAGATATCAATAAATATACTACATTGGTATGACTATTTCAAGATATTTAATAATGGTCTCATTTGAATCAACGGACTATTGAATTTCAATAGATTGTTAACAGTAACTACAAGGGTGTGAAAATTAGAATAATTATTATATGCTATTTTGGATTCCAAATTTGCTTGGCTCTCATATATTCGGTGTTAATCATTTAGTGTTCATTTTGCCATAATACTCGTACTGCTAACGTTAGTATAATTTTGATCCATTTTGAGAATATTTGTAGACTAAATAAAGCATCCACATTATTATGTTGGTTGCAAGATTAAGTCTATCTCTGAACCAGACAAGCTTTGTTCATTGTCAGGGCATACTTCTTAAGAACATTAACATATATTCAGCTTCCATAATTTTATTATACTTTAATGGTTTATGACAAAAAATGACAGAGCCCACAACTATAGGAGCTGCTACTTTTGATAGAATTAAGCAATACGGTGACTATGGACAAACTACTGATGACATATTGAACAAGATTTTAGACAACGTAGAAAAAGAGAGATTGAGAAAGATTCAGGAAGACAAAACAAAAAAATTAATGATGCGACTTGATTGGTTAGAATTTTGATCTTTTCTAGCCCTCGTCAATCTACTTGTGTTGATACTTTGAAATTTAAAATTGCGAGGTTCAAGCACATAATTAATCTCGATTCATGTACATTAGTGCATTTCTGAAATCTGAAATCCACAATCTAAACTATTCTGCGAAACGTGAAATATCTAAATTTGTCTAATTAAATGGCATTACTCACAAAATTTTAACCATTGAATAGCTATTGTCGTAGAGTAATATTTTTATCATAATTTGTATACACATCTCCAAAATGAATCCATTTCTCGAAGATATAAATATTAATCGCGACATTAACTGATTACAGCACAAGTGAGAATTCTTCATGTACTAGATGCAGCTGGTATAGGCAGTATCCTTTGCAAATATTTGCGAGTAGCTGGACATGATGCAAAGCTGATAGGCAATCCAAGCCTCCATGATAAGTATGGTATTTATGATTATTACAAAGAATATATTCTAATGTATCCCTTCGATGATTTCATTCCTGGGGTGATAAAGGAAGCAGCACTCGCGGATATTGTACACGTGCATAGTAATGTGGGTTTACTCACTAAAATTAGAAAGACTTTTGGTCCTAAAAAGAAAATTATATTGCACTACCATGGTACAGATTTAAGAGGGTTAAGGAAACCTGTATTGCCGCATCGATCGTTGCCTTCTGATGCAATTATTTATGCGAAGTTCTTGTATAAAAAAACGTTCCGCAAGGTTATCCATTCAAATGCTCAACAATGTGCAAGTTCTGTACTAGTTTCTACGAAGGATCTGTTACCAAGAACAAGGGACGCCACTCATCTGCCAACTCCAATTGATACTGAGCACTTTACTTTAAGAACTAGTATAGGGGAAGATGTTGCTTTTATGATTGATAATGAGATGACAAATGCAAATTTGGCTTTAGAATATTGTAGGCGGGGTAGGATTCAGATGCCCATAAGAATTTACGACAGAACGCTTAAACCTATTTTGTACAAGAATATGCCAAAATTTTTGAAAAAGCATTCGACTTATGTTGATATAAGATTCGTTAATGGGGAGTTGTTAGGGGCACTAAGTAGTACCGGGTTGCAGTCGCTGGCATGTGGTCTAACAGTCCTAAATTATAATCTAAAATATATAACATCCCTTCCAAGAGAGCATAGGGCTGAAAGTGTTACGTCAAAACTTTTATCAATATATGATACACTTTAACTCACCAAATATGAATTCTATTGCGTAATCACATGCAAATTTGGATAGCATTTCTACTTGATTTGAACTTTAGAATTCGATTGACCTATTAGTTAGTTAATTAGAAGCTATTGCAGTTGATTTCTGAAAGCAAGCAAGTCATGACGCTCAGTGAGAATCATACGATTGTGATTCTTCATTAGATTCTCCGATATTTTATTAATAATCTATATGATTGTGTTTAATCCGAATTTGAGGTTTTCAATCAGTATAATGAATACAAAAATTTTTAGAACAAATTATTTAAACTCGATATTGCTTCAATACTGCACGTCATAAAAGGAAAGGTGTATACTAATTTATATACATTTTAATCTAATACAATACACTTGAGCCTATTTGAGAGACCTATTCTCATCTATGACGAAAAATGCTCTTCATGTACAACATTTGCCAATAGTGTGAATGTGCTATCAAGGGGCCTAATTTGTTGCATGGGACATTACTCTCAAGAAGGCAGGGAATTGAAAAGCAAAATATTTCCACCTGACTATGATTCTACTAGTATGTTCTGGTTAATTGACAATGAAGGCGCACACGGTGGCCACTTTGGATTGATACCTGTCATTGTTCAGATTCTTAGAGGTTTATTCAGGAGCAGCGGAGAACGATCTTTTGAAGTAGGTCCTCGGTTATGCTTTGTAGGAAACAACTGTGGAGGGAATAAAAATACCCTGAAAAGAATATGGAATTTAATCCGATGTGGCCGCAATCTTAATTTTGACAACTTCTACATGAATTCTTAGTGAATTGTAATGATCCTGATCTGAATTGAAGGAATTTTTATCAATCTTGGTTTAGCATGTGCTAACAAAGCAAAAACTGCATGATTATTATTTAATTGAGTCTATGGTATCTGAACAATAACTAACTAGTAAATTATCCACCTATTTCCTTGATTCTTTACAGTCATTCATTGTTCTACCTCACATGATGGATGTGAAAAATTACTCCAATTCCTTCATCTGTTGTTCACTAAAAGTCTTACAGATTTTGAACTACATAACTTTATAATTTCCTAAATTAACATATTCTATACAGTCATTTCATTTGTATTCAGTGTCCTGTTGGCCTGAATAGAATTGGGAAATGGGGGTAATACACATGACCAACAGAACAATTTCAAAATTAAGATAATTTATTTAACTATTAAATTGGAATTTTATCGAAAAAATTCATGAGATAAATTTCAGAATAATCTTCGGTTAATCCTCTGGGGGAATTTGCATGCAATTAGTCTAGTAGATTTGATGCCACAGGCAGTAGAGGTGAGGTTAAGTTCAATTGCTCTAAGCGCTCAATTTTTTTTGCATTCAGTGAGTTCCTCGGTTAAAGGATTTATTCGGACTTAGCTAAATCTCTCATGGAATTGTTTTTTCATTTCTCTTATCAAGACGAGACCAAATAAGATTCCCTAATCCCAAAGTTGGGAGAAATCCCGTGCAAATCCATACTAACATTTCAATAAATTGCATATGGTGCCTGGGAAGGACTATTCTATAAAGTCCACTCAAGCTGATTGTTGATTATTCAAGCACAATTATGGATTAGCGTTGAATTTTCGTTTAAGGCAATATTTTATATTTCATGGTAGTTTAGTCTACACAAATTCTAGGACCGGCAACCTTTTTTGCACAAATGTCGAGAAACTACTAGTCATCAGGATATTTTGAAAATAGTGATTGCATCTCAGTACCTGCGATATTGTAAACTGCATTATTTATCAGAATTATTGATCCTGTTTATTTTACTTCTGCCATTTGGTCCTTAATTGTCTCGATTTCATCCATTTCAACGAATTTTGCCATTGTATAATTTACGAAAGCGTCTAATTTAATATTACATACAGTTACGCCCAATTGAGGGTATGTATTCCCATCTTATGCTTCTTTACCTCTAGTCCTCAATTGAGTGAAATATCTTTCTCGATATTCCCCAGCCAGCATTTCAAATAAAGTTAGGTTTTAAAATAGTTTCAGCAGAAGTTGGTCCATCAGCAACTTCATAGTTTGTTTTTTTGTGTAATACGCAGTATCTAGCTTTTATCGCTAAATTATTGTTCGCTGTTATTGTTTACTTTGGTGCTATTCATTTTCTGCTTTCACGAAGAATAGCCTTTCATTATTTAACTGAAACTTTATCAAATCATATTGCAAAGCGAATATATCAACGAACCACTTTAGCACGCCAAAAAAACTCATTCTTGGAAACATTTTGAAATTTATTAAGTGTATTTCAGGTATTCAGGTATTATACTATTGTGTTTGATAGTACCTACAATACTAGAGAACTAAGACAAGAATTTCTTGAAATGTTCTTTTGACTGGAATTTCATCAAGTATAATCCTTAATAGGATTATCCATTGTGTGTTCCTACACTACATAATTTTTAAGAAATCTTCCATAGATAGAGACCATTATTTGTTAATAGTAACATTATCAACATTCAGCTGCTTTTAGTATACTAGCTTTGTTAGTCGATTATTTGTTTTATTTTTAGTGATTTCAATATCATTGTTAAAGTCTTTCAATTGCTTTCTAATTGCCAGATAAATTACGGGAAGCCTGCTGTTCAAGGTAATTGAAGTTAGTAACAAGCATCTTTTATAAGTGATATCTTTCTTAAGTTATTTATAAATGCTTACATTAGAGATTCTGCTTCTCTAATATCTAGGTGTGCATGTTGAAAAAACATTTGAAGCAAATCTGAAATTACTTCTAAATTGATATTATGTTTGTCTATTAAGACAACTTACTAAAGGGAAGCTAAAAACGTAACTAAATAATACTACTAAGTAAGAAATATCTGAATGTAAAAGATACATCGGAATAGTTATTATTTAAATCTAAATCCTAATCTGACCTTTTGGCTTCTTTGTCATCATTGACTTCATTTTGATCATTGGTGTTACTACCTTCCTTCGTGTTTGTCCTCATCTTCATCGCCATCGTTGTTCTCATTATCTTTGTTTTCATCATCATAATTAGTGCTTTCATTATCAAGTCTCTTTAAGACTTTTGCCTTCATGACAGATGGCTCAAATTCATCTAAACGTTCTTGCGTATTTTTAGAGGGATCGATATCTTGTTGTTTCATATTGCTAAAGTATTTGGTTACGTCAGATTCCATTTTTGCCCTAATCTCCTTCAATGGGTCGTAGTTTTCAAACCATCTTTTAAATTGATCAGACACATTTTGTTCAAATTTTTTTATAACCTCATTAGATGGATAATAGTTGTAGGTACCCGTTACATCTTTGATATTTTTATTGGAAGGATTGACTTTTGCCAGATTGGCTTTTGGCATATTCATATCTTTGATTGCGTTAGCAAATATCTTTGTCATGTCATAATTTTTCATGGTTTTAGCAAATTCATTTGACGGATTGAATTTTTGGAAAGCCTTGATGGTTTTATTCATCGCGTTTATCATTTCTTTATTTCGTGAGTCCATCGTTTTTAGATATTGAATTTCAAACTGTTTAATACGTTTATCATGGGCATCTAGCAGGTAATCTATTCTCTTTTGAAATTCTTTTAGCATTTTTGAAAATTCTTTATTATCATTTACGCCTACCATAGTTCAATATGGATTACTCAATGTATCTAATTAACCTTAACGACTCGTCAAAAAATATAAAGATATTAGAAGAAAATTAATCTGTTGATCTCAGTATTGTATTAGCAAAGTACAATTTATTTAGCTCTTTAGACATTTTATTTAAAGATAACATCGCGGAAAGTGCATGTTTAACTTAATTTCGCCTTATTTCATTAGTCAAATCCATACTTGATGCAAAAACCAATTGCGCAATCTAAAGTAGGTTCAGGCTCGGAGGTTTGTGAACCATTTTTGACTTTATCTTTGTGCTCAATTAAGCGGCACACTGGTTGGTATTAAAGTTGTTAACAGTAAAGTTTCTAGAAGATCTTCACGAATTCAGACTAGAGGAAAATCTGGTAAACGAGATTAGAGTTGAAATGAATACTATCAAGGAGAAAATGAATTCTCTGAGACCTAAAGTTAAAATTACCAAAGAGAGTCTCACTGTGACCAAGGATATTTCCGAAAACCTTTAGAGTATGTCGGAATCATTACTTCCAATAGTAATGAAAATAGGCGCCTGTGGTTAATCGGCTGTGGATAGGTGACTAATCATCCACAACAGTTATTTTGTCAATCGCTGCTGTTCCGTCCATTTCCTTGTATGAGAGAAGGTATGTTTGTCCGCTTATCACGAATGGTTGCATTATGGTCCAGCCGGTTGTCCATGTACTTCTGTTGACTTCGTGGCCCTGGCCATCAGGCGTAATCTTGTCAATCGCTGCTGTTCCGTCCATTTCCTTGTATGAGAGAAGGTATGTTTGTCCGCTTATCACGAATGGTTGCATTATGGTCCAGCCGGTTGTCCATTGAAATCTATTGAGATTTGAAATATCTAAATACATTTTAAAATATCATGCCTTTCCTAGTATTTGAACTTAAATTGAAAAATTAGAGATTTAGTCAGCAATGTTACCCACAAGTATTGCCTGTGGCTTTGACCTAGCTAAACGGATTTTTGATTGGTGGTTCGGAAATTTTTGGTAGTTTTTTATATTCAGTAGTATTCTCGGAAGAAGCGTGAGATAGGGATTTTTCCTTTTGCAACGTCATATTCTTCATATTTGCAGTACTATTGAGGCTATTATCGAAACTGATTTCATTTTGCTGTGGTATTATGCGAAATATTTTTCCTTGGCCTATCGATACTACGTACAAATATCCGTCAGGGCCAACACTCATGTCAGTAATTCCACCAAATCCACTTCCAAACGTTATTTCTTGAATGCCTGGTGATGTAGGATTATTGATAATTCGACTCGTCAGACTAGGAGGAAGTATCAAAGTCCGTCTGTCCTTGCTAAGATCAAAATGATATATCTTACCATTGTGTACATCGCCCACGAACATATCATTTTGGTAACCGATACCTAACTTATCCGAATTTAAGAATTTTATGGCAGTTGGTCCAACTGTGCTTCTCCACGTAAGTTCAGGCTCGCTATACTTGCCTTTTCCATTAAAAGTTACAAGATTGGAAGGATCAAATTCCTTACTATTCGAGGATAATCCTTGCACTTCCTGCCAGCCACTATTAAACCCTGGTTCAACCAGATTTATTTCATCGTTGATACCTGGACCATTCTCAGTATCCCAAAGATTGCCTGTTATCGGATCAAAATCAATTCCAAAGCTGTTCCTAATGCCATATGCATAATACAGTCTCAATGGAATACTATCTCCTAATATTCCTTTAAGAGGCTGACCATTTTGGGATATTGTTAGTATTCCTCCGCGGCCATCAACTTCCACGCCGTCATTGTAATTTTGAGCCTTCGATTCGGTGTTGTATTCCTTGAATGAACCATCCACATCTCCAATCGGTATGTAGAGATTTTGATCAGGACCTAGCATGATTGCGCCTCCATTATGTCGAGGTCCAGGATATGCAGGTAAATCTATTAAAAGCACAGGATTTACTAATTTATCTTCCACTAGCTCGTATCGATAAATTTTATTTCCTGCAGGCTGTTTTCCCTTTCTATCGTCACCGTCACTTCCATCAATCTCGGTATAATAAAGAAAGACATATGTCCTCGATTCATTTTTGGAAATTGCTATACCACACATACATCTCTCCACTGAATTCGCTACATTAACATCAAGCAATGGTGTGCTAGAAATTTTCCCATCAATTACTCTCATAACAGTTCCCTTATCCTTTTCCAGGACGAGAATGTCATTTGGCGCGATAAAGTCGATCGAAGTTGGTGCTTCTAGTCCGCTTGTAACCACCTGAACTTGTAATTTTGAATCATTTACTGTGGGCTCACCCTGACCCTTCACAAATTCCTGTTGTCTAAAGTCTTGACTAGACTGAGCCGCAGCGTTCGACAAGTATGTATTTAAAACAAGAAAAAATATTGTAAAAGTTTTAAGTGAAATTAAGATAAAAACTGCAGATATTTGCATTGATTAAGCTCAGATGTTTAATATATAATTAATTGGATTTATGTACCTCGACACTGGATTCAAAAAATCTTTACAAAAACGTAAAGAATAAAATCTTTACAAAAACGTAAATAAAAAAATCTTTATTTGATTTTCCTAAATATTTTGAAAGACAAATATTTTAAGAACTTCGATAGGTAATGCTTTCTATTTTCCAATTATTGAATATACCAAATAATGAAATTATATAACTGTCGTCCAAAGCTACTTTGTAACCGTAAAGTTGTCTAAAAATGATTGTCTAATTTAAACAATATAGATGCTTAACTAACCAAATTGACGTGATTTCTACAAGTTGAGAATTATTTGATTTCGAGAATCATTGATACTTAATTCAATTTGTGATGTTATGATACTCATCTGAAAAGTGTTAAAAATATATTAATAACAGGGAGGTATCTTGTGACTTGCAAATGGTCGATATTTCATGAATAAACCCGTATTCAACTATTTGAATCATCAAATATGAGTAAATGGAAATATAAAATGTGCTAAGTCAAATACTCATTATCTTCTACTTATCCAAAGTAATATAGCCAACGCTCCTGATTGCGCAAGATTGATAGCGAAGAGGTACGGAGCCGCACCATCTACTATGATCTTAATAGCAGGACCCGCAGTATAGAGATTGAACCAAAATACGACTATTACTATATTCTGCACCATAAACAAAGTCGCTACCAATACCAATCCTATAGTAAAGTAAGATCTTATAAGCATTATATTTTGGACATAGGTGAAAACGATACCTACCAACAATCCAATATTAGTTAAAGCTGCTGTCGCCGCTCCCAACATAAAATCCATATTAAGATTTCTGAACTCCCACTTCTGAAATCACAAGCAAAACCAAATTGTATGTTATACCTAATTTACTTTTTCCCAATTTTAACCAGAATTTCCTGAAGGATTTGATAGTTTCTGTCCATCAATGGGGTCAGAAAATAAGTAGCTCCATAAGATTTCTCTTGGTCGGTCAAAATCAGCCCATTTTCTTGAAGTACTTTAAGATGATGAATCACTGTTTTATAATCTAAATGTAGGTCTATTGAAATTTGATTTGCATTTGATGGTCTTTCATTTATTAGCTGAAGTAACCTTGCTCTATTAACACCACCCTTTGTGCTGCAAATCAAATACCAAATTATTCGTTTGAATCGGGGTCTTGATGTCCCCCTGTTGCATTTCTTTCATTAGCATTAACTCCCAATGTAGACTATTCGTCCCTCGTAATGAAAAAATGATTTTGCAAGGAGCGATCAATACGATTGAATAATAAATGGCTAATTGGTATTATAATATGTTGATATAACAATAACTTTCCAGCCAGGTACATAAATGAGTAGTCAATTATTTAAAGATGAATGGTAATACTGGGTTTTGATGGTCAAACCATATTCAAGGTTTGTTTCGTTTGCTATAATTGTTGAATTATATCAGAGGATGCCGTTTCATTCCTAGTAATTAATGAAGTGTGCACTGAAGCTAAAACAAAAAACGTCTTTTACATGTAATAAATCATATTCGAGTTACTTAAATTGATACTCATTGAGTTAATAGTTTTTCATTCATTATGAGCCAGGGGTACTCAAATTTATTGTCTTTCCCACTTCGAGATCTTTACCAAAAAATTTTGCAATACGATTCTTATATTCATCAAAACGAATCAACGGATTAAATCTGTCTCTAAATACGATGAACCAAAACCGAAATATTTCTCATTAAAATTAATTTGTAGTTAATTAATTGATTGCGAATTGACTGAAATATAAAAATATCAAGATTTGAATGACAGTAGGAATATATTTTATGTTACCATATTTAGAAAGCTATGTTTTCAGAAAGTCATATTTGAGTTAAGAGCTGAAATTAGCTATTGATTATTTTAATATAAATAATCCAGATCATAGGAACCTAAAATCGGTTTTGACTCTTAAAATAGGTATGCTACATCAACAAATTACTTGCTTGTGTATTAGTAATCCAGCAAGGACCATAAAATATTTTAATTCATTTTTTCAAAAATTTGAAATATTGGGAATTCAAGCTAAAAACAGGGATTAAAAATTTCCTTTTATGTCTATACCAAAGTAAGTTTGCATCATCACAATATTTTGCATTTTTTGAAATTGTGAAAGTTTTTGTAGGCAAATACTTTATGAAGATCAAATAGGAAATATTTAATGTGGTTAGAAATGGTACTATAGTGGTAAGAAAAATTGTCAGTAAAATACTCCGATCAAATCCATTAAAAGATCCTTTTATACGAGATATAATTGTATATCTGCCCAACGGTTATTCTTTATCAAATTCTAAAGGCTATTTGACAGTCATAGGTTTGCCGTCGTTTGGATCCAACGCAAAGACGTGGCTAAATGAAGACCCACTTAAAGAGAATATGCAACAAAAGATTGATAGACTTATTTCATCCAGGAGGGTTCTTCCCATAATATTTGTGGTCGTAGATTGTTTTACAAAGCTAGGCGGAAACCAATACATTAACTCTGGGGCGACTGGGAATTACGAGGATTTTATTATCCAGGAGGTTATCCCCTTTATTAAGAATGAATATAATTCTTCATATATTGTAGTCATGGGAAAGTCTTCTGGAGGTTACGGATCTTTTTCGCTGGCTGGAAATAACCCAGCCCTATTTCAAGGATTTATCTCCCATTCTGGTGATTGCGGATTTGAATACTGTTATTTTCCAGATTTTCCCGCAGCAATAGAGACGTTAAGAAGTTCAGGCGGTGTCAAAAAATGGCTGAAGGTCTTTTGGTCCAATACCAATCACGATCGAAATAAGTCTAATCAAATGAAAACATTAAATGTAGTAGCAATGTCGGCGCACTACTCCCCTAATGCCAAATCTGAGATTGGATTTGATTTACCATTTAATTATCATACGGGGGAAATTATCGATAAAGTATGGAAGATGTGGCAATCAAAGGATCCAGTAAGAGTAGTAGACTCTTTAAAATCCCGGTTGCACCGCCTTAAATATATGTACATTGATTGTGGTGCTGATGATGAATTTAATCTTCAATTAGGAAATAGGGCGTTACATTATAAGCTAAAAAAGTTGGGGATAAAACATTACTATGAAGAATTCGACGGAGGTCACTTTAATACAAATTATCGGTTCGACAAATCGCTTGAATTGATGAGCTCAAGATTTTCAAATGTTTCAGCACTAGCCTAGATTAATTAATTAAGGTTTAATATCATTTTTAGATCTGTAAACATGATGAAGACCTTATACTTTGACAAGTATTACCCGAATACATACTTCATTAAATCCGATATATTACTTTTATTTTATATCTATTACAATCTTTGAAGAGTGATATCGAAATATTGATATAATGATTATAATACCAAGAGACCTCAGTACAAAAATTAATGGTTATTTTAGTTACTTTCTTAAGAACGGTTCATGAACTAACCAAAGAAAGTTATTTTTATGAATTCGTTACTGATGCAAATTTCGTTTGGTTAATCTACAATTTAACCTTTGAAAGATCCCGGTCAGGAAACTAGAATTGGAAATTTGATTGTTTATGATACAAGATATTAACGCAGAATTTTAATATTCTCATCCGTTTGAATAAGTCAAGACCATTTTGAAAGTAATGGAATTTCTAAATCCTATGAACACATAGATCGAAGTTTGATTCAGCTGAATCCTTCGAGATTTATTGAATTGATCCCTTACGATAGAGAAATTTAATTAGAAATAAGAATTTAAGTAATGTATCTCTTATTCCTGAGAGTAATTAAATTATTTTTACTATTGACGGGGGGTATCATTCTTATATATTAAGATTTGAAGTAATACAAAAATGAAGCAAGTAACTAAAATATTGGTTGCAATAGACGGGTCTGAAGAATCATTTAGGGCGTCTGACTTTGCATTAGATTTGGCTAAGAAATACGATGCGAATGTGATTTTGTTATCAGTTGTTCCTTCAGAAATTAAACACGGGGACTCTTCAGGAATTTTTGGACTGGTTCCTGCTGGCTATCTAAAGAAATACCAGGAAGACTCCGAACGATGGTTTGACGAAATTAGAAATAAGAGGGGGGAGAGTATTAATGCCTCACTTAAGATAGATGCCGAAATTATTACAACACCAGTTTCAATAGTTGGTGGAATACTTGAATATGCAGAAAACAAGAAAGTGGATATCATTGTAATAGGTTCTACTGGTAAAACAGGTTTTAAAAAATTATTACTAGGGAGTATTGCAGCTGGTGTTGTAACATATTCACCTTGTCCAGTTTTCGTAGTAAAATGAGTTATTTGAAATTGAATACTTGAGAAGGAGCTGATTCAAATCAAAAATATCTATTGTACGTTCATGATGTCGATTGGTTTTCCCTATTCATGAAGAAATAGTTCATTATTATACGTTATATTGAATTTTATAACTGATTTTTGAACATACTGATGATAAGAAGGGTTGAATTTCCATAAATTGAATTTCACATAGAAATTTGATTACAATTACTAGTCATAAAGGAACGAATTATTTTGCCGGTTTAGAGATATTTGTAGGGAGTTTATAGAATGAATTAGACTACTGATTTAAATTCTCATAAGGCTTTCAAATATATACAATTAACAGATTTTATTTGATCATGGTGATGCATTTCGAATCTATTGATAATGACCCCAGTAGGTGGCTTACTTCTAAACGCGCCCAAGATTATCTCCAGCGCATAGATAAGATACCGCATAGAACTGAAGGAGAATCGACCTTGATAGATTTTATTCCTGATAATGCTAAAACTGTTCTTGATTTGGGTACCGGTGATGGGAGACTTATAAAGATAATTAAAAACAAAATTCCAAATTCAAGATTCGTTGCATTAGATTTTTCGCCTTATATGCTTAATAAGCTGAGATCTGAATTGAATGAAGATAGCTCAGTAATAATATTCCAACATGACATGAATAAAACATTACCGTTAAAATTGGGTAGGTTTGATGTGGTCGTATCTAGCTTAGCAATACATCATTTGACAGATGCAAGAAAAAAAAATCTCTATAGTGAAGTATTTACTATCCTTAGACCAGGAGGAGTTTTTTGCAATCTTGATCATGTTGCATCAGATTCATACAAATTACGAATGCAATTTAGGAGAGCGATGGGGAAAAGACTGCGATGCAAAGAGCATGAAACAAGATTGACGAATGTCGATAAACAAATCGAGTGGTTTAAACATATAGGATTTACAAACGTAGATTGCTATTGGAGATGGTTAGAATTTGCACTAATGATAGGATATAAGCCCTATCGAAATGCGTCCTGATTTGGTCTTAAATACAAAAGATTTATTCATGTAAAGTGTAATAAGACCATTACTTTAACATCGATAGTATATCTCTAAATCAGGACCAAAGATTTAAATAGAAAAATATCTTTGTCATTATCGACTGGTTTAAATTTTATTGAATTTCACTACATAATAGGTTTGATTGAGTAGATTCTAGAATATTCTTCAAACTAACAAAAAGGATTAGCAATACGCCGGTGTCCTAATGCTTATAAATGTTACTTTATTTGCAGAATTAAATAACTAATAATTATAGTAAGTAGCGGCTTTTTCCTTTTTATACCAATCTTAAGATTCTAGGTCCTTCCTATCAGTATAAACATTCGCAACTTAATTGAATTCTTTTTTCTTGAGATTATAATTTACATATGTCGGACAGTCATTTATTTTGTAATCATTAACAAAGATAAAATAGATCCATGATTATTTTTTTTCATGAGTAGTATTTTTTCAAAAATATTGATAGGTTTGGATGGATCCGAATCTTCCTTACGAGCGGTAGATTATGCGGTTTCCATAGCAGAGAAATACAACACAGACCTAACTCTCTTGACGATAATAGGTACGTCACTTAAACAGACAACTTCTACCTTTATTACCGCGCCTACATACAGTACTGAAGAGCTTGACAGCGAAAAAATTGCAAATGAGAATATACACGAAATGATTAAATCAAAATATAAACAAATAAAGTCAATTAATTCGATAATTATAGAACGATCTACTTCGATAGAAAGGACGATAATTGAATATGCTGAAAGAGAAAAAGTTGATTTAATAATTGTAGGAAGCAAAGGAAAAACCGGCATTAAAAAGCTCTTACTCGGAAGTGTAGCTTCCGCAGTAGTGACACATTCTCATTGTCCTGTTTTAGTAATTAAATGACTAATATTTCTTTGACTAGGATTGTTAATTTCAACGCAGTGATTTCCAAATTCTTGCAAATCTCCAGTCTTCAGTCTTTAGTAAGTTGTCATTAATAAGATGTATTTCGCTAATTGAATCAATAGAAAAATTTTTTGGGAAAAAATGTTTATGCTTTTGTTGTTTATGATGAAAAATTGGGATTAACCATGTGATCAAAATATTCTCTAAATCAAAAAGGGATTAATTTGAAGTTATATTGATAGTAACTATTTATCGAAATTAATTATTTGATGTGATTTTTAAATAACTTATAATATACTACTAGCTGTCTTCTTGGATGTGGAGTAATTACTCTCCCATATGATATTCAATTCTTAATATTCTGACAAACGATTTATCGTACGCGGTTATGACCCCTCATGAACTCATCAGCAAAATGACAAGATAATAATAGCAGACGCGGGAATGGGAATACATAACCCACACCTGCTACTATGCTCAATCCGAAGCGAATTGGCAATCTAGATGATGGAATATGACTAATAACGATAATGATTAAATATCATGTAAAAATTTCTCTATCTTGCTCTTTTAGATTTGACAATTAGTACCTTTTCTAAGTTTAACTCGACCGAGAAAGGCTCCTGAATATGTACAAAAGGTCTTAAGTTAGACGTGACTAAAATTATGACAATTTTAAACTGTGCCACAGATTTTAATTACAATTAGCATCTTTGGAAATCACTTCGGGACATATACCGGAAACTATCCCAACAGTAATTTGCAGTCCTTCTATACATGGGTACATTTAGAAATCCTTTCATAAACAGTCAGGATTAACAAGAGTTCTTTTAAAAGTAAAGTATCAAGTATCATTGCTTGTGGAAATATATATAGAAATTTGATTGACATTAGTCATAATATCAATTTGTCTATCAGTATCAATTCGATGTATTGCTAGCCAAACTATTAGTTAGTACGTGTTCAATTAACTGATCCGTATCGGCGATAGCTAAGCAACACACTTTGTCTCCGGCTCCATAATACATGAATATTTTCCTATCTATCACAGCTAGTCCTGTAGGAAAAACGACATTATTGACGTCTCCAAATCTCTCATATGCTTCAGTTGGTTCAAAAATTGGATCCTTTGTTCTGGCTAAAATTTTTTTAGGATCTTGTAAATCTAACAAAGCAGCTCCAATTCTATAAACCCGGTTGTTATCTACTCCATGGTATATTATTAACCAACCTTTACTAGTTTTAATTGGCGGAGGACCTACTCCTATTTTCAAACTTTCCCAATCTTGCTCTGGTTTCATCAATAAAGAAAATTTAGATATTACATTTAGTGAATTACCTTCGCCGATCCAAATACTGGGTTTATTAGTACCGTAAATACGGCCTACCCACTTACTTGGACGGTGTAACGAAAAAAAAGATCCACCATCCCGATTATTTGAGTTCAGTTTTTCCGCAAAAAATACAACATCCTTATTTTCTTCAACGTAGTCAGTTAATATTCCCAATTTCTTAAAATTAACATAGTCAGGAGTTATAGCTAGCGCAGAACTCACTTTTGGCTGTTTAGTTACATAATCGGTGAGAACAACATATGTTATTATTATTTTATTCTGTATTTTCGTAATTCTGGGGTCTTCCATCCCGTATTTTTCATAGTTCTCGGTAGTTGGAATGGCAATATTTTTTTGCCTTTCAAATGAGTAGCCATCATTGCTACAAGCGTATCCGATACTAGAAACATATTTTTGATATTCTCCAATTGCACGATAAAATAAATGAATTTTGTCATCTAAAATGGCTCCACAATTAAATACAGCTTTTGATTCCCATCGATTTCTGGTTTGGGGTATTAATATGGGATTTTTTGAATAACGCTCAAAAAGGTGGAGAATGGGCAACACGAAGATATGGAATACTTCATAAAGTTAAGAATTTAGGAGATAAGTTATAAAAGTATCAAAAGTAGAATAAAAAGGAATAAACTTTTAGAACTTGTTTATGATAAATAAAAAAATGGGATTTTTATAATAAAGAAGTATTCAATTTAATTTATCATAGATCCAACTATCAATGAATGTTAACAGACCAAATTATATGATTAACCGAGGCTTAAGTCTAAGGTTAGAAGAATCGCATTAATTTCATCGAAAACACCTAACTTACAATCAGCTAAAAAAGATAAGTTGACCTTATTTTAATTTATAATAATAAATTTTAACTCTAAGATAGTATCTTTTTAAATTGAAATGAAAATATATTATGATATTTTTGATACAAATTAACATCTTGCAAGTCTATATATTTTTGATGCAAACAGGAGTGGAATTATTATCTCGAGAATTTGATACTAGTGGTCGCCTGTATTATGGCTTGATTAAACCAACATGTGATGTAATAGACTGCGGCATAAATAAAATAGCAAATTCGCACATTCATTATCATGAGACATCAAAATATCAATATAGTGTGGCTTTCTTATTATCTCGTTGAAATCCATAAAAAACACAAGTAACATAATAAAAATTAATTTTTTAATTATGATTTTTCTTGCTTTCTGGTTTTGTCTCGGACTATTAAACTTTATTGAGGCTGGATCAAATGACAGTAAAGTCAGTGATCCACTTTTAGATAGAGAACTTACTGAAATAGGAAACGAAACGGAAAATATAAACAACTGGATCTACATTAACCATGATTTATACGGTAGCCGATACAGTAAGCAAAATATCATAACAATGGATAACATTCACACTTTGCAAGTTAAGTGGATTCTTTTTAACGATTTTGAGATACAAGAGCCTCCAATTGTGAAAGATGGTATTGGTTATGTTCAAGATCATGTTGGCAACGTGATATCATTTAATACAGATACCGGTAAAGTTATTTGGAAATATAAAGGAGGGAACGGGCCAACAATGGGTTTGGCGCTTGACAACGGGACGATATTTTCTAGCACTAGCACTAACTCTACTATTATGGCGATAAACTCCACCGATGGAATGAGAATATGGGTATCTAAACCGTTAGGAAATTCCACCCTAGGCTACAGCATAGATTCGTCTCCTATAGTCTGGCATGATTACGTTATTGCAGGTTCTGGTGGTAGTGGACTTCCACCAGGTCTGGGATATGTAAAAGGGAACATTACTGCCCTAAACAAGACTAATGGTGACATTATTTGGAATCTTGATACTACTACTGGGGATTGGGTAGATAAGGGAAAAACACCTCCAAATGGAGGGGCAACAGCATGGTCTGGGGGATCATTTGATCCTGAAACCGGATTATTGTATATCCCATTGGGTAGTGCCTCTCCGAACTTTAATGCAACCACACGACAGTCTCCTAATTTTTACTCAAATAATATGTTGTGCATCAATATTACAAATGGCAAAATAATTTGGGCTACTCCATTTATTGCTTATGGTACCGAACTACATGTGGGACTGCCAGATACCCATGATTGGGACACGTCATGGGGAAGTAGTCTCAGCAAAATACTTCTCCCTAATGGTACGAAGTTAAAAATTGTGATTGGTCACGACAAGAAGGGTAACGTTATGGCAATGGATGCCGCTACCGGTAAAGAGATATGGTGGACAACATTAGGAAAAGACTACAATACCGAATCCATACCTTCTCCAAACGGAAGTGGTATGATATGGTCGTATGGGATATTCAGCTATCATGCAGTGGATGACAACACTCTTTACATATCTGCCACTAACAGAGGATTAAACTATTTTACAGATGGTTTAAGTGGTCATAAAATAGCACCGCCTGACACGATTGAACAAGGCCTAAGAAATGGTAGCATAAGCGCATTAGATATAATAACAGGGAAACTCAAATGGCAACGTAATTTTGAATATCCTACTAGAGTATCTCCTTTAGTTACTGATTCGATTCTATTTGCCGGCTTCATACCATTTGATGGAAAGACAAGAACAGGAGTCATCCTTGCGTTGGATAAAAACAACGGTGAGGAGATTTGGAGAAAAAATGTAAATGCCTCAATCGGTCCTGTTGGCCCCTCTGTAGCTGATGGAAAATTGTTTGTTCCTACTAGCAAAATAAGAAACTCGAATGGTACCCAGATAGGGGGGTCAATTATTGCTTTAGGCTTACCTTAAGCTATGCTCCGATCTCATATCTGATCCGACGACTTTTCTAACTAAGTCTTTACTGTGTACCCTCATCTTATCTCGATAACACATATCAAATAATAATTCTGATCAAACTTGATTCTAAATCCTATAATTAATGAATTGATTTCCTTTATACTTTGAGATTAATAAGCTAGCCCTCTAATATGTCATCCACAGTTTCATCATTGCCGCCTCGACGATGGCCGTACATTTGCTCAAGGCATATTGTAAATCCTACATGTGCACAGTCATCGGATTTGCAGTGATTACAAAATGGAATTCCATCATTTGATTCGACATCGATCTTTACTCCTAATAACGAGTCATGGATTATGGTATGTTTGTCATTAACAAATTTCAAGAGAATTAATGGATTTCCAGAATTGATGGACTTTTTGTCTTCAGAATTCAGCCACTGCATAAATGCGGATGTTCCTTCATCTATCGTTTCACACCTGTTAATTTTATCTATAGTGCCGCCATAAGGCCTAACTTTCGTATCTCGGTTATCGTCACCAGACATACTGTGATGTTCGTTCAATTGATTTAGACTTTTTAACCTAGAATTATAATTGTCACAATGTTATTTTAACTTAGCGAATTTGCCTATTTTCATTTCATGTTAAATCGACATTTACGATAATCGCTAGGACGTTGTTACAACTCGCGATTCAAACAAGGTGGAAAATATCATTAGAAATTCCTAATTATAATGAATTTTTTCACTTATGATGAACCAGAAAAAATGAGACAGTGACAAGATGGCAAACGTTACAAATTATTGCTAATCGCCACTTCCTACTTGATTACCCACATTAAAAATTTTTGATTATGGAGAAATATTGATTCTTCAATCTATTTCAATTTTTAAATAAACCAATACGATCCAATAATTTAGCTACAAGTACTTGAATGTATCTTTTCATAATGAATTCTGTGGCATAAACCTGTCTGGCACGATAATTAAAATGTGAATTTAGATGTAGTTCATTTGCTGTTTTTTTATTATAAAGAAAAAAGGATTATTCCTTGGCAAATATGCCAAAGGTCAGGCCAATTTGATTCAATTGGTTGAATCACTGCATGGTCATATTCTTGCCTTCTCTTGAATAGGACATATGCTTCATATCCTTTATATCCAAGACTGTGCCATAAATCGGTGTATTTCCAAAGTGATTTTTAGTCATTGCAGAATCTAAAGAGATAGTTACCACGTGATTATCCATTACCTTTATTTCAACAGGAACATTTGCCACAGGGCCATCTTTCATGGTTATGGTAACTTTACCTTGATACGTTGCCGTCTTACCATCAGTCTGTTCATTGCTTAAGGAAAAGTTAGATATCCTATGTTTATGCATGGCTGATCCATTCACCATTACCATGTTGATCCATACATCAAATTTTGCTGGATTTGTCTGATTGAAACTATCTTTCGTGCTATTAATTAAGTTAGTAACCCAGTGTCCCGACAAAACCCACGAGGGCTTACCACTATTGTCATTCTGAATACTTGTAATTGGACCGAAAGTCCATCCTTTGTGATCTTTCCAGCCTCCAGCATACGGAGCCGCAGTTGCAATGGTTGCAGATGTAACCATTCCTATTCCTACGACTAACGAAGCAAGAAGCAGCGAAACATTTCTCGAATTATTTCCTTTCATTATTACATTTCGTTTGTATTAGGTATTAAAGACTAGCGTAACTAAGTTACACTTCATAGTAGCCACTTTATTTTATATTGATGGTTCGGTTTTTGGCTAAAAAACTTGATTCAATTCTCTATACAATGACTATAATACTAATTGAGCTCAAAATTTCAATATTTAATTCTTCAAGCTGGTATGCTTGAAATCACTATTATCTTAATGTGACAAATAAGTAACAGATTATGAGATGATGAAATTTCTTATTACTCCTTTATACATTAAATGAATTAGTAAGTGAACTGAGTAGCTAATCTATTTGCTCAATTTTGAACTTGACATCCTGTGGAGAAATATTGTGATATTTATCTTCCGCTTCCCGGCAGACCAATACCTTTGAGTGGACTACGATAATCGGATGTAAAATTGATACCATTATCTGCAAAAATTTTGACTCCTAAGGCGTTGGTTTGCGTAGAGGGATAGAAAAAATATTCCTGACCTGGATCTAATCGGGTTAGATGTTGGGTATCATTTGAGCCGAGGTTCACAGAAATATGGGTAACTGGATTAAGTCCAATGTTGGTAATTCTCACTCTATAATAGGTACCTGCCATGTCAGTACTATCTTTCGTAGCATCAACACTCAAACGGTATGGAACTTTGTTGGTTTCTTGGTTGACAAAATAAATAACTAAAATTATCGCAATAGCGCCTATTATAACCGATGCAATATATTCTGGCTTCATGCAATCTAATTTAATAACACTGACTCAAACTAAAATGTTTATCTTATAACTATACCTATAATAGCAATAGTCCTGGTTTTGAATTAACAACTTTTCAACTTGTACACTTGAATTCGAACATCAATCACTATTGGCATTTACCTGCACAAAATATTTTTTTGCACTTTGGAGATATCTAGAAAAAAATAATTTTAATCATCTCTGCTGCACTTATTCGCGTTTTTATGTTCATGCGAATAGTTCATGGACTCAAAAGGATTACCTGCCCTGGTTACTTTTTAAAAGATTTAAACTTAGGCAAATCACTATAAGTATATGTACATCTTTATCTTTAATACGGTTACAGGTATTGTCATAAACACTAACAATTGTCATCAAGATTTGACTTTTGGAATTTTATCCAACAGCTGTAGCGTAATATCAAATAACCAAGTATCAGGCTCTATTGGATGGCCAATTCAATTTGTGGAGCACAATACGGCATTTCTAATACCAATGCATGAACAATTCTAGTTGCCCCAAAACCACTTAAGGCATAGATATTACGGACTTAATTTGTGGTTTGTGGGCTTGCCTTCCCAACTAGTACATTGATGCTTGCGTCAATAAATACTTTATATTTTTGCAATGAATTTCGACTTTAACTGTTTAGAATAAAAATATTGCCAATACTATTTGACAGAACACTAAATAAATAATATTCTTTGCGGAATTATTAAGAATGCTCAATGTCTTCATTGATTCAGCTGCTTGGCAACTGCGTCGACGGTATAAGTGACCGTGAATGGCTCACCACTGGTCTTGTGGAATAGTATGGCGCTTCCAGTAAAGGATAATGAGCCAGTGCTAATTGGTGAGTCAGTGACCCTCACAGGTGTGTCTGTAAACATGGTCATGGTTGAAATAGCAACCGTCATGTTATTTGCCAAAGTAGCATGGTAAGGTTCTCCATGTTCAGAGTCGATTGCCCTATCTGGGTTATATTCGTGTAAAACCTCGATTTCTATAGGTTTACTTGCAGAAAATGTTACGAATGACACAACTAAAGAACTGAAAGAACGAAACGAAAGAATTTCTACTGAGCTTTTACAGATGTTAGACTCTCTCCAGAATATCACCACTCAAAATGTCGATGCTAATCTTACCACTCTTGATGATGTTTTGGCTGAAGCCGTAATAGTTAGAATTGATAAGGATCAGCTGAACAACGCAACCATTCAGGCACTGGCTTTTGCCAATGATATAAACAAAATTTTAGATGAATATAGCGCGGCCTTCATGAAAGATGGCGCCGTCAATGCGAGTAATATAAAGATGGGTATGTCTTCAATGAACATAAATCAAAATTATTCAATGGATAGCATGAGAAGTAATTCTAGTTCTGAGCAAGACATCAAGAACTTGGCCGCATATCAACGCGCAAGTGCATTAACCGACATCGCAACTGATAGATTCAATGCAGAATTGAAGGAAAAATCAAATGCTACATCTGCAATACAGGGGGTGGTTAAGGGACTAGAACAGCTCAAAATATCAGTCCAAAATAAATCAGCTTCATCAAGTGTCATGAATATCGTGCATGGTCAGATACAACCCACTTGCAAACTGCATTCAATTTACAACTCGCACAGAACACTAATACTAAACATGGAAGCGACAATACGTCAATGTCATCGTCAATGGCTAACATGAGTAATAACAATGAGTCAACATAATACAGAATGTGGATATTCTATTTCTATGTGAGATAGACGTATCCTAGAAAAGGACATTCACAGTATCAGCTTTTGACTCCTTAAGTTAACAGAGGCTTCGTCTCGGTCGTAGTCAGAACTCGGTCATGTTTAGACAAATATGTTATTGCTTGCAGTAAAACATGCGATAAGCCATATCTAAAAGAAATAAGAGAGGAATAATTCACACTTAAGACGAAGGTTCGGTTTATTGTATTGGCCATGATTTATTATCAGTTCCATAAATGGTATTTAACTTTGATTCGAGATATCATCCATCTAAGATGTTTTTAATTTATTGACGATGTAGTCTATCCTATTTTGCAAACCCAACTGAATGTAACCACCAATTATTTTAACCCATTCTGTTGCATAAGGACACGGCGAATCGAATCATATTGCTTTTTCCACATATAATTTTCTAGTTCTAAATTATTTGTATAGTCAGTACTGGATAAGTTTTTTGTAGTGGCATACAATTAGTTATGTTACCGTAATGAAGGCAGTCATAAGATATAACTAATATAGATTATTTCATATATGTATCATGAATCACGTCGATAAGATATCACCTTTTTCAAAGATATTGGTTGGAATTGACCAATCTGAGAGTTCGGATCTGACCTTTGAATATGCCATACGGCTATCAAAACTGTCTGGTGCCAAAATATATTTAGTGTATGTGATCGAAATTCCAAAGGCCGCTCGCATTTTGTTGGAATTTCAGATTTGGAGAAATACCATGAAGAAGAAGCTCAAAGATTCCTTGATGAGATAGTCATGAGAATTCCCAAAAAATTCAATCTCGGTGACAATATTGATGATATAGAGAGAATAATCAAAAAAGGACACCCCTCTAAGGTAATCCTGGATTTATCAGAATCAATAGGCGTGGATCTTGTTATTGTTGGAAGTAGGGGATTAGGTGGCGTAAAGGAATTTATGCTCGGGAGTGTATCGCATTCTGTTGCAAGACACGCCTCTGTCCCTGTTCTGATAGTGAAATAGCGTCTTCAATTCAAAATTTCATTTCTTTTCTGTTCTTTCGAGAAGGGAAAAGAAGTTATCGAATTTCATAGGTACCTACTTATGAATCCATAGTACCTACTTATAATTCCTAATTTAGGTAAAGTAATAATACCGCTACAGTTTATTCCGGAAAATATTATATCATTGGATGTCTTATACTCGATCGTTGTCTAGATTTAGATTTCTTGCCATGCTCAGACTTAATTCGTCTTTCGAGTACCGAAATTAATTTCTTACTTGCACTTAAGGGATCATAACCTATAGCATTTGCACCCCTTATTTGGTTCTGTTGCATAAATATAATGATGATGGGTTTCTGAAATGTTGACTAGTCCATTCACATTTTCTAGTAGGCTCTATTTCAGATATGTCATAGTAATATATTTGAGAATAATTAGGCCCACTATAATGCTGGCGCCCAGTTTTTAATAAAAAGTTAAGTTCCATTCCATCTTGTATTGCCGAATCCGTTGTTGTTATTACTACTCATGTGATTCATTTTCAAACATAAAACATCATCATTTAGGCGATTGGTGTCTTTTACTGGCTGTTATATTTGTCCCGATATCGCAACACCTTGTCAATGGTAACAATATAGTCCTCAGCTAGCCAGTTTTCCAATATATCTTCAAATGATTTTAGACTGATGTTAAGCAATTTGACGAAACAAAGAAATGACTATAACGCTGTCTACTTACTACAAAGAACTTGTTAAATCCTTCAGTTTTAGTTATTGGTGGGAGCTTTGCTGGCTTAACAGCGGCCTTTGAAATTAAAAGAAAACTAAGAGATAAAGTGAATGTTCGAGTGATAGCTACGACAGGAGGAGTTAGTTTTTATTCCTTCTTTAATTTGGCTGGTTCCAGGATGGCGACGCTCAGAACAAATTACCTTTAACCTAAAAATCTTTGCAATCGAAAAATATAGAATTTATCTCGGCCCGTGTTGACCAGATAAATCCCAAAGAAAATAAAGCATGTACCACCTCTAGAGATTTCGACTATGACTATCTTGTTATTGCTACAGGACCGCACTTTGATTGGGATGAAGTTCCTGGCATGGGGCCTGATAAAGGGTATACTGAATCTATGTGTTCGCTAACGCACGCCATAGATGCAAGAAAATCCTGGAAGGAATTTCTAAATAACCCAGGACCTGTTGTTTTGGGCTCAACTCAATATGCGAGCTGGTTTGGGGCTGAGTATGAAATTGCCTTTAATATAGACAGAGCTCTGCGTGAGGCTAAGATTCGTGACAAGGCACCGGTAACTATTATCACAGCGAACCCTTTTTGGGTCACTTCGGAATAGGAGGAATGGGAAAGGGGGCCGTAAGATGGTTGAATGGTTCTTCAAGAGCTTGATATTAATTGGGTTACCATGCGTGGATAGAAATGGTTACTCAAAATGAGATACTTCTTAGGGAGGGAAAGACTATATCATTCGAGTATGCAATAATTATCCTACCATTCAAAGTTGTTCAAGCAATTCAGGATTCGCCTGGACTTGGGAAAAGGGGAATTATACCAATCAACTCAAAATGCCAACACAAGACCTCCCCAGATATTAAATTCATTGATACATTCGACGAATGTAGTAGATGCATTCGGTTGGTGCCATTCCTTGCATCCACGAAGAATATATTTTGGCTTATTTAATATGGATATTATGAATTCAAATAAATTAGACAAGTTAGGAATGATTATAGTGCTGGTGGGAATTCTAGCAGCAATATTTACAGGATTTACTTCATATCAACAGGTATTTGCTCAAAAGATGTCTAATATGACTGGCATGGGTGGCGGTCAAATGGGTCAAATGGGCAACATGGGTGGCGGTCAAATGGGTCAAAAGATGTCTAATATGACTGGCATGGGTGGCGGTCAAATGGGTCAAAAGATGTCTAATATGACTGGCATGGGTGGCGGTCAAATGGGTCAAATGGGCAACATGGGTCAAAAGATGTCTAATATGACTGGCATGGGTGGCGGTCAAATGGGTCAAATGGGCAACATGATGATGGAAGGTATGGACAACTCACCGGGTGCAGTACGTGAAATGTGTCATATGGGACAAAGTATGCCTCCTCACTACTGCGAGCCCTCGTATCATGTAATGACTTCAGTACAAGGAGTAACAGTCAGTTCAGTTTCGCCTGTGGGGAGTCAGGAGATTGCGGTGACGCTTAGAGAGTTGAATGACTCGTCAAATGGAACGACACAAAAAATGGTCCTTGTTGGTGGTGGAGGAGACCTAGCGGGTGCGACTTTAGTCAACTCGGGCTGGAAAAATAATACTACGGCAAGTCTAAAATTTGTTGGGACCGGATCGATATACAACCTAACAGGATTACATATTCACTTGTTTCCATACACTCAATAATACTCAAACTAGACTTATAGATCACCTATTATTTTTGTTCAAGAACTGGTGTGTCAAAAAAATATAAAATTAGCAAATTTTTTTTGAATAACGTACTCGTCTGGGTTTAGAAAATTAGAAGACGGCAATGGTCTCTATCATTAGTTACATTAAAGTTGGTTGTCCCAACTTATTGGCAGCTATCCAATTTTGTCTGAAAGTATCAGTTGTGCCTGATAGATCACTATCCAAAATAACTTCAGAGTGAATTTAATAATTATCTTTAGAAAGATTTACGTTTGACGCTATCCAATTTGTATTATCAGTCTTGACTCGAATGAAAATTATTCACTTCATAATTGTTGCATGCATTTGCTTGTGTCTTATAATTGACTTCATGAAACCAAGTACCGCTCTACTATCTACAGCACAATCCGGAACCCAAAATTCCCTTACTGAGATTTCAAATGGAGAAGTAAAGCGAGTTGTATTGTTTGCTCGCGATTCAATAATCAATGTATCTCCCGATAATCAACTCAAGCCAGGAGGAGTTATGTACCAAGCAATGACCTTTAATGGTACAGTACCTGGTCCATGGATTTCTATTAACCAAGGAGATGTATTGGAAATCACACTTGTAAATCAAGCAGATGCTCTTCATAGCCTTGACCTTCATGGGGCGTATGGCGCAAGTCAAGCGAGATCAGGTAGTATAGAACCTGGTGAGAATAAGACATTGAGAATAAAAGACTGATTATCCAGGTGTTTTTATGTATTATTCTGATGGTGACAACCTAAATGGTATATGGGAACACGTTGCCAGTGGGATGTATGGTGGCATTGTAGTACACCCAAAGAATGAAAAAACTGCAAAGGAATTTCATATTATATTTAGTGAAATCTATAACTCTGCCGATAAGGGATTCTTCAAAGGGACTGAGGGTAAAATAGGCTCATTTGATTTTAATAAATTCATCGAAAATAAACCAGATTTGATACTGACTAATGGTATGGCTTACAAGTATATCCCCTTCTTTGGTGATCAGAGCAAGATTTCACTCAACGTGAATGCCCAAATATTCAAGGTCGAGCCAGGAGAACTGACAAGGTGGCATGTTATCAATGCCGTCCCAGAGGTTATATCGCATTCAATTTTGCTGGAGGGTTGATTAATGAAAATTCAATTAGTAATTCTAGTTCCAATTTCAGTGAAAATCATACATCTAATTCAAAGATTTATGAAATTTCCATACCGCCTGGGTCTGGAGATGCAATAGAAGCCATCTTTCCAGAAGAAGGAACCTACTTTGGAAATGACCATGATCTTGGTCATC